>NZ_CBFFRH010000009.1:0-227293 GCF_965644255.1 Pseudomonas sp. LRF_L74 | reverse complement strand
TTGCCTGCGTCCTGCGCCTAACCGGGGGCTATTTCTCGCGACAACGCGGCTTGCGCCGAAACGGCAACAGACCCTAGAGAATATTCGCGTAGTCCGCTTCGATCCGGTCCAGGCTCAGGTGGTTGAGGAAGTTGGAAAAGCACATCCAGGCCGACAGGGCGTTGAGATCGCGGAACTGCGGCGGCAGGTACTTCGGCGGCGTCACCAATCCCTCCTCAACCAGCTGCCCCAGGGTGCGCATGTCCTCCAGCGTGGTCTTGCCACAGAACAGCAGCGGAATCTGCTCCAGCTTGCCCTTGCGCACGGCGAGCTGGATGTAGTTGTAGATCATGATGAAGCCCTTCAGGTAGGACAGGTCCTTGGTGAAGGGCAGGCCGGTCGGCGACGAGCCGCGGAACACCCGGCTGGCGTTGCCGTAGCTCTCGGCCATGGCGTAGCCCTGCTCCTGGTAGAACTGGAACACCTGGAGGAAATCCGCGCCCTCCTCCGCCATGTGGATGGCCCGGGTGCGATTGGTCAGCTTGCGCAGGCGGGTCGGATAGGATGCGAAGGCGATCACCTCCATGAGAATCGCCAGGCCTTCCTGGGTCACGGTCGACGAGGGCGGCCCCTTGGCCAGGAAGGTACAGATCGGCTGGTTCTGGCCATTCAGCGTGGTGCCTACGTGCACCAATCCCTCGTGAACCTCCAGCGCGCGCACGTCACGCTCGTTGAACATCGCGTCGGCACGCACCTTGATGTAGTCGGCGCCGGCCGCCGCATCGGCGACGATGCCGTCGGACTCGATCACCCGGATGGCGTCGTCACCGAATACCGCCGACAGCCGAGTCTGCAGCAATTCCACCGCATCCTTGGCGCTGAGCGTCTTGGGTTCATCCTGCAGTTCGCTGCGACTGGCGATGTTGTTCAGGTAGTCGGAGAGCATCAGCCCCAGGTCGGCCAGGGTCGGGTCGCCGGCATGGAAGGCATCCGATGCCGCGCCGTAGAGTTCCTGGGAGATCAGACCAAAATCCGCCGTGCCACGCGCTTCGAGCATGCGGATGACCATGCGGTATTCCTTGCACATGCGCCGCATGATCTGCCCGACCGGGTTGAACTGGCCAAGCTGGCGCGTGATGTCACGCTCGATGTTCTGGAACTCCAGCTTCTTCGCCGACGCATCGAAGGCCAGCGGGCGACTGTCGTAATAGGCACGATCGACCGCCGGCATCTCCTTGCCCCTGGCCTTGAGAAAGCCCTTCTTCACACTCTCGTCCCACTTGATCGCATCGAGTACGCGAATCGGTGTCTGTGCCTCGACGATACGGTCGGACAAGGTACGAATCGTCTGCTGATAGGTGTCCAGCGGCTTGCTTTTGCTCATTGCCTGGCCTCGTCAGCGGTTGCTGCGTTGAAAACGCGCGGCCTCGACGAATACGTCCAGGTTCGCCTGGTCGTCGAGGTAACGGAATACGCTGTCCAGGGAGCTGCTGACCAAGACACCTTCGGCATCGCCGATGGCCGTCGGCTTGCCCTGCAACTCGCCCTGCTGGATATCCTGGAGCACGCGCTCGCTGTCGAGGTTGTAGACCACCAACTGGCTGTCTTCGGTCAACTCGAAGCCGGCGATGGCGAAATTCGCCCCCTGGCTCTTCGGCAGACCGGCAGACAGGTACCAGCGGCGTCCGTAATGGGCCACGGTGAAACCGAAGGTCTGTTCATCCTTGAGCGCACCATCGCTATTGGTCCACAGGTGAGCCTTGTAGACATTGGAACCGGCCCGGGTGACTTCGAGGAACTGACGGTCCCCCCACTCGTCCTTGCGCTCCCACTCGCCGAGCAGCGGGACCGGCGCAGGCTCACCCGGCGCGATGGGTTCCTTGAAGGTCACCAGGCAACCATTGAGCAACAGGCAGGCAAAGGCGGCAAACAGGACACGCCAGGCGTTCATCGGGCACTCCTCAGGTCGGGCGGGAATCGAGTGTCTCCGCGCCCACTCAGCGTAGTCAATCCGGGCGAGTGGCTCGCCGATACAAAAAAGGCCTGCCGAAGCAGACCTTTTCCTTGATCACACCAGCGTCATGCCTGCGGCCGCATGTGCGGGAACAGGATGACGTCGCGGATCGACGGCGAATTGGTCAACAGCATCACCAGGCGGTCGATACCGATGCCCTCGCCCGCGGTCGGCGGCATGCCGTATTCGAGGGCACGGACGAAGTCGGCGTCGAAGTGCATGGCCTCGTCGTCGCCGGCGTCCTTCTCGGCCACCTGCTGCTGGAAGCGCTCGGCCTGGTCTTCGGCGTCGTTGAGCTCGGAGTAGGCGTTGGCGATCTCGCGGCCACCGATGAACAGCTCGAAGCGGTCGGTCACGCTCGGATCGTCGTCGCTACGACGGGCCAGCGGCGAGACTTCGAACGGGTAACGGGTGATGAAGTGCGGCTGTTCCAGCTTGCTCTCGACCAGCTCCTCGAAAATCATCACCTGCAGCTTGCCCAGGCCTTCGTGGCCGAGCACCTTGGCACCGGCCTTCTTGGCGATGGCGCGGGCCTTCTCGACATCATTGAGGTCGGCGGCGGTGATGTCCGGGTTGTACTTGAGGATCGAGTCGTACACCGACAGGCGCACGAACGGCTCGCCGAAGTGGAACACCTTGTCGCCGTACGGCACGTCGGTGGTGCCGAGGACGGCCTGGGCCAGTTCGCGGAACAGTTCCTCGGTCAGGTCCATGTTGTCTTCGTAGTCGGCGTAGGCCTGGTAGAACTCGAGCATGGTGAACTCGGGGTTGTGCCGGGTCGAGACGCCTTCGTTACGGAAGTTGCGGTTGATCTCGAAGACCTTCTCGAAACCACCGACCACCAGGCGCTTGAGGTACAGCTCCGGCGCGATGCGCAGGAACATGGCCATGTCCAGGGCGTTGTGGTGGGTTTCGAACGGCTTGGCTGCCGCGCCACCGGGGATGGTCTGCAGCATCGGCGTTTCCACTTCGAGGAAGTCGCGCTCGGCGAGGAAACGACGGATGTGGGCGATCACCTGGGAACGTACGCGGAACGTGTCGCGCACGTCTTCGTTGACGATCAGGTCGACGTAGCGCTGGCGATAGCGCTGCTCGGTATCGGTCAGGCCGTGGTGCTTGTCCGGCAGCGGGCGCAGCGACTTGGTCAGCAGGCGCACGTCGGTCATCTCGACGTACAGGTCGCCTTTGCCCGAACGGGCCAGGGTGCCGACAGCGGCGATGATGTCGCCCATGTCCCAGGTCTTGACCGCCGCCAGGGTCTCTTCCGGCAGGGTCTTGCGGTTGACGTAGACCTGGATGCGCCCGCTCATGTCCTGGATGACCATGAAGGAGCCACGGTTGAGCATGATGCGCCCGGCGACCTTGACCGGAATGGCGGCGGCTTCCAGCTCTTCCTTGGTCTTGTCGACGTACTGTTTCTGCAGGTCGGCGCAGAGGTTGTCGCGGCGGAAGTCGTTGGGGAAGGCGTTGCCCTGCTCACGGATGACGGCAAGCTTGTCCTTGCGCTGGGCAATCAGCTTGTTCTCTTCCTGTTGCAGTTCATTCTGGTCGGGCTGTTGGTCGCTCATGGTCGTTCTATCTGCCTGGCGTGTATTTCAAATTGGCTAACGGGCTAACTACTGCAGGGGCACTACATATTGCGGATCAGAGCCCCTGCTTGAGGCTGGCTTCGAGGTATCCGTCGAGGTCGCCATCGAGAACCTTCTGGCAATCGCTACGCTCGACGCCAGTTCGCAAATCCTTGATGCGCGAGTCATCGAGCACGTAGGAACGGATCTGGTGACCCCAGCCGATGTCCGACTTGGTGTCTTCCAGCGCCTGCGAGGCGGCGTTGCGCTTCTGCATCTCCTGCTCGTACAAGCGGGCCCGCAGCATTTTCATGGCGGTGTCCTTGTTCGCGTGCTGGGAGCGTTCGTTCTGACACGCGACCACGGTGTTGGTCGGCACGTGGGTGATCCGCACCGCCGAATCGGTGGTGTTGACGTGCTGACCACCGGCACCGGAGGAGCGGTAGGTGTCGATGCGCAGATCGGACGGGTTGATCTCGATCTCGACCTTGTCGTCGATCTCGGGCGAGACGAACACGGCCGAGAACGAAGTGTGACGGCGTGCGCCGGAGTCGAACGGGCTCTTGCGCACCAGGCGGTGCACACCGATCTCGGTGCGCAGCCAGCCAAACGCGTACTCGCCCTTGATATGCACGGTGGCACCCTTGATACCGGCGACCTCGCCTTCGGACAGTTCGACGATCTCGGCACTGAAGCCGCGCTTATCAGCCCAGCGCAGGTACATGCGCAGCAGGATGTTGGCCCAGTCCTGGGCCTCGGTACCGCCAGAGCCCGCCTGGATATCCAGGTACGCGTTGTTCGGGTCCATCTCGTGGCTGAACATGCGGCGGAATTCCAGCTTCTCGAGGATTTCGCGCAGACGCTCGACTTCGGCGGCGACGTCGTTCACGGCGCCTTCGTCGTTTTCTTCGGCGGCCATTTCCAGCAGGTCGCGGGAGTCGGCCAGGTTGCCAGTGAGGTCGTCGATGGTCTCGACGATCTGCGCCAGGGTCGCGCGCTCACGCCCCAGGCCCTGGGCGTACTCGGGCTTGTTCCAGACGTTCGGGTCTTCGAGTTCGCGGTTTACTTCGACGAGACGATCATGCTTCTGATCGTAGTCAAAGATACCCCCGAATAGTCAGGGTGCGCTCGGACAAGTCCTTGATGGCGTTGAGGATCGGGTTGATTTCCATGGCGGACGGCACTCATCGGGCAGATGGGTGACGGCGACGACGCTGCGAGGCGGCGAAAGCGGCTGCTGGCCGGCCGTGACCCTTGGTTTTCGGAAAAGCCCGCGAGTATACCTGACTCCGACGCCGCTGACAGCCGCCCGGCCGGCCGTGGCACGGCATTGATTTTGCCGACAATCGCTACATAGAATAATTATCATTTGACTCAGAGGCTCCATCGTGTCCGCCACCCGCTACAGCGAGCCCAATGATTTACATCGTCTCTACAGCGATCATCATGACTGGCTCTACCGATGGTTGCGCCAGCGCCTGGGGTGCTCGCACCACGCGGCGGACCTCGCTCACGACACCTACCTGCGCATTCTCAGCAGCCGCCAGAATCCAGCGGCGGAACAGGCCCGCTCGCACCTGATGCAAATCGCCAAAGGACTGGTCATCGACCGCTACCGGCGCCAATCCATCGAGCAAGCCTACCTGCAAGCGGTGGCCATGCAGCCGGAAGCGATGGCGCCCTCTCCCGAGGAAAGCGCGCTGATCATCGAAGCCCTGGTGCAGATCGACTGCATACTCAGTGGGTTGAAGCCCCTGGTCAGGGAAACCCTGCTGCTGTCGCGCTTCGAAGGGCTGACCTACTCCGAAATTGCCAAGCGCCTGAACATCTCCGTTGCCACCGTACGCAAGTACATGCTGATCGCAATGCAAGCCTGCGTTGCCGCAACGGCCGAGTGATCACAACCATGCCCACGAGCGTGCAAACGCAACAGATGGCCATGCACTGGCAAGTCATTCTCTGGTCTGGCGAAGTGACCCTCCAGGAACGGCAGGACTTCGAGAGCTGGCTACAGGCCGACGCCGCGCACCAGCAGGCCTGGGAAGCGCTTCAGCAGGCCTGCGTGCCACTCAAGCAAGTGCCGCCGGCCATCGCCAGCCAAGCCTTGCGCGCCGCACCGGCGAATAACCAGCGGCGCAAACTGCTGCTGGGGCTGAGCCTCTTGTGCGGTTCCCTGGCAGGTGCACGCCTGTTGCAGCAAACGCCACAGTGGCAAACGGCGCGTGCCGACTATCGGACCCCACGCGGCGAAACCCGACGTTTCACCTTGCCGGATGGCACGCAGTTGACGCTGAACACCGACAGCGCGGTAGACCTCGCGTTCTCGGGCGATACGCGCACCCTGCACCTGCTCCAGGGCGAAATACTGATCAGCACGGCCGCCGATCCGGCAACGATACCGCGACCGTTCATCGTCAGCAGTCCATGCGGGGAGATTCGTCCCATTGGCACACGCTTTTCGGTGCGCCGTCTAGAGGACGCAAGCGGCAGCGTGCAGGTACAGGTGTTCGAAGGCGCCGTCGAATTGAGCCCACGTTCAGGCCCGGGCAGCCGCCTGGAGGCAGGGCAGCAAGCGCGTTTCGACCAGCACGGTTCGACCCGTCCGCTACCGGCATCGCCTTCCAGCGTGGCCTGGGAGAAAGGCCTGCTGGTCGCCGAGCAACAGCGGCTGGAAGACTTTCTGGGCGAATTGGGCCGCTACCGTACCGGCGTGCTGCGCTGCACGCCGGAAGTCGCCGACCTCCGGGTATCCGGCGTTTACCCCCTGGCCGATACCGACGTCGTCCTACAGGCGCTGGAGCAGGCCTTGCCCGTGCGCATCAAGCGCCTGACCCGTTACTGGGTCACGCTCTCTGCGCGCGGATAAATATTTTCTCAGGGCGTAGCACTTTTTCGTTCTCGTGCGGGATTAGCCACAGAAGTCCGATTACTTCTGCCATCCAAAAGGACGAATCATGCCTGCCGCCCCAAAAGCACAGCGTCACACCCCTGCCCTGGCCCTCCTGCTCGGCTGCCTCGGCAGCACCCTCGCCAGCGCTGCCCCGACCCAACCGTCGACGAGCAGCGTGCAGCAGGTTCAATTCGATATTCCAGCGGGTCGTCTGGACCAAGTGCTCAATCAATTCGCAGCACAGACCGGAATCCTGCTTGCCGTGGACGGCAACCTGACCCGTAACCGCACCAGTGCCGGCCTGATGGGTAACTACGACGTCCGCACCGGGCTGGAGACCATTCTCGCCGGTACAGGCCTGACGACCGAGCAGACCGCCCCTTCGCAGTTCCGGCTCCGTTCTGGAGAGGGGCAGGCAACCACCCTGAGCGACCTCTATATCGACGATACCCGGATCGCTGAAACCGCCCTGGGACCAGTGGATGGCTACATCGCCCAACGCAGCGCCAGTGCCACCAAGACCGACACTAGCCTGCTGCGCACGCCGCAGTCGGTGACGGTGGTCAGCGCACAGCAAGCGCAGGCCCAGGGCGCCCAGAGTCTCGCCCAGTCCTTGCGCTATGCCGCCGGTCTTTCGCCGGAAGTGCGCGGTTCGGCAACCCGCTACGACATTCCCTATATCAGGGGCTTCGGCTCGCCCAGCGACCCGATCATTTTCCAGGATGGCCTGCGCCTGTTGCGCGGTCCCGGCTATGCCATCCCTCAAGTGGAAGCCTGGGGCAGCGAGCGCATCGAGCTGCTCAGAGGCCCGTCCTCGACCCTGTATGGCACCTCCATGCCAGGCGGCCTGATCAACGCCGTGTCCAAGCGACCGACCGACTACACACGCGGCGAAGCCGAACTGCAATTGGGCAGCAACGACCACTACCAGGCCGCGCTGGATCTCTCCGGGCCGGCCAACGAGGAAGGGACCGTGCTGTATCGCCTGGTCACCCTGGGCAAAGTGGCCGATACCCAAGTGGTCAATACCGAAGAAGAGCGCTACTACGTCGCGCCCTCGCTGACGCTAAAACCTAACGAACGCACCAGCCTGACCCTCCTCACCAGCTATCAGAAGGATCCTGAAGGCGGTTACTACGGCATCCTGCCGACCACCGGCAGCCTGTGGAAAAGCTCTGCCGGACAGATTTCCCGGGACTTCAATGACGGCGACCCGGCGTTTTCCGAGTTCGACCGCGAGCAGTACGCCCTGGGTTATGAGTTCGAGTACGACGTCGATGACACCTGGACCCTGCGCCATCACCTGCGTTATCTCAGGGTCGATTCGATCACCAAGGACGTCGCGAGTGGCTCACTGGCCGCGGACGGCCACACGATCAACCGCTATGCGCTGGCCACCGACGAGTCGGTAGCCGGGCTGGCCTCGGACCTGCAACTGCAGGCCCGCGTCGATACCGGCATGCTGCAGCACACCCTGCTGGCGGGCTGGGACCACCAGGACATCGATTCGAAACAGAATCGCCTGTACGGTGCGGCGCCCTCCATCGACTACCTGAACCCGCAATACGGGATCGCCACATCGCTGAACCTCGGTCCCTTCGTCGATCAGGACCAGACCGTCGAACAGAACGCCCTGTATGTACAGGACCAGATTCAGTTGGACGACTGGGTCCTGCTGCTGGGGGGACGCTACGACCATGTGCGCACCGAGACCGACAACAACCTCACCGCGGTCAGCCAGAACCAGCGCGACAGCGCCTTCAGCGGCAAGCTGGGGCTGCTCTACAGCCTCACCGACAACCTGACGGCCTACGGCAGCTACTCGACCTCGTTCCTGCCGGTCAGCGGCACGGATTACCTCGGCAACGCGTTGACGCCCACCACCTCCAAACAGTACGAAGCAGGCCTGAAGTTCCAGCCATCCAGCTTCGACGGACTCTTCACCCTGACCTACTTCGACATCACCCAACAGGATGTGGTCGCCACGGTCAACACGCTCACCCGTTATCAGACCGGCGAAGTGCGCTCCCAAGGCATCGAGTTCGAAGGCAAGGCCAGCCTCGATAACCGCACCCAGCTCATCGGCGCCCTGAGCTACACCGATGCCAGGGTCACCAAGAGCGTAGGGGTGGACAAGGGTGACGCGCCCATCGGCATTCCCGACCATACCGCGTCATTGTGGCTGGACCATCGCCTCGGCTACGCCGCGCTCAAGGGCCTGACCCTGGGTGCTGGCGTGCGCTACATCGGCGAATCCGTCGGCGGCTACAGCCCGAGCGCCTTCACCGCAGGCGCGCAACGCCTGGACGTACCCAGCTATACCTTGTTCGACGCCATGGCCAAGTACGACTTCGGTGCCCTGGATGGACGGTTCGCTGGCGCCAGCGTGCAACTCAATGCCAACAACCTGACCGACAAGACCTATATCACCTGCCTGGGCAACAACTTCTGCAACTACGGCAATGGTCGGACGGTGTACGCATCGCTGAACTATCAATGGTGATGTCATCTCATCGCCCCCGTCCTGCTCCGGCCGCCCAGGCCGGGGCTCGGCAACTGCGCATCCTGCTGGCCATCAACGCGCTTTACGTGGGCTTCGGCCTGATCATGGGCGTGGTCAACGGCGGGCTGCCCGCCATCATGCGCAATCAAGGGCTGAGCATCGCATCGTCTGGCTGGCTGTACCTGTTGTACCTGCCATTCGGCCTGACGTTCCTGTGGGCGCCGCTGATCGATCGCTTGCGCCACTACGGCGGCCTGGACTGGATCGTGTCGATGCAGATGCTGGCGGTCGCCGCCCTGGTCGTGGTCGCGTTCGTCCCCGCAAGCCCCTGGTGGCTGCTGTTCTGCCTGGGGTTGCTGGCGTCACTGGCCATCGCCACCATGGACCTGGCACTGGATGCGCTGGCGGTGGCCCAGGTCGCCCCGGACTGGCGCCCCGTTGCCGCTGGCAGCAAGCTGGCCGCGCTGTCGCTGGGAGCGATGCTGGGCGGCGGCGTCTTCGTCGCCCTGTTCGAGCAGGTTGGCTGGCAAGGCGCATTCCTGCTGCTGGCCATGGCACTGACCGTGTTACTGCTGCCGTGCCGGGCATTGAATGGACGTATACCGCCCCACAAGGCCAGCCTGCTGGCCCTGCTCAGGGAGCCGCTGGCACGCCGGCGCATCGGCCTGCTGAGCCTGACCTGCTGCATCATCTTTCCCCTCGCCGGCCTCAATCGGCTGATGCTGCTCGACCAGGGCCTCAGCCTCGAACGGATCGGCTGGATCATCGGCACGCTCGGGCCGCTCGGCATGTTGCTGGCGTCCCTGCTCGCCATCGTGCTGATGCAACGCAGCGGCCCACTGAACGCCATGCGCCTGTTCGTTGGCGCGTCCGCGCTGGCGCTGATCGCCATCGGCCTTGGCATCGTCCTGGAACAGGTCGCGCTGGCCATGGCTGGCACGCTGCTGATCGGTGCCGGCGTGGGCGGCATCTATGTCACCGTCGCCAACAAGATCCTGGGCTGGGCCGCTGGTGACCAGCCCGCGACCGATTACGCCGCCTATTACGGAATCAGTCGCTTCGTCAGCACCCTGGCCACCATCGGGGCGGCCAGCCTGATCGGCCAGGTCGGCTGGCTGCCCTTCTATATCGCCGGCCTGGCGGCCCTGCTGCTGATCGCACAGGTGCTGAAACCCCTTTATCTGGAGCAATGACCATGCCCGAGCAAACCACCCCAAGTGCAACGCAGGCAGACCCTGACTTTTTCGACATCAGCACCTGGCCCACAGTGTTCATCCGCTTCCCCGAGCTGAACGAACATGACCGCGTCCCGCGCCTGCTCGCCGGCCTGGATCACCTGCTGAGCCGACAGCAGCCATTCGTGGCGATCTGGAGCCTGCCCAGCCATGACCATGATGACGAACCCCATGCCGATGAAAAGGCGGCAATCCTGTGGATCAAGAAGCACCGCGAACCCCTGAACCGGCTGTGCCAGGGCTATGTGTACATCACCGCTGACAGGGCCCTGCAGACACTGCTGAGGAAACGCCTGGAAACGGTATCCAGATCGCTCTATCGCTTCCCCATGGAAGTGGTGGCCGGTCGCCAGGCTGCCATCGAGACAGCCGCCGCGCTGCTGGATCGCCGGCCAACCGTGCAATGAGGGCCTCGCCTCTTACAACGCCAGACTGAAACGCACCTGTAACTGATTGTCCCGCGCATCGCTGGCGAATTGCCCGACGTAGCCGACCCCGGCGGACAACCGCTCACTGAGCTCGTAATCCAGGCTCAGGTCGGCGCGCAATACGTCGCGGTCGAAGGCGCGGCCGGTCAGCTCCAGCGCATCGGCGCGGGAACGCGCCCGCTCATCGAGGAAACCGTGGCGCAGCGCCAGACCGGCACGACCGACCAGGCGGCGCTCGTCCAGGCGCCAGGAACTGGCGGCGCGCCAACCGAGGGTCAGGTAGGCGGCGAACGCGTCATCGGCGCCGATTGCCAGGTCACCCTCGCGCGTCGCCGCCATGTGCTGCTGCACATACGCCAGGCCGGCATAAGGCTCGATGGTGAATTCGCGAAAATCCTGGGGATAGGCCGCCTCGGCGAATGCCTGGGCCGTGGCGCCATGGGCATGCGCCAACTCGTGCCAGCTCAGCAGGGTGCCGAACTTGAAACCAAGCTGGTAATAACGGGTGGTCGCATAGACGCCCAGGTGATAGCTATCGACATCGCTGCGCCCGCCGCCCCGTGCATGCAGCTCACTGCGGGACACGCCTGCCAACGCCCCGGCCATCCACATTCCCGACAGCGCACGATCAGCACCGATCAGCGCACTTTGCTCACGTCGCTCCAGACGAGACGAACCGCGCGCCGCGTCCCAGCGGCCATAACCGCCGAGCGCCCGGCTCCAGCCTTTGAATTGGTCGTCTTCGCCGGGCTTCTCGCGAAAGGCGAAACGAATCTGCTGCATGCGCTCGATGCTCGCATCGCGCAGCAGACGGCTGTCATCCAGCAACAGGCCGCGCTGGCTGAGCGCCAGGCTGTCTTGCGCCAGGACGGGTAAGGGCAGGAGCGGCAAACAGCAGAGGATATAAAGGCAACGGCTCACAGTGGTTCTCCCTGGACCGTACAGAGTCTATAGCGACTCAGGAACGACCGCCCGTGCCGTGGTCACCGCCAGCCAAGGCCCCTTCGAGCGGCCAGCCTGCGCCGCCCAGTACCAGGCCGACTGGTCGCTGAAACCATGCCCGTCGGCGTCCTCGATGTACTCGCAGACTCGCTGCGCGGATTGGCCATCGTCGGCAATGAAGCAACGCTGCACGATACGCACATCGGCGATCATGCCCAGCACCTTCACCTCGACCTGGGTCGACTTGAGCGGCAGCGAATCGAGCGCCGGGTCCGCGCTGTCGATGGCGAAATAAGGGCTCGCCCCTGGTATGTCCGCATGCGCCAGCGGCGATGCACAGAACAACAGAAACAGGCAGATACGCAGCAATGGGCGCGGCATTGTGAACCATCCTTGAATCGAAAGATGGCTGCGATGCTGGGCCTGCCATGCGGATCAAGTTTGCAGATTACGTGGCGTTTGTGTGGAATACCCGCCCTGATCCTCCACGACGGCAGTCCCGGGAACGTCCGCCCCATGCGATTCACCAACAGTCTGCGCAGCCGTTTCGCCATTCTCATCGCCCTGCTGGTATCGCTCCTCAGTTGGTTGCTGGGCGCTTTGATCGGCGAGAACTCCAGCCAACGCATCCGCAAGGAAGTGGGCAACAACCTGGCTGAATCCTCATTCCAGATGGTCGACCGACTCGACCGTGACATGGCCAGTCGTGCGGCCTACCTGCAAGTGCTCGGCAGCCTGCGCGCCCTGCGCCAGCCCGATGACATCGGCGAAGTCCGCGCCCTGCTCGACCGCCTGCAACTGCAGATTCCCAGCATCGCCTGGATCGGCTTCACCGATCCGCAAGGTACGGTGCTGGCCTCCAGCAACGGCGTGCTGGAGGGCGCCAACATCGCCCAGCGCCCGGTCTACAGCGAGGGCAGCAAAGGCCTGTTCGTCGGCGATGTGCATGAGGCCGTGCTGCTCGCCAAGCTGCTGCCCAACCCGACCGGTGAAGCGATGAAGTTCGTCGACATCAGCTTTCCGGTGCAAGGTAACGACGGCCATATCGTTGGCGTGCTGGCCTGCCATCTGTCATGGAAATGGGCCGAAGACGTGCGCCAGTCGCTGCTCGATCCGATGCAGGAAAGGCGCAACGTCGAATTCCTGGTGTTGAGCCGCGACCACACCATCCTGCTCGGGCCGAGCGATCTGATCGGGCAGAAACTCGACCTGCACAACCTGGAGTCGCAAGGCGAAAAGACCATTCAATGGGCGGAGCAACGCTGGCCCGACGGGCAGAACTACCTCACCGGTTTCGCCAGCAGCCAGGGCTACAAGGATTATCCCGGCCTGGGCTGGATCGTGGTCGCCCGCCAGTCGCTGGACGAGGCCTATGCTCCGGCCCGCGAATTGATGCACACCACCTTCCTGCTCGGTTTCTTCCTGGCCCTGGTATTCGCCTTCGTCGGCTGGATCTTCACCGGTTACTTCACCGATCCGCTACGCCGCATCGTCCGCGCCGCCGACCGTCTCAGCGCGGGCGAACCCGTGCCGATCCCGGAACTCGAAAGCCCATTGGAACTGGTCACCCTCAGTCGCTCGATTCGCCATCTGGTCGCCAGCCTGACCGACCAGCACAAGGCCCTGGACGTGATGGAACAGCGCGCCCACCAGGACCCGCTGACCGGCCTGCCGAACCGGGCCGCCCTCGAACGCTTCCTGCCAGCCGCCGAGGCACGCATCCAGGCCAGCGGCGGTTGCCTGGCATTGCTCTGCCTGGACCTGGACAGCTTCAAACCGGTCAACGACCGCTTCGGCCACCCCGCCGGCGACCAGTTGCTCAAGCAAGTCGCCGAGCGACTGCGCAACTGCCTGCGAGATGGGGACATGGTCGCCCGGCTGGGCGGCGATGAATTCCTGATGGTCCTGCAACTGTCGAGCGAAGAGGCGGTTCAGTTGTCGGCCCAGGTGTCCGAACGCCTGCTGCAAGCCCTCAACTCACCGTTCGCCCTCGACGCCGGCAGCGTGCGGATCGGTTGCAGCATCGGCGGCGCGGTCTGGCCACACGATCACCAGACCCTGAGCGACGCCCTCGCCCTGGCCGACCAGGCGCTGTACAGCGCCAAGCATGCGGGGCGCAACCGGGTGGTGTTTCATAGCGAAGAGGCGGCAGTGGCGGTTTGAGGTAGACGCGCAGGCCAGCGCTCGGTTGCTTCTAGGCTTCTGGATTCCAGCCTTCGCTCAAACGACGAGCCGTTTAGCTCGCCCCGAGTTCTTGCCGTACCTGCGCCTCCAGCTCGGCTTTCAACGTCGGTTCCAGCTTGAGCTAGCGGGCCAGCTCGTCGAGGTAGGCGCGCTCCATGAAATGCTCCTCGTCGACCATCAAGACACTGGCCACGTACATCTCGGCGGCGATTTCCGCCGTGGTCGCGGCACGCGCCACCTCGGCGGGATCGAGCGGTTTGTTCAATTCGGCATCCAGCCAGCGTGCCGTTTCCGTATCGCCAGCCAGCGTGCCTAGCTGCTCTTCGAGCAACTGGCGCTCTCTGGCATCGACATGGCCATCAGCCTTGGCCGCCGCCACCAGTGCCCGCAGGATCGCCTGGGCATGGGTTTCCGCCTGTTCGGCCGGCAGGCGGTCGACGGTTTGCGGCAGGGCCAGCTGGGCGGCACCCGCTTCCTGCCTGTTCGCCTGCCAGTTGCCATAGGCCTTGTAGGCGATCACGCCAAGGGCCGCCAGGCCACCATAGGTGATCACCTTGCTGCCGACCTTGCGCGCACTCTTGTTACCGAGCAGCAGGCCCAGCGCACCTGCGGCCAGCGCGCCGCCACCCGCGCCCTTGAGCAGCGCACCGAGGTCGCCGCCAGCGCCCTTCTGTTCCTTACCGCCGCCAAGCAGGTCGCCCAGCGCGCCACCAAGGCCGGCCGAGGAAGAGGAACCGCCCTTTTGCAACAGGTCCTGGCCGGATTTCAACAACTGGTCGAGCAAGCCACGTGTGTTCATCGATCACTTCTCCGAGACGGTTGGCAAATGCGACCGACTCTAGCGACAGACATTACGTGACCTGCACTGGCAGATTACTTCCAAATATTGCCGCCGGTTTCGCCGTGAGCCTCGATGCAGCCGGTTGGGGCTAAAGCCTGTCAAATGCCAGACAGGCAGATTTGAGGCAATTGCGGACATTCGTTATTCCTCCGTCATTCCCGCGAAGGCGGGAATCCAGAAGCGCTTTTTTGGGCTCCCGCCTTCGCGGGAGTGACGGCTAAATACACCGAGCAATAACGGTCATCGCACGAACGACCGCTCCTGCCTCATTGCGACCACTCAACCACACCTACGGTACACGCCGCTCGTAGGCGCCCAGGTCGCATAGCGCCAGGCCATCGCCGTCGCCATCTAGCGGGCGGGCGTAACGATGCTGGTCGGTACCGGAGCAACCGACCGTGGCCGCGTCGATGGCCGGGCTGCTTGGACGCAAGGCATGGCTGGGCAGTGGCGGCACCGACTTGTCGTCCTTCAAGGCATGCAATACACGGGTGAAGGTCTGGCCATCCTCGACATGGATGCTCGCCGCGCAGTTGCCGCTGTCGGTGCCGAGCAACAAGCCTTGTTGCCGGTACGAAGTGCCATTATCGACGCAATTGGCGATGCCGCTCCCTTCATTGCCATTGCCGGCGATGATGCTGTTGCGAATGACCAGATTGCCCTGGTTGCTCAAGCCCGGCGCCTCGTTGCCGGCAATGGTGACGAAGCTCAACCTCAGGGTCGGCGTGCCCTGGAACATCGGGTAGTGCGAACCGTTGGCCACCGCCGCATCGGACTCGCCCTCGCTGGAACGGGAACCGCCTGACACCGTGACGTTGGTGAGCTTGAGCACGCCGTTGCCATCGTTGCGAATGGTCACCCCGGGACCGTCGGCGGTGTGGCCCATGAACGCGCTGCGCGCCACGTCGGCGGTGCCGCGATTGAACAGCGCGCCGCCCAGGGCGACGACATCATCGCTGCTCACACCATTCTCGCGAAACAGGCTGTCGCGCACGGTCAGGTTGCCGCTGTTGAAAATGGCCCCGCCCCAGGCATGGCCGGAATCGCCGAAGTTGGCGCGGTTGTTCTGGAACAGGGTGCGCTGTACCAACAACGTGCCGCTGTTGGAGATCGCCCCGCCACTGCCGCCACCCCAGGCATAGCGGGCGGTGTTGCCATCGAAGGTGACACGGCGGATGGAAACGATACCGGCATTGCGAATCGCACCGCCATCGCGGGACGTCAGGCCGTCACGCAAGGTCAGATCGAGCAGATCCAGACGAGCGCCGGCCTTGACGTCGAACAAACGGTCGACGCGTGTGCCACTGATGGTGGTCAAGCCGACGCCAGCGCCGATGACGCGCAGGGTTCCGCTCAGCACGTCGAGGTCGCCGTTGAGGTTGAGATCCTCGTCGGTAATCGCGCCCTCCTCGTCAGTCACCGGTGGCAGTGACAGCACATAGTTGCGGCTGCCCAGGATTATCCGGTTGTCGCCACCTGCCGCATTGGCCGCGCTCACGGCATCGCGTAGCGAACAGTCGGCATCGCAGACGCCGTCATGAACGTCGTCCAGGCGGGTGACACGAAAGTCCTTGGCCAAGGCGAACTCGGAGAAACCGAGCAGCAGGGTACTGGCGAACAGTAGTCGGGAAGAGGCGATAGGCATGATGCATCCTTTCGGCATGAGCCGGGCATGAGGTGGAGCGCAGAACCGCGCATGGGGTTGCCCGGCGACGCTGAACATCGCACTACCAGTCCCTGGCGACCCGGTTGATCGACTCGTCGCCTGTTGCTTCGGTTCCCTGCCGTTCGTCCGGCCTCAGTCGCCGGCCTGCCTGGCCTCGCTGGCGGTCATGCCGTAGCGGGCCTTGAACGCACGGGCGAAGTGCGACTGGCTGGAGAAACCGTGTCGATAGGCCACCTCGGCGATATCCAGGCGTCGCCCGGCCGGCGAGCCGAGCAACTGGCGCGCATGCTCCAGGCGCAAGGCCTGTATGTAGCGATTCAGCGAGTCGCCGTCCTGGGCGAACAGCCGGGTCAGGTGACGACGGGAAATACCCGCCGCCGCCGCAATACGCTCGATGTCCAGCGAGGCGTCGCCCAGGTGGTCGTGGATGAATTGCCGGGCCATCAGCAGATAGGTACGTCCCAGGGCGCTGCCTCGGTGTTCGCCGGCCTGCTCGCCAATGATGCTGGCAAGCAGCTCGTAGGCCTCATCTTCGAAACGCTGGGCATCGTCCCGCCGTGGCGACTGGAAGAACGCCTGGGTACGCTGGCCCAGGGTACGCATCAGCAGCCGCTGGACCGGGAGTGCGGCGGATACCTGTAGCGGCTCCTTGAAATCGCGCAGGCAGCGGTAGGCGAAATGCGCCTGGGGCAAATCGAAGACGAAATGCCGGGTCGGTCCCGAGAAGCCCATCAGGTAAGGGCTGTCGGTGCGATAGATCACCAGTTCTCCCGGACGCAGCTGGCGACAGCCTCCGCCCTGGAAGAAGAACGACTCGCTGTCCAGCACCAGCGACACGAACACCGACTCCTTCGGCGCACTGCGAATGATCGAACAGTCACGCTCGACCACATGCTCGTTGCCCTCGATCCGGGCGACGCTCAGGTGGTCGAGAAACAGGTTGTCCTGGCTGGCGGACAAGCCGCTCGGCACATAGGACGAGCAACGCAAGCCGACCAGTAGCGAACGGTTGTAGTGCTCCCAGAATGCCAGGCGCTGATCCTGGGGCACGTCGCCGGTGCTGGCCCGGCGGGTTTCGAGCAAGGCATGAGCAGGCATTTATTGTTGTTCTCGTACTGTTGTTCTCGTGGCTGACAGCGCTGGGCGCTATCCGGCAGTCGGTGCCGACGCATGGAAACAGGCATTCATTAAGATATTAAACATCTCCCGAGTCAATCGAGACCTGCTCGCATCCAGGGCCTGTCCCAAAATGGCAAAAGTCCTGGCGCGCCTGATCAAACGCCGTTGCCCGGCGCTGGGTAGAGTCGCCAGCGGCATAACAACAAAGAGGCATGCACATGCCCGGCTCGCCCGCGCCACATCCCATCGCCGCCCCTGCGTTGCGCTTGCCCAGCCACTCGTCCGCACATTCGCCCAATGCGAAGCGGCGCTCCAGCGCCACGACGAGCCCGACCTTATTCTCGCGGAGTTCCCGCCATGCCTAGCACCTCCCAGCAATCATTCGATTACATCGTGGTCGGCGCCGGTTCAGCCGGCTGTGTCCTGGCCAATCGGCTATCGGCCGAGCCAAACGTTTCCGTCGCCCTGATCGAAGCCGGCCCCAGCGACCAGCAAGGGCTGGGGGCCGCCTATATCCGCACGCCAGCGGGCATCATCCGCCTGATCGCCAACCCCGCCTTCAACTGGATGCACCAGTTCAGCGCCGAGGAGGACCTGACCGGGCAACCGATCCACTGTCCGCGCGGCAAGGTCTGGGGCGGCTCCAGTGCGATCAACGGCATGATCTACATGCGTGGCGGGCGTCGCGACTACGACCGTTGGGCCGAGCTCGGCAACCGCGGCTGGAGCTATGACGAGGTGTTGCCCTACTTCAAGCGCTCGGAGCACTTCGAGCCGGGCGAGTCGCCATGGCATGGCCGTGGCGGGCCGCTGAACGTGACCACGCTGCGCAGCCCCAGCCCGGTCAACGCGGTGTTCTACCAGGCCGCCAGCGAAGCGGGCTGGACTTACAACGCCGACTTCAACGGCCCGACCCAGGAAGGCTACGGGCCGTTCCACGTCACCCAGATCAATGGCGAACGCTGCAGCGCCGCGCGGGCCTTCCTGCATCCGGTCCTCCAGCGCGACAACCTCACGGTGTTCAGCAACGCCCTGACTCAGCGTGTGCTGCTGCAAGGCAAGCGCGCCAGCGGCGTGGAAATCCGCCAGGGCCAGAAGGTGCTGCGCCTGCAGGCCGGGCGCGAAGTGATTCTCTGCGCCGGTGCGATCAACTCGCCGCAACTGCTGTTGCTCTCCGGCATCGGCCCGGCCGAGGAACTGGCGCGCCATGGCATCGCCGTCAATCACGCCCTGCCCGGCGTTGGCAAGAACCTGCAGGACCACCAGGACGTGATGTTGATGTACCGCAGCGAGGCGCGCCTGGGCTTTGGTATCGCGCCCGTGCCCTCGGCCTTGCTGCCGCTGCTGCGCGCGCCGTTCCAGTACCTGTTCGGTCGACGCGGGCCGATGACCTCCAATACCGTGGAGTCCGGCGCCTTCCTGCGCCTCGATGCCGACGCCGAGGCGCCGCAGATCGGCGTGATCGTCGCCCCGGCGCTGAAGAACCAGCCGCAGCGCCCGGTGCCGTTCGGCAACGGCATCACCTTGCATGTCGGCGTGATGCACCCAAAAAGCCGTGGCGAAGTGCGTCTGCAATCGGCCAATCCGGCCGACAAGCCGCTGCTCGACTCAGGTTTTCTCAGTCATCCTGACGATCTGGACCTGCTGGTCCGGGGCGTGGAAGCAATCCGCTCCCTGGTCGCCACGCCGAGCTTCGCCCGCCACCTGAAAGGCGAACTGATACCCGGCGAACAAATCCGTGACCGCGCCCAGATCGAAGCCTGGATTCGCTCAAGCCTGGCCACCGTCTACCACCCGGTGGGCACCTGCAAGATGGGCCATGACGAAATGGCGGTGGTCGACGACCAACTCCGCGTGCAGGGCATCGACGGCCTGCGCGTGGCCGATGCGTCGATCATGCCGACCTTGATCACCGGCAATACCAACGCCCCGGCGATCATGATCGGCGAGAAAGCGGCGGACCTGCTGCTGGGGATCAACATGCCGCAGTCGGTCGAAGTGAAGGCAAAAGCATTCGCCTTGTAGGATGGGCCTTTGAGTCAGCCCAAACGGCAGCTTCGAGGGAGAAGCTGCCTTTCGTAGGGTGGACAACGCGAAGCTTGTCCACCGCTTTGCATCACCAATGGTGGACAAGCTTCGCGTTGTCCACCCTACCAAAACAACCGTCCGCGTCTGCCTCCAAGCGGCCTGAAGAACCGCTTCGAGATCGAGAACAGGCTCTTGCTTGAAGCTTGAAGCGTGTGTGCCCTCAAGCCACCAGCTTGTAGCCGATCACCATGAGCATGAGCGCCAGGCAAGGCCGCAGCACGTTGTCGGAAACCCGTCCGGACAGGTGGCTGCCCAGGTAGATGCCCGGCAGAGAACCGAGCAGCAGAAAGCCCAGCACGCCCCAGTCAAGATTGCCGAGCCCGGCATGGCCCAGGCCGGCGACCAGGGTCAGCGGCACGGCATGGGCGATCTCGGTGCCAACCAGGCGTCGCGTGGTCATCAACGGATAGAGCAGAAACAACGCCACGGTGCCGAGGGCGCCAGCGCCGATGGAGGTCAGGGTCACCATGAAGCCCAGAATGGCGCCGACCACCACCGTCAAGGCATTCAGGCGGCCGGGGCTGAAATGGAAGCCATCGCCTGCATGACGGCTGGCAATCGCGAACAGTTGCTTCTTGAACAGGACTGCCGTGGCGGTGACCAACAACACGATACCGAGCGAATACTTGATCAGGTCGTTGGTCGCCTTGTCCCCGGGCATGAACATCAGCCCCAGCAGCGTGAGCAGCGCGGCCGGCACACTGCCTGCCGCCAACCAGCCGGTCACCGTCCAGTCGATATTGCGGTTGCGCTGGTGCACGAACACACCACCGGCCTTGGTGATCGCCGCATACAACAGGTCGGTGCCCACGGCGGCGGCCGGGTTGATACCGAACCAGAGCAGGATCGGCGTCATCAGCGAACCGCCCCCCACCCCGGTCATGCCCACGATAAAGCCAACTACCAGCCCCGCAATCACGAAGCCCAAGCCACCCAGGTCCATTACCGCCTCAATTGCCGTTGTCGGCTCATTTTTTCAGGCGCGCAGGATAACCACTTGAAAGAGAAGGACATATACCGAATGGGTATTTGCTTATAACTGGGAGGTGCAAAATAGCGATCAGTTTTAATGACCGGAGCGAGGCAGGATCGGACATCGATATTATTTACCGTCACTCCCGCGAAGGCGGGAGTGACGGCTAAACACACCGTGCAAGAG
The DNA here is from genome assembly GCF_965644255.1 of Pseudomonas sp. LRF_L74. Lineage (NCBI taxonomy): Bacteria > Pseudomonadati > Pseudomonadota > Gammaproteobacteria > Pseudomonadales > Pseudomonadaceae > Pseudomonas > Pseudomonas sp. LRF_L74. The sequence continues at coordinate 206,677 of NZ_CBFFRH010000009.1, read as the reverse complement.
CGGTAATCGCGTGTACGTCTTCGAAATAATCCATCAATTCATCGCGGTGCGATATGCGCCACCATCAACTGCACGCTTTCGTTACCGCGGAACTCGTTGACGTCGAGCTTGTAGGCCAGGTCGACCCAGCGCACGTTGGGGTTGGGCCAGGTGTCTCGGTCGACGTTGAAGGCGATGCCATCCAGGGTCTGGCTGCCGCATTCGGTCTTGAGCACCAGTTTCAGGTGCTTCTCGCCCACCACACGCTGCTGCACCACCTGGAACACACCGTGGAACACCGGCTCGGGGAAGTGCTGGCCCCAGGGCCCGGCATGGCGCAGTGACTTGGCCAGTTCCAGGTGGAACTCATGGGCGTCGAGCTGGCCATCGGACAGCAGGCGACCGGTCAGGTCGTCCTCGCTCAGTTGCCGGCGCACCTCGGCATCGAAAGCGGCGGCGAAGGCGGCGTAGTTGGCTTCCGGCAAAGTCAGGCCAGCCGCCATGGCATGGCCGCCGAACTTGCTGATCAGGCCCGGCTGCTTGGCCGCCACCGCATCCAGCGCATCGCGGATATGCAGGCCGGGCACCGAACGCGCCGAGCCTTTCAACAGGCCGTCGCCGGCATCGGCGAAGGCAATGGCCGGCCGGTGATAACGCTCCTTCAAACGCGAAGCGAGAATACCGATCACCCCCTGGTGCCAGTCGGCATCGAACAGGCACAGGCCGAACGGCATATCCTCGACGGACAGGTCCTTGAGCTGGGCCAGGGCTTCGCGCTGCATGCCCTGCTCGATGCTCTTGCGGTCGCGGTTCAACTCGTCGAGTTGTCGCGCCATGTCGCGGGCCAGGGCTTCGTCCTCGCAGAGCAGACATTCGATGCCCAGGCTCATGTCGTCCAGGCGCCCCGCCGCGTTCAGCCGTGGGCCAAGGATGAAGCCGAGGTCAATCGAGGTGATGCGGCCATGGGGACGCCCCGCTACCTCGAGGATCGCCCGCAACCCGGGGCGGGCACGGCCAGCACGAATCCGCGCTAGGCCCTGGTGCACGAGGATGCGGTTGTTGGCATCCAGCGGCACCACGTCGGCCACGCTGCCGAGGGCGACCAGGTCGAGCAGCTCGCCCAGGTTGGGCTCGGCGATACCGGCACTGGCGAACCAGCCCTGCTCACGCAGGCGCACACGCAGGGCCAGCAGTACATAGAAGATCACGCCAACGCCGGCCAGCGCCTTGCTCGGGAAATCGCAGCCTGGCTGGTTGGGGTTGACGATGGCATCGGCCGCCGGCAATTCCGGGCCGGGCAAGTGGTGGTCGGTGACCAGCACCTTGAGCCCCGCCGCCTTGGCCACGGCCACGCCGTCGACGCTGCTGATGCCGTTGTCCACGGTCACCAGCAATTGCGGTTGACGCTCCAGGGCCACGGCGACGATCTCCGGCGTCAGGCCGTAGCCGTACTCGAAGCGATTGGGCACCAGGTAATCGACATGGGCCGCCCCGAGCATACGCAAGCCGAGCACACCGACCGTGCTGGCGGTGGCGCCGTCGGCATCGAAGTCACCGACGATGAGAATGCGCTGGCGCTGCTGCAGCGCCTGCACCAGCAACTCGACGGCGCCGTCGATGCCCTTGAGCTGCTGGTAGGGAATCAAGCGCACCAGGCTTTTTTCCAGTTCGGCGGCCGACTGCACGCCGCGCGAGGCATACAGACGGGTCAGCAGGGGTGGCAAACCCAGGTCGGGCAGGTTTTCCGGCAACGGGCGAAGATCGATGCGCATCGGTCAACGCTCGCCCGCCAGCCACTCCAGCGGGATTTCGTGCTGGCCGCGCTCATCGGTGACGAACAGCTCGCCGTCGCTGATCATCACGCTCCAGTTGATCGAACGTGGCAGGTCCTTGGCCAGGTTCTCCAGCGCCTCCTGCTGCACGCCGACGACGTTGATGTTCTTCAGGTTGCGTACGCTGTCGAGCACCTTGCTCTGCCACACACGCAGGCTGCCATAGGCGACCAGGCTGAACTTCTCGGTGCGCCGCGAACACCAGGTGATGCGCTCGGCATCCGGCTGGCCGACTTCGATCCAGTGCAGCACGCGGTCGTCCAGGCTCTTCTCCCACAGCGCCGGCTCGTCCACGTCGGACAGGCCACGACCGAAGGCCAGTTGCTCGTGGTACCACAGCGCATAGGCGATCAGGCGGACCGCCAGGCGCTCCTCAGTTTCCGAGGGGTGGCGAGCGACGGTGAAACGCAGGGTCTCGTAGACGCTGCGGTCCATGTCGGTAAGGTTCAGTTCGACTTTGTAAGGCGTGGCTTGCAGGGCCATGGGGCGGCTCTTGGCTGGCGGGAAAGGCAGCGATTCTAACAGGCTGGCGAACACAGCGGGACACCACGACCGGGCGGGCGTGGCGATCTCGTTCGATGCCGACCCGCTACGAGTCCTGGCCAAGGCGGGCACGGGTCGATTGATCTTGCGCCCACGCGTTGCCAGGCCGAAGAGTTCGTCAATATGGAGCCCTGCGCCTCAAACCAATGCTCGATTAAAGTAACGCTTCAAATTCCCCCCGACCGTTCTATGCAATACGCTTCACCCCGCACAACCGGGCAATGGAGCCAGCATGATCCCCAGCAAACCTCTCGCCGGCCTCAAGGTGGTCGAACTCGGCACCTTGATCGCCGGTCCTTTCGCGTCGCGCATCTGTGCCGAGTTCGGCGCCGAGGTGGTCAAGGTCGAGTCGCCGGATGGCGGCGATCCGTTGCGCAAGTGGCGCAAGCTCTACGAGGGCACGTCGCTGTGGTGGTTCGTGCAGGCGCGCAACAAGCGCTCGATCACCCTCAACCTCAAGCATGAGGAGGGCCGCGAGGTACTGAAGAAGCTGCTGGCCGAGGCGGACATCCTGATCGAGAACTTCCGCCCCGGCGTGCTGGAGAAATTCGGGCTCGGCTGGGACGTGCTGCACGCGCTCAATCCCAAGCTGGTCATGGTGCGCCTGTCCGGCTTCGGCCAGACCGGCCCGCTGAAGGATCAGCCGGGCTTCGGCGCGGTCGGCGAGTCCATGGGCGGGCTGCGCTACATCACCGGCTTCGAGGATCGCCCGCCGGTGCGCACCGGCATCAGCATCGGCGACTCCATCGCCGCGCTATGGGGCGTGATCGGCGCGCTGATGGCGCTGCGTCACCGCGAGGTCAACGGCGGCCAGGGCCAGGTGGTGGACGTGGCGCTGTACGAGGCGATCTTCGCCATGATGGAGAGCATGGTGCCGGAGTTCGACGTGTTCGGCTTCATCCGCGAGCGCACCGGCAACATCATGCCCGGTATCACGCCCTCCTCCATCCATACCTGCGCCGATGGCAAGCACATCCAGATCGGCGCCAACGGCGATGCGATCTTCAAGCGGTTCATGCGCGCCATCGACCGCCACGACCTGGCCGACGATCCGCAACTGGCCAGCAACGATGGCCGCGATGCACGCCGCGACGAACTCTACGGGGTGATCGACCGCTGGGCCGCGAGCCTGCCGCTGGCCCACGTCGAAGCCATCCTGAGCCAGGCCGAGGTGCCGGCCAGCCGCATCTACTCGGTCGAGGACATGTTCGCCGACCCGCAATTCCTCGCCCGCGACATGTTCCTCCACGCCAGGCTGCCGGATGGCAAGCCGTTCCGCATGCCCGGCATCGTGCCCAAGCTCAGCGACACGCCGGGCGGCGTCGAATGGACCGGGCCGCAGTTGGGCGAGCATAACGACGCGGTGCTCAGCGAACTCGGTTACGGTGCCGAGCAGATTGCCGCCCTGCGCAGCCACGGCGCGATCTGAACGAACCAACGGAAAGGAACTCGAACATGGCCACCCGCTTCGATGCCCACGATCTCGCCCGCGCCGTCAGCGCCGGCGTTCTGCAACCCGGCCAGGACCAGACACTGCTCGACTTCCTGCGCCAGCAACCGGAACAGCAGGCCCGTTTCCAGCTCGCCCACGTGGCCTACTATTTCGGCGCCGTGCTGATCATGGCCGCCATGGGCTGGCTGATGACCGAGGCCTGGATGACGGTCGGTGACGTGGCGCTGTTGCTGATCGCCATTTCCTACATAGGCCTGTTCACCGGCTGCGGCCTGCACCTGTGGAAGCGCGGTCAGCAAATACCCGGCGGCCTGCTCGGCGCAGTGGCGGTCAGCCTCACACCGCTGGCCATCTTCGCCGTGGAGCGCCTGACAGGCGTGTGGCCGATGGACGATGGGCAGATCGACTACCACAACTACTACACCTACGTGCAGGGCGGCTGGCTGGCGATGGAAGCGGCCACGCTGGTCACTGGCCTGCTGATGCTGCGCCTACTCCCTTTTCCCTTCATCGTCATGCCGATGGCGGTGGCGCTGTGGTTCATGTCCATGGACCTCACCGAGCTGCTGCACGGAGACAGTTTCAGTTGGGAAGAACGCCGCGACGTCTCGCTGTGGTTCGGCCTGGCACTGCTGCTCGCCTGTTTCTGGATCGATGGCCGCACCCGCCGCGACTATGCCTTCTGGGGCTACCTGGCCGGGCTGCTGGCATTCTGGGGTGGGCTGAGTTTGTCGGATAGTGGCAGCGAATGGGGCAAGGCGATCTATTGCCTGATCAACCTCGGCCTGATGGCCATCGCCGTTTTGCTGCGCCGCCCGCTGTTCATGATTTTCGGCGCCTTGGGTGTAGCCGGCTACCTGGGCTATCTGTCGTACGAGGTGTTCGCCGACTCGCTGCTCTTTCCCATCGTACTGACCCTGATCGGCCTGGGCGTTATCGGCCTCGGCCTTCTGTACCAGAAGCACCGCGAGCGTTTTAGCGCCCGGTTACGCACGCATCTGCCAGCAGCGCTTCTGGCGTTCCTGCCGGCGCTGAAACGCTGAGATACGCGCCTGGTTGCTCGTCATTCGGCCACGCATGGGCATCCCACTGCTGGCCGCAGCGCTCTACAGAAGGTTCTCTGGGCCTCACCACCAGAACCGGTTATCCGGATCAGGCAGCCCCTCGGGCAGCGTGCTTTCCAGGAGCAACACACGCCGTCCCTTGAGGTTGCTGCGCCGCAGGGCATCACCGAAGTGGCGCATGAACAGTGCCTGGAAGCTGCCGTCGGCCTGGACCATGCGCAAACCTTCTTCGAAGCGCTTGCGCAGCATGGTGTTGCCGCGCTTGAAGGTGAAATAGACCGGCAGCCGGTACATCAGCATCAGGGTCGGCTCGACCATCACGTCGGGATACTGCGCAGCCTGGGCATCCATCTCCGCCCAGGTCTCGTGCAGGGCGCGGTGGGAGTAGTCGAAACGCTGCTCCTCGAGCATCGGCAGCAGGTTCTCCGGACGGCTGGTCGGCGTCACCAGCATGTGGTTGCGTGCGAATATCGCGTAGTCGCTCCACTGGTTGACGAAGCCAGCGCGCATAACCCGTAGATCGTCCAGATTGCGAATGGCGGCAAAACCCGGGGCATCCTCGCGGCGGATCAGCAACAGGCGAAAGCCCTGGATACCAGCCTGGATATCCATCGGCAGCATGTCGAAGTCACGCAGTCGATCGAGGCTCGGCGGCACATAGGCCAGGTCCACCTCGCCCTCGCGCAGGCGCAGCAGGCAGCGCTCCTGCGGCGGGTCTTCGGCGCCGGTCGGCAGCAATTCGGCATTGCCGTAGGTAACAGCGGTGCGCTGCAGGATCAGATTGGCCAGCTCCATGCGATAGGCATAGCGGCTCGGGTCGTGCTGGCAGATACGGATGGCATCTGCCTGCACCAGGCTCGGCAGTGCCAGCAGTGCGAGGAGGACCCGCGAGAGGCGCATCAGCTTGACGCCGGCGCCCGCTCGCACAATGTGGCCAGCGCACTGGCCCACTGCGGGTGATCGTTGACGCAAGGCACCAGCACCAGTTCCTCGCCGCCAGCCTCCTGGAACTGTTCCTGGCCACGCAGGCCGATTTCCTCCAGGGTCTCGATGCAGTCTGCAACGAAGGCCGGGCACATCACCAGCAGTTTTTTCACGCCGCGCTTGCCCAGCTCGTCCAGGCGCGCCTCGGTGTAGGGTTCGATCCATTTGTTGCGCCCCAGGCGCGACTGGAACGACACCGACCACTGCTCGGGGCGCAGGCCCATGCGCTCGGCGAACAGCTCGGCGCTGCGCAGACACTGACTGCGGTAACACAGGGCCATGACCTCATCGCTGATGCCGGCGCTGCTGCTGCTCGTCAGGCTGTGGCTCGGGTCTTTCACCAGCTTGCGGATATGCCTCTCCGGCAGGCCGTGGAAGCTCAGCAACAGGTGGTCGAAGCCCTGTTCCAGGTGCGGCCTGGCGCTGGCGACCAAGGCATCGAGGTATTCCGGCTGATCGTAGAACGGCGGCAGGATGCGCAGTTGCAGCGGCAGGTTGCGCTCGCGCAGCACCTTGCGCGCCATCTCGATCACCGTGGTGGTGGTGCTGTCGGCGAACTGGGGATAAAGCGGCGCCAGGGTCACGCTCTTCACCCCCTGGCTGGCCAAATCGGCCAATGCGCGCTCCAGCGACGGCTCGCCATAACGCATCGCCAGGGCCACCAGGCCGTGCGGCCAGAGCGGCTGCATGGCCTGTTGCAGGCGACGGCTGAGGACGATCAGGGGCGAGCCCTCCTCCCACCAGATCGACGCGTAGGCATGGGCCGACTGGGCCGGCCGTTTGATCAGGACCAGCGAGACCAGCAGCCGACGCAGCGGCCAGGGCAGGTCGATGACATAAGGGTCCATGAGGAACTGGTTCAGGTAGCGGCGCACGTCTTCCACCGAGGTGGAGGCCGGTGAACCGAGGTTGACCAACAACAGGGCATGATCGGTCATGCGGGGTCCTTGAGCAGATCGGCCAGGGCCGAGTCCAGAGCAGTGAAACGGAATTCGAAGCCAGTCTCGCCGGTACGCCTCGCGACAGCCTTCTGGCCACCCAGCAGCAACTCGGACAATTCGCCCAGGCCAAGTTTCAGTACCAGAGCGGGCAACGGCAATACGGCAGGGCGTCGCAGTGCATGCCCGAGCGCCTTGGCGAAGTCACGATTGCGTACCGGCGCGGGAGCGCAGGCATTATAGGGACCGCGCGCGCCTTCCTGCTGCAAGAGTAAGTCGATCAGGGCGATTTGATCGTCCAGGTGAATCCATGACATCCATTGCCGGCCATTGCCGACCGGGCCACCCAGGCCAAGACGGAACGGCAGCAGCAAATGCTTGAGAAAGCCGCCGTCACGGGCCAGGACCAGGCCGGTACGCAGGAGCGCCACACGGATGCCAAGCGCCTCGGCGCGTTGCGCACTCTCCTCCCAGGCGCCGCACAGCTGCGCGGGAAAGTCGTCGACGACCTGGGCGTGCGCCTCGTCCAGCTCGCGCTCGCCGCCATCGCCATACCAACCGATGGCCGAGCCGGAGATCAGCACCGCGGGGCGCCGCTGGCGTCGCTCCAGCCAGTCGACCAATTGCTCGGTCAGGCCGATACGGCTGCTCCACAGCAGTTTCTTGCGCTTGTGCGTCCAGGGCCGGTCGGCGATGGGCGCACCGGCCAGGTTGACCACCGCGTCCAACGGCCGCTCGCCATAGTCCTCCAGGCGCCCGATGCCCCGCACCGACGTGCCGCAGATGGCCGCCACCCGGTGCGGCGTGCGGCTCAGCACGGTCAACTGATGCGCCTTCGCCAGCCAATGGCGACAAAGCGCCCGGCCGATCAGGCCGGTACCGCCGGTCAGCAGGATATGCATGTGGTCCTCTCCCATGACGTTTTCTGCGACGCTGACGGCCGGGATGTGTTAACCCTGATGCCGTTCGTCCTATTCAGTCTGAAACAAGACCGGCAGACGTGCCTTGAATTCGATGAACCGTCGTCTGCCGATCAAGACAAGCCGTCGAAAGCTCGCAAGTTTTCCACCAGAACGTAGTCTGTAGTAAGAGCCCCTCGCCATGCGACGGACTCTGAAGACGAGGTCAATCATGAACGCACCCATCGCAATCATCGGTACCGGCCTGGCGGGTCTCTCCGCAGCACAGACCCTGAGCGCCGCCGGCCTGGACATCCAGTTGTTCGACAAGAGCCGGGGCAGCGGCGGACGCATGGCCAGCAAGCGCAGCGACGCCGGTTCGCTGGACATGGGCGCCCAGTACTTCACCGCCCGCGACCGGCGCTTCGTCGAAGCCGTGCAGCAGTGGCAGGCACGCGGCTGGGTCGCCGAGTGGAACCCACAGTTGTACAACAGCCACATGGGCCAGTTGAGCCCGTCGCCCGACGAGCAGACCCGCTGGGTCGGCACGCCGCGCATGAGCGCCATCACCCGCGCCCTGCTCGGCGCCCTGCCGGTACGTTTCTCCTGCCGCATCACCGAAGTATTCCGGGGCGAGCAGCACTGGACCCTGCAGGATGCCGAGGGCTGCAGCCACGGTCCGTTCAGCAGTGTGATCATCGCCACCCCGGCGCCCCAGGCCACCGCCCTGCTGGCCGCGGCGCCCAAGCTGGCGAGCACGGCGGCCAGCGTGATCATGGACCCGACCTGGGCCGTGGCCCTGGGCTTCACCAGCGCCTTGGATACCCCGCTCGAAGGCTGCTTCGTGCGGGACAACCCGCTCGACTGGCTGGCGCGCAACCGCAGCAAGCCAGGGCGCGATACCAACCTGGACACCTGGGTGCTGCACGCCAGCAGCGGTTGGAGCCGCCAGCACCTGGACATGCCCAAGGAACAGGTGATCGAGCACCTGCATGGCGCCTTCGCCGAGATGATCGGTTGCGCGGTGCCGGAACCGGCCTTCAGCCTCGCCCATCGCTGGCTCTATGCCCGCCCGGCCGGCGCCCACCAGTGGGGCGCGCTGGCCGACGCCGACCTGGGCCTCTACGCCTGTGGCGACTGGTGCCTGTCGGGACGGGTCGAGGGGGCCTGGCTCAGCGGCCAGGAGGCGGCGCGGCGCTTGCTGGAACATCGCCAGTGAGTGGCGCACCACGGATCAACCCGCGCAAACTGCTGCTGTCGAAATGGACCGCACGCCAGCCGGTGAAACGGGAGAAACACTTTCTGGTCACCGAATTGTTCTGCGATGAGGAAGGCGCCGTGCGGCAGATCGAGCTGCAAGCGGTGCTGAGCAAACGCTGCGAGTTGCTCGACTGGCAGGTGCTGAAGGACACGCAGCGGTGGCACATGGGCTGGCATTGACCAGCGCCAGCCTGGCGTCTTGTGGGACAATCGCCACCCCGCTCGCTGAATCACCCGCCATGCGCCAGAAACCGCCTCGCCCCGCCAAGCCCGCCGCAACCGAGAAGCCCCTGCTGCACCGGCGCAATCGCCACCAGGGCCGCTACGACTTCGCCAAGCTGATCGCCGCCAGTCCGGAGCTGGCCGAGTTCGTCATCCTCAACCCGTACGGCAAGCAAAGCATCGACTTCGCCAACCCGGACGCGGTGAAAGTGTTCAACCGCGCCTTGCTGCGCCAGCTCTACGGCATCCGCCACTGGGACATTCCCGCCGGCTACCTGTGCCCGCCGATCCCTGGCCGCGCCGATTACCTGCATGGCCTGGCCGACCTGCTCAGCGGCGGTGACGACAGCGCCATTCCTCGCGGCAAAGACGTGCGCGTGCTGGACATCGGCAGCGGCGCCAACTGCATCTACCCGTTGCTCGGCCATGTCGACTACGGCTGGTGCTTCGTCGGCGCGGATATCGACGACACCGCCCTCGCCTCGGCGCGCGCCATCGTCCAGGCCAACGGGCTGGGCGAGGCCATCGAGTTGCGCAAGCAGCCTGATGCGAAAGCCATTTTCAAGGGCCTGATCAGGCCGGACGAGCGCTTCGACCTGAGCCTGTGCAACCCACCCTTCCACAGCTCGCCCGGGGAAGCGATCAGCGGCAGCACGCGCAAATGGAAGAACCTCGGCAAGCTCGATCCCAAGCGCAAGCTGCCGGTGCTCAACTTCGGCGGGCAGAGCAACGAGCTATGGTGCGTCGGCGGCGAGGCGGCGTTCCTCCAGCGCATGGCCAGCGAAAGCCGCGAGTTCGCCACGCAAGTGAAGTGGTTCAGCAGCCTGGTATCGAAGGCCAGCAATGTCGCCGCCCTGGAAAGCGCGCTGAAAAAAGCGGGGGCGGTGACGGTGCGGCGGGTGGATATGGCGCAGGGCAACAAGCAGAGCCGGTTCGTGGCGTGGAGTTTTATTGATGGCTGATCGTTGCCGGGCCGAGCGGGGCAACGATCAAAAAATGTGCAGGCCGGCCTACCCCTCCAAACAATACCCAACCCCATAGATCGACCGGATCGGCTCTTTGTCCGGACTGATCTGCTGCAACTTGCGCCGCAGGTTCTTCACGTGGCTGTCCACCGTGCGGTCGGTGACCACCCGGTGGTCTTCGTACAGGTGGTTCATCAACTGGTCACGCGACAGCACGTGTCCCGGCCGGGCATGCAGCGCCTGCAACAGGCGGAACTCGACGGGCGTGAGGTCCAGCGCGACGCCGTTGTAGCTGGCGCGATAGCTCGCCGCGTCCAGGCTCAGCCCGGTGCTTTGCGCGGTCAGCCCGGCGCGGCGCAGGATGGCCTTGACTCGCGCCACCACCTCGCGCGGGCTGTAGGGTTTGCAGATGTAGTCGTCGGCGCCCAATTCCAGGCCGAGCAGGCGGTCGATCTCGTCGACCCGCGCGGTGACCATCATCACCGGCACCTGGCTGAAGCCACGCAGTTCGCGGCAGATCGACAGGCCATCGCGCCCCGGCAGCATCAGGTCGAGGATCAGCAGGTCAGGCTGACGCTCATGCAGAGCCGCCATTGCCCGCACGCCGTCATCGATATGCTCGACCTCGTACTGCGCCGCGCGCAGGTAATCGACCAGCAATGCCGCCAGCTTGGGCTCGTCTTCCACCAGCAGGATTCGTGGCGCACTCATGCTTGCGCCTCCGCTAGCGCCAGGGTCAGCCACAGCCCGCCAAGCGGCGAAGGCTGGGCACTGAGGTGGCCGCCATGGACCTCGACGATGCCACGGCAGATCGCCAGGCCCAGGCCGGCGCCGCCACTGGCACGATTGCGCGAGCCCTCGACCCGGTAGAAGCGCTCGAACAAGCGCTCATGCTGGCCCGCCGGTACGTCGGGACTGGAATCCATCACGTCGACCAGCACCTGCTCGTGCTCGCGCCGCAGCACCACGCGCGTCTCGCCGCCACGGTCGGTATAGCGCAGGCTGTTCTCCAGCAGGTTGTAGAGCACCTGGCCAAGGCGCTGTTCATCGCCCATCACCTGCACGCTGCCGGCCGGGCACTGCAGGCTCAGGCTCAGGCCGCGCTCGGCGAAGCGTGGCTCGAACGCCGCGACCGTGACCTCCAGCAAGGTACGCAGCGCTACCGGATCGCGTCGGTAGGTCGGCCCGCCGACCTCGGCCAGGGACAGGTCGAAGAGGTCGTCGACCAGCTTGCTCAGTTGCATCACCTCGGCCTGCAGCGAGCGCAGGGCCGGCGGATCGACCGGGCGGATACCGTCCTCCATGGCCTCCAGCTCGCCGCGCAGCACCGCCAATGGCGTGCGCAGTTCATGCGAGATATCGGCCATGAAGTCACGACGCTGGCGTTCGTTGCTGGCCAGGGCGCCGGCCATGCGGTTGAAATCGGCAGCCAGTTGGCCCGCCTCGTCGTTGGAAGTCACCGGGACCTGGATCGAGTAATCCCCCGCCGTCAGCCTGTGGGTGGCCTCGGCCACGCGGCGCACCGGGCGCAGCAGGGTTCGGGAGATCCACCAGCCGATCACCGCCGACACCAGCAGGCAGGCCAGGCCGATGATCCAGCTGGAGCGATTCTGGTTGAGCTGGAAACGCCGGCCGCCGGCCGCGCTGACGCTCTCGAACGGCGTCATCGCCAGCCAGCCGACCACCTCCTGGCCGTGACGGATCGGCCGCAGGATTGGCTTGTCGCCATATTGGCGATAGCCGATCACGTAGTGCCGCTGGGCATCGAGCAGGGTGATGCGCAGGAACGCGCCGGTCAGGTCGGATATCGGTGGCGAAGATGGCGTGAAGGGATCGCCATTAAGCGTTTCGTCCGGGCGCGCCAGCTCGAACCAGGCGTCGATATCGCCATCGGCGAGGAACTTCCAGCTTCCCCGCTCGACGTAGACCCGCTCCAGGCGCGGGACGACGCGTTCCAGGCGCTCCACCGACTGGTCGTTGAGGTAGCCGAGAAAGCCGTGGTTGAAACTCAGGTACGCGGCAAAGCCCATGCCCAGCACGGCGAAGGTGCAGAGCGCCTGGACGGCGATGAATACTTTGCTGGAAAGGCTGATGCGCATGACGGGACCACGGGCTGGAATGCCGCCATTTGGCCGTGCCAGGCCGCGTGATTCAAGCCCGGCCGGGCAATCTCCATATTTCCTGCACATTTGTCCTAGAGTCTGGCGAGCATCCCCTGAATCCGGAGCTTCGCCATGTACACGGCCCCACACAGCCTGCGCCACCTGATCGGTGCGTCCACCCTGATTCCTCTTCTGCTGCTGGCCGGCTGTTCGGACTCGAACCAGGGCGCGCCCATGGGCGGTACGCCGGAAGTGGGTATCTACCGGGTCGCCAGTTCCGCCCAGTCGGTCACCCTCAGCCTGCCGGGACGGACCAGCGCGCACATGGTCGCGCAGATTCGCCCGCAGGTCGGCGGCATCATCCAGAAGCGCCTGTTCGAGGAAGGTGCCGAGGTCAAGGCCGGCCAGGCGCTGTACCAGATCGATCCGCAGAGCTACGAAGCGGCCCTGGCCGAAGCCAGCGCCAGCGTCGCCTCGGCGAAGGCCACGCTGCACGCCGCCGAACTCAAGGCCAGACGCGACGCCGAACTGGTGAAGATCGACGCCATCAGCGCCGAAACCAACGAGTCCGCGCAGTCCGCGCTGCTGCAAGCCAAGGCCACCCTGCAATCGGCCCTGGCCAGCGAGAAGACCGCGCGCATCAACCTCGGCTACACCCGCATCAACGCGCCCATCGCCGGCCGCACCTCGACCTCGACCGTCACCCCCGGCGCGCTGGTCACCGCCGACCAGGACACCGCCCTGACCACCATCCAGCAGCTCGACCCGATCTACGTCGACGTGACCCAGACCAGCGCCACCCTGCTGCGCCTCAAGCGTGAGCTGGCCGCCGGCCTGCTGGCGCCCAGCGCCGAGGCGAACGCCACCACCATCGCCGTGCAACTGGAAGACGGCAGCACCTACGAACACCCCGGCACCCTCACCTTCAATGGCGTGAGCGTCGACGAAGGCACCGGCAGCGTGACCCTGCGCGCCCTGGTGCCGAACCCCGACGGCCTGCTGCTGCCCGGCATGTACGTCAAGGCGCGGGTCGAGGAAGGCGTGCAGAACGACGCCATCCTCGTGCCACAACAAGGCGTGACCCGCGACGAGCGCGGCGAAGCCACCGCCCTGGTGGTGGTCGACGGCAAGGTCGAGCAGCGCGAACTGACCCTGGTCGAGGCCGTGGGCAACCAGTGGTGGGTCAAGAGCGGCCTGGCGGTCGGCGACCAGTTGATCGTCGAGGGCGTGCAGAAAGTCCAGGCTGGCCAGGCGGTGACCACCGTCGATGCCGCCGCGACCAAGCCGGCGACCACCTCCGCGTCGGCTAACTGAGGAATCGACATGGCAGCCTTCTTCATCGACCGGCCGATCTTCGCCTGGGTCATCGCCATCCTGATCATGCTCGGCGGCGGCCTGGCCATCTCGCAGTTGCCCCTGGCCCAGTACCCCAACATCGCTCCGCCCCAGGTCAAGCTCAGCGCCACCTACACCGGGGCCTCGGCCAAGACCATGGAAGACTCGGTGACCCAGGTCATCGAGCAGCAGATGACCGGCCTCGAAGGCCTCACCTACATGTCGTCGAGCAGCAGCTCCGACGGCAGCGCCAGCATCAGCCTGACCTTCGACTCCGGCACCGACGTCAACACCGCGCAGATGCTGGTGCAGACCAAGGTCGACCAGGCCAAGGCACGGCTGCCCGATGCGGTACAGCAGCAAGGCATCCAGATCCGCAATACCTCGAGCGACTTCCTGATCATCATCTCGCTGATCTCGGACAACCCCGAGGTCAGCGCCACCGACATCAGCGACTTCATCTCCAGCACCCTGTACGACCAGGTCAGCCGGGTCAGCGGCGTCGGCGACGTGACCACGCTCGGCTCCAGCTACGCCATGCGCATCTGGCTCGACCCGGACAAGCTCAAGCAATACAGCCTGATGCCCTCGGACGTCAGCAGCGCCCTGGAAACGCAGAACACCGATACCTCGGCCGGCCAGCTCGGCGCCCTGCCGGCGAGCAAGGGCCAGCAGCTCAACGCCACCATCACCGCGCGCAGCAAGCTGAAGACCGCCCAGCAGTTCCGCGAGGTGGTGGTGAAATACGCCAGCGACGGCGCCGTGGTCACCCTCGGTGACGTGGCCAGGGTCGAGCTGGGCAGCGAAAGCTACGACGTGATCGCCGAACACAACGGTCGCCCCTCCGGCGGCATGGCGGTGAGCCTGGCCACCGGCGCCAACGCCCTCGACGTGGCCGAGGCGGTGCAGGCGAAGATGAGCGAACTGGAGCGTTTCTTCCCGGCCAAGCTCAAGCTGAAGACCGAGGTCAGCTACAACACCGCGCCGTTCGTGAAGATCTCCATCGAGGAAGTGGTCAAGACCCTGTTCGAGGCCATCGCCCTGGTCGTGGCGATCATGTACCTGTTCCTGCAGAACTGGCGCGCCACGCTGATCCCGGCCATCGCCGTGCCGGTGGTGCTGCTCGGCACCTTCGGCGTGCTGTCGCTGATGGGCTACTCGATCAACACCCTGACCATGTTCGGCATGGTCCTGGCCATCGGCCTGCTGGTGGACGACGCCATCGTCGTGGTCGAGAACGTCGAACGCATCATCGCCGAGGAAGGCCTGTCGCCCAGGGCGGCGACGCGCAAATCGATGAAGGAAATCAGCAGCGCGCTGATCGGCATCGCCGTGGTGCTGTCGGCGGTGTTCGTGCCGATGGCGTTCTTCGGCGGCTCCACCGGGGTCATCTACAAGCAGTTCTCGGTGACCATGGTCGCCGCCATGGCGTTGTCCGTACTGGTGGCCCTGACCCTGACCCCGGCGCTGTGCGCGACCCTGCTCAAGCCGGGCCACGGCAGCGCGCCGCGCAAGGGCTTCTTCGGCTGGTTCAACCGGCATTTCGAGCACAACGCCGACCGTTACCAACGGGGCGTGGCGGGCATTCTCAAGCGCCGCGCGCGCAGCCTGGTGGTCTATGGCCTGATCGTGGCCGGCATGGCGGTGCTGTTCATGCGCCTGCCGACCTCGTTCCTGCCCGAGGAAGACCAGGGCATGCTGATGGCCCAGATCACCCTGCCGGTCGGCGGCACCGACGAGCGCCTGCAAGCCGTGATGCAGCAGGTGCAGGCCTATCTGCTGGAACAGCCGGAAATCGACTCGGCGCTGACCATTCGTGGCCTGGGCAATGGTGGCAACGCGCAGAACAGCGGCCGTGGCTTCATCAAGCTCAAGGACTGGAGCGAGCGCGCCGGCAGCGAACACAGCGCCGCGGCGATCGCCCAGCGCGCCAACGTGGCGCTATCGAAGATCCGCGACGCCAACGTCTTCGTCATCGCGCCGCCGGCGATCATGGGCCTCGGCGAGAGTTCGGGCTTCGACGTGCAGATGCAGGACCTCGCCGGCCTCGGCCATGCCAAGCTGCTCGCCGCGCGCAACCAGTTCATCGAACTGGCGCGCAAGGACCCGCGCCTGGCCAATGTGCGCGCCCAGGGCCTGGAGGATACGCCGACCCTGCTGGTCGATATCGACGACCGCAAGGCCGGCGCCCATGGCGTCTCGGCCAGCGACATCAACACCACCCTGGCCACGGTGATGGGCGGCAGCTACGTCAACGACTTCGTCGACGCCGGCCGGGTCAAGAAGGTCTACCTGCAGGGCGACGCCGACTACCGCATGCTGCCCAAGGACGTCGGCGACTGGTACGTGCGCAACGACCAGGAGCAGATGGTGCCGATGTCGGTGTTCACCACCACCTCGTGGAGCTACGCCTCGCCGCTGCTGGAGCGTTACAACGGCTTCGGCTCGTTCGAGATCGTCGGCGAGCCGGCCTCCGGCGTCAGCTCGGGCGATGCGATGACCGCAGTGGCCGAGATCATGGCGCAACTGCCGGACGGCATCGGCTACGAGTGGAGCGGCCAGTCCTACCAGGAACGCCTGGCCGGCAACCAGGCGCCGCTGCTGTATGCCATCTCGATCCTGTTCGTGTTCCTCTGCCTGGCCGCGCTCTATGAGAGCTGGACGGTGCCGTTCTCGGTGATGCTGGTGGTGCCGCTGGGCGTCGTCGGCGCGCTGCTGCTGACCGGCCTGCGCGATCTTTCCAACGATGTGTATTTCCAGGTCGGCCTGCTGACCACCATCGGTCTGGCGGCGAAGAACGCGATCCTCATCGTCGAGTTCGCCAAGGCCGGCTACGACGCAGGCAAACCCTTGCTGGAATCGACCCTGGAAGCCGTGCGCCTGCGCCTGCGCCCGGTGCTGATGACCTCGCTGGCGTTCATGCTCGGCGTATTGCCGCTGGCGCTCAGCAGCGGTGCCGGTTCGGGCGGGCGCCAGGCCATCGGCACCGGTGTGCTCGGCGGCATGTTCACCGCCACCGTGCTGGGGCTGTTCTTCATCCCGCTGTTCTTCGTGCTGGTGCAAGGCATCGCCGGGCGCAAACCACAACCTGACCAAGGAGACGCATGATGCGCGCCCCCTACCCGCTTCTCCTGCTGGCCGCCCTGAGCCTGGGCGGCTGCATCAACCTCGCGCCGGACTACCAGCGCCCCGACGCGGCGGTCGCCGAGCAGTGGAATACGCCCGACGGCAAGCAGGCCGACGCGCAGATCGACTGGCAGTCGTTCTTCGTCGATGCACGTCTGCGCGACACGGTGAAACTGGCCCTGGATAACAACCGCGACCTGCGCATCGCCGCGCTGGATATCGAAAAGGCCCGCGCCCAGTACCGCATCACTCGCGCCGACCTGTTCCCCTCGCTGAACGCGACCGCCAGCGGCAGCCGCGCCCGCAGCGTCGGCAGCAGCACCAGCGGCACCTCGGTGAGCAGCCAGTACAGCGTCGAACTGGGCTTCACCAGCTACGAGCTGGACCTGTTCGGGCGCCTCGGCAACCTCAAGGACGCCGCCCTGGAAAGCTACCTGGCCACCGAGGAAACCCGCCGCAGCACGCAGATCAGCCTGGTCGCCGAAGTCGCCAGCGCCTGGTTGACCCTGGCCGCCGACCAGCAATTGCTGGCCCTGGCGCAGAGTACCTACGCCAGCCAGCAGAAGACCTACGAGCTGGTGCGCCAGAGCCATGGCCTGGGCGGCGAGTCCGGCCTGAGCCTGGCCCAGGCGCAATCGACCGTGGAGTCGGCGCGGGCCGATGTGGCCAGCTACGCCAGTCAGGTCGAGCAGGATCGCAACGCCCTCAACCTGCTGGCCGGCGCCACGGTGCCGGATAGCCTGCTGCCCGGCGACGAGAAGATGGCTGCCGCGCAACTGGTCGGCGTACCGGCCGGCCTGCCCTCCAGCCTGTTGCAACGGCGCCCCGACGTGCTCGCCGCCGAACACACGCTCAAGGGCGCCAATGCCGACATCGGCGCGGCGCGGGCGGCGTTCTTCCCCAGCGTGAGCCTGACCGCCGCAGCCGGGAGCGCCAGCACCGACCTGTCCGGCCTGTTCGCCGGCGGCAGCCGGGCCTGGAGCTTCGCCCCGAGCGTGAGCCTGCCGATCTTCAATGCCGGCAGCAATCGCGCCAGCCTCGACTCGGCCAAGGCGGAGAACGAAATCCAGGTGGCGACCTACCAGAAGACCATCCAGACCGCCTTCCGCGAAGTCGCCGATGCCCTCGCCGTACGCCACCACATCGACGAACAGTTGAACGCCCAACAGGCCCTGACCGATGCCACCCAGCGCAGCTACGACCTGTCCCAGGCGCTGTACAAGCAAGGTTCGGAAAGCTTCCTGGAGGTGCTCGACGCCCAGCGCTCGCTGTACAGCGCCCAGCAATCGCTGATCAGCCTGAACCTGTCGGAGCAGAACAACCGGGTCACCCTGTACAAGGTGCTGGGCGGGGGCTGGCAACCCTGACCGCGGCCGCACGACTCACCACGCTTGCTTCTTTCTTGCGGCTTGAAGCTCGCCGCTCAGCTAACATGACCGACCGAACAGGTTTGCGAGCGAAGGCATGAGTCGTCTGAACAAGGAGTTGGGCCTGCTGCAAGGCGTGGGACTGCTCAGTACATCGCTGCTCGGCACCGGCATCTTCGTGGTGCCGGCCCTGGCGGCCACCGCCGCCGGCGGCGCCTCGCTGTGGGCCTGGCTGATCCTCATCGCCCTGGTCCTGCCGGTGGCCTTCACCTTCGCCCAGTTGGGCAGGCGCTTTCCTCACGCCGGCGGTGCGCCACACCTGATCGGCCGCGCTTTCGGCCCGCGCATGGAACGCTTGATCGCCCTGCTGTTCCTCGCCGTGATCCCGGTCGGCCTGCCCGCCGCGCTGATCATCGCCACCGGTTTCTGGCAGGCCGTGCTCCCCTTGAGTACCGGCGAAGCACTGGCGGTGCAATTGTTCACCCTGCTCATCGCCCTGGTCCTCGGGCAGCGACCGGCCAAAGCGTCCGGCCTGATCCAGGGGCTGATCGCCGTCGCCATCGTCGCCACGGTCGGGCTGATCTGGTGGAAAGGCCAACTGCCCTCGCCGAGCCAGCCGCTGCTGCCCACCGCGGATGCGGACTGGTCGATGATACCGACGGCCCTGGGCGTGATGTTCTGGTGCTTCGTCGGTATCGAGGCCTTCGCCCACATGGGCGAGGAATTCCGCAATCCGCAACGCGACTTCCCCCTCGCACTGATCCTCGGCGTGCTGCTGGCCGGCCTGGTCTACTGGGGCTGCTCGGTGGCCGTGCTGACCTTCCACACCTACGGCGACGTACACACGGACGCCGGATCGCTGCCGCGCCTGCTCGACCCGCTGTTCGGCGAACAGGCGCGCTGGCTCGCCGCCCTGATCGGCTACCTGGCCTGCTTCGCCTCGACCAACATCTACATTCAGGGCTTCGCCCGCCTGGTCTGGAGCCTCGCCGACGAAGGCAAGCTGCCACGGCCACTGGCGCGCCTCAATCGGCATGGCGTGCCTGCCGCCGCCCTGTTGCTGGTGGTCGTCTGCTGCGCGTTCTGCGCAATGATCGCCAACGGGTTGCAGCTATCGGTGGATGACCTGATCCGCTATGCCAACGGCAACTTCATCGTCGTCTACCTGCTCAGCATGGCCGCTGGCTGGGTGCTGCTGCGTGGCCTGTGGCGGCTAGTCGCCGGGGCCAGCACGCTGCTATGCCTGGCCGTGCTGGCGATGCTCGGTTTCGAAGCGCTCTATGCCCTTGGACTATTCGCCGCGCTGGCGTTGACCGACCTGTTGCGCAGCCGCGGCGCATCACGCCTGGCACAGAGGACCTGAGAACCTAGAGAAGATTCGGCAGTCAGTGTATGACTTCCCCCGCGATACTCGCGCCCTGACAATAAGGACCGTTACATGCGCCGCCTGCTTCGTGACCTGAAAATCATGCTGTTGACCAATCTCTGGCTGATACCAGTGATTGCCGCGCTGGTTGGCGCACTGTTCTACTTCGTCGCCCCACCACCGCCCATGCATGCGCGCCTGGCCACCGGCGCCGCCAGCGGCGGCTACCATGCCTTCGCCGAGCGCCTGCGTGACGAGTTGGCAAAACAGGGCTTCGATCTGCAACTGGTCAACAGCAAGGGCTCGCAGGACAACCTGGCCAAGCTCGACAACGACGAAGTCGAGCTGGCACTGGTACAGAGCGGCCAGGAACTCAGCGTCAGCGAAAAACAGCGCGACAAACTCTCCGCACTTGGCGTGATGTATCGCGAGCCGCTATGGCTGTTCATCCGCGCCGACAAGACCTTCACCGGGCTGGACGAACTCAAGCAGTGGCGCGTCGCCATCGGCGTGCCGGACAGCGGCACGCAAGCGGTGACTGGCGCCCTGTTCGCGGCCAACCGTATCGAGCCCGAACACTACCCGCAGAGCTGGCAGGCCACCGGCGGCAGTCGCGCCGCCGATGCCCTTATCGCAGGCAAGCTGGATGCCGGCTTCTTCGTCGGCCCGGCAGAGAACGCACTGATCCAGCGCCTGGCCGCCGAGCCAGATCTGCGCCTGGCCAGCCTGCGCCGCGTACCGGCCTACCTGGCACGACTGACCTACCTGAGCGAGGTCGAGGTCGGCGAAGGCATGCTCGACATGGCGCAGAACACCCCGCGCGAAGATATCCTCACCCTCGGCCCGGTGGCGACGCTGGTCGCCGGCGAAGACTTCCACCCCTCGTTGACGCCACTGATCCTCGAAGCCGCCAAAACCGTGCTGAAGAACGGCAGCCTGCTCGACCCGACCGGTACGTTCCCCGCGCGGCCGCCACAATCCCTGCACACCCTGGACGAAGCCGATTACTACTACGAGAAAGGCCTGCCCATCCTGCAGCGCTACCTGCCGTTTCGCATCGCCTCGCTGGCCGACCGCTACATCATCCTGGCGATCCCGCTGCTGGTGCTGCTGTTCCCGCTGTTCAAGGCCATCGGCCCGATCTACCGCTGGCGCGTGCGAGCCCGTATCTATCGCTGGTACAAACACCTGCGCGAGGTCGACCAGCAACTCTACAAAGGTGGCCTGAAAGCGGACATCAGCGAAGAAATCGCCCGCCTGGAACGCATGGAGGACGAACTGGCACGCGTAGACGTGCCGCTGTCCTACTCCAACGAGCTGTACCAGTTGCACGTACACCTGCGCTACATGATCGAACGGTTGCGGGCGCTGCGTGAGAGGAGATAGGGAAGAGAGCTCGCACGATGCTGGCCAGAGGCTGAAAACAGCCTTCCTCGCCGGTAGACTAGGCAACTTCCCCGTTCAACCCAGTGAATGCGCCCATGCCGATCCGCCATTGCATCGTCCACCTGATCGAGAAGAAACCCGACGGTTCGCCCGCCGTGCTGCACGCCCGCGACAGCGAGCTGGGCAGCTCCCAGGCCATGGAGAACCTGCTCGCCGATCTCAACGAAAGCTACAACGCCAAGCAGGGCAAGGCCTGGGGTCTGTTCCACGAAGAGTCCGGCGCCTACCCGTTCAGCGGCTGGCTGAAGCAATACCTGGACGAAGACCAGGATTTCACCGCCTTCAGCCGCGCAGCGGTGGAGCACCTGCAGAAGCTGATGGAGGAATCCAACCTGTCCACCGGCGGCCACGTGCTGTTCGCCCACTACCAGCAAGGCATGACCGACTACCTGGCCATCGCCCTGCTGCACCACAACGAAGGCGTGGCGGTGACCGAATCCCTGGAGGTGGCGCCTGCCAAGCACCTCGATCTCGGCCAGTTGCACCTGGCCGCGCGGATCAATATTTCCGAATGGCAGAACAACAAGCAGTCCAAGCAGTACATCTCGTTCATCCGGGGCAAGAACGGCAAGAAGGTCTCGGACTACTTCCGCGACTTCATCGGCTGCCAGGAAGGCGTCGATGCGCCGAGCGAGACGCGCACCCTGCTCAAGGCCTTCAGCGACTTCGTCGAGAGCGAGGACCTGGCCGAGGAACAGGCGCGGGAAAAGACCACGGCACTGGTCGACTACGCCAGCACCCAGGCCAAGCTGGGCGAGCCGATCACCCTGGAAGAGCTGTCCGGGCTCATCGATGAGGAACGTCCGAAGGCGTTCTACGATCACATCCGTAACAAGGACTACGGCATGGCCCCGGAATTTCCGGCGGACAAACGCACGCTCAACCAGTTCCGCCGCTTCACCGGCCGCGCCGAAGGCCTGTCGATCAGCTTCGAATCGCACCTGCTCGGTTCGGCCATCGAGTACGACGAGAGCCGCGACGTGCTGATCATTCGCCAGTTGCCGACGCAACTGAAGGATCAACTGAAACGCCGCAAGGATTGACCGCATGCCACGCCTGCCCGACAAGATTCTCGACGCCTGCCTGTGCAACCCGAAGAAGCCCCTGGCCATCGACCCGGCCGAGGACTTCGGCATCAAGCGTGACGATGCGCGTGACGCGCTGGAAGAACTCAAGGTCTGGATCAACGTCCAGCAGCGCATGCTCTGGGCCAATCGCAAGGACTCGCTGCTGCTGATCCTGCAAGGCACCGACTGCGCCGGCAAGGACGGCGTGATCCGCAAGGTGGTCAGCGCCTGCGACCCGCAGGGCATCAGCCTGCACGCCTTCGTCAAGCCGAACGAGGAAGAGCGGCGCCACGACTTTCTCTGGCGCTATGAACAAGCCCTGCCAGGCCCCGGCCTGCTCGGTGTATTCAACCGCAGCCAGCATGAGGCGATGGTCACCGACGTCATCGATGGCCTGTGCAGTGCCGACGACATGCCGCGACGGCACAAACAGGTGCAAGACTTCGAGAACGGCTGGCGCAAGCAGGGCATCCATCCACTCAAGTGCTACCTGCACCTGTCCAGGCCCGAGCAGAAACGCCGCCTGCTCAGCCGCCTGGAAAACCTCGAGAAGCGCTGGAAGCTGCACATCAATGATCTGTCCGCGTATCGCGACTATGACGGCCGTCAGCAGCGCTGGGCCGAGCAACTGGGCGCCAGTCACAGTGAAGCGGCGCCCTGGTACATCCTCCCCGCCGACAACAAATGGCTGCGCGACTGGCTGGTCGCCAGCCTGCTGGCCCGCGAGCTGGAGCGCCTGGAGCTGGGCTGGCCGGATATAGAAAGCCCGTTCAAGGCCGAGGATCTGGAGTAACGGCGGGCGATGCGCCGCCACCTCGCGCAAAGCACGCGGCTACGGGCTGCGTGTCAGCCCAAGCCGTGAGCGCCGGAGGCTAGATCACCTCGACGCGAAAGCCCAAGCGCGGGAAATGCACATGCACCACGCCGGCCCGCTCGTCCTCACGACGCAGGATCAGTTCCTCGCGGCCGGCATACAGCAGCTCACCGGCCACCGGGTCGACGCCGTAATCGGTGGCGGCGATGCTGACACGCTGTCCAGCGCGCAGCCCGTTGGGCTCTTCGAAGAACGCGTCCGGCAACGCTGCCGGCGTCGCCTCGCGGGCGATCTGCAACGCCTTCTCGGCACTCAGCACACTCGATGAGCCGTGACCAAAACCCAGCACCCGGCCATACCAGGCCAGCACGTTCGGATAGGCATCGACCAGCGCTGCGGTCACCGACGTGCCCTTGAGGAACCACAGGCTGTGGGCCAGGGCGAAGTCGGCGATGGACGCCTCGCCGAACAGGAAGTCGTTCTCCTCCCGCGCCAGTTGCAGCTCCAACCGCGCCATGAACACCGGCCAGTTGTGACGGGCCACCTCGATGGGAATGCGACTCGCCGAGCCGCCACTGAACAATGCGCCCCGGTCGGCGATGAACGCCTTGACGGCTTCAGGGGCCAAGCCGGCGAAACGCACGGCCACCGACTCGGGCTGGAACACCAGGGCCACGGCATGGGGAAACACCACCGAGTCAGCCCAGTGGGCGAAGCTGGCCGCGGTCAGCTCCGCGCCCTCGGGAAACAGCGGCGGCGTGGCCTTTTCCGCATCCAGGCGACGGGCGATCAGCGCGGTGTCGCAATAGATATCGGCGCCGACCTGCAGCACCGGCGTCTTGCGATAGCCGCCCGTCAGGGCGATCAGGTCAGGCTTGGGCATGACCCGTGGAATATCCACCGAGCGCCAGGACAACTGCTTGAAGCCCAGCATCAGACGGGCTTTTTCGGCGAACGGAGAAGTCGGGTAGTTGTGCAGGATCAGCTCGTACATGGCGCGCCTCCAGTGTCGTGGTAGCGCTCAAGACTAGCCGCCCCAGGCGCGGCACGACACTACAACGTCTTGACATCCTTGCGGGTGATCGCGACCAGTTGCTCCTTCGCGCGCTTGCTCAAGGCCTTGATCGCCCGCTCGCGGCGCAGGGCATCGCCCTTGCCGTCACACGCCTCGACGTACACCAGCGCCTGGGCCGGGCTGGAGTGAAAGAAACGAGCGCCCTTGCCGCTGCAATGCTGCGCGAAGCGCCGCTGGGGATCGTCGCTGATGCCGCAATACAAGGCGCCGTTCTGCGCCCGCACCAGATAGACGAACCAGGCCTTGATCCTGGGCTCGATGGGCTCGGTGATCGTTTCAGCGGAGTCGCACTGGGTCATGGTCGTGGTCCGGAAAAATGACCGCCGAGGTTAGAGGATCAGTTGCGCCCGTGCCACTGTTCAGCGCGAGCGGAATGCGGCCAGGCCACGCGCGGCCTGGCCACGAATAGCGTTCTGCACCGGCGGCAGCCAACCCAGCAACAGCCCCTTGCCCCCGAGTGCCTGGCGCGCCCAGCGCCAGAGATCGAAACGGTCGCGGTGCTCGACGATCAGCCCGTCCTTGAAGCAGAAACTGGCCTGTATGCGGTTGACCACGGTGTTGCCGGTCTGGCTGAACAGGTAGGTCGCCACCCACTGCGCCCCACCCTTCTCATCATCGGCCCAGACGTCGCCGAAGGTCAGCGAAAAACCTTGGGCGCGGCTGGCGAGCATGCGCCACATGTCGCGTGCCTGGTCGCCCTGCAGATCAGGGAACAGCGGATCGCTGAACTGCACATCGCTCGCGTAGCAGGCGACCATACCTTCGGCATCCAGTGCCTGGAAGGCCTGGTAGAAACGGGTGATCAGTTCGGCATTGGAATGAGCCATTGCACCGCTCCAGATGAGTGAACACACAGTATCGACTGCCGCGGCGGCCAGGCGCGATGGCCTTTTGTGCCATTCTCCAGGCTGATCGGTCGACTCAAGCCTTGTCGCCGTGTACCTCGACCTGGCGAGCACGGCCCGCGCCCAGGCCAAACGCCGTCGCCACCAGGCCGACACTGCCGAACAGCCAGCCGAGTACCGTCCAGCCGCCGCTCCAGTCATGCAGGATACCCACCGCCAGCGGCCCCATCGACGCCAGCGTATAGCCCACGCCCTGGGCCATGCTCGACAGGCTGCCAGCAGCCTGGGCATCGGGCGAGCGCAACACGATCAGGGTCAGTGCCAGGGCGAACGAACCGCCCTGCCCCAACCCCAGAACGATGGCCCAACCCCATAGCCCAGCCAGCGGCGCATACAGGCAGCCGAACAGGCCAAGCAGGGTCAGCGTCATGACCGCGATGACCGCAAGCCGCTGATCCCGGCCACGCGTGGCCAACCAGGGCACGCTGAGCGAGCTGGCCAGTTGCACGATGATCGAACCGGAGGTGACCATGCCCGCCTCGACCGGACTCAGGCCACGACCAATCAGGATCGACGGCAGCCAACCGAAGACGATGTAGGCCAGCGACGACTGGAAGCCCATGAACAAGGTGACCTGCCAGGCCAGTGGATCGCGCAGCAGCCCCTTGACCTTGCGCCGGCTCGCCGAGGTGCCGTGGCGGCGCAACTGCGGCAGCCAGCAAAGGGCGGCGAGCACTGCCGGGATGACCCAGAAGCCCAGGCCGATGCGCCAGCTGTCGTCGAAATGATGGGTCAGCGGCACGGTCGAGCCGGCCGCGATTGCCGCGCCCAGGCATAGAGCCATGGTATACACGCCGGTCATCAGGCCGGCATGGCTGGGGAAGTCACGCTTGACGATGCCCGGCAGCAATACGCCGATGATGCCGATGCTGGCTCCGGACAACAGGCTGCCACTGAACAGTCCGAACGCACCAAGGTTGCTGCGCAGCAGGATGCCGCCGGCCAGCGCCAGCAGGATGGCGAACACCGTGCCTTCGCTGCCCAGGCGCCGCGACAGCCAGGGCGCCAGCGGCGCAAACAGACCGAGGCAAAGCACGGGCAAGGTGGTCAGCAGGCCAGCCTGGGCGGCACTCAGCCCCAGCGCCTGGCTGACCTGGCCAAGCACCGGCGCCATGCTCGACAGGGCCGGGCGCAGGTTCAGGGCGACCATGACCAGGCCGATCAATAGCAGCCATGTGTTGTATTGCGGTCGATTGGGAAGCGCATTGGACATATCGGATCAAGGCTCGTCGATCAGGGTCAGCGACAGGTTGCGGGCGCGCTCGACATCGCCATCGCGTACCGCATCGAGGATCAGGCGATGCAGATCGAAGACCGACTGCCGCCTCGGGGTCTGGCTCAGGGTGGTGCGCAGGGCCTGGCCGACCTGGCTGGAGAAATACTGGTACAGGCCACTCAGGGCCGGGTTATGCGCGGCGTCCACCAGGCGCTGGTGAAACACCAGGTCGCAGGCGATATAGCTTTCCAGATCGTCGTGATAGTGCTGGCCGCTCTGTTGCAAGGCCTCTTCGAGGCTTTGCAGATCGGCCTCGGTACGCCGTTGCGCGGCAAGGCGAATGGCTTCGCTCTCGATCATTCGCCGCACTTCCCGGCATTGCTCCAGGGTGCAACGCGACAGCACCTGCACGGTGGCCAGCGGATCGCTGTTGGCGCGCAGATAGCTGCCATCGCCCTGGCGGATTTCGATCACGCCGCTGAAGGCCAGCACCCGCATCGCCTCGCGCACGGTGTTGCGGCTGATGCCCAGCTCTGCGCCCAGCTCAGGCTCGGTAGGCAGGCGCTCGCCGACTTGCCAGGCACCTTGCGCGATGCGTTCGCGCAAGCGTTCGAGGGCCTGATCGACCAGGGAGCGTTTGACCAGAGGTGCACTCACGAAATGATCCAATCATCGGATGAATTCGTGCAAAGCATAAAGGCGCGGTCCGCTCGATGCAAACCGCGCCCCGTCTATCTCGTCAATGCAGGATCTGCCCGAGGAACAACCGGGTCCGCTCGTTCTGCGGGTTGTCGAAGAACGCATTGGGCTCGTTCTGTTCGACGATCTCGCCCTTGTCCATGAAGATCACCCGGTTCGCCACGGTACGGGCAAAACCCATCTCGTGGGTCACGCAGAGCATGGTCATGCCGTCCTCGGCCAGGCCGATCATGGTGTCGAGCACTTCCTTGACCATTTCCGGATCGAGGGCCGAGGTCGGCTCGTCGAACAGCATGATCTTGGGCTTCATGCACAGCGCCCGGGCGATGGCCACGCGCTGCTGCTGGCCACCGGAAAGCTGGCCGGGAAACTTATGCGCCTGCTCGGGGATGCGCACCCGCTTGAGGTACTGCATGGCGATTTCCTCGGCGTCCTTCTTCGCCATCTTGCGTACCCACATCGGCGCCAGCGTGCAGTTCTGCAGCACGGTCAGGTGCGGAAACAGGTTGAAGTGCTGGAACACCATGCCCACTTCCCTGCGGATCGTCTCGATCTGCTTGAGGTCGTTGGTCAGTTCGGTGCCATCGACCACGATCCGCCCTTCCTGGTGTTCCTCCAGACGGTTGATGCAGCGGATGGTGGTCGACTTGCCCGAACCCGAGGGCCCACACAGGACGATGCGCTCGCCCTGCCGCACGTTCAGGTTGATGTCCTTGAGCACGTGGAACTGGCCATACCACTTGTTCACGCCCTGCAGCTGGATGATCGGCTCGGCGCTGGGTTGTTTCTTCAGTAATTCGTTCATTTGCTCATGACTCCTAGCGCTTGTGGCCGGTATTCAACTTGCGCTCCAGGCGCATCGAATAACGGGACATGCTGAAACAGAACATCCAGTAGACCAGGGCGGCGAACACATAGCCCTCGGTCGACATCCCCAGCCAGGCCGGGTCGTTGGTCGCCCGCTTGATGCTGTTGAGGAAGTCGAACAGGCCGATGATGATCACCAGGCTGGTGTCCTTGAACAGGGCGATGAAGGTGTTGACGATGCCGGGGATCACCAGTTTCAGCGCCTGGGGCAGGATCACTAGGCCCATGGTCCGCCAGTAGCCGAGGCCCATGGCCGCCGCCGCTTCGTATTGCCCCTTGGGAATCGCCTGCATGCCACCGCGCACCACCTCGGCGATGTAGGCGGCCTCGAAGAAGATCACCATCACCATGGCCCGCAGCAGCTTGTCCAGGCTCATGCCTTCGGGCAGGAACAGCGGCAGCATCACCGAGGACATGAACAGCACGGTGATCAACGGCACGCCGCGCCAGAACTCGATGAAGGTCACGCAGATGACCTTGATCGCCGGCAGGTTGGAGCGCCTCCCGAGGGCCAGCAGGATGCCCAGCGGCAACGCCCCGGCGATCCCGACGGCGGCGATCACGATGGTCAGCATCAGGCCGCCCCACTGCGAGGTGGCGACGCTGTCCAGGCCGAAGAAACCGCCATGCAGCAGCCAGTAGGCAAGGACCGGGTAGACCAGCAGATAGGCCAGGCCGTACTTGGCCTTGTTCTGCAAGCGTTTGAGGAACAACGGCAGCGCCGTGACGATGGCGATGATCGCCGCCAGGTCGACGCGCCAGCGCAGCTCGGCCGGATAGAAACCGTACATGAACTGGCCGAAGCGATCGCCGATGAAGGCCCAGCAGGCACCCTCGCGCGGCGTGCAATCCCTGACGTTGCTGCCGCTCCAGATGGCCTTGAGCAACGCCCACTCGATGACCGGCGGCAGCACCAGCCAGATCAGGTACAGACCTGCCAGGGTCAACAGCGAGTTGATCCAGCTGGAGAACAGATTCGCCCGCATCCAGGCGAGTGGTCCGACGCTGACCGACGGTGGCGGCAGGTCGGGCTTGAAGGTATGTGTCGTCATGGCTGCGCCCTACCGTTCGATCAGCGCGATGCGCTTGTTGTACGCGTTCATCAACATCGAGATGCTGATGCTGATGGCCAGGTAAACGCTCATGGTGATGGCCATGGCCTCGATGGCCTGGCCGGTCTGGTTGAGCACGGTGCCGGCGAACAGCGAGACCATGTCCGGATAACCGATGGCGGCGGCCAGCGACGAGTTCTTCGCCAGGTTCAGGTACTGACTGGTCAGCGGCGGAATGATCACCCGCAGCGCCTGCGGAATGATCACCAGGCGCAGGATGCGCGCCGGACGCAGGCCCAGCGAGCTGGCCGCCTCGGTCTGGCCGTGGCTGACCGACTGGATGCCGGCACGTACCGTCTCGGCGATGAAGGCCGCGGTGTAGATGCTCAGGGCCATGATGATCGACACCAGCTCCGGCGCCATGACCCAGCCGCCACGGAAGTTGAAGCCCTGCAGCACCGGCACGTCCCAATGCACCGGCGCACCGGCGACAAGCATGGTCAGGCCGGGCAGCACAACGAGGATGGCGATGGCGGACAGCAGCACAGGAAAGCCCTGGCCCGTGGCATGCCGACGCGCCCTTGCCCACCGCCATACACCGTAGATGGCCAGCAGGCCGACGCCCAGGGCGATCAGGAAAGGCACCAGGCCTTCGGCGGCAATCGGCGCGGGCATCTGCATGCCACGGTTGTTGACGAACAAGGTATCGCCGAAGTTCACGCTCTGGCGCGGCCCCGGCAAGGGTCCGATCACCGCGAAATACCAGAAGAATATCTGCAGCAATGGCGGAATGTTGCGGAACGTCTCGATGTATACGGTCGCCAGCTTGCTCAGCAGCCAGTTCGGCGACAGCCGTGCGACGCCCAGGGCAAAGCCGAGGATCGTCGCCAGGAAAATCCCCACGACCGTCACCAGCAGGGTGTTGAGCAGGCCGATCAAGAACACCCGACCGTAGGAATCGCTCTCGTTGTAGTCGATCAGGTGCTGGGAAATACCGAAGCCGGCACTCTGCTCCAGGAAACCGAAGCCGGAAAGAATGCCGCGCTGTTGCAGGTTGTGCTGGGTGTTGTGCACCAGATACCAGCCGATCGCTACGACCAAAACGACAGCGATGATCTGAAACGCCCAGGCACGCACCTGCGGGTCGGTCCATATGGATGGACGCGGAGGATTGGAACTGCTTCGCATGATGGCCCTCACGGAGGCGGCCCAGGCCCGGAAGGCCTGAGCTGCCTCGTCAATCAGGAACGACCGACGCCCCGTCCGGGGCGCCGGCGCGCTGGATCAACGCACCGGCGGTGCGTACTGGAGGCCACCCTTGTTCCACAGGGCGTTGATACCGCGGTCGATCTTCAGCTCACTGCCTTTACCGACGTTGCGCTCGAACATCTCGCCATAGTTGCCGACCTGCTTGACGATCTTCACCGCCCAGTCCTTCGGCAGCTTCAGGTCCTTGCCGAAGTCGCCTTCAGTGCCCAGCAGGCGGGCAACGTCGGGGTTCTTGGTCGACTTGGCCTGCTCTTCGACGTTGGCCGAAGTCACCCCCAGTTCCTCGGCGTTGAGCTGGGCGAACAGTGTCCAGCGCACGATGTCGAACCACTCCTCGTCACCCTGGCGCACGGCCGGGCCGAGCGGTTCCTTGGAGATCACTTCCGGCAACACCACGTACTCGTCCGGCGCAGCCAGCTTGATGCGCTGGGCATAGAGCTGCGACTGGTCGGAGGTCAGTACGTCGCAACGACCGGACTCCAGGGACTTGGCGCTCTCGTCGGAAGTGTCATAGGTGATCGGCGTGTACTTCAGGCCATTGGCGCGGAAGTAGTCGGCCAGGTTCAGCTCGGTGGTGGTGCCGGCCTGGATGCACACGGTAGCCCCGTCCAGCTCCTTGGCGCTGGAAACGCCGAGCTTCTTGTTGACCAGGAAACCCTGGCCGTCGTAGTAGGTCACGCCGGTGAAGTTCAGGCCCATGGCCGCATCGCGCGAGCTGGTCCAGGTGGTGTTGCGCGACAGCACGTCGACCTCGCCGGATTGCAGGGCGGTGAAACGCTCCTTGGCGGTCAGCGGGCTGTACTTGACCTTGGAAGCATCGCCGAACACGGCAGCGGCGACCGCGCGGCAGACGTCAACGTCGATACCCAGGTAGTTGCCCTTGGCGTCGGCGTAGGAGAAACCGGGCAATCCATCGCTGATACCGCACTGCACGAAGCCTTTCTTCTTCACCGCATCCAACGTGGCACCGGCGTGGGCGAAACCGCTCACCCCCAGTACCGCGGCCGTAGTCAATACAGCCAGGGTGGATTTCACCATCTTCATCAGAACCTCCAAGCATTATTGTTGAGTCGGAGTCTCGGCCTGGCCAGCCAGCCCTTGTGAGGCCTACCCGATGCCGCCAACATGGCGCCCGGACGGCGAGCGAGGCCCGGAAACAGTCTAGTCACCGCTCCAGGGGGCGGAAGAAACCGCCTCTGGCCCGTGGTCTATGCGGGTGGGAGACAAAACGTTGCCCGCTGTAACGTCATTCGTTTCAGCCTGGACAGACAGCCTTGAGCAAAGCGCGTACCAGCTTTGCGACAATGCCGCGTTCAACGGCGGTCAAGCAGCAAACTTTCAGTTGTGCGACATCGATTTAACGGATGAGACAGACACCCTCGATGCCCGCGCACCAAAACAAAGCACACGAACAAGTCTGGAGCCACATATGCCCGAAAAACTGCATCTCGACGCACCACAGAGCGCTGACGCCTGCGTCATCTGGTTACATGGCCTGGGGGCCGACTGTTACGACTTCCAGCCGGTCGCCCTTGCACTGCAACGGGGCCTGCCCAGCGTGCGTTTCATCCTGCCCCAGGCACCGACCCGTGCGGTGACCATCAACGGCGGCTATGCCATGCCCAGTTGGTACGACATCACCGCCATGAGCCCGGCCCGCGCCATCGATGAGGAGCAACTGGAGGAGTCGTCACGTACGGTCATCGAACTGATCGAGCAGCAGCGCTCCTCGGGCATCGACCCGACACGCATCATCCTCGCCGGCTTCTCCCAGGGTGGCGCGGTGGTCCTGCACACGGCCTACCTGCGCTGGAATGGCGAGCTGGGCGGCGTACTCGCACTGTCCACCTATGCCCCGACCTTCGACGATCGACTGACGCTCGACGAACGACGCCAGCGCACCCCGCTGCTGAGCCTGCATGGTTCGGCCGACGAAGTCGTGGCAATCGACATGGGACGCACGGCCCATGACCGTGTGCAGCGCGCTGGCGGCCAGGTCGAATGGAAGCAGTACCCGATGGGTCATGAAGTAGTGAATGAAGAGGTCCAGGACATCTATACGTGGCTGAGCGCTCGCCTGGGCTCCTGAGAACGACAGTTGGTAAAGGCCCGCTAAAAGCACAGGGGCCTTTCTCGTTTGAGAACCAACTCACACGACGGGATTGAGGCTGCAGCTGTTTTGCCTCGAAACGGCGGTAAAAGAGGCTTCAACAGCTCGGATCACAAGCGTGAACAGATTCCAAGAACCTTCTGGCATCGGCCGCTTTCTCTTTGTTATTACCGTCGGTCGGCCGGAGGGCACTGATCGATTGTCGAGCGATCCATTGCGACTTACGGTCATCGATGAGCGATGGCGCTCTCCCACGAGCACCCGCCCCGGGTATCCAACGATGAACAAGGAGTGTTTGTGATGCCATCCGCCTTCTGCACGCCCCTAGGCGACGTATCATGCGTGCGATGAAAAATGCCGAATGGCAGCGACAGCTGCCGCAACTCAGCCACATGCGACTGTTCCACAATGTCGCGCCACACAGCCTGAAACAACTGCTGCAGGAGTTCCGTGCCTGCGAGCTGGAAACAGGTGAAGTGCTGCTCTCGCCCTTCAGTCGCAACCAATACCTTTATCTACTGCTGGAAGGCGAACTGAAGGTCTACCTCGGCTCACTGGACAACCAGCCGGTCAGCACCCTGTCGCCGGGCGAGTGCGCTGGCGAAATCAGTTTCATCGACAACGACCACCCCTCGGCCTATGTCGTCACGACCCAGCCGTCACTGGTGCTGCGCCTGCAGCGCGAGTCGCTGGTCGGCCTGTTCAATCATTCGCCACAGATGATGCAGAACCTGCTGCAACTGCTCTGCGAACGGGTACGCCAAGG
Source organism: Pseudomonas sp. LRF_L74 (assembly GCF_965644255.1). Lineage (NCBI taxonomy): Bacteria > Pseudomonadati > Pseudomonadota > Gammaproteobacteria > Pseudomonadales > Pseudomonadaceae > Pseudomonas > Pseudomonas sp. LRF_L74. The sequence continues at coordinate 173,956 of NZ_CBFFRH010000009.1, read as the reverse complement.
CAACAGGATCATTCTCGACAGTGAGCAGAACGCCAACGTCGACACCCTGACCGGCTGCTTCAACCGGCGTTGGCTGGAGCACGTCTTCCAGCGCGAGAGCACGCGCTGCGCCTACAATCAGCAGCCGCTGTGCATGCTCATGCTCGATGTCGATCACTTCAAATCCTACAACGACCAGCACGGCCACCTCGCCGGCGACTATGCCCTCAGCCTGGTCGCCCACACCCTGCGCAACCAATTGCGTCCCAAGGACAGCATGGCTCGCTATGGCGGTGAAGAGTTCGTCATCCTCCTGCCGGAAATCGATCTCGACGAAGCCCGCAGGATTGGAGAGCGCTTGCGCCAGAGCCTGGAGCAGATCGGCTCCTTCTATTCGCCCATCGGCATCCTGCCTGGAGTCACCGTATCGATCGGACTGGCCGGGATGCAGCACCAGGACCTCCTGGAAAGCCTGATCGCCAGGGCCGACAGCGCGCTCTACCAAGCCAAGCAACAGGGTCGCAACTGCCTGTGCGGATAGCCTGGCGGGCTTGAACCGAGCAACCACCCAGGGCACTTCGCCAGCGGGGCTTCTTGCTTTACACTGGCGGCCGTTCACTCCTTAACCAGATGAGATGGCCGTGCTCAAAGCACTCAAGAAAATCTTCAGCAAGGACGCCGAGCAGCCCGTGAGCAGCGTACCCACCAGTACCCTCCCCACACCGCCGGCCCTACCTGCGAATCCGCCACAGAGCGACGCCCCCGCCCCTCGCAAGGACCAGGAAACCAAGCCACAGCGTACCCGCCGTGAACGCCCGGCCAAACCGGTGGATACCTGGTCGCTGGCCGACTTCGTGGTCGAGCCCATGGAAGGCAAGACCCGCTTTCATGACTTCAAGCTTTCCCCCGAGCTGATGCATGCCATCCATGACCTCGGCTTTCCCTACTGCACGCCGATCCAGGCCCAGGTCCTCGGCCACACGCTCAAGGGCAAGGACGCCATCGGCCGTGCCCAGACCGGCACGGGCAAGACCGCCGCGTTCCTGGTCTCGACCATCACCCAGTTGCTGCAGACACCGCCGCCGAAGGAACGCTACATGGGCGAGCCACGGGCACTGGTCATCGCTCCGACCCGCGAGTTGGTGGTACAGATCGCCAAGGACGCCCAGGCGCTGACCAAGTACACCGGCCTGAACGTGATGAGTTTCGTCGGCGGCATGGACTTCGACAAACAGCTCAAGCAGCTCGAATCTCGCTATTGCGACATCCTCGTCGCCACACCGGGCCGCCTGCTGGATTTCAACCAGCGCGGCGAGGTGCACCTGGACATGGTCGAGGTGATGGTGCTCGACGAAGCGGACCGCATGCTCGACATGGGCTTCATCCCGCAGGTGCGCCAGATCATTCGCCAGACGCCGATGAAGGGCGAACGCCAGACCCTGCTGTTCTCCGCGACTTTCACCGAGGACGTGATGAACCTGGCCCGGCAGTGGACCACCGACCCGGCCATCGTCGAGATCGAGCCGGAAAACGTCGCCAGCGATACCGTCGAGCAGCATGTCTATGCGGTTTCCAGCCAGGACAAGTACAGGCTGCTGTACAACCTCGTGACCCAGAACAACTGGGAACGGGTGATGGTCTTCGCCAACCGTCGCGACGAAGTGCGGCGTATCGAAGAGAAGCTGGTCAGGGACGGCGTCAGCGCCGCGCAGATGTCCGGCGACGTGCCGCAGCACAAGCGGATCAAGACCCTGGAAGGTTTCCGCGAGGGCAAGATCCGCGTGATGGTGGCGACCGACGTCGCCGGCCGCGGCATCCATGTCGACGGCATCAGCCACGTGATCAACTTCACCCTGCCGGAAGTGCCGGACGACTACGTACACCGCATCGGCCGTACTGGACGCGCCGGCACCAGCGGCGTTTCGATCAGCTTTGCCGGCGAGGACGACGCCTTCGCCCTTCCGCCGATCGAAGAATTGCTCGGGCGCAAGATCAACTGCGAAACGCCGCCGGACGAACTGCTCAAGCCGGTGCCACGCAAGCACTGAAGCCCAAACGCCCCGACCTGTTCGGGGCGTTTTGTTTCAGCCCAACACCTTGAGAAACGCCGCCAGCCACGCTGGATGCGCGGGCCAGGCAGGTGCGGTAACCAGGTTGCCGTCGACATGGGCCTCGGTGACCGCCAGTTCGACGAACTCGCCACCGGCCAAACGCACCTCTGGCGCACAGGCCGGATAGGCACTGCAGAAGCGCCCCTTGAGCACATCGGCCGCCGCCAGCAACTGCGCGCCGTGGCAGACCGCAGCGATGGGCTTGTGCGCCGCATCGAACGCCCTGACCAACTCGATCACCCGGCCATCGAGCCGCAGGTATTCCGGCGCCCGGCCACCAGGAATCACCAGAGCGTCATAGGCATCGGCGCGGACGTCATCGAAAGAGAAATTCAGGGCGAAGTTGTGCCCTGGCTTCTCGCTGTAGGTCTGGCCGCCTTCGAAATCGTGGATCGCCGTGCGAATGGTCTCGCCCGCCTTCTTGTTCGGGCAGACGGCATGCACTTCGTGACCGAGCATGAGCAAGGCCTGGAACGGCACCATGGTTTCGTAATCTTCGGCATAGTCGCCGACCAGCATGAGGATCTTCTTCACGGACATCGGGCTGCTCTCCACGGATTGAGGAGCATGCAGTCTGGTACAGATGGATGGAATGAAAAAGCCCCGCGTCCAGACAGTGTGAAAACTACTGCGCTCGGTCATGCAGCGTTAAAAAACGGCTCAAAATGCTCATTTACAGCTCGTAAACTGCGCTTTTTCGCCGTTTTTTGCCTTGCCTGACCTTCGCTCGCTACGTTTTCACACGACCTGCGTCGCGGGGCTTTTTCATATCGCCAGGCTCAGAGCGGCTTGCCGCGATTACCGTGCTGGGCCACGAACTGCTGCACCGTCTTCAGGTCGTTGGCCAGGACGCTGCAACGCTCTTCGCGCTGGAACAGGTCGCTCAGGTGCGCCGGCAGTTCCAGGGCCTTGCCGACACCGGCCTTCTCCACCGCATCGGGGAATTTGACCGGATGGGCGGTGCCCAGCACGACCATCGGCACCGACAGGCTGCGGCGGCATTCACGGCCGGCACGCACGCCGATGGCGGTATGAGGATCGAGCACTTCACCGGTGGTCTTGAACACTTCGGCGATGGTCTCGCAGGTTTCCTCGTCGTTGACCGCTAGGGAGTCGAACAGCTTGCGCGCTTCGCTCCAGCGGTCTTCCTCGACGCTGAAGCCGCCGCCCTGCTTGAAAGTGTCCATCAGGTTGGCGATGGCGGCACCGTTGCGGCCGTGCAGGTCGAACAGCAGGCGCTCGAAGTTGGACGAAACCATGATGTCCATCGACGGCGACAGGGTCGGGTGCAGGGTGTCCTTGACGTACTGGTTGCCGCTCATGAAGCGGTGCAGGATGTCGTTGCGATTGGTGGCGACGATCAGTTGGCTGATCGGCAGGCCCATGTTGCGCGCCAGGTAGCCGGCGAAGATGTCGCCGAAGTTGCCGGTCGGCACCGAGAACGCGATCGAACGCGTCGGACCACCGAGCTGCAGGGCGGCGTGGAAGTAGTAGACGATCTGGGCCATGATCCGCGCCCAGTTGATCGAGTTGACGGCGACCAGGCGAGTGCCCTTGAGGAAGCCCTGGTCGGCGAAGCTGGCCTTGACCATTTCCTGGCAGTCGTCAAAGTTGCCTTCGATGGCGATGTTGTGGATGTTATCGCCGAAGATGGTGGTCATCTGCCGGCGCTGCACCTCGGACACACGCTTGTGCGGGTGCATGATGAAGATGTCGACGTTGTCGCAGGCCTTGCAGCCCTCGATGGCTGCCGAGCCGGTATCGCCGGAGGTGGCGCCCATGATCACCACGCGCTCGTTGCGCTTGGCCAGCACGTGGTCGAGCAGGCGACCGAGTAGTTGCAGGGCGAAGTCCTTGAACGCCAGGGTCGGACCGTGGAACAGCTCCAGCACCCACTCGTTACCGTTCAGTTGGCGCAGCGGAGCAACGGAGCTGTGGGCGAAGACACCGTAGGTCTCTTCGAGGATTTTCTTGAAGTCGGCATCGGCGATGCTGCCGGTGACGAACGGGCGCATCACCCGGAACGCCAGCTCGTGGTACGGCAGGTCGGCCCAGGACGCGATCTCTTCCTGGGTAAAGCGCGGCAGGTTTTCCGGCACGTACAGGCCACCGTCGCTGGCCAGGCCGGCAAGCAGCACGTCTTCGAAATTCAGGGCCGGCGCCTGGCCGCGGGTACTGATGTAGCGCATGTCATTCAAACCTTCGGTTTGAGCTTGAAGCTTGAAGCTCGAAGCACTCGGTCTTCCAGCCTCCAGCTTCAGGCCTGATTAATTGAGTTGTTCGACGCGGATACGCACGACGCTGCCGGAGACGCCATCCAGCGCTTCCAGGGCCGCGATGGCATCGTTGACGCGCGATTCGACCACGCGATGGGTCACCAGGATCATCGGCACCAGGCCGTCCTGCTCCTCGGCTTCCTTCTGCATGATCGATTCGATGTTGATCCCGCGCTCGGACAGGATGCTCGCCACCTGGGCCAGCACGCCAGGGTGATCCTTGGCCTGGATGCGCAGGTAGTAGGCACTCTCGCTCTCACTGATCGGCAGGATCGGGTGGTCGGACAGAGAATCCGGCTGGAATGCCAGGTGTGGCACGCGATTGGTCGGATCGGTGGTCAGCGCGCGCACCACGTCGACCAGGTCGGCGACCACCGCCGAGGCAGTCGCTTCCATGCCGGCGCCAGCACCGTAGAACAAGGTCGAACCGGCGGCATCGCCATTGACCATCACCGCGTTCATCACGCCGTTGACGTTGGCGATCAGGCGGTCGGCCGGAATCAGGGTCGGGTGCACGCGCAGCTCGATACCAGCCTCGGTACGACGGGCCACACCGAGGTGCTTGATCCGGTAGCCCAGAGCTTCGGCATAGTTGACGTCGGCACTGGTCAGCTTGCTGATGCCTTCGGTGTAGGCCTTGTCGAACTGCAGCGGGATGCCGAAGGCGATGGAGGCGAGGATGGTCAGCTTGTGCGCGGCGTCGATGCCTTCGACGTCGAAGGTCGGGTCGGCTTCGGCGTAACCAAGCGCCTGGGCTTCCTTGAGCACATCGGCGAAGGCACGGCCTTTCTCACGCATCTCGGTGAGGATGAAGTTGCCGGTGCCGTTGATGATCCCGGCCAGCCAGTTGATACGGTTGGCGGCCAGGCCTTCGCGGATTGCCTTGATCACCGGGATACCGCCAGCGACAGCCGCTTCGAAGGCAACGATCACGCCCTTCTCGCGGGCACGGGCGAAGATTTCGTTGCCGTGCACAGCGATCAGAGCCTTGTTCGCGGTGACCACGTGCTTGCCATTGTCGATGGCCTTGAGTACCAGTTCGTGGGCCAGGGTGTAACCGCCGATCAGCTCGATGACGATGTCGATCTCGGGGTTGCTGGCAACGTCGAAGATGTCCGCGGTAATTGGGGTGGAACCGGTTTCGCACTTGGGGTTCGGACGACGGGCGGCAATCTGCGCGACCTCGATTCCGCGCCCGGCACGGCGGGCAATCTCCTCGGCGTTGCGCTTGAGTACGTTGAAAGTACCGCCACCGACGGTCCCCAGGCCACAGATGCCTACTTTTACCGGATTCACTCTGCTGTCCCCACCTGCACTGCGTAAAACGGCCGGGTAAGCCCGGCCGAGAAAAAGAGTCGCACTTTACGAAGCAGCCGATTGCTGGTCAATCGACTGCACAGTCCATCATTTGGCCATCAGCGCCTGGGCCGCGAGCTGCGCGGCGGGCTGGTAGCCCGGCAACAGCTTGCCGTCGGCGAGGACGATCGCCGGCGTACCATTCACGCCGATCGCCTGGCCCAACTGGAACTGCTTGGCCACCGGATTATCGCACTTGGCCGCTTCGATCTTGCTGCCCTCGACGAACTTGTCCATTGCCGCGACACGGTCCTTGGCACACCACACGGCCTGCATCTGCTTGTCGCCCTCGGAGCCCAACCCCTGACGCGGGAACGCCAGGTAACGAACCTCGATACCACGCGTGTTCAGCTCAGCCACTTCTCCATGCAGCTTGTGGCAATAAGGGCAGGTTGTGTCGGTAAAGACGGTTATATGGGTCTTGGCTTCACCCTTGGCCGGATAAACCACCATTTCCGCTGCGGGAATGCCATTGATCAGCTTGGCCACGGAGCGCGACTCGGTGGCCTCGGTCAGGTTGGTGACCTTGTCGCCATCGACCTGGTACAGGTAACCCTGGATCACGAACTTTCCGTCGGCACTGGCATACAGCACACGCCCGCCCTGCAGTTGAACCTCATAGAGACCGTTCAATGGGCTGCTGCTGATGGACTCGACCGGCACACCGGCCTGCAGCGACTCCAGGGTCTTGCGGATGTTCTGCTCGGCATTCTGGTCAGCCTGGGCGAACAGGCTGGCCAGGGCAATGGCGGCACCGGCGAGAAAACGGGTCACGCGCATGGATACTCCTGTAGCGGGCGGAGGGCGAAAGAAGGCGCAGAGGGTAGCACAGAAGCAGGACAGGCCGCCTTAAGCTAGCCCCTCGGATGATGTTGCGCATGCAATTCCTGCAGGCGCGCCCGGGCGATATGGGTATAGATCTGCGTGGTCGACAGGTCGCTATGGCCGAGCAGCATCTGCACCACGCGAAGATCGGCGCCGTGATTGAGCAGGTGAGTGGCGAAGGCATGGCGCAGGGTATGCGGCGACAACGACTTGGAAATCCCTGCCACCTGGGCCTGATGCTTGATCCGATGCCAGAAGGTCTGCCGGGTCATCTGCACGCCGCGCAGACTGGGGAACAGCACATCGCTGGGCTTGCCATCGAGCAGGAATGGCCTGGCCTCGCGCGCATAGCGCTCGATCCAGTGGATCGCCTCGCCCCCCAGCGGCACCAGGCGTTCCTTGCTGCCCTTGCCCAGCACACGCACCACTCCCTGGCGCAGATTGACCTGTTCGAGGGTCAGGGACACCAGCTCGGTGACGCGCAGACCGCTGGCGTAAAGCACTTCCAGCATGGCCTTGTCGCGCATGCCGATGGGATCTTCCAGCACGGGAGCGGCAAGCAGCGCTTCGACATCCGCCTCCGAGAGCGACTTGGGCAGCGGCCGGCCGATCTGCGGCAAATCGACCTGCAGGGTCGGGTCCTCGGCGATCAGGTTCTCCAGCAGCAGATAGCGATAGAAGCCTCGGGCGCTGGAAAGAAAACGGGCGGTGGAACGTGCCTGGTATTTCTGCTCCAGGCGCCAGGCCAGGTAATCGAGCACGGCATCGCGCCCGGCCGTCGGCAGTTCGATGCCCCGCTCCCGCAACCAGCTATTGAAATGACCGAGATCGCTGCGGTAGGCGCTGCGGGTGTGCTCGGACAAGCCCTTTTCCAGCCACAAGGCATCGAGAAAACGGTCGATCAATGGGTGATCAAGGATAGGCATCGGCTCATTCAGTCCATCGCCAGGACGGGAACCGGCTTCTTGTCCTCGCCCACGGCCACCAGGCTGAACACGCCACCGATGGCTTTTTCGCGGCCTGCGCAGGCCATGCTTTCAACGAACACTTCGACCTCGACCTTGAGGCTGGTGTTGCCCACCGCAATGACCCGGGCGATCAGTTCTACGATGGAGCCCTCTGGAATCGCATGCTTGAAGTCGATGCGATCGCTGGACACCGTGACCAGCGGCAGCCGGCAGAAACGCGTGGCGGCGATGAAGGCGATCTCGTCCATCCACGCCAGTGCGGTACCACCGAACAGGGTGTTGTGGTGGTTGGTGGTGAACGGAAACACGGCCTTGGTCACACGGGTTTCCGACAGTTCGGTACGGCGCTGGATTTCTTGCTCTCTAGGGGTCATGCCACGACTACTCGTAATCGGGGAGCGAACGATAGCAGCCCCCGGAAATGAAAAAAGCAGCCCTTGGGCTGCTTTTCTGTAAGGAACCATCCAATCAGGACAGTTTTTCCTTGATGCGCGCTGCCTTGCCAGACAGGTCGCGGAGGTAGTACAGCTTGGCCTTGCGCACGTCGCCGCGGCGCTTGACGCTGATGCTGTCAACCAGCGGCGAGTAAGTCTGGAAGGTACGCTCCACGCCAACGCCGCTGGAAATCTTGCGAACGGTGAACGCGCTGTTCAGGCCGCGGTTACGCTTGCCGATCACAACGCCTTCGAAGGCCTGCAGACGCGAACGGTCGCCTTCCTTCACTTTCACTTGCACGATCACGGTATCGCCTGGGGCGAAAGCCGGGATCTCTTTGTTCATCTGCTCGGCTTCGAGCTGCTGAATGATCTTGTTGGTCATGCTGTGCTCCTAAGACAAACCACGGTTTGCCATCGATACGTTAACTATCGTCCCGCTGGCGGATGAATTCCTCCAGCAGCTTGGTCTCTTCTCCAGAAAGCGAGCGGCAATCCAGAAGATCACGCCGACGTTCCCAGGTTCGCCCGAGGGCTTGCTGCAAGCGCCAGCGTCGTATGTGTTCGTGGTTGCCGCTGAGCAGCACCTGCGGAACACGCTTGCCTTCGTACACCTCGGGACGGGTGTAGTGCGGGCAATCGAGGAGGCCATCGCTGAACGAGTCCTCCTCGGCGGAATCTGCATGGCCGAGCGCACCCGGTAGCAGCCGCGTTACAGCATCGATCAGCACCATCGCCGGAAGCTCACCGCCGGAGAGGACGTAATCGCCAATCGACCATTCCTCATCGACGTGCGTCTCGATGAAACGCTCGTCGATGCCTTCGTAGCGGCCCGCGATGAGGATCAATGCCTCCTCGCCAGCCAGCTCGCGAACCGCCTGCTGATTCAACTGGCGGCCCTGCGGCGACAGGTAGATCACCTTCGCCCTGCCACCGGTAGCCGCCTTGGCCGCAGCCAGGGCACCCTCCAGGGGCTTGATCTTCATCACCATGCCAGGGCCGCCGCCAAATGGCCGGTCGTCCACGGTCTGGTGACGATCATCGGTGAAATCACGCAGGTAATGACAGTTGAGCTGCAACAGCTCCTGCTTTACCGCACGACTGGTAATACCGTACCGACTTATCGCTTCGAACATCTCCGGGAAGATGCTGATCACTTCAATCCGCATGGTTTACCGCACCGCTAGTCAGAAATCCGCATCCCAATCGACGTGCATTTCGCCAGCATCCAGATCGACCTTCAGGACGCATTGCGTCGTGTAGGGCAACAGGCGCTCGCGATCATCGATGCTGCCCGCACAGGGCTTCACTGCGATCACATCGTTGGCACCGGTTTCCATCAGATGGTCGATGACACCGAACAGTTGCCCGTTCTGGTCGATCACCTTGAGGCCCACCAGTTGGTACCAGTAGAACTCGTCATCGTCGAGAGCCGGCAGCAAGCTGCGCGACACGCAAATCTCGAAACCGGCCAAGGCTCGCGCCTCTTCCCGGTCATCGAGACCTGCAAGCTTGGCCACCAGGACCTTGCCTTGCAGTCGTCCTCGCACCTGCTCGACCTGCCGGGTCTCGCCATCGCGCCGAAGCGTCCACTGGCGATAATCGAGCAGGTTGTCGATCGGGTCGGTGAAGGAGTAGATCTTCACCTCACCACGCACACCATGTACCGACGTGATCTTTCCGAGAACGATCAGATTCTCGACGGATGGCGACGTGGTCATGAGACTCAGGCAGCGGCCTTGGCAGCTTCCTTCAGCAGCTGAGCAACGCGCTCAGACGGCTGGGCGCCTTGGCTCAGCCAATAGGTGACACGCTCCTGGTTTACGGAGAGCTTCACTTCGGCACCGGTGGCGATCGGGTTGAAGAACCCCACGCGCTCGACGAAACGACCGTCGCGCGCATTGCGGCTGTTGGTCACGGTCAGGTGGTAGAAGGGGCGCTTCTTGGAGCCGCCACGGGCAAGACGGATGGTTACCATGTGAACTTCGTTCCTGTAGTCGGTGCTAGCTTATAAGGCACACATTTAATGGGCCTAGGCCCGAAAAGCCGCGCATTTTAAAAGCAAACACCCCTCGCTTCAAGTCGCAAGGGGCAAGTAACGGCAAAAAAGATGCGCGCCTGTCGTTTTTCCTCAATCGCCTGGCAAGAAGAGCGCGACTGAACGTTCAACTCAAAAGCGCCTCGGCGAGTCGCTTTGATCTTGAAGCCTACGGCTCAAAGCTTGGGCATTCCGCCTGGCATCATGCCTCCGAGGCCACGCATCATCTTGGCCATGCCGCCCTTGGCAGAGAATTTCTTCATCATCTTCTGCATCTGCTTGTGCTGCTTGATCAGCTTGCCGATGTCCTGCACCTGGGTGCCGGACCCGAGGGCGATACGACGCTTGCGTGAGCCACTGATGATCTCCGGGTCACGCCGTTCGGCCGGAGTCATCGAGTTGATGATCGCTTCCATCTGCTTGAACTGCTTCTCGGCGACGCTCTGGGCATTGCCCATCTGGCCGAGATTCATGCCGCCCAGTTGCGGCAGCTTGTCCATCAGGCCACCGAGGCCGCCCATGCTCTTCATCTGCTGCAACTGGTCGCGGAAGTCTTCGAGGTCGAAGCCCTTGCCTTTCTTCAGTTTCTTGGTCAGTTTCTCCGCTTTCTCGCGGTCCATGGTCTGCTCGGCCTGCTCGATCAGGCTGAGCACGTCACCCATGCCGAGGATGCGCGAGGCCACGCGATCAGGGTGGAACGGATCGAGCGCATCGCTCTTCTCGCCCATACCGATGAACTTGATCGGCTTGCCGGTGATGTGGCGCACCGACAGTGCAGCACCGCCACGGGCGTCACCGTCGACCTTGGTCAACACCACGCCGGTCAGCGGCAACGCATCGCCGAAGGCCTTGGCGGTATTGGCGGCGTCCTGGCCCGTCATGGCGTCGACCACGAACAGGGTTTCGACCGGCTTGATCGCGGCATGAACCGCCTTGATCTCGTCCATCATCTCCTGGTCGATGGCCAGGCGACCGGCGGTATCGACGATGACCACGTCGATGAACTTGAGCTTGGCCTCGGCGATCGCCGCCTGGGCGATGGCAACCGGCTTCTGGCTGATATCGGAGGGGAAGAAGGTCACGCCCACTTCGCCGGCCAGGGTTTCCAGTTGCTTGATCGCCGCCGGACGGTAGACGTCGGCAGAAACCAGCATCACGGTCTTTTTCTTGCGTTCCTTGAGGAAGCGCGCCAGCTTGCCCGCCGTGGTGGTCTTACCGGCACCTTGCAGGCCAGCCATCAGCACCACCGCCGGTGGCGCGGCATTCAGCGCCAGGCCTTCGTTGGCGGCACCCATCAGTTCTTCGAGCTCGGCCCGCACGACTTTCACGAAGGCCTGGCCTGGGGTCAGGCTCTTCGACACCTCGGTGCCGACCGCGCGCTCCTTGACCTTGTTGACGAAGTCCTTGACCACCGGCAGGGCGACGTCGGCCTCGAGCAGGGCCATACGCACTTCGCGCAGGGTGTCCTTGATGTTGTCTTCGGTCAATTTCGCCTTGCCAGTGACATGGCGCAATGTCTGTGACAGGCGATCGGTTAGGTTCTCGAACATGCGCGTTCCTTCAGGGAGCTGGGCAGCGTTTTGCGGCAAGGCGCGGAGTATAACCGCAGGCCCGGCGGCGTTGCAGCCGGGAGACCGAATGGCAAGCGAGATAATGATCGCTTTACCCACGCTCGCCTGGTTGCCCTCGTGAGCCATGCGGCGCGATGTCGCCCTGCGGGATTGCCCCGCGGTCTTCTAGGAATGCTTCTTATATGCCAGAATCCCCCTCTTTCGGGCTCGCCTTACAAGGACTTATGCACCCTCTGCTGCCCAGCCTGGCCGCCGCCGCTCTCTACGCCGGTGCCACTCTTTACCAAGGCCTGCGCCTGGCCAGGCGCGAACGGCCGAAAATGTCGCTACTCGCGCTCCTGGTGGTGGTCGCCCTGTTCTTCCATGGCGCCAGCCTGTTCATGCAATTGCATGCAAGCCCGGGCCTGACCCTGGATTTCTTCAACGCCTCCAGCCTCATCGCCTACTCCGTGATCGTGCTCACCTTGCTGGCCTGCATGCGCATTCCGGTGGAAAACCTGTTGCTGATATTTCTGCCACTCGGCTGCCTGACGGTGCTGTTGGCGCAGTTCCTGCCATCCGGCACACAGAACCCGGTGGATGAAGCCCCTGGCATCCTGGTGCATATCCTGTTGTCGATCACCGCCTACGGGCTGCTGACCATGGCGGTATTCCAGTCCCTGCTCCTGCTGCTGCAGGACCACCAGCTCAAGCACAAGCATCCGTCCGGGCTGATTCGCAACTTCCCGCCCCTGCAAACCATGGAGAGCCTGTTGTTCGGCTTCCTCTGGGCGGGCTGGGTATTGCTGTCGCTGTCGCTGATCTCCGGCTGGCTGTTCGTCGAGAACCTGTTCGCCCAGCACCTGGCGCACAAGACCATACTGTCCTGCTTCGCCTGGGTGGTCTTCGCCGTGCTGCTCTGGGGGCGCCACCAGCTCGGCTGGCGCGGGCACAAGGCGATCCGCTGGACGCTGGCAGGTTTCTGCCTGCTGATGCTGGCCTACTTCGGCAGCAAGCTGGTTCGCGAATTCATCCTGCATGTCTGAGTTCGATCTGCAGGCCTGCCTGCCCTGGATCGCCGCCGTGGCACTGCTGGCGACGTGCATCACCTGGCTGCTGAGTTCAGGCTTGCGCCGACGCGGACCGGGCGGCGACGGCGCGCGCGACCACGAGCCAGCCGAACGATCGCCCGACGATGTACGCCTGCAACGCCAGCAGACGCTGTTCCAGTTGCTGGAGCTGGAGAACATGACGGTCGAGGACATCATGATCCCGCGCAGCGAGGTCAAGGGCATCGACCTCGATCACGACCTGGCCGATATCGTCGAGCAATTGCGCCAGAGCACCCACACCCGCCAACCGGTGTACCACGGTGAGCTGAACCAGGTTGCCGGGATCGTGCACATGCGCCGCCTGGCCAGCCTGCTGACCCGCAACGCCTTGACCAAGGAAAGCCTGCTGGCCTGCTGCGTCGCCCCCTATTTCGTGCTCGAAGGCACGCCGCTGGCCACCCAGCTGATCAACTTCCGCAAGGAAAAGCGCCGCCTCGGCCTGGTGGTCGACGAATACGGCGACGTGCGGGGCCTGGTGACACTGGAGGACCTGCTCGACGAAATCGTCGGCGACTTCAACGACCAGGGCGATGGCGACAACCCGGACCTCCAGACCCAGCCCGACGGCACACGCATCATCGATGGCGCCGCCAGCATCCGCGAGATCAACAAGGCGTTGAACTGGCACCTGCCCAGCGACGGCCCCAAGACCCTCAACGGCCTGATCACCGAAGCCCTGGAAACCATCCCGGATTGCCCGGTATGCCTGCGCATCGGCCCATACCGCCTGGAAATCCTCGAATCCAGCGAGAACCGAGTTACTCGCGTGCGCGCCTGGCACTCAGCGCTGCGGCGTACGCAGCGCTGATCGGTGACAAGCGTCGAGCGTGGCTCTGCTCGCCCTTAAAGCTTCACATCCACCGCTGCCGCGGAGCGTGTCGCCTTGGCGCGCGCCTGAGCCTCGGACTCGGCCCGTGCCAGGGCCACGCCCATGCGCCGCTGGCCGCTGACCTGCGGCTTGCCGAACAGGCGCAGGGCGGTATCCGGCTCGGCCAGAGCCGCCTCCAGGTTGCCGAAGGAAACCTGGCTCGACTCGCCTTCCACCAGGATAACCGCCGAAGCGGACGGACCGAACTGACGGATGGTCGGCACCGGCAGACCGAGGATCGCGCGGGCATGCAGGGCGAACTCGGACAAATCCTGAGAGATAAGAGTGACCAGGCCGGTGTCGTGCGGACGCGGCGATACTTCGCTGAACCACACCTGATCGCCCTTGACGAACAGTTCCACACCGAATAGCCCCCGGCCGCCCAGCGCCTCGGTCACCGCCCGCGCAACCCGCTCGGACTCGGCCAGGGCCTTCGGGCTCATGGCCTGGGGCTGCCAGGATTCGTGATAGTCACCCGCAACCTGACGGTGGCCAATCGGCGCACAGAAACTGGTGCCGCCACTGTGGCGCACGGTCAGCAAGGTGATTTCATAGTCGAAGTCGATGAAACCCTCGACGATCACCCGTCCCTTGCCGGCACGGCCGCCTTCCTGGGCATAGTCCCAGGCCTTGTGCAGGTCCGACGCCCCTTTCAGCACGCTCTGGCCCTTGCCGGATGAGCTCATGATCGGCTTGACCACACACGGAAAGCCGACGGTCTCCACCGCCACCGTGTAGGCCTCGAAGGTATCGGCGAACAGGAACGGCGAGGTCGGCAGGCCCAGCTCTTCAGCGGCCAGGCGGCGGATACCCTCGCGGTTCATGGTCAGTTGCGCGGCACGGGCGGTCGGAATGACAGTGAACCCTTCCGTCTCCAGCTCGACCAGGGTATCGGTGGCGATGGCCTCGATCTCCGGCACGATGTAATGCGGCTGCTCGCGCTCGATCACCTCGCGCAATGCGGCACCATCGAGCATGCTGAGCACATGGCTGCGATGGGCGACCTGCATGGCCGGCGCGTCGGCGTAACGGTCGACGGCGATCACTTCGCAGCCCAGGCGCTGCAGCTCGATCACTACTTCCTTGCCCAGCTCGCCGGAGCCACAGAGCAGAACGCGGGTTGCTGTCGGCGACAGCGGAGTACCGATACGGGACATGAAGAATTCCTCGGAAAACGGGTGGTTCAGGGTTGGATCAGAAATTGTCCCGCGGCCAGGGCTCGCTCGTCGCAACGACGCAATACCTCGCGGCGCTCATGGTTGTCCATGCGGCTCCAGCGGGTGATCTCGTCGACCGTGCGCTGACAGCCGGTACAGAGGTCGTCATCGCCCAGCGCGCAGATGCTGACGCAGGGTGAACGAACGGGTCGCTCGTCGCTCATCAGTCCTCCTGCACGGCCAGGTCGCGGGCGAAACGCCGCGCATTATGAACGTAGTGGGCCGCGCTGGCTTCGAGCATTTTCTTCTGCTGCTCGTTCAACTCACGCACGATCTTGCCAGGAGACCCCATGACCAGGCTGCCGTCGGGAATCTCCTTGCCTTCGGGAATCAGCGAATTGGCGCCGATGATGCAGTACTTGCCGATCTTCGCGCCGTTGAGGATCACCGAATTGATGCCGATCAGGCTGTAATCGTCGACCGTACAGCCGTGCATCATCACGTTGTGCCCCACCGTCACGCCCTTGCCCAGGGTCAGCGGGAAGCCCATGTCGGTGTGCATCACGCTGCCGTCCTGGACGTTGCTGTCCACGCCAATGTGGATCAGTTCCATGTCGCCACGCAGCACCGCACCGAACCAGACACTGGCTCCCGGCTCCAGGCGCACCTTGCCGATCACGCTGGCATTAGGCGCGATCCAGCTCTGCGGATCGGCATCGACCCGGCTATCGCCCAGGCGATATTTCATGGACATTCCTCACGGCTTGACGATCTTCACCGATGGCCTGGGTGGTCGCTCCAGGTCGATTCCGGCATCGAACACTAGGTTGACCAACTCGACGATCATCACCGCGGTCAGCCCCCAGATCTTGTAGTTTTCATATTGATAGCAAGGCACGTAAAAACTGCGTCCCTCGTAGTCGATGCGATGCGTGACCTCGCGCGGGTCATCGCAGAAGAAACGCAACGGCACTGCAAATACGGCGGCAATCTCGGCATCGTTGGGACGATACTCGACGTAATCCGGGACCACGCCCACATAAGGCGTTACCCGAATGCCGAAACGCGAAACCAGCGGGCTCAGCGGGCCGATCACCTCCACCAGTCCTGGCGGCAAGCCGACTTCTTCCTCGGCTTCGCGCAACGCGGTGTGGATCAGGTCACGATCGTCCGGGTCCCGTCGCCCACCTGGAAAAGCCACTTCGCCGCCATGGGTCGACAGGCCGCTGGCGCGTAGGGTCAGCACCAACTCGGGCTCGTCGCTGCGGGTGATGGGCAGCAACACCGCCGCCTCGGAAAGGCGCTGCGTATTTTCCAGCGTATTGGGGGTATGGCTGCGCACGCGCTGCAGGAGCTCGTCGAGCATGGCCTGTATCTCGATCCTTGTTTTCGCCTGGCATCATGGCATGAAGCTGCGCCACGCCCAAGTTTCACCGACCACCTGGCTTGCCGCCAACTCGCGCGGCGGCGAAGATGACTGCGACCAGGAGATGACCCATGAAATTCTGCAGCCAGTGCGGCAGCACCGTCGAACACCGCATTCCCGCTGGCGACAACCGCCCGCGCTTCGTCTGCACGAGCTGCGCCACCGTGCACTACCAGAACCCGCGCATCGTCGCCGGCTGCCTGCCGGTCTGGGGTGAGCAGGTGTTGCTGTGCCGGCGCGCCATCGAACCGCGACGCGGCTTCTGGACCCTGCCTGCCGGCTTCATGGAAAACGGCGAGACCACGGCCGAAGCCGCTGCCCGGGAAACCGTCGAGGAAGCCTGTGCCCGTGTCGGTTCGCTGCAGCTCTACACCCTGTATGACCTGCCCCACATCAGCCAACTCCATGTGTTCTTCCGCGCCGAACTGGTCGACGGCCAGTTCGATGTCGGCGAGGAAAGCCTCGAGGTACGGCTGTTCGACGAGGCGCAAATCCCCTGGAACGAGCTGGCCTTCCCTACCGTCGGACGTACACTGAAGTACTATTTCGCCGACCGCCTGCAGCATAATTACCCGATCCGCAACGAAGGCGTGGCACCGATGCGGCCAGCGAATCAAGACTAAGGAGCGCACCATGGACACCAGCGACCACCACAGCCTGACCACCCTGTTCGAGCAACTGGGCCTGCCGTCGAGCAACAAGGACATTGCCGCCTTCATTCGCGACCATCACCTACTGGAAGGCCAGCGCCTGCCTGATGCGCCGTTCTGGACGCCCGCCCAGGCCACCTTCCTTGCCGAAGCCCTCAATCGCGATGCCGATTGGGCCGTGCAGGTCGACGAACTGGCCACCTCGCTGGCCAAATAAGCCCGGCGACCACCTGTCGTCGGCGGACTACCGGTACACCGCGAGGATTGAACATCCACTGCGGCATAGGCAGACTCTCGCCCATAACGATCTGCCTCCCGGGACCTTCAGTTTCTGCCCCTGAAACGGTCCCGGCACCACTCCGGAACTCTCGCAATGCGCTGGCTGCTCGCCGTACTTTGTTTTTGCTTTGTCAGCCTCACCCATGCCTCGACCACCGTCACATTGCAGGGGCAGACCGTGGACAAGGTTCTGGTGCTCAAGACCGAGCACAAGCTGCATCTCATGGCGCGCGGCGAAGTGCTCAAGTCCTATCGCATCTCCCTGGGCAAACAACCGCGCGGGACCAAGCTGCGCGAAGGCGACAGCCGCACGCCGGAAGGCTACTACTGGATCGACTGGCGCAAGACCAGTGACCGCTACAACCTGGCCATGCACGTCTCCTACCCCAATGCCCGCGACCTGGCCAATGCGCGCCGGGAGGGCTTCAAGCCCGGCGGCATGATCATGATCCACGGCACGCCGCAGGATGAAGAGTATCCCGAGTGGTACTTCAACACCCTGGACTGGACCGAAGGCTGCATCGCCATGAAGAACGATGACATGCGCGAAGTCTGGAGCCTGGTGCGCGACGGCACGCTGATCGAAATTCGGCCCTAGGGCGGCATCGCGAGGATGACCTGGGCCAGTCGCAGGTCGCTATCCGCCGCATGCTCAGGTCGCTCGCGCAAAGCCAGCAGGGCCGCCTGCAGAAACGCGCCACGGATTTCGCCGTTGCTGGCAACGAAGCTGGCGGCATCGTCGCGGGCCAGCACGAGCTTGTAGCGCATTTCATCGATGGTGAGCTGGGTGCTGACGATGGGGCTGACGACGATGCCGATCGTGGTGAATATCGGATAGAAGGTCGAAGCTTCCAGCGGTTCCTGGTCGAAATCGGGAAAACCGAGGAAATCACGGCCCAGGGCGGGCTGGATGGCCCAGGCGAACAGCAACGTGGCGACGAGAGTAGCGGCTTTCATCCTGGACCTGCGCAGCAAAGAGGTCGGCGGCGGCAACGAGCTGCTCGATGCCATCGACCCGCAGCCCGTTTCGGCCAAGCCGTCCCTCGAGACTACACGAAAATCAGAACTTCAAATCCGACAGCCGCCACACTTCAAACGCTGGCGTCTCGTAAGGATGGGCCTGCTTCAAGGCTTTCACCGAGTCGTGCAGCAACTCGTCGGCCACCACCAACTCGACCTTCCATTCCTCCAGACGGTGCAACTCGTCCCGCGTCCCCAGAAACGGACTGCTCCCCTGCGTTGGCCGATACTGCCCCTGCCCCAGCGTCTGCCAGCAGCAACTGTCGTAATTACCGATGCCTCCCGCGCCCGCCTTGAACACCGCCTCCTTGACCTCTTCCAGATGGCTTTGCGGTACGTAGAAACACAGCTTGTACATCCCCCCCTCCCCAAATCACTCGCGAATTCATTGCCTTGCGAATGATGGCATTTTGCCGGCCTCTAATACAGCAGCGATGCCGCATCTTTCGTCGAACGCCGACGGAACCCTGTAACGAAAAGCCCGCCGGGGCTAGCGGCGGGCTTTGGTGCATCGGCTACGGATCAGTCTACCCAGACCCGCGCATTGCGGAACATGCGGATCCAGCCACCATCTTCCTGCCAATCATCCGGGCGCCAGGAGTTCTGCACAGCGCGGAACACCCGCTCCGGGTGCGGCATCATGATGGTCACGCGACCATCGCGACTGCACAGGCCGGTGATCCCACGCGGCGAGCCGTTGGGGTTGGCCGGATAGGACTCGGTAACCTTGCCGTGGTTGTCGACGAAGCGCAGGGCCACGGTGCCGGACAGATCGGCCTCCAGCAGCGCCTCTTCGTTTTCGAACTCGGCATGGCCCTCTCCGTGGGCAATGGCGATAGGCAGGCGCGTGCCGGCCATGCCACGCAGGAAGATCGACGCCGACTCCTGCACCTGGACCATCGCCACGCGCGCCTCGAACTGCTCGGAGCGGTTACGCACGAAATGCGGCCAGAATTCGCTGCCCGGGATCAGCTCGTGCAGGTTGGACATCATCTGGCAACCGTTGCACACGCCGAGGGCGAAGCTGTCCTTGCGTTCGAAGAACGCCTGGAAGGCATCGCGGGCACGGCTGTTGAACAGTGCCGACTTGGCCCACCCCTCACCAGCGCCCAGTACGTCGCCGTAGGAGAAGCCACCGCAGGCGACCAGGCCCTTGAACTCGTCCAGGCTGACGCGACCAGCGAGAATATCGCTCATGTGTACGTCGATGGCCGAGAAACCGGCGCGGTCGAAGGCAGCCGCCATCTCCACCTGGCCATTGACGCCCTGCTCACGCAGCACCGCGACTTGCGGACGCACGCCTTTCTTGATGTAGGGCGCGGCGATGTCCTGATTGACGTCGAAGCTGAGCTTGGCCGACAGGCCAGGGTTTTCTTCGTCGAGCAGCAGGTCGAACTCCTGCTCGGCACACTGCGCGTTGTCCCGCATGCGCTGGATGCGATAGCTGGTTTCCGCCCACTGGCGCTGCAGCATGCGGCGCTCGCCACCGAACACCTTCTCGCCATTGAAATTGATCGCTACGTCGCTGCCGTTGACCGGCTTGCCGATCACCGCCACGCAGTCTTCCAGGCCTGCCGCGCTGAATTGCGCCAGCACTTGCGGCGTGGCGTCCTGGCGAACCTGGATGACCGCGCCCAGCTCTTCGTTGAACAGCGCGGCAGCCAGTTCAGCCTGGTCGGCGACCAGGCCATCGAGTTGCAGTTCCAGGCCACAATGGCCGGCGAAGGCCATTTCCAGCACGCTGGTCAGCAGGCCGCCGTCGGAGCGGTCATGGTAGGCCAGCAGGTGACCGTCGGCATTCAGGCCCTGAATCACAGCGAAGAAGGCCTTGAGGTCTTCGGCATCGTCGACGTCCGGCACGGTTTGGCCGAGCTTGCTGTAGACCTGGGCGAGGATCGAGCCGCCGAGACGGTTCTGGCCACGGCCGAGGTCGATCAGGATCAGGTCGGTCTCGCCCTTGTCCAGGCGCAGTTGCGGGGTCAGGGTGTTGCGAATGTCGGTGACTGGCGCGAAGCCGGTGACGATCAGCGACAGCGGCGAAGTGACGCTCTTCTCCGCGCCCTCTTCGCTCCACTTGGTCTTCATCGACATCGAGTCCTTGCCCACCGGAATGGTCAGGCCCAAGGCCGGGCACAATTCCATGCCGACCGCTTTCACGGTGTCGTACAGACGCGCGTCTTCGCCCGGGTGGCCGGCAGCAGCCATCCAGTTGGCGGACAGTTTGATGTCGGAGATTTTCTCGATACGCGACGCGGCGATGTTGGTCAGCGTCTCGCCAATCGCCATGCGCCCGGAGGCGGCGGCGTCGAGCAAGGCCAGCGGCGTGCGCTCGCCCATGGCCATGGCTTCGCCGGTATAGACGTCGAAGCTGGTGGCGGTGACGGCGACATCGGCCACCGGGACCTGCCAAGGACCGACCATCTGGTCGCGGGCGACCAGGCCGGTGATGGTGCGGTCGCCGATGGTGATCAGGAAGCTCTTGCTGGCCACGGCTGGGTGGCGCAAGACGCGGGTCACCGCTTCGGCCAGGCTCAATTCGGCAGCATTGAAGTCATCGCCCTGTTCGGCCTCGCGCTTGACCGAACGGTGCATGCGCGGCGGCTTGCCGAGCAGCACCTCCAGCGGCATGTCCACCGGGGTGTTGGCGAAATGGCTGTCGGTAACGGTCAATTGCGGCTCGGCTGTCGCTTCGCCGACCACCGCGAACGGGCAACGCTCGCGCTCGCAGATGGCCTGGAAGCGCTCGAAGTCGACGGCACTGACGGCCAGCACGTAACGCTCCTGGGACTCGTTGCTCCAGATTTCGTGGGGCGCCATGCCTGGTTCGTCGTTGGGCACGTTGCGCAGCTCGAAGCGGCCGCCACGGCCGCCGTCGTTGACCAGCTCCGGGAAGGCGTTGGAGATGCCACCGGCGCCGACGTCATGGATGAAGGCGATGGGGTTCTTGTCGCCCAGTTGCCAGCAACGGTCGATGACCTCTTGGCAGCGACGCTCCATTTCCGGGTTTTCGCGCTGCACCGAGGCGAAGTCCAGGTCCGCCGAACTGGCACCGGTGGCGACCGACGAAGCGGCGCCGCCGCCCAGGCCGATCAGCATGGCCGGGCCGCCGAGCACGATCAGCTTGGCGCCGACGGTGATCTCGCCCTTCTGCACATGGTCTTCACGGATGTTGCCCATGCCGCCCGCGAGCATGATCGGCTTGTGGTAGCCGCGCACTTCCTCGCCATGGGGCGTGCTGATCGCCTGCTCGAAGGTACGGAAGTAGCCGGTCAGCGCCGGGCGGCCGAATTCGTTGTTGAACGCGGCGCCGCCCAGCGGGCCCTCGATCATGATGTCCAGCGGCGTGACGATGCGCTCGGGCTTGCCATACGGCACTTCCCAGGGCTGCTCGAAACCGGGGATGTTCAGGTTGGATACGGTGAAACCGGTCAGGCCGGCTTTCGGCTTGGCGCCGCGACCGGTGGCGCCTTCGTCGCGAATCTCGCCGCCGGAACCGGTGGAGGCGCCGGAGAACGGCGAAATGGCCGTCGGGTGGTTGTGGGTTTCCACCTTCATCAGGATGTGCACCGGCTCCTGCACCGCGCCGTACTGGCGGGTTTCCGGGTTCGGGAAGAAGCGTCCGGCGCTGTGGCCGACGATCACCGAGGCGTTGTCCTTGTAGGCGGACAGTACGTTCTCGCTGTGCATCTGGTAGGTGTTCTTGATCATGCCGAACAGGGATTTTTCCTGGCTCTCGCCATCGATGTCCCAGCTCGCATTGAAGATCTTGTGCCGGCAATGCTCGGAGTTGGCCTGGGCGAACATCATCAGTTCGATGTCGTGCGGGTTGCGCTTAAGGCCCTGGAAGGCATTGACCAGGTAGTCGATCTCGTCCTCGGCCAGGGCCAGGCCCAGCTCGACGTTGGCCTTTTCCAGCGCGGCGCGACCGCCACCGAGGATGTCCACGGCGGTCAGCGGCTTCGGCTCGGCATGGCTGAACAGCGCGGCGGCCTGTTCCATGGCCTCCAGCACCGCCTGGGTCATGCGGTCATGCAGTTGAGCGGCGACCGCGCTCACATCCTCGGCGCTCAACTCACCGCTGACGTAGTAGGCGATGCCGCGCTCCAGGCGCTGGATCTTGGCCAGGCCACAGTTGCGGGCGATGTCGCTGGCCTTGCTGGACCAGGGCGAAATGGTGCCGAAGCGCGGCACGATGAGGAACAGGCGACCGCTGGGTTCCCGGACCGGAACACTGGGGCCGTACTTCAGCAGGCGTGCCAGGACATGCTCTTCATCGGCGGTCAGCGTGCCGGTAACGTCGGCGAAATGCGCGAACTCGGCGTACAGACCTGTCACGGCAGGGACCTTGGCGGTCAGTTGCTCGAGCAATTTGCCGTGGCGGAAAGAAGAAAGAGCGGGCGCGCCGCGCAGGATCAACATCGTGAACAGCCTCTGGGAAGGGGTGTGCTTTGAGGCCGCATATTCTAGCCTAGGTTATGTACGAAAAGTGCCTGCGCTCGGTGATGCTTCGTTAAAAACGGGTTCGGAATGCTCATTTACAACGCGTAAACTCCGCTTCCTCACCCGTTTTTGCCTCGCCTGACCTTCGCTCGACGACTTTTCGTACAGAACCTAAAGCACTCGGCCGCGGCACCTGCGGCATGCTTCGCTTATCAGAGCGCCCGACGGCTGTCGAGATATGGTGGCAGCCGGGCTTTCGATATACTGCGCCGCATGTTTCCCCAAACAGCTTTCCGCATGCGCGCTGCCGCCTGGCTGATGGCGACCGGAATCTTTCTGCTGCTCGGCAGTTGTAGTAGTGAGGAGCCCAAGCCTACTACGCTCGAGCGCATACAGAAGGAGGGCGTCCTGCGCGTGGTCACCCGCAACAGCCCGGCCACCTATTTCCAGGACCGCAACGGCGAAACCGGCTTCGAGTACGAACTGGTGAAGCGCTTCGCCGAAAATCTGGGCGTCGAGCTGAAAATCGAGACCGCCGACAACCTGGACGACCTTTATGCGCGCCTGAGCCAGGCCGACGGTCCGGAACTGGCTGCCGCCGGTCTGGTCGCCAGCGAAGGCCGCAAGAGCGTGGCCAAGTTCTCCCAACCGTATCTGGAAGTCACGCCGCAAGTCATCTATCGCGACGGTGACCGCCGGCCCTCGCGCCCCGAGGACCTGGTCGGCAAACGCATCATGGTGCTGCAAGGCAGCAGCCATGCCGAGCAACTGCGCGAGTTGCAAGCCACCCTGCCCGAGCTGAAGTTCGAGGAGTCCTCGGCGGTCGAGGTGGTCGACCTGCTGCGCATGGTCGACGAAGACCAGATCGACCTGACCGTGGTCGACTCCAATGAGCTGGCGATGAACCAGGTGTACTTCTCCAAGGTGCGCGTGGCCTTCGACTTCGGCGACTCGCGCAACCTCGGCTGGGCCATGGCGCCGGGCGCCGACGACAGCCTGCTGCAGGAGGTCGATCATTTTCTTGCCCTGGTCGAGGAAAACGGCAGCCTGCAACGCCTGAAGGATCGCTACTACGGCCACGTCGACGTACTCGGCTACGTCGGCGCCTACACCTTCGCCCAGCACCTGCGCCAGCGCCTGCCGCGCTACGAACAGCATTTCCGCCAGGCCGGCGAACAACAGAAGGTCGATTGGCGCCTGCTCGCGGCCGTTGGCTATCAGGAGTCGATGTGGCAGCCCGATGCCACCTCCAAGACCGGCGTGCGCGGCCTGATGATGCTGACCCAGGGCACCGCCCAGGCCATGGGCGTGGCCAACCGCCTCGACCCGCGCCAGAGCATTCAGGGCGGCGGCAAATACCTGGCGCTGATCCATGCCGGCCTGGCCGATGAGCTGACCGAGCCGGATCGCACCTGGTTCGCCCTGGCGGCCTACAACATCGGCATCGCCCACTTGAGCGACGCACGCAAACTGGCGCAGAACGAAGGGCTCGACCCCAACAAGTGGCTCGACGTGCAGAAGATGCTGCCGCGCCTGTCGCAGAAGCAGTGGTACAGCAAGACCCGCTATGGCTATGCGCGCGGCGGCGAGACGGTGCATTTCGTGCGCAACATCCGCCGCTACTACGACATCCTGACCTGGGTGACCCAGCCTCAGCTGGAAGGCAACCAGATGGTCAACAGTGCCCTGCACATTCCTGGCATCGCCAAGGACGACGAGCAGGACGAAGACAAGTCGACGCTCTGAAGCCTGCGCCTCAGCCCTGCTGCGCTTGCGCCTCCGGGGCCGGCTCGGGGCTGGGGCTGGTGGTCATCACGTCCTGCACGACCTGCTCGTCGACCCGTGGATCGAGCGCCGCGGTCAGCGGCGAGCTGGCCGTGCTGTCCTGCATCGGCACGTGATGCAAGGGTGCATTCTCGACCTGGTGCAGGTTGGTCACCGCATCGGGCTTGATTCGCCACACCAGGACCAGCGAGCAGAGAACGAAGAAGACGTAGAGCATGTTGGCGCCGAAATATTTCATCACCACGCCGCCGAACAGCGGCCCGATACAGGCGCCTACGCCGAACGTCACCAGCAGCATGGCCGTCAGCGAAACCCGGCGCTCGGCCTCCACGTGGTCGTTGGAGAACGCCACCGCCAACGGATAGAGGGCGAACTGCAACAGGCAGACGACGAACGCCATCGGCAGCAACAGCTCCAGTGGTACCCGCGGCAGCACCGCCAGAGGCAAGGCTGCCACGCCCATCAACAACGCGCAGCCACGAATCAGCCGGGCCCGATCGTAACGGTCCGAAAGCCAGCCCAATGGCCACTGCACAACCAGGCCGGCGAAGATGCAGACGCCCATGAACAAGCCGACCTGCTGGGTTTGCAAGCCCATGCGCGCGGCATACAGCGGCGCCAAGCCGTAGAAGGAACCGATCGTCAACCCGGCGGCCAGGGTGGTGGTCAGCGATTGCGGCACCCGCTTGATGAAAAAACGTGGCTCCAACGGTGCCGGTCGCAGTGGTGCGGGGTGCAGTTTGCGCGTCAGCGCCACGGGCACCAGGCACAGGGAAAAACACAGGGCGACCATCATCAGCAGCTCCACGCCCAGGGCGGGGTGGATCACCAGCACCATCTGACCAAGCACCAAGCCGAGGTAGGACGCCACCATGTAGCCGCTGAACACCAGGCCACGCGACTTCGCCTCGGCCTGCTCGTTGAGCCAACTCTCGATGACCATGTACTGACACATCGCCGACATGCCGATCAGCATGCGCAGCGCCAACCACGCAGGCAGCCAGTCGATCAGGCCGAAGCCCAGCACGGCGGCGGTGACCACTCCGGCGCACGATACATAGGCACGGATATGGCCGACCCGCGCGATGAGCCGGTGCCCGACCTTGCCACCCAATACGAGGCCGGCGTAGTTGGCCGCCATCATGGCGCCAACCCACAAGCCATCGACCGACTCGGCCAGGCGCAAGGCCAGGTAGGTTCCCAGCAGGCCGGTTCCGAGCAGCATCAGGAGGGTGGCGAAATACAGCGAGCGAAACGACTTCCAAATCACAGGCATGGAGGGGTACCAATCGAACGAGGCAGCACGAACCGGTCGGATAGCGGCAGCGCCAGAGGATGGCATGCCGTCTTCTTGACATGGGGCTAAACACTAGCAGCCTCGCCTCGATTCGGCAGCCCTTTTCAACGCCCCCGTCGCGTTTGGACGGGCACATGGCGAAAAGGGACAGGCTCCTAGGGTCTGTTGCCGTTTCGTCGCAAGCCGCGTTGTCGCGAGAAATAACCCCCGGTTAGGCGCAGGACGCAGGCAATGGTCATTCCCTTACCAAGTCCTGCAACGACAGCGGGGGTTATTTCTCGCACAACCCGCAGGGCCGGGCCCGTTTTTATACGATGCAGCGTTACTCGATGGCTCATTTAGCCCACTAAACTTCGCATCTCGCGCCTCGCCTCGTATAAAAACTGGCTCCGGCGCGGTCGCGACGAAACGGCAACAGACCCTAGGGTCCGTTGATGTTTCGTCGCGACCGCGCGGAGCCTTCGGGTTGCGCGAGAAATACCCCTAGGACTGGCGACGCTGCTTGAAGAAGCCGCGCAACATGGCCCCGCACTCCTCGGCCAGCACGCCGCCCTCGACCAGCACACGATGGTTGAGGAAGCTCTGGTCGAAGAACGCTCCGCGACTCTGGGCGACGCCCGCCTTCGGCTCCAGCGTGCCGTAGACGACCCGGGCGATACGCGCGTGCACGATCAAACCGGCGCACATGCTGCACGGCTCCAGGGTGACGTACAGGGTGCTGCCAGGCAGGCGGTAGTTGCACGCGGCTTCGGCAGCGGCACGAATGGCGACCATCTCGGCATGGGCGCTGGGGTCATGGCGCAGGATCGGGCAGTTGTAGCCCAGGCCGATGACCTCGCCATCACGCACCAGCACCGCGCCGACCGGCACCTCGCCCTGCTCGGCGCCCAGGCGCGCCTGTTCCAGGGCCAGGCGCATGAAGCGCTCGTCCTGGCTACGGTCGATGATCGCTACCTTGCTCATCGCCTCAAACCACCGCGATCGCCGCCATCAGGCCGGTTTCCATATGGTCGATGACATGACAGTGGAACATCCACACCCCCGGATTATCGGCGACCAAGGCAATGCGCGCGGTCTCGTTCTTGCCCAGCAGATAGGTGTCGGTGAAGTACGGAATGATGGCCTTGCGATTGGAGTCGAGCACCTTGAAGGCCATGCCATGCAGATGGATCGGGTGCTGGTACTGGGCCATGTTGCGCAGCACGAATATGTAGTGGCCGTCCTTCTTCAGCGTGGCGATGGGCCGGTCGGCGCAGGTCTTGTCGTTGATGTCCCAGGCCTGGCCGTTGATCTGCCAGTATTTGTAGCGCCCCGCCGCTTCGTCGGCGGGCGAGGCCAGCGCGGCGGCCCACTCGAAATTGAAGCGCAGGGTCTCGGCGCGACTCAGGTCGGGCTCTGCCACCGGGTTGTCCGGCAAGGGCGCCGGCCACTCTGCGGCCGGCTCACTGCTGGCGACCGACTTGATCGTTGCCAGGCGCAGCGGGCCATTGCGCAACGGCAATTCAGTGCCGACCTCGGGAACCTTCAAGCCCAGGTCGATGCGCATGCCTGGCCCCAGCCAGTACTCCTTGCCCAGGGGACGCGGCTGGACCGGGTGGCCGTCGAGTGCGTAGATACGCACGTCGACATCGCTGGAAGCCAGGTTCAGTCGGTAGGTCACCGTATTGTCCAGGTTCAGCAGGCGCAGACGCACCACCTGGCCGGCCGGCAATTCGAGGGTCGGAATCGACACGGAGTTGACCGTGCTCAGCCGCCCGCGCGTGCCTTCCCGCGCCGCTTCGCGCGGCACGCTGAACGCGGTGAAGGCGCCCTGCGCATCGATATGCCAGGTTTTCAGGCACAGCACCCGTTCGTGCTTGAAGCCGCTGGCTTCGCGCTCCTCGATGATCAATGGGCCGACCAGGCCACGGCCCAGTTGCTCGGCGCTGGTGGTATGCGGGTGGTACCAGTAGCTGCCGGCATCCGGAACGAGGAACTCATAGTCGAAGTATTCACCCGGCAGCACCGGCGCCTGGGAGACATAGGGCACGCCGTCCATTTCCAGCGGCAGGCGGATGCCGTGCCAGTGGATGGTGGTCTGCTCGGGCAGCTTGTTGATGAAGCGCACCCGGAGCATGTCGCCCTGGCGACAACGCAGTTCCAGGCCAGGAGCTTGGCCGCCGTAGGCCCAGGCCGGCGTGACATGGCCGGCGACCAGTTCCATATCGAGCGGCGCGGCGATCAGTTCGTAGTCATGGGTCTTGGGCGCGGCCACGCGGCCCAGCCAGTAACGTGCGCCACCAGCACCGAGGCCAACGACGCCGAGGCCGGCGATACCGGCCAGGATCTGTCTGCGGGTAAAGGACATGGTTCAGGCTCCTGCAGCGAAACCGCCGACGCTAATCAGGGTGATCCGTACACGCCTCTGGCGGACGCTGGGGTGGCGCGCACGATACACCCTGGTAGACGAAAAGGTAAGCGAACGACTCACCCGCGCCGCTGGGCGTAGGCACGGGTGGTCAACAGATAGACCGGCAAGCCGGAGACCAGCACGATCAACGCCGCATAAGGCGCCGCACCGGCGTATTCGAGGTTGCCGGTGTGCGACCAGACCTTGGTGGCCAGGGTTTCCAGGCCGGTCGGGCCGAGGATCAGGGTCGCCGTCAATTCCTTCATGCAGTCGAGGAACACCAGCACGAAGCCGGCGCCGATGGCAGGGAAGATGATTGGCAGGGTTACCTTGAGAAAGGTCGAGATCGGTGTATGACCCAGGGTGCGTGCCGCCTCTTCCAGTTGCGGCGAGGCTTTTTCCAGGGCGACGCGAATCGGCCCCTGGGCCATCGGCATGAACAACAGCGCGTAGGCCACCAGCAGCAGGATCGCGGTCTGGTAGAGCGACGGCATGTAGCCGAGGGCGAAGAACACCAGCGACAGGGCGATGACCAGCCCCGGCAAGGCATGCAACAGGTACGGCAGGCGATCCGCCAGGTTCGCCATGCGTCCGTGGTAGCGCACCACCACCAGGCACACCGGCAGCGCCAGCAGGCAACTGAGCAAGGCGCCGCCGAAGGAATAGGACAGCGACGACCACAGCGTCTGCAGGATCTCGTCCAGCGGGAAGGCTGCCGAGCTGCCTTCGACGATCCAGAAACCGAGCATGGTCAGCGGCGTACCGCAACCGATGGCCACCAGCACCACCAGCGCCAGTTGCGCCGGTACGCTCCACGCCCCCAGCCGCACCGGCGCCGCGCTACGCGCCACGCCCTGGCCGGTACGCGCATAACCGCGACCGCGCAGACGGAACTCGCCCCACAGCATGATCATGCACATCGCCAGCAGCAGCGCCGACAACATCGCCGCGTTGCTGCCGCTGAACTCCAGCTCGAACTGTTGGTAGATCGCCGTGGTGAAAGTCTGGTAGCGCATGATCGACGGCGCGCCGAACTCCACCAGCATGTGCACCGCCACCAGCAGGCTGGTGGCCATCAGCACGGGGCGCAGCAGCGGCAAGGTCACCTTCCAGAACACCTGGCGGCGGTTGTAGCCGAGCATCCGCGCGGATTCTTCCAGCGCCGGATCAAGACTGCGCAGCATCGCCACCAGCGGCAGGTAGATCAGCGGATACTTGGACAGGATCATCACCAGCACCGTACCGCCAAGGCCTTCGAACATCGGACTGATCGAGACCCAGGTGAAACCGCTGACGAACGACGGAATGGCGAACGGCAGGCACAGCAGCACGTTCCAGTGCTTGCGCCAACGCAGGTCGCTGCGCTCGACCAGCCAGGCCAGGGCCAGGCCGATGAACGCACAGCCGATGGTGACCAGCACCATCAGCTTCATGGTGTTGGCCAGCAGGCCGAACACGAACGGTCGCCAGAGCAGCGCCCAGGCCTCGTGCCAACCGGTCTGCGCCGCACGGGCGACCACGAAGAACAGCGGCAAGGCCGCCACCAGCAGCAACGCCAGTACGGGAATCTGCAGCCAGATCGGCGGCGACTTGCGCCGGTATCGGCTTACAGGTGCGGGCAATGGTGCGCTTGCGGCCTCGGTTTGCATGGTCAGTTCAGTCCGACTTCGCGCTGCAGGTCGAGGGCATCTTCGGCCAGGCCGATTTCGTCGGCGGTAATGGCCGGCGGCTTGAGCTGGTCATAGGGCTTGAGCAACGGATCGGCCTGCACCTTCGGATTGACCGGGTACTCCGCCGACTTGCTGAGAATGGCCTTCTGCCCTTCTTCGCTGATCATGAAGGCGAGGAACTGCTGGGCCTCTTTCTGGTGCTTGCTCGACTTGACCACCGCCGCGCCGGAAACGCTGGACAGCCCGCCGGCGTCGCCATCGGCGAAGTAATGCAGCTTGGATTTCAGCTCGCCCTTTTCTTTCTTCAGGGCGGTCCAGTAGTAGCTGTTGACCAGCGCCGCGCCGACTTCACCGTTCTCCACGGCCTTCATCGCGATCACGTTGTTGGTGTAGGTGCCGCCGAACGCCTTGAGTCCGGTCAGCCACTCCTCGGCGGCTTCGCGGCCATTGATACGAATGACCGCTGCTGTCTGCCCGAGGAACTCGCCGCTGCTCGGCACGAAGGCGATCTTGCCAGCCCATTCGGGCCCTGCGACGTCGAGCACATGGCTCGGCAACTCGTCCTCGCTGACCAGATCGGGGTTGTAGGCCAATACCCGCACGCGCGAGGTGATACCCAGCCACTGGCCGCTGCTGTCGGAAAACTTGGCGTCGATCTGCGACAAGGTGCTGTCATCGACCTTGGCCAGCAGGCCCTGGCTGGCCAGCTTGATCAGCGGCGGCGCTTCCTCGGTATAGATGACATCGGCCGGCGAACGCTCGCCCTCTTCGGCGATCTGGTTGGCCAGTTGGCCACCACCGCCCTTGCGAATCACGACCTTGATCCCGGTTTTCTTCTGGAAGGCATCCGCGACGGCCTTGCCGGTCGCCTCATGCTGGCCGTTGTAGAGCGTCAGGGTCACCGGGTCGTCGGCCCGTGCGGTAGCGCTGCAAAACAGAGCGAACGACAGAACACCAGCGCCGATAGCGCGCGCCAGTCCGGTTACACGATGTGCTGACATAAGCCACTTTCCTCTCGGTAAGCCAAAGATTCGCGGGAGATTATACGGGCCAACTGCACCTCATTCTCAACTGTCAGGTTTCAACCTGTGTGAGCCAGACGGGTGCAGGGGCATGGCGGAACAGCGCGGACGAGGCAGAGGACGCCCGGCGCAAAGGGCGCACAGGATACAGGAAGGAGGCGCGGCGTGCTTCCCTGTGGGCAGCCGTCAGCTCGCCGTCGATAGCGAAAAGCGCAACGCCGCGCCCTGCGACGGGTCATCGAGCAGCCTGATGTCACGGCCATGCAGGTGCAGGATGCGCTGCACGATATGCAGCCCCAACCCACCGCCACGGCGCTCGCCGCCGACCGTGAACGGACGACGGAACAGCCCCTCGCGCAACTCCATTGCGATCCCCGGACCGTCGTCGCAGACCGTCACCTGCACACCATCGCCGGCAGCCGCCAGCACGACCCGGACATGACCGCCGCCCGGCGTATGGCGCAAGGCGTTGTCCAACAGATTGCTGAGAACCCGCTCGATCATGCCCAGGTCGGCCTGCACCGCCGGCAAGCGCGGCGGGAACTCCGCCAGCAGGGCCACGCTGCTGGCCTCGGCGCGCAACTCGAACTTTTCGAATACATCCTGGACCAGGTCGACCATGGAAAACGATTCCGGCTCGATCTGCACGAAGCCGTATTCCAGTCGCGCCAGCTCGAAGAAGCTCTGCGCCAGCGCGCCAACCTTGCGGCTCTGGTCGAGGGCGATGCCCAGGTAACGCCGGCGCTCCTGGGGTTCCAATGAGGCATCCTTGAGCAGCAGGGTTTCCAGGTAGCCCTGCACGGATGCCAGCGGTGTGCGCAGGTCATGGGAGACGTTGGCGATCAGCTCGCGACGCTCCTGGTCCTGCCGCACCAGGGCCTGCCATTGCTCGCCGATGCGTCGTTGCATCTGCCGGTAGGCCGAATCCAGCACGGCAATCTCATCAGGGCCTGACTCGCTCGGCGCAGGCGCTGCCTCGGGCGGTTCCGGCGGCGCGCCCTGCATGTCGAACCGGCGTACCGAGTCCGTCAGCTTGCGCAGCGGCCGGGTGATCAGGGTGAACGCCACCAGGCCAGCGGCGAGGCACAGCAGCGCGACCATGCCGATCGACCAGAGCGCGGTCTTCAACACCGCATCGGCCGAGTCGCGCGCCGCCAGCAGGTCATGGGCCTCGCCCAGCAGCACCACATAAATGAAGCCGACCTCGCGTCCATCCACCGCCAACGGCGCGGCGCTGAATACCTTGCGCCCGTCGACACTGCGTGGATCGTCGCCGAGGATCGGCAGCATGCGGCCATCGAGAAACTGGCGGATCGGCCGCAGGTCCACCGCCTCCCGGCGCAGTCGCCCTTCCGGCGCCGCGTGCCCGGCGATATGCCCGTCGGGCTCGAGCAGATACACCTCGACGCTCGGGTTGACCATCATCAACTGGCTGAACAGATCACGGATGGCATCGGGCCTGAGACCGTTGGCGTCGGTGAGCTGCACGTCACGGCCGATGCTTTGCGCCACATCGCGGGACAGCGCCTGGACCACCTCCTGCTCGTGCATGCGGTTGGAGCGCACCTGCATCCACGCCGAGGTGCTGCTGCAGACCAGCAACAAAAGAGCGAACACCAGGGACAGGCGCTGGGTCAGGGTCAGCCTCATGCCGCACTCCCCGTCTCGACGAACTTGTAGCCCTTGCCCCAGACCGTGAGGATGCGCGCCGGCTGCGACGGATCGTCCTCGATCTTGCTGCGCAGGCGATTGATATGGGTGTTTACCGTGTGCTCGTAGCCTTCGTGCCGATAGCCCCAGACGGCATTGAGCAGGTCCATGCGTGAAAACACCTTGCCCGGCTGGCGGGCGAAGAAATACAGCAGGTCGAACTCGCGTGGCGTGAGTTCGAGGCGCGTACCGTTCAAACGCGCCTCGCGAGCCACCGGGTCCATCGCCAGGCCATCGATGAGCAGGCTGCCCGATTCCAACCGGGCGTTCTGCGCCAGGGCCTCCACCCGCCTCAGCAGCGCCTTGACCCGTGCCACCAGTTCCAGCACCGAGAACGGCTTGGCCAGGTAATCGTCGGCGCCGATTTCCAGGCCCAGGATGCGGTGCACCTCGCTGGAGCGGGCGCTGATAATGATGATCGGTGTGTAGCGGGTCATCGCCCGGGCCTGGCGGCAGATTTCCAGGCCATCCACGCCGGGCAGCATCAGGTCCAGCACCAGGGCATCCCAACCGCCGCGCTGCAGATGGGCCAGGCCTTCGTCGCCACGGGCGCAATGCACCACCTCCAGGCCTTCGTCGCGCAGGTTCAGGGCGAGCATGTCGGCGATATGGATATCGTCTTCGACAAGCAGGATGCGGCGGGGTGTGGGCATCGGCAGGTTCTCAGGAGGTGCAGGCCAGGACATTGTGCGTAATCCGCGCCATTCGAGTTATCACGAATCGTTTAACTCTGCGTGAGGACTTCGCGAGCGTTGCTTCGTAGTCTTGTCCATGTTGCCCCAAGAAGGATAAAGCCATGATCAGCCGAAGACGCCTGCTGCTCGCCACCACCGTCGCCTCTGGCGCTGTCGCCCTGGGCCTGCTGCGCACCGGTGTCGCCGAAGAACGCTTCGAGATCGAGTACACCGACAGCCAATGGCGGGCGCGCCTGACGCCCCAGCAATACGCGGTGTTGCGTCACGAAGGCACCGAACGCGCCGGCAGCAGCCCGCTCAACGACGAGCACCGCGCCGGCACCTTCGCCTGCGCCGGCTGCGACCTGCTGCTGTTCTCGTCCGAAACCAAGTTCGATAGCGGCACCGGCTGGCCGAGCTTCTGGAAACCGCTGGATAACGCGGTCGCCACGCGCCAGGACCGCAGTTTCGGCATGCTGCGCACCGAGGTGCATTGCCGGCGCTGCGGCGGCCACCAGGGCCACCTGTTCGACGATGGCCCGGCACCGACCGGCTTGCGCTATTGCATGAATGGCGTGGCGATGACGTTTATACCGGCATGAACGCTAGAGGCATACAGCCTCCATGAGGCGGCGCGGACACTTCGATATACCGTCACTCCCGCGAAGGCGGGAGTCCAGATGCGCGAGTTCTTTGGATTCCCGCCTTCGCGGGAATGACGAATATTCCAAAGTATCCCGGGTCGTTTATAGCGCCTGCCTAAACCCAGCGAGTAGGGTGGACCGGGACGCGCAGTTAACGCGAAGCTTGTCCACCGCTCTGCATGGCCAATGGTGGGCAAGCTTCGCGCTGACCACCCTACAGCTGCTTCGACCTTTGCTGCATGACGATTCATCAATATCCAAGAGACCAACCATGCTGATTTTCCTGCTCGCCTACCTGGGCGGTGTGCTGACCATCATCAGCCCGTGCATCCTGCCGGTACTGCCCTTCGTCTTCTCCAGGGCCAGCCAGCCGTTTCGTCGCAGCGGCCTGCCGCTGCTGATCGGCATGGCCTTGACCTTCACCGCCGTGGCCTCGCTCGCCGCGGTTGGCGGTGGCTGGGTGGTGGCCGCCAACCAGTACGGCCGCTGGGCGGCCCTGGTACTGATGGCGCTGTTCGCCTTGACGCTGCTCTGGCCCGGTCTTTCCCAGCGCCTGATGCAACCGCTGGTCGCCGCGGGCTCGCGTCTTTCGGAGCGCGCGCAAGGCGACGCCACACCACGCATCGGCACCTCGCTATTGCTGGGCGTCGCCACCGGTCTGCTGTGGGCGCCCTGCGCCGGACCGATCCTTGGCCTGATCCTCACCGGCGCAGCGCTGCAAGGCGCCAGCGCCACCTCCAGCCTGCTGTTGTTCGGTTATGCCGCCGGTGCGGCGACTTCGATGGCCGTTGCGCTGCTGCTCGGCGGCAAAGTGTTCGCGGCCCTCAAGCGCTCGCTCGGCCTGGGCGAATGGCTGCGCCGTGGGCTGGGTGCATTGATACTGGCCGGCGTCGCGGCCATCGCCCTGGGGCTCGATACCGGCATCCTCGCGCAACTGTCGACCGCCTCGACCACTCCTCTCGAGGAAAAACTGGTCGAACGCCTGGGCAAGCCGCAGGACGACGGCGCCATGGCCATGAGTGGCAACAACGCGATGATGATGCAAGGCCTCAGTGATAACGGCGCAATGATGTCGGCCAATCCGGCGATGGGCATGAGTCGCTCGGCGAGCGCTGCCCCTGCCCTGCCCGACGAAGGCCTGGCACCGACACTCGACGGCGCCAGCCAATGGCTCAACTCCGCTCCGCTGAACAGCCAGGACCTGCGCGGCAAGGTGGTGCTGGTCGACTTCTGGACCTACTCCTGCATCAACTGCCTGCGCGCCCTGCCCTACGTCAAAGCCTGGGCCGACAAGTACAAGGACCAGGGGCTGCAGGTGATCGGCGTGCATGCCCCGGAGTTCGCCTTCGAGCGTGACGTCGACAACGTGAACCGCGCCATGAAGGAACTGGGTATCGACTACCCGGTGGCGGTCGACAACGACTATGCGATCTGGCGCGCCTTCGGCAACCGATACTGGCCGGCCCATTACTTCATCGATGCCAATGGCAAAATTCGCCACCACCACTTCGGCGAAGGCGGCTACGGCGAATCCGAGCGGGTCATCCAGCAACTGCTGAAGGAAGCCGGCTCAGCCAAGACCGCCCAGGGGCTGGTCGAAGTCAACGGCCAAGGGGCGCAGATGGCGGCGGACATGGACTCGATAGGCTCGCCGGAAACCTACCTGGGTTACCAGCGCGGCGAGAACTTTGCCTCCAAACCTCAGGTCGCCGCCGATCAACCTACGGTCTATACAGCCCCAGAGAACTTGTCGCTTAACGCATGGGGCCTGACGGGTAAATGGCAAGTCGGCCCGGAAAGCGCCAGCCTCGTCGAAAACAGCGGGCGCATCGTCTATCGCTTCAAGGCACGTGACCTGCATCTGGTACTCAGTCCTGGCGCAGATGGCAAACCGGTGCGCTTCAAGGTCAGTATCGACGGCAAGGCACCCGGCGCTGCCCACGGCACGGACACTGCCGCAGATGGCAGCGGCACCGTTACCGAACAACGCCTTTATCAACTGATCCGCCACCCTGGCGAAGTCGGCGAACACACCTTCAGCATCGAGTTTCTCGATCCTGGCGTGGCCGCCTACGCCTTCACTTTCGGATGATCGCCATGAACGCACGCCTTGCATCGCTCAAACAGCACCGACGCACCTCGTTGCTTGGTTTGACGGCTGCCGTACTCCTGATCGGCGCCGGCACGCTCTGGCAGCCCAGCGCCTTGTCGGCGGCCGAGGAAGCCGTCGTCATCCCGGCTCCCACGCAGGATCTGCCGACAGGCGGCCAGAGCCCGCAAAAAGCGATCTTCGCCGGTGGCTGCTTCTGGGGTGTGCAGGGCGTGTTCCAGCACGTCAAGGGCGTACAACGCGCTGTCTCCGGCTACAGCGGCGGCACGGCGGGCACTGCCGATTATGAAATCGTCAGCAGCGGCAGCACCGATCATGCGGAATCGGTGGAAGTCACCTACGACCCCGGCCAGATCAGCTACGGCGACCTGCTGCAGATATTCTTCTCGGTGGCTCATGACCCAACCTTGCTCAATCGCCAGGGCCCGGATATCGGCAGGCAATACCGCTCGGCCATCTTCGCCACCAGTCCCGCGCAGTATCAGGTCGCCCACGCCTACATCGCCCAACTCGACGCCGCGCACGTATACGCCAAGCCCATCGTCACGCGCCTGGAAGACAAGCCCAGCTTCTTCCCGGCAGAGATGTACCACCAGGACTTCCTCAGCGAGAACCCGAACTACCCCTACATCGTCTACAACGACCTGCCCAAGGTAGAGAACCTCAAACGGTTGTTTCCTGAGCGTTACGTCAGCGATCCCGTTCTGGTTAAAAAATGACCGCACAAAAAAAAGCGCGAACCTTGTGGTCGCGCTTTTTTAACTTCAGGCAAATCCTGAGCACATCGTCTCTCGGACACAGATTTGCCCGAGAAGCGACGTATCGACTTACCAGTTGTAACTCACCTTGGCGGTGATTTCGCGGCCCGTGTTGTAGTAGTCCGCAGTACCACGCCCCACCACATGCTGCTCGTCGAACAGGTTGTTGACATTGACGGCCAGGTCGGTGCCCTTGGCGATCTGGTAGTTGAACGCCGCATCGAACAGCGTGGTGCCATCGCTCTTACCGGTGTTGTTACGCTCGCCGAAGTAGTAGGAGCCTACATAACGGGCTCCCAGGCCGACACTGACGTCAGTTCCCGGCACGCTGTAATAACTCCAGAGCGAGGCAGAATGCTTAGGTGCGATCGCGAGATTGTTGCCCTTGATCGATACGGCATCATAGCTCGCCCCGTTCCATACCTGCAGCGCACCACGAAGCACCTCGGTGTCCATATAGGTGTAACCACCAACCAGCGTCAGGTTCTCGGTCAGCTCAGCCTTGGCCTCCAGATCGAGGCCCCGTACACGCTGCTCGCCAATAGTCTGCGACTGAATAGTGCCATCACCTTGAATAACAGCAGTGGCAACGTCCTCCTGAGTCAACTCATAGATCGCAGCGGAGAACAGCGCATTCATCGCCATCGGCGAATACTTCGCGCCCAACTCGTACTGTATGCCACTCTGCGGGGTAGTACCGACCGCGGGTGGAGAGACGGACTCCACAACGCTGACGTAGGTAGAAACCTCGTCATTGACGATATAGGTCAGCGCGCCACGATACGATGTTTTCGAATAATTATCCGAGGTCTTGCTGTTCGCAAGATAGTCAGCCTCGGAAATTTCCATGGAGTCATGACGCATACCGACAGTGACGATAAAACGCTCGTAGAACGACAAGTTCTGCTGCAGGAACGCAGACTTGATGCTGGTCTCCTGATTCTTGTCTTGATAGATGGTGGGTGCTGAAACACCAACGTATCGCGGGTTGCTCACATCGATTGGGTCTGTCGAACCATATACGGAAACCCACTTGTTCGAGGAATCGAGATATTCCACGCCCACGATGCTGCTGCTATCGATATTTTCGAAGCGCGCGTCGTACTGCAGGATCACGTTGCCATTGAACTGCTCAGCGTCACTGTCATTCCCTAGATAGCCGCGATTAACAGTGCTTCCGACATGCCCGTTAGCATCACTGAGATAAACATAGCCGTAGCCATCGGACAGGTCGCTGTAGCGCAGGTTGCTGCTCAGCGTGAAGCCATTGTCGAAGTTATGACTGAAGCTGCCACTGATATTGGTGCGCTCAACATCATGGAAGTTGTAGCTCGGCTCGCCAAAGAACTCGTCGCGGTCGTATTCCCTGTCCATCGGGGCACCACCACTATTCGGTGTGCTCTTGGTCTTGAGGTGATCGACGACCAGGGTGGCCGAGGTAAAGGCAGTCGGCGCCCAGGTCAGGCCGCCCATGACAAAGCCGCTGTCGTCCCGTGAGTGGTCATATTCACGATCGCTATCCTGGTACTTGCCGGTAAAGCGATAGGCCAGGGTCTGATCCGCGTTCAGCGAGTCGCCAACGTCAATGCCGGTTTCCTTGTGATTGAAGGAGCCGTATGAGCCGTAGATCTGGCCAAATTTTTCGAAGCGCGGCTTCTTGGTCACGAAGTTGACAGAACCGCCTGGGTCGGCTGGGCCGAACAGTGTGGAGTTGGCGCCACGCAGCACCTCGACACGTTCGTAGGCGAATGAATCTTCACGCACGCCGCGCATCGAACCCAGGGTCAGACCGTCACGATAAGTCGTGGCATTGAAGCCACGAATCTGGAAGTAGTCATTACGATCATCGGCGCTGTAGTAGTCGGCAACGACACCCGGCGTGTATTTCAGCACCTCTTCAGTGGTACTGGCGCTGCGTTGCTCGATTTCTTTCTGGGTAATCACGGAAACCGAAGCTGGCGTATTGAGAATGTTGGTGGCTACCTTACCGCCCACCCAAAGCTCCTGCGCGACCACTGAGTTGGCATCGTCACTCGCCGCTGCATTGGAGTTAACGATGATCGGCGCGAGGCGATAGCTCTCCTCCTCACTGTTAGCGTTAGCCTCCTGGGCATTCACACCGAGGGGAACTGCCACCAGCGGGGCACAGAACATGGCTGCCGTAGCAGCCCGCTGCCAAGCAGCAGGCGCGTTGATAACCCTGGTTTTACTGTCGGTCATGCTCAAAATCCTTGATCGTTTTGACGGCTTCTGCCGTAGGCCCTGTTCAGCATTGTCGCGACCAACTCGGTAAAGGTCGTACGATCAATGGCATTCGGCAATACCTATCGCAACGATAGGCATTCCCATACATAGCCGGACTCGCGCATGAAACCCGCCAATTTTTTAACGACACAGATAGGATCGCGCCCCGCCGATGAAACACAGGCTCGCAGCGCTGAGCGCAGTTGGAAAATGCCCGTCCTAAAATAGAAAAAGCCCGCTCGGTTAAGCGGGCTTTTCGTTTTCTGCTAGCAGGCACTGTCGCTCAGTGCCAGACGCGGGATCATTCCCACTCGATGGTCGCTGGCGGCTTGCTCGACACGTCGTAGGTGACGCGGGAGATGCCTTCGATTTCATTGATTATGCGGTTGGACACCTTTTCCAGCAGCTCGTAGGGCAGATGCGCCCAGCGCGCGGTCATGAAGTCGATGGTTTCCACCGCGCGCAGGGCGACGACCCAGGCGTAGCGGCGGCCGTCGCCGACCACGCCGACCGATTTCACTGGCTGGAACACCACGAAGGCCTGGCTGGTCTTGTGGTACCAGTCGAAGGCACGCAGTTCTTCGATGAAGATGTGGTCGGCGCGACGCAGCAGGTCGGCGTATTCCTTCTTCACTTCGCCGAGGATGCGCACGCCCAGGCCCGGGCCCGGGAACGGGTGGCGGTAGACCATGTCGTACGGCAGGCCGAGTTCCAGGCCGATCTTGCGCACTTCGTCCTTGAACAGTTCACGCAGCGGCTCGACCAGCGAGAACTGCATGTCTTCCGGCAGGCCGCCGACATTGTGGTGCGACTTGATCACGTGGGCCTTGCCGGTCTTGGCGCCCGCCGACTCGATCACGTCCGGGTAGATGGTGCCCTGGGCGAGGAACTTGACGTCCTGCAGCTTGGTGGCTTGCTCATCGAACACTTCGATGAAGGTACGGCCGATGATCTTGCGCTTCTGCTCCGGGTCGCTGACGCCGGCCAGACGGCCGAGGAACAGCTCTTCGGCATCGGCACGGATCACCTTGACCCCCATGTTCTCGGCGAACATGGCCATCACCTGGTCGCCTTCCTTGTGACGCAGCAGGCCATTGTCGACGAACACGCAGGTCAGCTGCTCGCCGATGGCCTTGTGCAGCAGCGCCGCGACCACCGAGGAGTCGACACCGCCAGACAGGCCCAGCAACACCTTGGAGGTGCCGACCTGGGCACGCACGGTGGCAATGGCGTCTTCGACGATGTTGGCCGGCGTCCACAGGGCTTCACAGCCGCAGATGTCGAGGATGAAGCGCGAGAGGATGCGACCGCCCTGCTTGGTGTGGGTCACTTCCGGGTGGAACTGCACGCCGTAGTAGCCACGGGCATCGTCGGCCATGCCGGCGATCGGGCAGCTCGGGGTGCTGGCCAGGACGTGGAAGCCCTCGGGGATCTCGGTGACCTTGTCGCCGTGGCTCATCCATACGTCGAGGCCGAGGACGCCGTCGGTGTCGACATGGTCTTCGATGCCGTCGAGCAGGCGTGCCTTGCCGACCACATCGACACGGGCGTAGCCGAACTCACGCAGGTCGGAGCCCTGGACCTTGCCGCCCAGTTGCTCGGCCATGGTCTGCATGCCGTAGCAGATGCCGAACAGCGGCACGTTCAAGTCGAACACGGCCTGAGGCGCGCGCGGGCTGTTCGCCTCGTGCACCGACTCCGGGCCACCGGCGAGGATGATGCCGCGCGGCGCGAAGGTACGAATGGCTTCGTCTTCGATGTCGAACGGGCGGATTTCGCAATACACGCCGATCTCACGCACGCGGCGGGCAATCAGTTGGGTGTACTGGGAACCGAAATCCAGGATCAGGATGCGGTGGGCGTGGATATCTGGATGGGCCATGGCCGTCTCTCTAGCGAAAGTCTCAAATAACACGGGGCTGATTGGCAGCCCCGTGTACAGAAGAAGTTAAAAATGGATTTGCCACGTCGCGAGCGCAGTGCCAGCAAGGCGGAGACAAGCGAGAAAGCGGAGTTTGCTGAAGCAAATGAGC
The DNA here is from genome assembly GCF_965644255.1 of Pseudomonas sp. LRF_L74. Classification (NCBI taxonomy): domain Bacteria; kingdom Pseudomonadati; phylum Pseudomonadota; class Gammaproteobacteria; order Pseudomonadales; family Pseudomonadaceae; genus Pseudomonas; species Pseudomonas sp. LRF_L74. The sequence goes on along the minus strand of NZ_CBFFRH010000009.1, from coordinate 133,131 downwards.
ATTTCGGGTTTGTCTCCAACGCCGCTGGCGCAAGCGCAGCAGCGGCACATCCATTTTTTAGCCGACGCGGTAGTTCGGCGCTTCCTTGGTGATCTGCACGTCATGCACGTGCGACTCGGCCATGCCGGCGCCGGTGATGCGCACGAACTCCGGCTTGGTGCGCATGTCCTCGACGGTGGCGCAGCCGGTGTAGCCCATGGAAGCACGCAGGCCGCCCATCAACTGGTGGACGATGGCGCTCATCGCACCTTTGTAGGGAACGCGGCCTTCGATGCCTTCCGGCACCAGCTTCTCGGCACCGGCCGAGGAGTCCTGGAAGTAACGGTCGCTGGAGCCCTGGGCCTGGGCCATCGCACCCAGCGAGCCCATGCCACGGTAGGCCTTGTAGGAGCGGCCCTGGAACAGTTCGACTTCGCCCGGCGCCTCTTCGGTGCCGGCCAGCATGGAGCCGATCATGACGGCGGATGCGCCGGCGACGATGGCCTTGGACAGGTCGCCGGAGAAGCGGATGCCGCCGTCGGCGATCAGCGGCACGCCAGTGCCAGCCAGTGCCGCGGCGACGTTGGCCACGGCGGAGATTTGCGGTACGCCGACACCGGCGACGATGCGGGTGGTGCAGATCGAGCCCGGGCCGATACCGACCTTGACGCCGTCAGCGCCGGCTTCGGCCAGGGCCTTGGCGGCTGCGCCGGTGGCGATGTTGCCGCCGATCACCTGGACGTCCGGGAAGTTCTGCTTGACCCAGCGCACGCGGTCGATCACGCCCTTGGAGTGGCCGTGGGCGGTGTCGACGATGATCACGTCGACACCGGCGTTGACCAGCGCAGCCACGCGGTCACCCGTGTCGGCGCCGGTGCCGACCGCCGCGCCGACGCGCAGACGGCCCTGGTCGTCCTTGCTCGCCAGCGGATAGGCCTTGGCTTTCTCGATGTCCTTCACGGTCATCATGCCCTTGAGCGCGAAGGCATCGTCGACGATCAGCACTTTCTCGATGCGGTGCTTGTGCAGCAGCTCGCGTACGGCTTCCTTGGTCGCGCCTTCCTTGACCGTGACCAGGCGCTCTTTCGGCGTCATCACGTCGCGTACGCGGGCGTCCAGGCGGTTCTCGAAACGCACGTCACGGGAGGTGACGATGCCGACCAGGTCGCCGTTGCTCAGCACCGGCACGCCGGAGATGTTGTGCTGGCGGGTCAGGTCGAACAGGTCGCGTACAGTGGCGTCGGCCTCGATGGTGATCGGGTCCTTGACCACACCCGCCTCGAACTTCTTGACCTTGCGCACTTCAGCAGCCTGCTGGTCGATGGTCATGTTCTTGTGGATGATGCCGATGCCGCCTTCCTGGGCCATGGCAATCGCCAGGCGCGCTTCGGTGACGGTATCCATGGCAGCCGACAGCAGCGGGATATTCAGCGAGATGCCGCGGGTAAGTTGGGTCTTGAGGCTGACGTCTTTCGGCAGGACTTCGGAATAACCCGGAATCAGGAGGACGTCGTCGAAAGTCAGGGCTTCTTGGCTGATACGCAGCATGGCGGGGCTCCCGGGCGGGAAAATAAGAAGCGCGGCATTATACCCAGACAGCCCGCGAGGCTCAACGCAAACCGAGCATTTCGCCAGCACGATTCACGCGCTGAAATATCGCCCGATCAAGGCGATGCCGCTGACCAGCACCAGCCAGGTCACCAGGCGCACGAATTGCTCGCGCGACATGTTCAGCGTCAACCGGCGCCCCACCCACAAACCGAGCGCCATGGCCGGCAGCAGGCAAGCGGCGAGCGCCAGCAGCGACCAGTCGGCATAGACCCCGGCGATGAGGAACAGCGACAGGCGCACCAGAGTGCTGCAACTGATCAAGGCACTCTGGGTCGCCCGTGCCTGGTCCTTATCGCGGGTGCGCGCGTTCAGGTAGATCGCATACAGAAAGCCACCACTGCCGAACAGAGCACCGAACAGGCCACCGACCACACCCGCCGGCACCGCCCACAACGGCGACAGGTTGGCAGGTCGCACGTTGACCGCCAGGCTGTAGATCGCATAAGCGGTGACGAAAACGCCCATCGCCAACAGCAGCAGGTCCGACTTCAGGCTGAGCAGGAACACCACGCCGAGCGTACATCCCAGCGCCATGCACGGCAGCAGGCGCAGCAGTTCGCCACGGGCCACGTCCTTGCGCGACGGCAGCAGGTTGCCGAAGGCGGCGATGAAGTCCAGCAGCACCAACAACGGGATGATCTTCGACAAAGGCAGGAAGTGCAGCAGCACCGGGGCCGCGACCAGCGCCGTGCCAAAACCGGCTATACCGAACACCACGTAGGCGCTGGCGATGCCTATCGCGATCACCAGCCAGTCCATGGCTGAAAACGGCAGCGAAGCGAACAGTGCGGCGAGATCCATCGAACGGTCTCCTTATATAGATGTCGCCGCGCACTCTAGCGGCGTTCGAGCCATGCCGACCAATATGATAAAAAACCACAAGCCATCTCCATAAGGCATGACTCGATGATCTCCACCCGCCAGTTGCACTACTTCGTCGCCATCGTCGAAAGCGGTAGTTTCAGCGCGGCTGCCGAGCGCTTGTTCATCGCCCAGTCGGCGTTGAGCCGGCAGATCAAGGAACTGGAAAGCCAGTTGCAGACTCCGCTGTTCATCCGAACCGCACGCCAGCCGCTGCTGACCGAAGCCGGCGAAGCATTCTTCGCCCACGCCAGCGGCCTGCTGATCGAACTGCAGACCGCCAGTCAGCAGGCCCGTGAAATCGGCCAGGGGCAACGCGGCAGCCTGCGCTTGAACCACTCCAGCACGGTGCCATTGAGCGGCGTTCTGATGGACGGCCTGACTCGCTATCTCGCCGCGCATCCCGGCGTGCGTATGGAAATAGCCCAGCAATCCTCGGAAATCCAATTGCAGGAGCTGAGCGAACGACGCCTCGACGTCGGCCTGCTGCGCCTGCCCGTGCTGCGCCAGCATGACGGCGTGACGCTGTATCCACTCTTCGATGAGCCCATGCTGCTGGCCGTTGGTAGTCGGCATGCCCTGGCGAACGTCGGCTCGGTCAGCCTTGCCGACTTGAAAGACGAACCCTTCGTCTCCATCCCCCATCCGCAACGCGGTGGGCTCAGCTATCGGGCTGCGGAGATATGCACCCGCGCCGGCTTCTATCCCAAGGCGGCGCATGTGGTGTCGCGCAAGACCACGCAACTGCAATTGATCCAGGCAGGTTTCGGCATCGCCCTGCTGCCACAGAGCATGCAGGCCATCGCGCCAGCCGGGGTCAGGTTCATAGCCCTTGCAGACGAAGATTGCCGCACCACGGTCGCCCTCGCCTGCCGACAACCCGACAGCGCATTGGTCGAGGGATTCGTCGAATACTTTCGCCAGTCCGTAACGGAACAAAAACCACTCCAGGACGTGGCCTGGACGGGCTGCGGGGAGGCCCGATGAGAAGGCCGCGACTCAGGGCTCGACGATCACCTGCGCGACAGCAAATCCCACACGCTCGGTGAACGCTTCGAGAAACGCCGGCGTGAATCCCGCCGCCTCCCAGCCATTGAAAATGAAGCCCAGGTCGGAGAAGGCACAAGGCTGCAGGAACAGGAAACCGTTCACTTCATTCTCATGCCCGCATTCCGGACAGGTGAAGTTATCGGTGTCGCCCGGCGTCCACTCGTCGAGGCTTTCGAAGAAGGCTTCGCCGATTTCCTGGCGACATTCCGGACAGCCAGCTTCGTCGTGAAAATCGCGGGTTGGGGTATAGATGCAGCGCCGCGTGATGATTTCCAGGCCGTTGAACGGCTGGCCGAACGGCAGTCGCTCGGGACGCTGTACCACCCGTCGCGCGCCGGCGGCGATGGCGTAGGCCATGCCTCCACGGCCACGGCCGCAAGTGGTCGGCAGGGCTTCGACGATCTCACGCCTGACCAGCCAGTGCAGGACAGCTCGCGCCCGGGCCTCGTGCTCGGGCACACGAGACAGACGGGGAACGAGGATGAGTTGACGGTCGCTCATAGGGTATCCAATGCCGCAAAAAGCGCGCAGCTTAGAGGCAGCCTGCAAGCGGGATCAATCGGGGCAGGCCGAACATGCAATGTTGCCTCTGAAAACGCTCGAAGCCATGCTGCCGGCGCCCAGGTGATCGGTTGTTTTGCGAACCACTCGGCATGGCCGGCAGGCGGCAGACACGGAACCGCCAGCTCGGCACCAAGGTCGCAACGACAGACAATCCTCACGTCAGCGAAGCGCCCAGGAAAACAGTTGCCATGGCGAATTGACGTGCATACCGCCAAGAATCAATAATTATTCGCATTAAAGAACCATTGCTTTCCTTCGTTGTTGTCGGAAGATCGAAGCTCCGCTACATCGCAAGGGCGCGCCGAGCCACGCATCAATCGTTCAGCCAGGACCCGCCATGCCGACAACCGCCAAGATGCTTCTGCTCATCCTGCTCGCCACGGTACCAGGCCTGGCGGACGCCGCGGAAAAGTTCAAGGTGGTCACCACCTTCACAGTGATCGCCGACATGGCCAGCAACGTCGCCGGCGACGCAGCCGATGTCGTGTCGATAACCAAGCCCGGCGCGGAAATCCACAATTACCAACCCACGCCAGGCGACATTCTCAAGGCCCGCGACGCCAAGCTGGTGCTGTACAACGGCCTGAACCTGGAACTGTGGTTCGACAAATTCTTCCAGCGCCTGGATGGCGTGCCACGCGCCGTGGTCTCCGAGGGTGTTGAACCAATGGGCATCAGCGAAGGGCCTTACAGCGGCAAGCCCAACCCCCATGCCTGGATGTCCCCCGAAGCGGCCGTGATCTACATCGACAATATCCGCAACGCCCTGGTCGCACACGACCCCGTGCATGCCGATACCTACAAGGCCAACGCCGAGGCCTACAAGGCTCGCCTGCAAGCAACCATGGCGCCGATCCGCACCCAGTTGCAGCAGATTCCCGAGGCACGTCGCTGGCTGGTGTCCAGTGAAGGGGCATTCAGCTACCTGGCTCGCGACTTCGGCCTCAAGGAGCTGTACCTGTGGCCGATCAACGCCGACCAGCAAGGCACGCCGCAACAGGTGCGCAAGGTGATCGACGCCGTGCGTGAACATTCGATTCCCGTGGTGTTCAGCGAGAGCACCATTTCCGCATCGCCCGCCCAGCAGGTTGCCCGGGAAACCGGCGCCAACTATGGCGGCATGCTCTACGTCGACTCCCTCAGCGAAGCGGACGGCCCGGTGCCGACCTATCTCGACCTGCTGCGCGTCACCTGCGAAACCGTGGTCAAGGGCCTTAGCGCACCATGAATGAATCCATCGACCAGAGTCGGGGCAGTGGCCTCGACATCGAGGCCGTCAGCGTCACCTATCGCAACGGGCATACCGCCCTCACCAACGCCACGTTCGATACCCCATGCGGCAGCATCACCGCCCTGGTCGGGGTCAACGGCAGCGGCAAGTCCACCCTGTTCAAGGCCATCATGGGCTTTGCCCGCCTCAGCCAGGGGCGCATCAGTGTGCTCGGCATGCCGGTCGCTCAGGCGCTCAAGCGCAACCTGATCGCCTATGTACCGCAGAGCGAGGACGTCGACTGGAACTTCCCGGTGCTGGTCGAGGACGTGGTGATGATGGGCCGCTACGGTCACATGAACCTGCTGCGCATACCCCGCGCCACCGACCGCCAGGCCGTCGAGAACGCCCTCGAGCGGGTCGGCATGCTGGCCCTGCGCAAGCGGCAGATCGGCGAGTTGTCCGGCGGCCAGAAGAAACGTGTGTTCCTCGCCCGCGCCCTGGCCCAGGAAGGCCAGGTGATCCTGCTCGACGAGCCCTTCACCGGCGTCGATGTGAAGACCGAGGAAGCGATCATCACCCTGCTCGGCCAGCTGCGCGCGGAAGGCCGGGTGATGCTGGTCTCCACGCATAACCTGGGCAGCGTCCCGGAGTTCTGCGACCGTACCGTGCTGCTCGCCCGCACCGTGCTCGCCCATGGCCCGACGCAGACGGTGTTCACCCGCGAAAACCTGGAGCGCACCTTCGGCGGCGTGCTGCGGCACTTCGAGCTGCCCCAGGATCGCCTCGACCAGCCACGCGGCATGGTCGGCATCATCACCGACGACGAGCGCCCGCTGGTGCTCTATGACGGCATATCCACGGTGCGTGGCCGCTACGACGATCAGTCGGACGAAAAACACCGATGAGTACGATCCTGGAACCCTTCACCTACGGCTATATGCTCAACGCCATGTGGGTATCGGCCCTGGTCGGCTGTGTCTGCGCGCTGCTCTCGGCGTACCTGATGCTCAAGGGCTGGTCGCTGATCGGCGACGCCTTGTCCCACTCCATCGTTCCCGGCGTCGCCAGCGCCTACATGCTCGGGCTGCCCTTCTCCCTCGGCGCGTTCTGCTCTGGCGGGCTGGCCGCCGCTACCATGCTGTTCCTCAACCAGCGCACCAAGCTGCGCGAGGATGCGATCATCGGCCTGATCTTCTCGTCATTCTTCGGCCTCGGCCTGTTCATGGTCTCGCTGTCACCGACCTCGGTGAACATCCAGACCATCGTGCTTGGCAACATTCTCGCGATCACCCCGGCCGACACCCTGCAACTGGTGATCATCTGCGGCGTGACCCTGCTGGTGATGGCGCTGAAATGGCGCGACCTGATGGTGGTGTTCTTCGACGAGAGCCACGCCCGCTCCATCGGCCTCAACCCGCCACTGCTCAAGCTGGTGTTCTTCGCCCTGCTCTCGGCTTGCGCGGTGGCGGCGATGCAGACCGTCGGCGCATTCCTGGTGATCGCCATGGTGGTGACCCCCGGCGCCACCGCCTACCTGCTCACTGACCGTTTCTCCCGGCTGCTGCTGATCAGCATGGCCATCGGCACCCTGACCAGCTTCATCGGCGCCTACGCCAGCTACTTTCTGGATGGCGCCACCGGCGGCATCATCGTCGTCCTGCAGACCATGTTGTTCCTGCTGGTGTTCTGCCTGGCCCCCAAACACGGCCTGCTCGCCGCGCGCCAGCGCGCGGCCCGGCAACGGGAGGCACAGGCATGAGCGACATTCTGCTGATGCCGCTACAACTCGACTTCATGCGCTACGCCCTGATCATCTCGGTGCTGGTGGCGATTCCCGCCGCGCTCCTCTCCTGCTTCCTGGTGCTCAAGGGCTGGGCACTGATGGGCGACGCCACGTCCCATGCGGTATTCCCCGGCGTGGTCCTCGCCTACATGGTCGGCATCCCCTATTCGGTCGGGGCCTTCGCCGCCGGCATGCTCTGTGCCGTGGCCTCGGGCTATTTGAAGGACAATAGCCGGGTCAAGCAGGACACCATCATGGGCGTGGTCTTCTCCGGCATGTTCGCCCTCGGCCTGGTGCTCTACACGCAGATCCAGAGCGACGTGCACCTCGACCACATCCTGTTCGGCGACATGCTCGGGGTGAACGACGCCGACCTCGTCGAAAGCGCACTGATCGCCCTGTTGGTGAGCTGTTTCGTCGGCCTGAAATGGCGCGACCTGCTGCTGCACGCCTTCGATCCCGTGCAGGCCCGTACCGTCGGCCTGCCCGTACGCTTCCTGCATTACGGCCTGCTGGCCCTGATGTCGCTGACCATCGTCGGCGCGCTCAAATCGATCGGCATCGTGCTCACCGTGGCCATCCTGATCGCCCCAGGCGCCATCGCCTTCCTGCTGACGCGGACCATGGGCGCGATCCTGCTCACCGCCGTCGGCATCGCCGTTTTCGCCGCGCTGGCCGGGGTCTACCTGAGCTTCTACCTGGACAGCGCGCCGGGGCCGACCATCGTCCTGCTGCTGAGCATCCTGTTCATCCTCGCCTTCGTCACCTCGATCCTGCGCACGCGCCGTGCCGAACGGTTGCGCAGCGCGACGTGACGATGGTTCCCGCCGGGACTCGGGCGGCTTATCATGCCGCCCCATGATCAAAGACCCCTTCGAACGCCTCGGTCTCGACCGTGAAGTCCTCAGCGTCGGCCAACTGAACAACCGTGCGCGGCTGTTGCTGGAGGACGTGTTCGCCCAGGTCTGGGTGGAGGGCGAAATCTCCAACCTGGCCAAGCCGGCATCCGGACACATGTATTTCACCCTCAAGGACAGCCAGGCCCAGGTCCGTTGCGCGCTGTTCCGGCAGAACGCCAGCCGGGTGCGCCAGGCCCTGCGCGACGGCCTGGCGGTGAAGGTGCGCGGCAAGGTCTCGCTGTTCGAAGGGCGCGGCGACTACCAGTTGATCCTCGATAGCGTCGAGCCAGCCGGCGATGGCGCCCTGCGCCTAGCCTTCGAGGCGCTGAAGGAAAAGCTCGGCGCCGAAGGCCTGTTCAGCGCCGAACGCAAGGTCGCCCTGCCCAGTCATCCGCGCCGCATCGGCATCATCAGTTCGCCGACCGGCGCCGTGATCCGCGACATCATCAGCGTGTTCCGGCGCCGCGCCCCGCAGGTCGCGCTGACCCTGATCCCCACCGCCGTACAGGGCCGCGAGGCCACGGCGCAGATCGTCCGCGCGCTGGAACTGGCCGACGCCCAGGGTTTCGACGCACTGATCCTGGCGCGTGGCGGCGGCTCCCTGGAAGACCTCTGGTGCTTCAACGAAGAAGCTGTGGCCCGTGCCGTGGATGCCTGCGTCACGCCCATCGTCAGCGCCGTGGGGCACGAGACCGATGTGTCGATCAGCGACTTCGTCGCCGACGTGCGCGCGCCCACGCCCTCGGCCGCCGCCGAATTGCTGGCACCGGACAGCAGCGACCTGGTGCATCGCGTGGAAAACCTGCAGCGACGCCTGCTCCTGCGTATGCGCGACCGCCTTGCCCGCGAGCAGTTGCGTCTCGACGGCCTGACCCGGCGCCTGCGTCATCCCGGAGAACGCCTGCGCCAGCAAGCGCAACGCCTGGATGATCTGGACATGCGCCTGCGCCGCGCCCTGATCCAGCAGATGAACACGCGTGGCGAACGCCTCGCCCGCCTCGACACGCGCCTGGCCGCACAGCATCCGGGCCGCCATCTCGCGCTGTTGCGCCAGCGCCTGGACAGCCTCGCCGAACGCCTGCCACGCAGCATGCGGCAGACCCTCAAGCAGCAACGCCGCCAGCTCGACGGTCTGATGCAGAACCTGCACCTGGTCAGCCCCCTGGCGACCCTCGGCCGTGGCTACAGCATTCTGCTCGACGAACGCGGCAAACCGATCCGCAGCGCCACCCAGACCCAGCCCGGCCAGCGCCTCAAGGCACGCCTGGGCGAAGGCGAACTGGAGGTGCGCGTGGAGGACAATCACCTGGCTCCGGTGACCTTGTCGCTGCTGGACTAAACACGATAAAAGCGCTGGCGGCCCAGTGCCTCGCCCATTCTCCCGCGCGTCTTTCGCGCTCTTGCATAGGTCTCCCATGTCCCGTCTGATCATCTGCCTCACCCTGCTAATGGCCTTGCCCGCCCACGCCGATGGCTTCATCAGCCGCCTGCTGAACAAGCCCGTGCCTGGCGGCGTTGCCGTACTGGCGCTGGGCGATGCGGCCGCTGCGCCCAAGGTGACCTATCAGGGCAAGCGGGTACTGGTGGTACGCGAAGAAGGCAGGCAGTGGCTGGCCATCGTCGGCATCCCGTTGAAGACGCCCACCGGCCAGCAAAGCGCGCTGGTCGATGGCAAGGCGGTCGGCTTCAAGGTGGGCAGCAAGCATTATCGCGAGCAGCGCATCACCCTGAAGAACACCCAGCAGGTCAATCCGAACGCCGACAACCTCAAGCGCATCGAACGTGAGCTGGACGAGCAGAATCGCGCCTACGCCCAGTTCAGCCCGCGCCAGCCGAGCAACCTGATGTTCGACAAACCGGTCGATGGCCCGCTGTCCAGCCCGTTCGGCGTGCGCCGTTTCTTCAATGGCGAAGAGCGCAACCCGCATGCCGGCCTGGACTTCGCCGTCGGCGCCGGCACGCCGATCAAGGCTCCGGCGGCCGGCAAGGTCATCCTCGTCGGCGACTACTTCTTCAACGGTCGCACGGTGTTCGTCGACCACGGCCAGGGGCTGATCAGCATGTTCTGCCACATGTCGAAGATCGACGTGAAACTCGGCCAGGAACTGACCCGCGGCGGTCTGATCGGTCGGGTCGGAGCCACCGGGCGCGCCACCGGTCCGCACATGCACTGGAACGTCAGCCTCAACGACGTACGTGTCGATCCGGCGATCTTCATCGGCCATTTCCAGCCCTGACAATCCCGGCCCTATAGTCCAACAGGATCGTGCCATCCATCGAACCGTGAACCACGGCATTGCAAAGCAACGCGTCGCCAATGACAATGCGATGAATTATCAAATGCAATAATGCAGTCATGCCCGTCCTCGATCCGCCGCAACGCAACGCCCTCCACACGCTCTACAACGACCACCACAGCTGGTTGAAGTCATGGCTGCGCGGGCGCCTGGGCAATGCCAGCGATGCGGCGGACTTTGCCCATGACACCTTCCTCAAGGTGATCCAGCGCTGCGACCTGAGCGCCATCGAGACACCGCGCGCCTTCCTGCGAACCGTTGCCCGTGGCCTGGTGATCGATCACTGGCGCCGTGAGGAACTGCAGCGCGCCTGGCTGGAAAGCATCGCCCACCTGCCCGAGGCAGAAGCGCCTTCGCCCGAAACGCGCGAGACCGTACTGGAGTTGCTGGAACGTATCGCGGTGATGCTCGACGGTCTCAAGCCACGGGTGCGCAGCGCATTCCTGCTGGCCCAATGCGAAGGGCTGGCCCACAAGCAGATCGCCGAGCGCCTGGGTATCTCCGTGCGCTCGGTGGAGCGCTACATCGCCGACGCGCTCTATCACTGCTACCTGCTGCGCTACGCCGACGAGCCACGGCCTTGAGCACAGCGGACGCCGAAGAACAGCGGATTCGCCAGGCAATCGCCTGGCTGGTCCGCCTGCAACACGACAACGATCCCGCGCTGCACCGGCAATGCGAGCAATGGCGGCGACAGGACGCCAGGCATGAGCGCATCTGGCAACGCGTCAGCGGCCTGCAGTCGGAGCTCTCCCATGAGCTCGGCGCCCTGCCCTCGGGGACAGTGGCCACGCTGGAGAACTCGGCCACGCGCCTGCATCGACGCCAGGCCTTGAAGCTGCTCTCGCTGGGCGCGGCCCTTGGCGGCGGCACCTGGCTCGCTCGCGACCTGTCCATCGTTCAACCGTTGCTGGCGGACCAGGCAACCAGTGTCGGCGAGCGCCGCCATCTGGCGTTGAATGATGCCATTGCCCTGGATATCAATACCGACAGCGCTCTCGACCTGCACACGGACGCCCAGCGCCAATCGATCGATCTGCGTCGTGGCGAGCTGTTCGTCAGCAGCGCTCAAGACAACCCCCTGTCCCTCGGGGTACGCACCCCCCACGGGCTGTTCGAGGTGCCGGCCTTCAGCGAAGCGGCCTTTGGCCTGCGCCTCGGAGAAGCCAGTACCAGCCTGACGGTCGAGCGCGGCCAGGTCGGCATCGCCGCCATTCCGGCCTTTCAGGCCGTTTCAGGTCAGCGCTACCGGGTCAACGCTGGCGAAGTATCGCGACAGGACGGCAACGGCCTCGACCCGAGCGCCTGGCGCGAGGGGCTGATCGTCAGCCGTGACATGCGTCTCGGGGATTTCCTCGGCGAGGTCGAGCGCTATCGTCCCGGGCACATCGGTTGCGCCGCCGACATCGCCGAGCTGCGCCTGTCGGGCGTATTTCGTCTGAGCGATACCGACGAACTGCTGAACATCATGGCCCAGACCCTGCCCGTACGCGTGCGCTACATGACGCGCTGGTGGGTCAGCGTGCAAGCGGCCTGAAACATTGCAAAGCATGTAAAGAATTTCTGTCGGGTTTTCTGCGCTGGATCGGCAAGGAAGAAAAACCATTCCTATTTACGAGCCCATCCTTCGACATGATGACCCCTTACGTCCGCCTCACTCCCATGACCCGCGCCCTGCGCAGCGCCCTGTTCGGCGCAGCCATCGGGCTCGCAGCCCCAACCAGCCTGCTCGCCGCTGAGTCGGGTAGCAGCGTCAGTACGCAACGTTTCTCGATCGCCGCCGGCCCACTGGCCGACGTGCTCAACCAGTTCGCCAGGGCCGCCGGTATCACCCTGGCCAGCACGCCACAGCAGACCGCAGGCAAGAGCTCGTCGGGGCTGCAAGGCGATTACTCGATAGACCAGGCCCTTGGCCAGCTGCTTCAAGGTACCAACCTTGAAGTGGTGAATCATGGCAACGACAGCTATGTCCTGAGCGAACGCGTCGACGCTGGTGCGGCCCTCGAACTGGGCGCCACCGCAATCAGCAGCACGGGCCTGGGAAGTGTCACCGAAGGCACCAGTTCCTACACCACCGGCACGCTGTCCATCGGCAAGACTCCGCAATCACTGCGCCGCACGCCACAGTCGGTGAGCGTGTTGACTGCGCAACGCATCGAAGACCAGCACCTCACCAATCTGACCGAGATGCTGTACCAGACGCCCGGTGTGGCTGTCGATTATGTCGACAGTGAACGGGTCACCTACTACGCCCGTGGCTACCAGATCGACGCCATCCAGTTCGACGGTGCGCGGATCAACCAGAACGCCGGCGCGGGCAACTTCATCCAACCCGACGCAGCGACCATCGACCACGTCGAAGTCCTGCGCGGGGCGAGCGGCATGCTACGAGGCTCCGGCAATCCCTCGGGCACGGTGGATATCGTGCGCAAACGTCCGACGTACGATTTCAAGGCCTCGGGTAGCTATACCTTGGGCTCGTGGAACGCCAATCGCTACGTCGCCGACGTATCCGGGCCGTTGCTGGAAGGTGGCAAGATTCGTGGCCGCTTCATTGCCGTGCATGACGACGGCGACTCGTTCCAGGATTCCAAGATGGAACGCAAGAGCGCCCTGTATGGCGTACTGGCCGCAGACCTGAATGAAGACACTACCGTCACCGCCGGCCTGGAATACATCGACCTGGAAACGACCGGCACTTGGGGGAACATCCCCGCCGACTTCGACGGCTCGGCCTTGAAGATGTCGCGCGACACCTTCCTCGGCGCCAACTGGAATCGCTGGGACCGTACCAACATGCGCCTGTTCACCGAGCTGGAACATCGTTTCCAGAACGACTGGAATCTGAAGGTGAGCGCCAGCCACTCCCGCTTCGCCTTCAAGGACCATGGCTTCCAGCAGACCTATATCCAGCGCTCGAGCACAACCAATCCATATCTGTTCAACGTTTCTGGAACGTTCAACGACGGCGGCGGTGAAACGCTCTACGATAATTTCTCCAGTGTGCTCAATGGTCCTTTCCAGCTATTGGGTCGAGAGCATCGCCTGAGCGTAGGCGCGGAGTACAACGAAGTCGATCAGACCGGGACCGAGACGGGCGCGGTCAACCTGTTGAGCAACGTGGACATTCGTACCTGGAATCCCTCTGCCATTCCTCGTGGGACGTTTACGCCCTCGCCCGCCAGCCGCACGGTAACCACCGAGAAAGCGATCTTCGCCACGCTCAGCCTGTCGCTGGCGGAGCCCCTGACCGCGCAACTCGGCGCGCGAATGAATTGGTATGACTACGATATCCGTACCAGTGCCACTGGCGACTACAGGGTCAGCCAGGAAATCGTGCCATACGGCGCCCTGGTCTACGACCTGAGCGACAACCTCAGCGCCTATGCCAGCTACACCGAGATCTTCGCGCCGCAAAGCAGCTACGACGTCTCGGGCTCGCTCCTGCAACCCATGACTGGCGAGGTCTACGAGGTCGGTCTCAAAGGGGAATACTTCGAGGGTCGCCTGAACAGCGCCATCTCGGTATTCCGTACCAACCTGATTGGCAAAGCGCTGGCGGATGCCGATGCAGTCAATCTGGCCTGCCTGCCCAACAACGTCGTCGGCTCGTGCATGGTCTCCGCCGGCAAGAGCCGCAGCGAAGGCCTGGAAATGGAGCTGTCCGGAGAAATCCTGCCTGACTGGCAACTCAGCGCGGGCTACACCTACACCAAGACCGAGTACCTGAAGGACTCCGCCACCAATCAGGGCAACGCCCTGCGTACCAACGATCCCAAGCATCAGTTGCGGTTGTTCACCAGCTATCGCCTGCCCGGCCAGTTGTCCGCCTGGAACATCGGCGCTGGAGTGCAGGCACAGAGCGACATCTATGCCACCGGCACCTACAACGGTCGCGCGGTACGCGCTGAACAGGGCGGCTACGCGATCTACAACGCCATGCTCGGCTATCGCTTCAACGACCACTACTCAGTGCAGTTCAACGCCAACAACATCTTCGACAAGTACTACTACAAGAAGATTGGCGCGACCGGCATCAACTACTACTACGGCGATCCCCGCAACTTCGCCCTGACCCTGCGCGGAGAGTTCTAAGGCTCCAGCTTCGCGCGCATGGCACGCCTGCGGGGCGGGGTCTGCTACGACCCCAGCAGGAGCGCCATGCGCGCGAGGCGATGTCTTGCTTTTGTCGCGGATCGCTCACTCGCCCTTCTTCGCCACCTTCTCCAACCGATGCATCTCCCCGACCAGGCAATGTTCGGGAAAGCCGCTGCCGTCGGTGGAAACGATCCGGTCCAGCTTCGTCAGGTTGCCGACCGTGGTGCTGTAGCCAAGCGTGTTGCTGAACGCCAGGTTGCGGCAGGGCCGGCTGAAGCTGATCAGGTAGGCCCTGCCCACGCCCTGGCCAAGGACGATGTGCTGCTTGTCCAGGTACTGCCAGCCGTCGATGTCAAAGCGCTGCACCTGATCGACCGCCTCGGCCTGTCGATAGCCAAGCCGTGCCAGACGCTCGTCCAGCGGCGCGCTTTCATCCAGCTTCGGAGCGCCCGCACAACCCGCCAGCAGCAAGGCCAATGTTGCGGTGACGATTGCTTTCTTCATGTGTCATACACCTCCGCTCGCCCTATTTCGCAATGCTTCATTTGATAAGGTACGCGCCCCACGCCCTCGGCAATAGAGAGAACCATGCCCGAACAGTACAACGCCGCGCTCGACTGGCTACAGCGCTATCCCCACCTGTACACGCTGGTCTGCCTTGGACTGCTGGTCCTTGGCGCATGGCTGGCCAGTTGGCTGGTCAAGCACCTGCTGGTGCGCACCTTGGTCCGCGCCTTGCGCTCGACCGCGCTGGGCCAGGACCCATCGCTGAAAGATGTGAACATCATCCGCCGTCTGGCCAACATCGTGCCAGCGCTGATTCTCTCGGTCGGGGTCAAGCTGGTCCCGGAGCTGCCCGATGCGCTGGTAGAGATCGTGCGCAATGTCTGCGGCGCCTTCATCGTATTGACCATCGCCCTGGCCCTTGGCGGCTGCCTGACCCTGGCCAACACCCTCTACCAGCGCCGCGCCGACGCTCACCTGAGGCCGATCAAGGGCTACATCCAGGTCAGCAAGATCGTCCTCTACGCCGTTACCACCATCCTCATCATCGCCACCTTGATCGACCGCTCGCCGCTGATCCTGCTATCGGGCCTTGGCGCCATGGCCGCGGTGCTGATGTTGATCTTCCAGGACACGTTACTGTCGCTGGTGGCCAGCGTGCAGATTTCCTCCAACGACCTGATCCGCGTCGGCGACTGGGTGGAGATGCCGACCCTGAGTGCCGACGGCGACGTGACCGACATCGCCCTGCACACCGTGCAGATCCAGAACTTCGACAAGACCATCACCACAGTACCGACCAAGCGCTTCCTCACCGATCCGTTCAAGAATTACCGGGGCATGCGCGAGAGCGGCGGACGGCGGATCAAACGCAGCGTGCTGATCGACCAGAGCAGCGTGCATTTTCTCGATGGCGAGGAGTCGCGCCGCCTGCATCGCTTCAGTCTGCTCGACGACTACCTGACCAAGAAAGCCGAGGAACTCGCCGCCTGGAACCAGAAGCTGGAAGAGCGCGGCAAGGAACCGGTGAACACCCGCCGGGTGACCAACATCGGTTCGTTCCGCGCCTACGTCGAACGTTACCTGCGCAGCCACCCCGGCGTGCATCAGCACATGACCCTGCTGGTGCGCCAGCTCAGCCCAACGTCGGACGGCCTGCCACTGGAGGTCTACTGCTTCACCAACACCACGGTCTGGGCGCAGTACGAAAGCATTCAATCGGACATCTTCGACCACTTGCTGGCGATCCTCCCGGAGTTCGGCCTGCGGGTGTTCCAGCATCCAAGCGGTAACGATTTCCAGGCCGTGATGAAGGCTCGATGAGGATTGGCGCGCACCGTGAAGGTGCGCGCAAGCCAGCACAATGAAAACCCACTTCCAGCACAAAAAAATTAATCCGACACGCACTTCAACGCAATAAAACAGCGTTTTTCGAGCGAGACTTGCCAGCTTTAACCTGCGAAGCGTAGGGTTTGCTCCATGAACATCGCCCACACCCTCATCCTGTTGCGCCAACACGCCTGCCTACGCCTGGTCAGCCCCCGACTGCGTAGCTGAAAACCGCTGTTCGCCAACCCTTTCGTTTTCCCCGGCCTGCCCGCCGACACCAGGATTTTCCCGATGACCATGCTCAAAGACCCGTCGCAGAAATACCGCGCCTTCACGCCGATCAACATTCCCGACCGCACCTGGCCGGACAAGATCATCGACCAGGCGCCGATCTGGCTGTCCACCGACCTGCGCGACGGCAACCAGTCGCTGATCGAGCCGATGGACGCCGAGAAGAAGATGCGCTTCTTCAAGTGCCTGGTGGCCGTGGGCCTGAAGGAAATCGAAGTGGGCTTCCCCTCCGCCTCGCAGACCGACTTCGACTTCGTCCGTGAGCTGATCGAAGGCGGCCACATCCCTGACGATGTGACCATCCAGGTGCTGACCCAGGCCCGCGACGACCTCATCGAGCGCACCTTCGAATCGCTCAAGGGCGCCAAGAAGGCCATCGTCCACTACTACAACGCCTGCGCGCCGAGCTTTCGCAAGATCGTCTTCAACCAGGACAAGGCCGGCGTCAAAGCCATCGCCGTGGCCGCCGGCAAGACCATCAAGCGCATCGCCGACGCCACGCCTGGCACCGAGTGGGGCTTCGAGTACTCACCGGAAGTGTTCAGCAGCACCGAGATCGACTTCGCCGTCGAGGTCTGTAACGCGGTGATCGAGGTGTTCCAGCCGACCCCGGCGAACAAGCTGATCCTCAACCTGCCGGCCACCATCGAGAACGCCACGCCGAACAACTACGCCGACCAGATCGAGTGGTTCGGCCGTCATGTCGAGCGGCGCGACAGCGTGCTCATCAGCCTGCACACCCACAACGACCGTGGCACCGGCGTGGCCGCCACCGAGCTGGGCCTGATGGCCGGCGCCGACCGCGTCGAGGGCTGCCTGTTCGGCAACGGCGAGCGTACCGGCAACGTCTGCCTGGTCACCGTGGCGCTGAACCTCTACACCCAGGGCATCGACCCGAAACTGGACTTCTCCGACATCGATGCCGTGCGCAAGGTGGTCGAAGACTGCAACCAGATCCCGGTACACCCGCGCCACCCCTATGTCGGCGACCTGGTCCACACCGCCTTCTCCGGCTCGCACCAGGACGCCATCCGCAAAGGCTTTGCCCAGCAACAGGCAGACGCCCTCTGGGAAGTGCCGTACCTGCCGATCGACCCGGCCGACATCGGCCGCGACTACGAGGCGGTGATCCGTGTCAACAGCCAATCGGGCAAGGGCGGCATCACCTTCCTGCTCGAACAGGAGTACGGCATCAGCCTGCCGCGCCGCATGCAGATCGAGTTCAGCCAGGTGGTCCAGCGCGAAACCGACCGCCTTGGCCTGGAAATGACCGCGCAACAGATCTACAGCCTGCTCGAGTCCGAATACCTCAAGGCCGATGCGCCCTACACCCTGAAGAGCCATCGCCTGCAGGAAGAGAACGGTGATAGCAGCGTAGAACTGCAAGTGCAGCAGGACGGCCAGGTACAGCGCTGGAACGGCGCCGGCAAAGGCCCGCTGGAAGCCCTGGTATCGAGCCTTCCGGTGGCGGTGGAGATCATGGATTACCATGAGCACGCCATCGGTGCGGGGGCCAATGCCAAGGCGGCGTCCTACATCGAGATCCGCCTGGAGGGCCAACGCCCGCTGCACGGCATCGGCATCGACGCCAACATCACCACGGCGAGCTTCCGCGCCCTGTTCAGCGCCCTGAACCGTGCACTCAGGCAAGCCGAGGAAAAAGCCCAGGCGGCCTGATCCGCCTCATCAAAAAGCCCGGAACATCACAAGATGCTCAGGCTGTGTGAAAACGTAGCGAGCGACGGTCAGGCAAGGCAAAAACCGGCGAAAAAGCGCAGTTTACGCGTTGTAAATGAGCATTTTGACTGGGCTGGCATTCCAGCCGGTTTTTAACGCCGCATGAGCGAGCGCAGTAGTTTTCACACAACCTGATGCTCCGGGCTTTTTCATGGGGACTACGCCTCATTCACCACTCGCCGTCCCTGGTGGTAATCCTCGGCCGCCATCAGCAGCGGCGCCCACTTCAGGTATTGCCGGCGGGTGCGTGGGTCCTGGAAGAACATCCGGTAGTCGCCCGGCGTGTAGGCACTGACATTGAACAGCTCATCGAACGGCACGCTCAGGGTCGCGCGAACCAGCCCCTGCCCACCTCCCGAACGGCGTTCCCGCAGCCAGGCGAACATCGCCTGCCGCGCCTTCGGCCTGATCGTGGCGGGACGCGCCAGGTAGCCAGGGCCAGGATCGCCCTCGGGCTCGAACAGCCGTGGCCTGCGAGTGCCGTTGTTGCTGCGCGGGTCCTTGTCGATCCGGCGGCACTCGCGCTCGGCTTCTCTTTGCATCCACACCAATTGCTGGCCAACCAGAATCGAATCGCGGTCGATCAGCGCATTGCAACGCGCCCGATAGGACTCGAAACAGGGTGGTTCGGCATGAGCCAGCCCGGCGCCGTCGTAGACCAGCTCGATGGCCCGCTCGAAGCCCTCGGCAGTCCAACCCTGTACGGGCGGATGCGGCTCCAGGCAGTCGGAGCGATCGAACAGCCCCTGGATGATCACCGCGACCCGATTGTATTGCCTGACCTGCGCGGCCATGCCGGCGAGCGCTTCGTCGTAATGCACGTTGCTGGCATCGAATGGCTCCCAGTCGCCGGGCTGGAAGGCATGATCGCCATCCTCGCGCAAACGGTGCGGGTTGGCCCGGTAATAGTTCTGGCCGGGATGCTGCGCCTCCCAGGCGGCACGCGGATGCGCGCGCTCCCAGGCATCGAGGCGCATCTGCCATGCCTCATGGGCAGCGAGCCGCGAGTCGAACTCGCGGCGGGTGATGCGCTGGTCGACCCGTTTGCCGACCCGCTTGATCATCATCGGCTCGGCGGGGTCGAAACCGGCGCGGTCGGGGAAGATCAACTCATCGAATTGCAGGGCGGTGCTGATGCGATACAAGCGTTCGCCGTTGCGAATGAACAGGAATGTGCTGGCATCGGCCTCCTGCAGCGCCAGGTTGTGCATCAACAGCAGCAACGAACCGTCGTTGTCACGCTCCTTGGCCTCGCGCCGGACGCGCATCGCCACCAGGCAACGTGGAAACGGCAGGATACGGTCACGGTTGCGAGGCTGCTTCAGCCACGCCTGGAAGGACGCCAGGTCGCTGATCTCCAGACCACCGCTGTCATAGGCGAGCAAAGCCTCCTCGTCGCAGAACAGCATGCGCTGGAAGACCCGCAGCTTCTCGTTCGCGGCAGCCGGCTCGCCATCGGCGAACCGATGCACGTCCTCGGCCAGGCCGGCGTACAGCTCGATACTGAACATCCGTTCATGGATCTGCTCGACCACATCGGTGCTCTGCGCGGCGAGCGCCTGCAGCGGTATCATCTCGGCGCCGATCCAACTGGCCAGGGTCTCGTTGGCCTGGCGCAGTTGTGTGCGCAACCTGGGCAGTGCCTCTTTCTGCGCCAGCAGCAGCGCCTGCTTGTAGGCCTCGATATCGCTTCGTGCCCCGATCCGCGCCAGCTCCGTGCTGGCCGAGACGTGGGAGTACTCCAGGGCGTGTTTCGGCGCCACGCCAAGGCTCGCCGTCAGGACCTGGACTTCAGTCATCAGCTCACTGACCCGCGCCTTGCTCTGCGCGATTTTCTCACCCAGCACCCGCTGGTGATCCGGCTCATGGCATAGCGCCTCGGCGACTTCATCGAAATGGATGCGTGCCCGATGGCTGGCATTGCCGCTGGCCGGCCCGGTCAGTTCGACGAAATTGCTGCCGATGGCCACGACGCAACCAAACCAGTCGCCGCGCACCCAGAACCACTGCCCAACGCTCGGTCGCCCGGAGTCAGGCGCCAGACGTTCAGCCCGTCCTTCGCTCGAAAGTTGCGGCGTGGCGTCAGGGACGAGAGGCGTGCGGCTAGTCATCGCAAAGGCCTGAAGGTTCATGGTGGACAGACAGGCTAGCGGGCGTGGGAGGCTGCGGCAAGACCGGCAACGGCTGCCTTACCCATTCCTCCAGCCCAGATCGACAGGATCGGGCAACCGGACTGCCGCACGCCTGTATTAGGCTTTTTCGCTCGGCAGTTTCCCTCACGCTCAAGGAGCCTTCCATGACCCAGAGTCTCGGCTATGCCGCCCAAGACGCCAAAAGCCCACTCGTACCGTACAGGTTCCAGCGCCGTGGGGTTGGCGCGAATGACGTGCAGATCGACATCCTGTTCTGCGGCGTCTGTCACTCGGACCTGCACACCGTGCGCAACGAGTGGAAGAACACCCTGTACCCTTCGGTTCCCGGCCACGAGATCGTTGGCAAGGTGACGGCGGTCGGCAGCGATGTCAAAGGCTTCAAGGTCGGCGACCTGGCCGGCGTCGGCTGCATGGTCGACAGTTGCCAGAGCTGCCCGTCCTGCGCCGACGGGCTGGAGCAGTATTGCGAGAATGGCTTCACCGGCACCTACAACGGCCCGGTATTCGGTGGCGAAAACACCTATGGCGGCTACTCGGACCACATCGTGGTGGACCAGAAGTTCGTCCTGCGCATCAGCCACACCGATAACCTGGCCGCCGTCGCCCCGCTGCTGTGCGCCGGTATCACCACTTACTCGCCGCTGCGCCAGTGGAACGTGCAATCCGGGCACAAGGTCGGCGTGGTCGGCCTCGGCGGGCTCGGCCACATGGCGGTGAAGATCGCCGCCGCCATGGGCGCCCACGTGGTGCTGTTCACCACCTCGCCGAACAAGCGCGAAGACGCCTTGCGCCTGGGCGCCGCCGAAGTGGTGGTGTCGAAGAACGCCGACGAGATGGCCGCCCACGCGAGCAGCTTCGACTTCATCCTCAACACCGTCGCCGCGCCGCACAGCCTCGATGCCTTCCTCGGCCTGCTCAAGCGCGACGCGACCATGACCCTGGTCGGCGCGCCCGAGTCGCCGCACCCGTCGCCGGAAGTGTTCAGCCTGATCTTCAAGCGCCGCCGCCTGGCCGGATCGCTGATCGGCGGCATCGCCGAAACCCAGGAAATGCTCGATTTCTGCGCCCGCCACAAGATCGTCTCGGACATCGAGCTGATCGACATCCAGAACATCAATGAGGCCTATGAGCGCATGCTCAGGAGCGATGTGAAATACCGCTTCGTGATCGACATGGCCTCATTGGGCAAATCGGCCGCCTGAACGCCTGACGGTGCGCCGGGCTGGCGCACCGTCATCCTGCCCGCCTGGTATGGCTGAGCAAGGCCGCCAGCCAGAGCGCAGCCGCGGCGATCCACAGGGAAGGAGAAAACGAGTGGGTGCGCGCATAAAGCCCCCCGGCCAACAGGGGACCGGCGATCTGCCCAATGCCGTAGGCGGCGGTCATCGCCGCCATCATGTTGATCCTCGGCGAGACACTCAACCGCTTCGCGGCCGGCATCGCGATGGTGACCGTGCCCATGAACGTGGCGCCCACGATGAGAGCACTCGCCAAATACGCCAGCAATGACCCGCTCAACGCCGGAAGCACGACACCACTCCCCTGAAGCACCAGGTTCAATGCCAAGGCTTTTTGGCTACCGAGCCGGACGTTCAGGCGATGCCAGAGGTAACAGGAAGGCACTGCCCCCAGCCCGAATACCGCCCAGAGGTGAACCGGGTTGATCGACTGCATGGCAGCGCCGATGAGCAGCGGCAGGTAGGTCGCAGTGATGATGTACCCCAGCCCCGCCAGCCCGTAGATCAGGATCAGAGTCGCAGCGTTCGGCGACTCTCCTCCTCCCGCAGCGTGTTCGCCAGGCCTGGCTTCGGCAGGGTCGCTCTCGAGTCGAAGCAGGCCGATACCGCCGATGATCGAGGCCACGACCGCCAGTGCCCCCCACAGCGCATGGGAGTCCAGTCGAAGGCTCTGTCCGAGCGCCAGCAGTTCGGCCGAGACGGCGATGCCGAAGCCGACCCCGGCAAACAGCAACGGAGCGCCTTGTGGATGCGCGCGATGCTGGAACAGCCATACCGATGCGGCAATCATCGAAAGCGCACTGAACACACCGCTTATCCCACGGATCACCACGATCCAGGCCGGGCTCGCGACCCATGCCAGGGACGCCAGGCATAGCACCGTCGCCCCTACCGCCGATATCGCCCACGCCCGCGCGTGATGCGCCCCCAACTTGGCGGCAAGCAATGCACCGAGCAGATAGCCGAGGTAGTTGGCTGAAGCAGCGAGCGTGCCGTCACCCACGGACAAGACACCTTCGCTGACCATCGCCGGATAAACGCCGGTAAATGCGAAGCGGCCGAAGCCCATGCCAACCGCAATCACCAGGGCAGCCGCGAGTGCCGAGCTGGAATCGCTGTGGCTACGGTGACTGACAACGCTCACGATGCAGCACCGCCTGTACTACCACTGGCCATCGTATCGCTGAACGCCTGCAGCGCCGCGGTGGCGAATCCACGCCGCCAGACCAGCCAGGTCGGCACCTGGGCCAGCGCCTGTATTGGATAGTTCTGGGCTTCCGCTTGAAGCTGCAGGAGGCTTCTCGGAAGCACGCAGACGCTTTGTCCGGCGGCAACACAGGCCATCATCGCGTGATACGAACCCACCTCATGGGTTGTCAGGGCTCGCCCGCCATAACGCGCGTCGAGGAAGTTCTGGGCCAGCAGGCGGTAGGTACAGCCCTTGGCGAAGGCCGCCAGCGACAAGCTGCCCATGTCGGAGATCATTACGCCGGGAGGGGTCAGCAGCAGCAACTCCTCCTCGTAAGCCAGAGCGCCTTCCAGGCCCAGGGCCAGTAAGACATCGCCAACGGCAGCCCCCTTCTCTGCCGCTATCGCCACCAGGGCGCAATCGATATCACCCAGCAGCAAGCGATCGATGAGCGACTGGGAAGTCCCTGTCACTATGCTCAGGCCAACCTGGGGCAAGGCCCGGTGGAACCGGCTGAGCACGGCAGGCAGCCGGCTTGCCGCAGTGCTTTCCATCGATCCCAGGCGCAACGTTCCCCGCGGCTCTTCGGGATGCATGGCTTGAATCGCTTCATCCGCCAGGGCACGGATGCGCCGGCTGTACTCGAGGAATCGAGCGCCATCGTCGGTCAGCCGCAGGCGATTGCTGTCCCGAATGAACAGGTCGGTGCCGATCTGCTGTTCCAGGGCCTTGATGCGTGTGGTCACGTTGGATTGCACACGCCCCATCAGCGCGGCCGCTTTGGTGATACTGAGTTCAGCGGCGACAGCCTCGAAAATTTCGAGAGAGGAAAGATCCATGGCACATCTTCCGAGGAGAATGATGCCATCAATATATTCTTATTTTGAGATCAATAAAATCCTATCCATCTCTTAAAAAGATTTCCAGTCACTCCGGCGGTCACAGCAAACGAAACCAGGCAGCGGGCAACATCTCCAAGCGCCTAGCCGATCATGAAAGCATCGGCATCCTTGTAGGCCGGGAATCGCTCCCGGTAGTCATGCAATGCGCTGGCACTCAGTGAAACCTGGAAGACCCCATCCGCATCCCCGGCGTCAAGCAGCGAATCCCCCTGGAAGTCGAGCACCTGGCTGTCGCCGCTATAGGGATGCTCCTTGCCATCGAGGCCGATACGATTGACCGCTGCCACGTAGCACAGGTTCTCGATGGCCCTGGCAGGCAACAGCCGATTCCAGTGCTTGCGTCGCGCAGCCGGCCAGTTGGCGGTGTACAGCAGCAGGTCGGTGCCCTCGGCATCGCGGCTCCACACCGGAAAGCGCAGGTCGTAGCAGATCAGCGTACGCACCTTCCAGCCTGCCACCTCCAGCACCACTTGCTCATCGCCGGCCGTGTAGTGCTTGTGTTCGCCCGCCATGCGGAACAGGTGGCGCTTGTCGTAGTGCGCGAGGCTGCCATCCGGGCGCGCCCAGAGCAGGCGGTTACGGTAGCTGCCATCGGCGGCCTGGATGATCAGGCTGCCGGTGACCACCGCGCCGATACGCCTGGCCTGCTCCAGCAGCCATGTCGTGGTCGGTCCGTTTTCCGGCTCGGCCAGTTCGGCCGAATGCATGGAAAAGCCGGTGCTGAACATTTCCGGCAGGACGATCAGGTCGCTGCCACGGGCCTGCTCGATCAAGGGCTCGAAACGCGCGCGGTTGGCGGCAGGATCCTGCCAATCCAGTTCGCTCTGGATCAGCGCCAGCTTGAGGTCGGCTCGTTGGGTCATGATCGTTTCCGGGACTATTGAAGGTTCGGGTGGTTAGAGGCAGAAGTCGCCGTGATCGGTGACCACTCGTCATTCCCGCTAAGGCGGGAAACCAGATGCCTCGAGTCTTCTGGGCTCCCGCATTCGCGGAAATGACGGTAAGGCGAAACATCCACTACTGCCTCATCGAGCCGGTAAACACTAGATGGCAGCCAACTTCTGCGCCGCCTCGCGCAAGGTCTCTTCGCGCTTGGCGAAGCAGAAGCGTACCAGTCGCAGGTCCTTGGGCGGCTGTTGGTAGAACACCGAGACCGGGATGGTCGCCACGCCGTGCTCACGGGTCAGCCATTCGGACATTGCCACGTCGTCCAAGTCCGGACGAATCGCCGAGTAGTCGGCCACCTGGAAATACGTGCCCGGCGTGCGGGTGAAGCTGAAGCGCGACGACGCCAACAGGTCGCAGAACAGATCACGCTTGGCCTGGTAGAACGCCGGCAGTTCGTCGACATGCTGCGGATCGCTGGCCATGAAGTCGGCCAGGGCATGCTGCAAGGGCGTCACGCCGCAGAAGTTGACGTACTGGTGGATCTTGCGCAGTTCGGCGGTCAGGGCCGGCGGCGCCACCACGTAGCCGGTCTTCCAACCCGTCACGTGGTAGGTCTTGCCGAAGGAACTGACCACGAAGGCACGCGCGTAGAGTTCCTCGTGGGCCAGCACACTGGCATGGCGCTGGCCATCGTAGATCAGGTGCTCATAGACCTCGTCGCTGATCACATGGATATCACGGCCTCGGATCAACGTCGCCAACTGGTCGAGATCGGCACGGGACAGCAGCGAGCCACTGGGATTGTGCGGCGAATTGATGAAGATCAGCCGGGTACGCCCGGTGATCGCATCCGCCAGGCGCTGCCAGTCCACGGCGAAGTCGGGCAATGCCAGTGGCACATGGACGCAACGGCCACCCGCCAGCTCGACCGACGGTTCGTAGCTGTCGTAGCAGGGGTCGAGGACGATGGCCTCGTCTCCCGGATGGATCAGCGCCTGTACCGCGCAGAAGATTGCCTCGGTGGCGCCTGGCGTGATGGTGATCTCGCTGTCCGGGTCACGCTCGACGCCATAGAGGCGGCTGATCTTGGCCGCCACCTGCTGACGCAACGCCGGCAGGCCGGTCATCGGCGAATATTGGTTGCGCCCCTCCAGCACATGGCGCGCGACAGCCTCGCGCAGTGCCTGCGGCCCGTCGAAATCGGGAAACCCCTGGGACAGGTTGAGCGCGCCGACTTCGGCGGCGAGCTGGGACATGCGAGTGAAAATGGTGGTGCCGACATTCGGCAACTTGCTGGTCAACATGCAGCGCTCCTGCTGGCTGGCGCGAAGCCGGCAGGATAGCCGATGCGGCTGAGCGAGAGCAGCCGCGGGCTTATGAAAATAAGCGGAGGGCTTATTCAAAAAGTGAAGACTAAGAGCTGTTTAAGTTTCAGCTTGAATGACTGCTAGGAGGCAGGAGCGGGCGTTCGTGCTATGACCATTATTGCGCGGTATGTTTAGTCGTCATTCCCGCGAAGGCGGGAACCCAGAAGATCTGGCCCATTTGGATTCCCGCCTTCGCGGGAATGACGGAGGAATAAAGAAGCTCCACTTCTGCCTCAACCCTGCCAATCAGAAACAGGCAAGGCTAAAGGATTTACCACGCACAGCCAAAATCTGCTGGAGCGCGCTATGCGCGCTCCAATGCTTCCCCGGACCTAGCGCTTGTCCTTGCGCTTCTTCTCGGCCTTCTTGTGGTGGCTCATCAAGCGGCGCTTCTTGTTCACCTGGCGGTCGGTGAGGGTGTTCTTCTTGCCCTCGAAGGGGTTCTCACCGCCCTTGAACTCGATGCGGATCGGCGTACCGACCAGCTTGAGCACGCGGCGGAAGGTGTTCTCCAGGTAGCGCACGTAGGACTTCGGCACCGCCTCGACCTGGTTGCCATGGATCACGATCAGCGGCGGGTTGGCGCCACCGAGGTGGGCATAACGCAGCTTGATCCGGCGACCGCTGACCATCGGCGGCTGGTGCTCCTGCACCGCGTCTTCGAGAATCTGCGTCAGGCGGCTGGTCGGCCAGCGGGTGATGGCCGACTTGAACGAAGCCTGTACCGACTTGTACAGGTTGCCCACACCGGTGCCATGCAGTGCCGAGATGAAGTGGATGTCGGCGTAGTCGACGAAGAACAGCCGGCGCTCCAGCTCGGTCTTCACGTAGTCACGCTCACCCGGTTCCATGCCATCCCACTTGTTCAGGGCGATGACCAGGGCACGGCCGGACTCGATGGCGAAGCCGAGCAGGTTGAGGTCATGGTCGACCACGCCTTCGCGGGCATCCATGACGAACACCACGACGTTGGCGTCCTTGATCGCCTGCAGGGTCTTCACCACCGAGAACTTTTCCACTTCCTCGTGGATCTTGCCGCGTTTGCGCACCCCGGCGGTGTCGATCAGCGTGTACTTCTCGTCGTTGCGCTCGAATGGAATGTAGATGCTGTCGCGGGTGGTTCCAGGCTGGTCGTAGACCACCACGCGCTCTTCGCCGAGCATGCGATTGACCAGGGTCGACTTGCCGACGTTGGGCCGGCCGATGATGGCGATCTTGATGCCATCCTTCTCGCTCGGACCGGGGATGCGCTTGGCTTCCTCGCCCTCGGCGACGTCTTCGTCGACTTCTTCTTCCGCATCGCGGGGAAAATCGCCCAGCGCCGCTTCGAGCATCTGGTTGATGCCACGGCCATGGGCACCGGCGATCGGCAGGGCTTCGCCCAGGCCCATAGGCGCGAACTCGGCGCGGGCGATGTCCGGGTCGATGTTGTCGACCTTGTTCACCACCAGGAAGCTGCGCTTGTTGCGCTTGCGCAGGTGCTCGCCAATCATCTGGTCGCTGGCGACCATGCCGGCGCGGGCATCGACCAGAAACAGCACCACGTCCGCCTCTTCGATGGCCAGCAGCGACTGTTCGGCCATCTTCTCGTCGATGCCCTCCTCGTCGCCGGTGATGCCACCGGTGTCTACCAGGATGTAGCTACGCCCTTCCCACTTGGCTTCACCGTATTGGCGGTCGCGGGTCAGGCCCGACAGGTCACCGACGATGGCGTCGCGGGTGCGGGTCAGGCGGTTGAACAGGGTCGACTTGCCCACGTTGGGGCGGCCCACCAGGGCGATTACCGGAACCATTGGGCTCCTCCACATCCAGAAAACACAACGGCCGCTACCGTCAGGCGGCAGCGGCCGAACATTGCAACTCAGCTTAGCGAATGGTCAGCGCGACCAGTTTTCCGCTGTTGCCGAATGCATAGATCCAATCGCCCACCACCAGCGGACGGGCACGCAGGCCGTCGCTGTCGATGCGCTCGCGAGCGACGAAGTGGCCATCGACCTGGCTCAGCAGGTGCAGATAGCCTTCCAGATCGCCGACCAGCACGTAGCTGGAGAACACCTGGGGCGCGGACAGTTGGCGGCGGGCCAGGGCGTCGTTGCTCCACAACGCGGTGTTGGAACGCTCGTCGAGGCTCTCCACGGTGCCATTGGCCAGGCTCAGGTACAGGCTGCCGAAGCCCTGGGCCAGGCCGACGTAGCTGGACGCATCGCGCTGCCAGAGAATACGACCGCTCTCGACATCGAGACCGGCGACCTTGCCCTGGTAGGTGACGACATACAGGGTCTCGCCACTGAGCAGCAGATCACCGTCGATATCGACCACCCGCTCCAGTTCGGAACGGCCCTGGGGCAGAGCCACGCGCTGCTCCCACACCGGGATGCCGCGCTGGGTATCGACAGCGATGATCTTGCCGGTAGACAGGCCGGCGATGGCCAGGCGGCTGGTCAGGATCGGCGTGCTGGTTCCGCGCAGGGTCAGTACGGCCGGCGAGTTTTCGTAGATCCAGCGCTGGTTGCCAGTGCTGGCATCCAGCGCGATCAGGCGGTCGTCCTGGGTCTGGATGACCACCACGTCGCCGTTGACGGCGGGTGCGGACAGCACTTCGCTGGTGACCTTGGCGCGCCATTTTTCTTCGCCGGACTCGGCATCCAGCGCGATCACGTCGCCGCGCAGGGTGCCGACCAGCACCAGGCCGTAACCGAAGCCGACCGCACCGGAGATCGGCAAATCGGTGTCGACCTTCCAGAACACGTCGCCATTGTTACGGTCCAGCGCCATGATCCGGCCATCGGCCGAAGCGGCGTACAGGCGCTCACCGTCGACCACCGGTGTCAGCATGTTGTACAGGTCGCCCTGGCCGTCGCCGATGGAACGGCTCCACTGGGTCTTCAGCGATACCTCGGCATCGAACTTGGTCAGTTCGGCCGGTGGCAGTTCATTCTTGCTAGTGCTGCTGCAACCTGCGGCCATGACGGCCAGTGCCAGCAGTGCGGCGTATTTCCAGCGCTTCACGTCACGCATCCCCTTTCGCCAGGTCGTCTAGTTTGATTTGCAGGCCGCCGACGGCGGCATCATCGGCCAGGCTGGCCTTGGCCTTTTCGTAAGCCGCGTGGGCTTCGTCGCTACGACCGAGCTGGACCAGCAGGTCGCCACGGATTTCTTCGCGGCTGGACTGCCAGGCCTTGTCGGTCTCGCCGTCGAGCAGCTTCAGACCTTCCTCGACCTTGTTCTGGGCCGCCAGGACGCGCGCCAGACGCTGGCGAGCCAGTTCGCCAGTGGCTGCGTCGACGGGCTTGTCGACGATGGCCTTGAGCTCGTTGGCCGCATCGTCCAGCTTGCCGTTCTCCACCGCGTATTTGGCGGCGAACAGGCGGCCGAACTGAGCGTAGTGGCTGCCGGCGTAGTCCGTGTTGAGCTTCTTCACCAGTTCGGCGACCTTGGCTCCATCCGGCTGGCCTGTCTGGCTCAGGCTGGTTTCCAGCAACTGCTGGTAGACCAGGGACGCGCCCTCGGCCTGGTTGATCTCGTGCTTTTTCCAGGCCTGCCAGCCGAACACCAGGGCCAGCGCCAACACACCACCGGTTACCAGGGGTTTGCCATTGCGCTGCCACCAGTCCTTCATCTGTGCCAGTTGTTCTTCTTCGGTCATGCTCACCGCGATAACTCCTTGTTCAATCTCAGGCCAGTTCGAGACTGGTCGCAAGATGCGCAGCGAGCGCATCCCAGGCAATGCTTTGTTGCTCGCCGTCGGCGCGCAGGGGTTTGCAACCTACCACGCGGCCGGCCAGTTCGTCGTCACCCAGAATCAGGGCGAAGCGCGCGCCGCTCTTGTCGGCCTTCTTGAACTGGCTCTTGAAGCTGCCCGCTCCGGCGTTGACCAGCACACGAATGCCCGGCAGCGCATCGCGCAGTTGCTCGGACAGCCGTAGCGCGGCCAGTTCGGCGGCCTCGCCGAACGCGCAGAAGAACACGTCGGCCGGCTCGCTCAGGGATTGCGGCACCAGGTCGAGGGTTTCCAGCAGCAACACCAGGCGCTCGACGCCCATGGCGAAACCCACGCCCGGCGTCGGCTTGCCGCCGAACTGGCTGATCAGCCCGTCATAGCGCCCACCGGCGCAGACAGTGCCCTGGGAGCCGAGCTTGTCGGTGACCCACTCGAACACGGTGCGCCCGTAATAGTCGAGTCCGCGCACCAGCTTGGGATTGATCACGTAGTCGATGCCAAGTGTATCCAGGCGCGCCTTGAGCCCTTCGAAATGCACGCGGGACTCATCGTCCAGGTAATCGTGCAGGGTCGGCGCATCGGCCAGCAGTGCCTGGGTCTGGGCATTCTTGCTGTCGAGGATGCGCAGCGGATTGGTGGTCAGGCGACGCTGGCTGTCTTCGTCCAATTGATCGAAACGCTGCTGCAAGTAAGCGACCAGCGCATCGCGATAGGTCGCGCGCGCTTCGCTGGAGCCCAGGCTGTTGAGCTGCAGGGTCACCGCATCGGCCAGGCCCAGGGCACGCCACAGGCGGGCGGTGAGCACGATCAGTTCGGCGTCGATGTCCGGCCCCGGCAGGTTGAACACTTCGATGCCGATCTGGTGAAACTGGCGGTAGCGCCCTTTCTGCGGCTTCTCGTAGCGGTACATCGGGCCCGCGTACCAGAGCTTCTGCACCTGGCCACCGCCGGTCAGGCCGTGTTCGAGTACCGCGCGTACGCAGCCGGCGGTGCCTTCCGGGCGCAGGGTCAGGGATTCGTTGTTGCGGTCGAGGAAGGTGTACATCTCCTTGTCGACCACGTCCGTGCCTTCACCGATCCCCCGCGCGAACAGCTCGGTGAACTCAAGGACCGGCAGGCGGATTTCCTGGTAGCCATAGCCCTTGAGCAGGTTGGCCAGGGTGTTTTCCAGATAGCGCCAGGTCGGCGTCTGCTCCGGCAGGATGTCGTTCATGCCACGGATGGCTTGCAGGGTCTTGCTCACTTGGGTTCCTTAGCGGGTCAGCCGCGGGCGATAACGGCCGCCTCGGCCTCGGCCTTTTCGGCCGCCTTCTCGCGGATGAGCCGTTCCAGCTCGTCCACCAGGTTGTCATTGGTCAGTTTGCTGGCCGGTTTGCCATCGATGTAGATCAGGTTGTTCGGCGTCCCGCCGGTCAAGCCGATATGTGCTTCCTTGGCCTCGCCCGGACCGTTGACCACACAGCCGATCACCGCGACATCCATCGGCACCAGCAGGTCTTCCACACGGTTTTCCAGCTCGTTCATGGTCTTGACCACATCGAAATTCTGCCGCGAGCAGCTCGGGCAGGCGATGAAGTTGATGCCACGCGAGCGCAAGCGCAGGGACTTGAGGATGTCGTAGCCGACCTTGATCTCCTCGACCGGATCGGCGGCCAGGGAAATACGGATGGTGTCGCCGATGCCATCGGCCAGCAACATGCCCAGACCAACCGCGGACTTGACGGTGCCCGAGCGCAAGCCGCCAGCCTCGGTGATACCCAGGTGCAGCGGTTGTTCGATCTGCTTGGCCAGCAGGCGATAGGCCTCCACGGCCATGAACACGTCGGAGGCCTTCACGCTGACCTTGAAGTCCGGGAAATTGAGGCGATCCAGGTGCTCGACGTGGCGCAGCGCGGATTCCAACAGCGCCTGTGGCGTCGGCTCGCCATACTTCTTCTGCAGGTCCTTTTCCAAGGAGCCGGCGTTGACCCCGATACGGATCGGAATGCCCTTGTCGCGGGCCGCCTCGACCACCGCCTTGACCCGGTCCTCACGGCCGATGTTGCCCGGATTGATGCGCAGGCAATCGACACCCAGCTCGGCCACGCGCAGGGCGATCAGGTAGTCGAAGTGGATATCCGCCACCAGCGGCACACGCACTTGCTGCTTGATCTTGCCAAAGGCCTCGGCGGCCTCCATGTCCGGCACGGAAACCCGCACGATATCGGCACCGGCATCCTCCAGGCGGCGAATCTGCGCCACCGTGGCGGCGACGTCGCAGGTCTCGGTGTTGGTCATGCTCTGTACCGCGATCGGCGCATCGCCGCCAACCGGGACGGAACCGACCCAGATCTTGCGCGACTGCCGGCGCTTGACCGGGGACTCACCGTGTTTCATTGCTGCGCTCCCAACTGCACGCGGGCGGTCTCACCACGCACGAACGGCGCGATATCGAACGGCTGACCGTTGAGCTGGACCTGAACAGCGCGGGCATAACCGAGGCGCAACTCCATCGGCTGCTTGCCAACCAGCTCGACGCTTTCGCCACTGCGCTTGAGGGCGCTGAGCAAGATCTTGCCGTTGGCATCGGTCAGTTGCGTCCAGCAATCGGCGCTGAACTGCAGGCCCACCTTGACCTCGCCCTGGGCCGGCGCGGCAGGCGTAGTCTGGACAGCCTGGGCATTGGCGGGAGCGGCAGACACAGCCGGCGCTACAGGCTGGGTCGGCAGCGGAGCCTGGGCTGGCGGAGTCGCCCCAGCAGGCGAGACCTGCGTGTCCACAGGCGCATCGGCAACGGTCGGCACCTCCGGTTGTGCAGCAAGCTCCGGCGACAGTTGAACGGGCTGCCCACTTTCCGGTTGAGCGTCGGCCACGGCCTGGTCTTCGGGCTCATCGAGGGGATGGATTTCAGTCGTACCGTCGGCGCCATCGACTTCGACGTGTTCCATGCCGAGGCTGGAAGTGATCGACGCTTCATGACCACTGTCTTGCCACCAGAAAAAGGCACCTACGGCCAAGGCGACCAGCAGGATCAGGGTGACTATCTTCAGCAGGTTCTGCGACAGGCGCACCGGCTCTTCGATACGGCCAAGGCTATGCACATCACTGCCACTGGCGTTACTACCGGTGTACTGGTCGAACGCGGCGACCAGCGACGCCTGGTCCATCTCCAGCAACTTGGCATAGGCGCGCAGGTAGCCGCGGGCAAAGGTATGCCCCGGTAACTGGTCGAACTCGCCCGCTTCCAGTTGACGCAAGGATTGCACGGTAAGGTTGAGCTGCGCGGCTACGTCCCCGAGAGCCCAGCCACGGGCTTCGCGAGCCGCGCGCAGGGTTTCGCCAGGGTTGACGCTCGTCGCGCCGGCTTCTGCATGCGACGTTTTCATCACTGCTCCGACAGATATTGCTGGTACTCCGGGGTCCCCGGATAAAGGCGCTTCAACTGCAGACCGAGGCTGGCAGCCTCGTCACGCTGGTCGAAGACTTTCGCCAGGCGAATGCCGAGCAGCAGACTCTGTGGCGTCTGCTGGCCTTGCTGGCTGTAGCCCCGGTAAAAATTGCGCGCACTGACATAGTCGCGCTTCTCGTAGGACATCTGCGCCATCTGAAACAGCGCGACCGGGCGACGGGCGTTGAGTCGCAGTGCACGCTCGAAGAACTGTGCGGCCTCAGCCTTGCGGTCGAGCTGGATGCAAGTCAGCCCAAGGTTCTCGAATACCCGGGAACGCTCG
This sequence comes from Pseudomonas sp. LRF_L74, assembly GCF_965644255.1. Taxonomy (NCBI): domain Bacteria; kingdom Pseudomonadati; phylum Pseudomonadota; class Gammaproteobacteria; order Pseudomonadales; family Pseudomonadaceae; genus Pseudomonas; species Pseudomonas sp. LRF_L74. The sequence continues at coordinate 99,747 of NZ_CBFFRH010000009.1, read as the reverse complement.
CTGTACATATCGTCCTGGGTGGCCTTGAGGTAGACATCATAGGCTTCCTTGTAGCGTTTCTGCTCGTACAGGAAACCACCATAGTTGTTCATCAGCCGTGCATCGTTGTCGCTGTTGGAAAGCGCCTTGCGATAGTGCTGCTCGGCCAGCTTGGGTTCCATCTCGCGCTGGAATACCGCGGCCAGGGCGCCATGGGCCTCGGCGCTGGAAGAGTCGATGGCCAGAGCCGACTTCAGCGGCTCCTTGGCCTTCTCGGTAGCCCCCTGGGACAAGAAACCCAGCCCCAACTGGATGTAGGCATCGCGCGCCTTGTCACGCCCTTCCTGAGTCTTCATCGGATCGACACGCCCGCCTGTACTGACACATGCCCCGAGCATGCCAGCCATCAGCAGGAGGAATACGGCGCGAAAAATCATGAATGCCCTCTCTTTAGTTTCGATTGGCAGCGCCTTGGGCGGCGGCCTCGACAGCGAGTTGCCGCACCGCGATATAACGCTCGCTCCTGCGGGTACGGTCCTGCACCTGGCCGACCAGTTGGCCGCAGGCCGCATCGATGTCGTCACCACGGGTGGTGCGCACGGTCACATTGTGCCCGGCCTTATGCAGCAGGTCCTGGAAGCGGCGTATCGCGTTGTTGCTGGGGCGCTCGTACCCCGAATGCGGGAACGGGTTGAAGGGAATCAGGTTAATCTTGCAGGGGAAGTCGGCCAGCAGCGCGATCATCTGCACCGCGTGCTCAGGCTGGTCGTTGACGTCCTTGAGCAGGGTATATTCGATGGTCAGGAAGCGTTTCTCGCCCAGTCCCTCGATATATCGACGGCAGGCCGGCAACAGCACCGCCAGCGGGTACTTCTTGTTGATCGGCACCAGCGTATTGCGCAAGGCGTCGTTCGGCGCATGCAGCGACAGTGCCAGGGATACGTCGATCACCTCGCCCAGCTTGTCGATCATCGGCACCACACCCGAGGTGGACAGCGTGACCTTGCGCTTGGAAATACCGTAGCCAAGGTCGTCCATCATGATGCGCATGGCTGCGACGACGTTGTCGAAGTTCAGCAACGGCTCGCCCATGCCCATCATCACCACGTTGGTGATGGCGCGATCGATCTTGGCCGGCACGGTACCGAAGGATTTGTTGGCGATCCATACCTGGCCGATGATCTCGGCGGCGGTCAGGTCGCTGTTGAAGCCTTGTTTGCCGGTGGAGCAGAAACTGCAGTCCAGGGCGCAACCCGCCTGGGAAGATACGCACAAGGTGCCGCGTCCGCCCTGGGGGATGTAAACGGTCTCGACGCAACTGCCGGACGCCACGCGCACCACCCACTTGCGGGTGCCATCGCTGGAAATGTCCTGGCTGACGATCTCGGGACCGCGAATTTCGGCACAGGCCTTGAGTTTCTCGCGCAAGGCCTTGCCCAGATTGCTCATGGCGTCGAAATCGTCGACGCCAAAGTGGTGAATCCACTTCATGACCTGGCCGGCACGGAAGCGCTTGTCTCCGATGGACTCGAAGAATCGCTCCATTTCAGGCTGGGTTAGGCCCAGCAGGTTGGTTTTGCCAGCTACATCGGTCATGGATTCACTCACCTTCGCAATACGCCTGCTCAGCGGATGCGAGCGTGCACTTCGGTAGCGGAGAAGAAGTAGGCGATTTCACGAGCGGCAGACGCTTCCGAGTCGGAACCGTGTACGGCGTTTTCATCGATGGAAACGGCGAAATCGGCACGGATGGTGCCAGCAGCAGCTTCTTTCGGGTTGGTGGCGCCCATCAGTTCACGGTTTTTCAGGACGGCATTCTCGCCTTCCAGAACCTGAACGACGACCGGACCGGAAGTCATGAAGGCAACCAGGTCCTTGAAGAAGCCACGCTCGCTGTGCTCGGCGTAGAAACCAGCGGCTTCACGCTCGGACAGTTGGACCAGCTTCGAAGCGACGACGCGCAGGCCGTTCTTCTCGAAACGGGTGAGGATCTCGCCGATGACGTTCTTGGCGACGGCATCCGGTTTGATGATGGAAAAAGTACGTTGAACGGCCATTTGAAACTCCACGATTTAAAGCGAACGATTAAACCCGCGGAGTATACGCGGGTTCGGGAAAAAAAGCGTAGACGGGCACAGCAAACGCTGCGCGACGAAGCGCTACGAGACAGAACGTCCGATGAACGCTACTCGAGCTCTTCGATCCAGGCGGCTTGAATGGCCTCGAGAACCTTCTCGCCACCACGCTGCGGGTCGTCGGAAAACTCGGGAAGCGCCAGCACCCAGCGCTGCAGCTCGACGAAATTGACGTAGCGCGGATCGACATCCGGCTTCTGTTCGGACAACTGGATGGCGATTTCCAGCACATCAACCCATTTCAGACTCATCGATCAATGCCCTTCGGAAACCTGGTTGATGGTGTATTTCGGGATTTCGACGACCAGATCCTGATCAGCGACCTGTGCCTGACAGGATAGTCGCGACCTGGCTTCCAGGCCCCAGGCCTTGTCCAGCATGTCATCCTCGAGTTCGTCGGAGGCCTCGAGCGAAGCGAAGCCCTCGCGTATCACCACGTGGCAAGTCGTGCAGGCACAGGATTTCTCACAGGCATGCTCGATATCGATGCCACTGCGCAGTGCGGCATTCAGGACCGTTTCGCCCGGCTGCGCTTCGATCACCATACCTTCCGGACAGTGCTCGGGATGGGGCAGAAAAGTAATCTGCGGCATCGTCATTCCTCGATTTCGTTGAGTCGGCGCCCGGACAGGGCCGCCTTGACCGTCGCGTCCATACGGCGCGCGGCGAAGGCATCGGTAATCTGGGACAGGCGCTTGATCTGCTGCTCGATGGCGACCACGTCGTCAGCGGCGGCCAATTCGCGCAGGCTGTCCATGTTCATGGCGATGGCCAGGCGCTCTTCTTCGTCGAGAAGGCGCTCGCCGTCGGCATCCAGGGCCGACTGCACGGCTTCGAGCAGGCGCTGTGCCTCGACCTGCTGCTCGCGCAACGCCCTCGCCTCTTTATCGCCACCGGCATTGTGGAAGGAGTCCTGCAGCATGCGCGCGATTTCGCCATCGGTCAGGCCGTAGGATGGCTTGACCTGGATGCTCGCCTCCACACCAGAGCCCAGTTCGCGGGCACTGACGCCCAGCAGGCCATCGGCATCGACCTGGAAGGTCACGCGAATCTTCGCCGCCCCCGCCACCATCGGTGGAATGCCACGCAATTCGAAACGCGCCAGGGAGCGGCAATCGCTGATCAGCTCACGCTCGCCCTGTAGCACGTGGATCATCATGGCCGTCTGGCCATCTTTGTAGGTGGTGAAGTCCTGGCCACGGGCGACAGGAATCGTGGTGTTGCGCGGAATCACCCGCTCCATCAGGCCGCCCATGGTCTCGAGACCAAGCGACAGGGGAATGACATCCAGCAGCAACAACGCCTCGCCATCACCGCTGCGGTTGCCCGCCAGGGTATCGGCCTGGATCGCCGCACCGATGGCCACCACCTGGTCCGGATCGATATCGGTCAGCGGCTGACGGCCAAACATCTCGGCCACGGCCGAGCGCACCCGCGGGACACGGGTAGAGCCACCGACCATCACCACCGCGCCCACCTCTTCCAGCTCGATAGCGGCATCACGCAGTGCGCGGCGGCATGCCTTGAGACTGCGGGCGATCATCGGCTCGATCAGCGTGTCGAAACAGGAGCGCGACAAGGTCGCCTGCCAGACGCCATGGGCAACCTGGACCGACTCCGCGCCGGTCAGCGCCTCCTTGGCGGCACAGGCACTTTGCAACAGGCTGCGCTGGGTCGCCGGATCGAGGCTCGTCGGCAGGCCCGCCTGCTCAATGATCCACGAGGCGATGGCATGGTCGAAATCATCCCCGCCCAAGGCACTGTCACCGCCAGTGGCCAGCACCTCGAACACACCGCGAGTCAGGCGCAGGATCGAGATATCAAACGTGCCGCCGCCGAGATCGTAGATCGCCACGACACCCTCGGCCTGCTGGTCGAGCCCGTAGGCCACGGCCGCAGCGGTCGGCTCGTTGAGCAGGCGCAGCACATTCAGGCCAGCCAGGCGCGCGGCGTCCTTGGTCGCCTGGCGCTGGGCGTCATCGAAATAGGCCGGGACGGTGATCACGGCACCGACCAACTCACCGCCAAGCGCGGATTCGGCGCGCTTGCGCAGCGTACCGAGGATGTCGGCAGACACTTCGACCGGGCTTTTCGCGCCCTGCACCGTCTCGATGAACGGCATGTGCGACTCGCCTTCGGCGAAACGATAAGGCAGCTGTTCGCCCAACTGCTTCACGTCCGAGAGACCACGTCCCATCAGGCGCTTTACCGAGAGAATGGTGTTGAACGGGTCCTGCGCCGCCGCAGCCTTGGCGCCATGCCCAACGTCGATGCCCGCAGCCAGGTAGCGCACGGCGGACGGCAGGATGACACGGCCCGCCTCGTCGGCAAGCGGCTCGGCCAGGCCGCTGCGCACGGCAGCGACCAACGAGTTGGTGGTACCCAGGTCAATACCCACAGCCAAGCGGCGCTGATGGGGCTGTGGACTTTGACCGGGCTCAGCGATCTGCAGTAAGGCCATGATGATCGGAATTCACAGGCGCGCCGCCAGGAGCAGCGCGAGGGGTTAATCGTCGAGGCGCTCTTCCAGGCGACGCACCTCGTGGGACAGCTTGTCGAGGAACTGCATGCGACGGACCAAGCGTTCGGCTTCGTCACGCTGCACAGCATCGTCCCAGCATACGGCGAAGCGCTCGTCGAGCTGCTCCTGCGTACTTTTGAGACGCTTCTTGAAGGCCTCGACACCCGCCAGATCGGCATTGTCCTGCAGCTCTTCCAGCTCCTCATGCCATTGCATCTGCTGCATCAGGAACTCAGGGTCCTGAACGGTCGACTCGAGCGGTAACTCGCGACCTCGCAAGGCCAGCAGATACAAGGCTCGCCGCGGCGCACTCCTGAGCGTCTGGTAGGCCTCGTTCAAGCTTGCCGAGCGCTCCAGCGCCAGACGCCGCTCACGCTCTGGCGCATCAGCGAAACGATCCGGATGCACGGCCTTGGCCAGCTCGCGGTAACGCGAGGAAAGCATGGCCTGATCGAGCAGGAACGCGGGCTGCAGGTCGAACAAGGCGTAATGACAAGGCTTACCCACGGGATGCCTCAGACATTGAAGCTTTCGCCACAGCCACACTCGCCACGCACGTTCGGGTTATTGAACTTGAATCCCTCGTTCAACCCTTCGCGGACGAAGTCCAGTTCGGTGCCGTCCAGGTAGGTCAGGCTTTTCGGGTCGATGATGACCTTCACGCCAAAACTCTCGAAAACCTGGTCTTCATTCGCCAGCTCATCGACGAACTCCAGCACATAGGCCAGACCGGAACAGCCCGTGGTACGCACGCCTAGGCGGATACCCGCCCCCTTGCCGCGCCCGTCCAGCGAGCGCTGCACATGACGCGCAGCGGATTCGGTCATGGTGATGGCCATGGCATTCTCCTCAGTTCAGAGCAGACCTTTCTTCTGCTTGTAGTCACGCACGGCAGCCTTGATGGCATCTTCGGCGAGAACGGAGCAGTGGATCTTGACCGGCGGCAATGCCAGCTCTTCGGCGAGCTGGGTGTTCTTGATGGTCTCGGCCTCGTCGATCGTCTTGCCCTTCATCCACTCGGTGGCGAGGGAGCTGGAGGCGATCGCGGAGCCACAGCCATAGGTCTTGAACTTGGCGTCTTCGATCACGCCGTGCTCGTTGACCTTGATCTGCAGGCGCATCACGTCGCCGCAGGCCGGCGCGCCGACCATGCCGGTGCCTACATCCGGGTCTTCCGCATCCATCTTGCCGACATTGCGGGGGTTTTCGTAGTGGTCTATGACCTTTTCACTGTATGCCATGGTGCCATTCCTCTCTCATCAGGTGCCGCTCTGTAGGCGACTAGAACTCAGTGCGCCTGCCATTCGACCTTGGACAGATCGACACCTTCTTTGAACATGTCCCACAACGGCGAGAGCGCGCGCAGCTTGTCTACGGCCTCGCGAATCTTCGACGCGGCGTAATCGACCTCTTCCTCGGTAGTGAAGCGGCCAAAGGTGAAACGGATGGAGCTGTGAGCCAGTTCGTCGTTGCGCCCAAGGGCGCGCAGCACGTAGGACGGCTCCAGGGAGGCCGAGGTACAGGCCGAGCCGGACGACACCGCCAGGTCCTTGAGCGCCATGATCAGCGACTCGCCTTCGACGTAGTTGAAGCTCAGGTTCAGGTTGTGCGGTACGCGGGCAGTCATGCTGCCGTTGATGTACAGCTCTTCCATGCCTTCGACGATCTTGTAGAAACGGTCACGCAGCGCACCGATGCGCTGGTTTTCCTGGGCCATTTCTTCCTTGGCGATGCGGAAGGCCTCGCCCATGCCGACGATCTGGTGGGTCGCCAGGGTGCCGGAACGCATGCCACGCTCATGACCACCACCGTGGATCAGCGCTTCCAGGCGCACGCGCGGCTTGCGACGCACGTAGAGGGCACCGATGCCTTTCGGGCCGTAGGTCTTGTGGGCCGAGAAGGACATCAGGTCGACCTTCAGGGTCTCCAGGTCGATGTCCACCTTGCCAGTCGACTGCGCGGCATCGACGTGGAACAGGACGCCACGCGAGCGGGTCAGCTCGCCGATGGCAGCGATATCGTTGATCGTGCCGATCTCATTGTTGACGTGCATGATCGACACCAGAATGGTGTCTTCGCGCAACGCCGCCTCGACCATCGCCGGCGTTACCAGGCCATCTTCGCCCGGCTCGATATACGTCACTTCGAAGCCTTCGCGCTCCAGTTGGCGCGTGGTGTCCAGCACGGCCTTGTGCTCGATCTTCGACGTGACGATGTGCTTGCCCTTGGAGGCGTAGAAGTGAGCGACACCCTTGATCGCCAGGTTGTCGGACTCGGTGGCCCCGGAGGTCCAGACGATCTCGCGCGGGTCGGCCTTGACCAGGTCAGCGACCTGGCGACGGGCGTTCTCGACTGCTTCCTCGGCTTTCCAGCCAAATACGTGCGAGCGCGACGCGGGGTTGCCAAAGTTGCCATCGACCAGCAGGCACTCGCTCATTTTCTGCGCGACGCGAGGGTCTACCGGAGTGGTTGCGGAATAATCCAGGTAAATCGGCAATCTCATCGGTTATCTCCTAAATTCAGGCTGACGGCGCCCTTGCTCACTCGACGGCGGACGCTTCGATCTTATCCATGCGAGGTACTCTGGCATTCGAGCGGCGCTGGTCCTGACGGCGCGCCACTTCCTGCACCTCGCGGCGGGTGACCAAGTCGGCCAGACTAATCCCGCTGAGAAATTCGTGAATCTGCTGACTGAGGTCACACCACAGATGGTGGGTCAGGCATATGTCGCCAGAATGGCAACCACCCTCGCCGTTGCAACGGGTGGCATCCACCGACTCGTTCACCGCATCGATCACCTGGGCGACCTGGATGCCGCGCATGTCACGGGAGAGCTGATAACCGCCGCCCGGGCCACGCACGCTGGATACGAGATTGTTACGGCGCAACTTGGCGAAAAGCTGTTCCAGATACGACAGGGAAATACCCTGGCGCTCCGAAATGTCAGCCAGCGATACCGGGCCCTCCTGGGCATGCAGCGCCAGATCGAGCATGGCGGTCACGGCATAGCGGCCTTTGGTGGTGAGTCGCATGGAAATACCAGGTAATCGCTGAATTGCTGCGCATTATCCTATTCCCGACTATTTGAGTCAACTATAAGACCGATTGAAATAGTCAGGATTAGGCTCAGCAAGGGGCGCAAATCATAGCAGACCTTCTCCAATAAGGGCATCAGGCTGCAGGCTTGTCGCTCTGCCCTTCCTTGCAAACGTCAGCGAAATCCTCATCCTTCAGCTCTGGCAGCCGGCTGGCAGAGTAATCACTGCCCAGCGACGTCAGCGCCTCGCACATCCCCTCCAGGCGACCATCAACAGCATGCAGATGATCCAGCAACTGACCGATCGCCTTCGCCACCGGGTCCGGCATGTCCGGACCGACGCCATAGGCATCGAAGCCCAGTTTCTCGGCCATGGCCTGGCGCCTGGCCACCTGATCATCATCGACCTTGATGATCACCCGCCCCGGAATACCCACAGCCGTGGCGCCAGCCGGCACCGCCTTGGTCACCACCGCATTGGAGCCGATCTTGGCTCCCGCGCCGACCGTGAACGGACCGAGCACCTTGGCCCCCGCACCGACCACGACACCGTCTTCCAGGGTCGGATGACGCTTGCCCTTGTTCCAGCTCGTACCGCCCAAGGTAACGCCCTGGTAGAGCGTCACGTCATCACCGATTTCAGCGGTTTCACCGATGACGATGCCCATACCGTGGTCGATGAAGAAACGCCGGCCGATCTTCGCCCCCGGATGAATCTCGATCCCGGTCAGCCAACGACCGAAATTGGAAACCAGCCGCGCCAGCCACTTCCAGCCATTGCGCCACAACGCATGACCGATCCGATGCAGCCAGATCGCATGCAGCCCCGGATAGCAAGTCACCACTTCAAAGGCATTGCGGGCAGCAGGGTCTCGGTGAAACACACTGCGAATATCCTCGCGCATACGCTCAAACATCATCGTTTCTCCGCTTGTGAGGCGCGCCCTGCACCACTTTCTGCGTCTCCGTGAGGATGCCGCGCAGAATATTCATCTCCAGCTTGCTGATCCCGGCACGCCCATAGAGCCGACGCAGGCGACTCATCAGGTGCCGGGGATTGGCGGGATCAAGGAACCCGATATCGGTCAGCGTTTTCTCCAGATGCCCGTAATACAACTCCAGCTCATCGGCAGTGACCAACTGCAAATCGAGCGGCGACGCGCCCTCGACCTTGCTCATCTTGGTCGGCTGCTTTTGCTCGATCAGCCAGGCCATGCGCAGCTCATAGACCAGCACCTGCACGGCTGAGGCCAGGTTCAGCGAAGCGAAAGCCGGATCGGAAGGAATATGCACGTGATAATGGCAGCGCTGCAGCTCTTCGTTGGTCAGGCCGGCGTATTCACGCCCGAACACCAGCGCCACTTCGCCACCTTGCGCAGCATGCTGGCAAGTTGTGGTGCCACACTCGCGCGGATCGAGCAAAGGCCAGGGAATACTGCGATCACGGGCGCTGGTGCCGAGCACCAGGCTGCAGCCGACCAGCGCCTCTTCCAGGGTACCGACCACCTGCGCCCGCTCCAGCAGATCACTGGCCCCAGAAGCCCGCGCATCTGCCTCAGGACTGGGGAAATCGCACGGATCGACCAGCACCAGGCGCGACAAGCCCATGTTCTTCATGGCTCGAGCGGCACCGCCGATATTGCCGGGATGACTGGTATTGACCAGCACGACACGCACGTTCTGCAGCACGATCAGCCCTCGAGGTGTAGCGAAAGGGCCTGAATCTTACAGAAGCGCCTGCACACGTGCCACGCAAGAACTGCCGCGCGCCCTTCTTCGACGGATTTTTTCTGCTAGAATTGCCGGCTTTCTTTAACGACCTTGGTGAACCCCCCATGCAGCCTATGCTGAACATCGCGCTGCGCGCAGCCCGTGCCGCCGGCGAACTGATCGCACGCTCCGTCGAGCGCCTGGACGTCATCTCGGTCAGCGAGAAGGACGCGCGCGATTACGTCACGGAAATCGACCGCGCCGCCGAACAGACGATCGTTCAAGCCCTGCAAAAGGCCTACCCGAGCCATGCCATTCTCGGCGAGGAAGGCAGCAATATCCTGGGCTCTGGCGAAGGCGCCGATTACCAGTGGATCATCGACCCCCTGGACGGCACCACCAACTTCATCCGCGGCGTCCCCCACTTTGCAGTCAGCATCGCCTGCAAATACCGTGGCCGACTGGAACATGCGGTAGTCCTCGACCCCATCCGCCAGGAAGAATTCACCGCCAGCCGCGGTCGTGGCGCCGCGCTCAATGGCCGTCGCCTGCGTGTCAGCGCACGCAAGAGCCTGGAAGGCGCCCTGCTGGGCACCGGCTTCCCGTTCCGCGACGAGCAAATGGACGATATTGACAACTACCTCGGCATGTTCCGCAGCCTGGTTGGCCAGACCGCCGGCCTGCGCCGTGCCGGCGCCGCCAGCCTGGACCTGGCCTACGTCGCCGCAGGCCGTTACGACGCCTTCTGGGAGTTCGGCCTGTCGGAGTGGGACATGGCGGCCGGCGCCCTGCTGATCCAGGAAGCCGGTGGCCTGGTCAGTGACTTCAATGGCGGCCACGACTTCCTCGAGAAAGGCCAGATCGTGGCTGGCAACACCAAGTGCTTCAAAGCCGTGCTGACTGCGATCCAGCCGCACCTGAGCGCATCGATGAAACGCTGAACGAAGCAGCCATAAAAAAACGCCCGGAAGGGCGTTTTTTTATGGACGACGAAATCAGCGTGCCGCTTCGCCCTGCTGGGCCAGTTGCAGGCGGCCGTCCTTGTCGACCGGGATTCGGCGACCCGGATCATGATCCATGCGCACCTGGCTGGTACGCCCATCGAGCTGGTACTTCACGTCGTAGCCGACCAGCTTCTGGCTGGTATCGGTCACCGTGCTGCAACGGGTCTCAGTGGTCGTGTAGGTATCATTGGCCTGCATGTGCCCCTGAACCTGATTACCGGCATAACCACCACCCACAGCGCCCGCCACGGTGGCGATCTTCTTGCCATTGCCACCACCGACCTGGTTGCCCAACAGGCCTCCAGCCAGCGCGCCGATGGCGGTACCGGCGATCTTGTACTGGTCCTTGACCGGACGCTGGCGGGTCACCGCTACGTCCTTGCATACTTCGCGCGGGGTCTTGATGGTTTCGTTCACCGGCTGCACGGCGAGCACTTCGGCGTATTCGGGACCACCGACCAGGCTGTACGTAGCCACAGCGCCGCCAGCGGTAACCCCCACTGCACCCAAAACCGCGCCAACAATCAATGACTTGTTCATCTGGTCCTCCTGAGACACTACCTCGGCAGCATTCCTGCCTTATTCCCAGCCTTGGAGAGCCGAGAGCCCCTCAAGTTCCATCGAGACGACCAGCACACGCATCCAGGAATGCCCTCACCCACCATGAAAGCAAGAAGCCCGGCACAAGGCCGGGCTTCGTTACCACACGGACAATCGATCAGGGACGATCGTCGACCGACTCGGCGGCAGCCGGAGGAATCAGGTCTTCGCTGTTCAGGTTGAGCCAGATCAACACCACGTTGGCGATGTAGATCGACGAGTAGGTACCCGCCAGCACACCGACGAACAGGGCAATGGAGAAGCCGAACAGGTTGTCGCCGGCGAAGAAGATCAGCGCGACGATCGCCAGCAGCGTGGAGATCGAAGTCGCCATGGTGCGCAGCAGGGTCTGGGTGGTCGAGATGTTGATGTTCTCGATCAGGCTGGCCTTGCGCAACACGCGGAAGTTCTCGCGCACGCGGTCGAACACGACGATGGTGTCGTTCAGCGAGTAGCCAATGATCGCCAGCAGCGCCGCCAGGGTGGTCAGGTCGAAGGTGATCTGGAAGAACGACAGGATGCCCAGGGTCACGACCACGTCATGCACCAGGGAAACGATCGCACCGACGCCGAACTTCCATTGGAAGCGGAACGCTAGGTACAGCATGATCCCACCGAGCGCCAGGAGCATGCCCAGGCCACCCTGGTCACGCAGCTCCTCGCCGACCTGCGGGCCGACGAATTCGACTTTCTTCACATGCACCGGGTTTTCCGCGTTGGCTTTCTGCAAGGCTGCAGCGACCTGATTGCCAAGTTGCGGATCATCGCCCTGCATGCGCACGACCACTTCGGTAGTGGCGCCGAAGCTCTGCACCACCGCTTCGGGGAAACCGGCAGCATGCAACTGCTCGCGGATCTGCCCCAGGTCGGCGGCCTTCTCGTAGGACAGCTCGATCTGCGCGCCGCCGGTGAAGTCGAGACCGAAGTTAAGTCCCTTGAAGAACCAGCTGCCCAGCGCCAACAGCGTCAGCAGCATGGTCAGGGCGAACGCCAGGTTGCGTACGCCCATGAAGTTGATGGTATTCAGTTTCATATCAGGCGCCTCAGATCCACAGCTTCTTGAAGTCACGACCACCGAAGATCAGGTTGACCATCGCGCGGGTCACCATGATCGCGGTGAACAACGAGGTGACGATACCCAGCGACAGGGTCACGGCGAAGCCCTTGATCGGGCCAGTCCCCATGGCGAACAGGATGCCACCGACCAGCAGGGTGGTCAGGTTAGAGTCGAGGATCGCGGTAAAGGCACGGTCGAAACCTTCATGGATCGCACGCTGCACCGCCATGCCGTTGTTCAACTCCTCGCGAATACGCGAGTAGATCAACACGTTGGCGTCCACCGCCATACCCATGGTCAGGACAATACCGGCAATACCCGGCAGGGTCAGGGTCGCCCCTAACAGAGACATCAGCGCCAGCAGGATCACCATGTTCAGCGCCAGTGCCACGGTCGCCAGGATGCCGAAGAAGCGGTAGATGGCGATGATGAACAGCGAGACGAACAGCATGCCCCACAGGGACGCATCGATACCCTTCTGGATATTGTCGGCCCCCAGGCTCGGGCCGATGGTGCGTTCCTCGGCAAAGTACATCGGCGCCGCCAGGCCACCGGCGCGCAGCAGCAGCGCCAGCTCGGACGACTCGCCCTGACCGTTCAGGCCGGTGATGCGGAACTGGTTGCCCAGGGCAGACTGGATAGTGGCAAGACTGATGATCTGCTTCTCTTCCTTGAAGGACGGTACGGCGACCTCCTTCTCCACACCATCGACGACTTGCTTGACGTAGTTGGTGACCGGTTTCTGCTCGATGAAAATCACCGCCATGCTGCGCCCGACGTTGTTGCGGGTGGCGCGGTTCATCAGGTCGCCGCCATGGTTGTCCAGACGGATGTTGACCTGCGGCCGACCGTTCTCGTCGAAACTGGCCTGGGCGTCGGTAACCTGGTCACCCGTGATGATCAGGCTGCGTTCCAGCGCCACTTCTGGACGACCCGGCTCGCGGAAGCCGAAGGACTCGGTGGTCGCACGCGCCGCATCCACTTCAGCCTGCAGACGGAATTCGAGGTTGGCGGTCTTACCGAGGATACGCTTGGCCTCGGCGGTGTCCTGCACACCCGGCAGCTCGACGACGATGCGGTTGGCTCCCTGGCGCTGTACCAGCGGCTCGGCGACGCCCAACTCGTTGACCCGGTTGCGTACGGTGGTCAGGTTCTGCTTGATCGAGTATTCACGGATCTCGGCCAGCTTGGCCTGGGTCAGCGCCAGGCGCAGCACCTGGGAACCATTGCGCTGGACAGTGGTGACCTCGAAATCGGTGAAGTTCTTGCGCACCAGGCTCTCGGCCTGGCTCAGCGAGTCGCCATCGGCAAAGCCGACCATGATCGCTTCATCTTGCTGCGGCATGCTGCGATAACGCACACGCTCCTTGCGCAGCAAGGTCTTGACCTCGTTCTCGTAGATTTTCAGACGGGCGCCGACGGCCTTGTCCATGTCCACTTCCAGCAGGAAGTGCACACCACCGGACAGGTCGAGACCGAGCTTCATCGGGCCTGCGCCAATGTTGCGCAACCACTGCGGCGTGGTAGGCGCCAGGTTGAGCGCGACGATGTAATCATCCCCCAGCAGTTTGCGCGCCAGCTCCTGGGCCGGAAGCTGGTCCTGGGAACGCGCCAGGCGCACCATGCCGCCCTGCCCCTTGGCCGACAGGCTTGCAGCCTTGACCTGCAGGCCGGCATCGGCGAGCGCCTTGCCAAGCCGGTCGAGATCGCTCTGGGTGATCTGCCGAGCCGAACTGGCACCCGTGATCTGGATGGCCGGATCGTCCGGGTACAGGTTCGGCGCGGAATAAATGAAACCGACCGCCAGTACGACCAGGATCAGCAGGTATTTCCACAAGGGGTATCTATTGAGCATGACGTCGCCCGTTATGACGCGGGGCGCCTAAGGCGCCCCGTCGTGGTGAAGAATGAAACGTTGTTTAGATCGCTTTCAGCGTGCCCTTCGGCAAAGTCGCCGAAACGGCCTGCTTCTGGAACTTCAGCTCGACACCGTCGGCAACCTCGACGACGACGAAATCATCGGCGACCTTGGTGACGCGCCCGGCGATACCGGCGCTGGTGACCACTTCGTCACCTTTCTGCAGGCCGCCGAGCAGGTTCTTGTGCTCCTTGGCGCGCTTGGCCTGGGGACGCCAGATCATCAGGTAGAAGATGACCAGGAAACCGACCAGGAAAATCCACTCGAAACCACCGGCGCCCTGAGCGGCGGCTGCCGGTGCGGCCCCATCGGCGTAGGCGGCGGAAATCAGAAAGCTCATTAACGAAACTCCTATTGCATGAAACTCGAATTATTGGGCTCAGGGCGCCAGAGGCGGCGTTGGCAAGCCGCGCCGAGCGTAGAAGGCATCGACGAAGTCGGCCAATTTACCCTGTTGAATTGACTCGCGCAAACCAGCCATGACGCGCTGGTAATAACGCAAGTTATGGATCGTATTGAGCATGCTTCCCAGCATTTCGCCACACTTGTCCAAGTGATGGAGATAGGCGCGGGAAAAGTTGCGGCAGGTATGGCAGTCACAGGTCGGATCCAGCGGCGAATCGTCATGCTTGTGCACGGAGTTGCGGATCTTCACCACCCCCGTATCCGTGAACAGGTGTCCGTTGCGCGCATTGCGCGTGGGCATCACGCAGTCGAACATGTCGACGCCACGGCGCACACCTTCGACCAAGTCCTCGGGTTTGCCCACACCCATCAGGTAACGAGGTTTGTCCACCGGCAGCTGTGGCGGCAGGAAATCCAGAACGCGGATCATCTCTTCCTTGGGCTCGCCCACGGAAAGACCGCCGATGGCCAGGCCATCGAAGCCGATCTCACAAAGCCCCTCCAGCGAACGCATGCGCAGCTCTTCATGCATGCCACCCTGGACGATGCCGAACAGCGCAGAAGGATTACCCTCATGGGCCGCCTTAGAACGCTTGGCCCAGCGCAGCGACAGCTCCATCGAGCACTTGGCCACGTCGAATTCGGCCGGATACGGCGTGCATTCATCGAAGATCATCACGATATCGGAGCCCAGGTCGCGCTGGACCTGCATCGACTCTTCCGGCCCCATGAACACCTTGGCGCCATCGACCGGAGAAGCGAAATACACGCCCTCCTCCTTGATCTTGCGCATGGCCCCCAGGCTGAACACCTGGAAACCGCCGGAGTCGGTGAGGATCGGCCCCTTCCACTGCATGAAGTCATGCAGGTCGCCATGCTGCTTGATCACCTCGGTGCCTGGACGCAGCCAGAGGTGGAAAGTATTGCCGAGAATGATCTGCGCACCGATTTCTTCGATATCACGCGGCAGCATGCCCTTGACCGTGCCATAGGTGCCGACCGGCATGAACGCCGGTGTATCCACCACACCACGGGGAAAGGTCAGACGCCCACGGCGCGCCCGGCCGTCGGTCGCCAGCAGCTCGAAGGACATGTGACTCATTGGGATTCCTCGGGGCCGCGCGCGGCCGGATTGCGGGTGATGAACATGGCATCGCCATAACTGAAGAAGCGGTACTGCTGCTCGACGGCCGCCGCGTAGGCCGCCATGGTCTCGGGGTAACCGGCAAAGGCGGATACCAGCATCAGCAAGGTCGACTCAGGCAAGTGGAAGTTGGTGACCAGGGCATCGACCACATGGAACGGACGCCCAGGGTAAATGAAGATGTCGGTATCACCGGCGAAAGGCGCCAGCACGCCATTGCGCGCGGCGCTTTCCAGGGAGCGCACGCTGGTCGTGCCCACTGCGATCACACGACCGCCACGCGCCTTGCAGGCAGCCACGGCATTGACCACAGACGGGCTCACCTCCAGCCACTCACTGTGCATGTGGTGGTCTTCGATGCGTTCGACCCGCACCGGCTGGAAGGTTCCAGCACCGACGTGCAGGGTCACGAAAGCCTGCTCAACACCTTTGCCCTGCAACGCTTCGAGCAACTCTTTGTCGAAATGCAGTCCTGCCGTCGGCGCCGCAACCGCACCTTCACGGGCGGCATAGACGGTCTGGTAACGCTCGCGATCATCGGCCTCATCGGCACGATCGATATAAGGAGGCAGCGGCATGTGGCCAACCCGCTGCAGCAGTGGCAACACGTCTTCGTCGAAACGCAGCTCGAACAGCGCCTCGTGCCGCGCCAGCATTTCGGCTTCACCGCCACCTTCTATATGGATTCGCGAACCAGGCTTGGGCGACTTGCTCGAACGCACATGAGCCAACACCCGACGCTCATCGAGCACACGCTCGACAAGAATCTCCAGCTTGCCGCCAGAAGCCTTGTTGCCAAACAGCCGCGCCGGGATGACCCGGGTGTCGTTGAACACCATCAGATCGCCCGCACGTAGATAGCCGAGCAGGTCGACGAACTGCCGGTGCGCCAGCGCACCGCTTTCGCCATCCAGCACCAGAAGGCGGCTGGACCGACGCTCGCTCAATGGATGGCGGGCGATCAGGGAATCGGGAAGATCGAAATGGAAGTCGGCAACGCGCATGATGTGGATCGTCTTTCAGGGGGCGCAGAGCTTACCGGAAAGCACCGTTCCTGGCCACGCGAGACGATTGACCGGCCGCAAACGCATCCCTATACTGCGCGCCCATCCGTGCCCCGGTGGCGGAATGGTAGACGCGGCGGATTCAAAATCCGTTTTCGAAAGAAGTGAGAGTTCGAGTCTCTCCCGGGGCACCACTAATACTTTCCCAGACTTCCCAATAAGTCCCGGAAACCCTAGAAAACCGGCCACTGAGCCGGTTTTTTATTGCCTACAATTCCCAGCAATTACCTTGCAAGCCCAAAGTTTTAGGGGCATGTTTAGGGGCATTTCCAGTTAGGTCATGATTCATGCCCCTACGTAGGTGCCCCAATGCCACGTAAAGCCATTCCACTCACTGACTCCGCGATCAAAGTCGCCAAGCCCAAGGGCAAGCCTTACAAGCTGACTGATGGCCAAGGCTTGTATCTAGAAGTGATGCCTGGCGGATCAAAGCTCTGGCGCCTGAAGTACAGCTACGCCGGCAAAGAAAAACGCCTGGCTTTAGGGGCATATCCAACCGTGCCCCTACAGCAAGCGCGCCGCCGTCGTGATGAGGCACGCCAGCAACTTGCAGAAGGACTCGATCCTGGAGAGCTGAGGAAGGCAGATAAAATGGCCTTGCTGGCAGATGTACTGACCTTCGAAGCACTCGCCCGGGAATGGCATCGCTATCGCACGCCGCGCTGGGCGCCATCTACTGCAGTCAAAACATTGGCCTATCTCGAGTCAGACCTTTTGCCGGCCCTAGGCAGGAAGCCGTTCGACTCAGTGACACGCCCTGACTTGGTTGAACTGATCCGCAAAATCGAAGGCCGCGGCGCGCACAACGTCGCCAAAAAGGCGCGCCAATGGCTGAATCAGATATTCCGTTACGGGCTGGCCAAGGGAGTGATAGAGCAGAACCCTGCCACGGATCTGGACGTAATTGCCGCCCAGGCACCAGCAATCAAGCATCATCCGCACATCACCTTCGCCGAATTGCCTGAACTGCTAGCCTTGGTCGAAACGGCCAAGATCCACGCCCTGACCCGGGGAGCCATCCAACTGCTGGTCCTGACTGCCGTTCGCCCTGGCGAGCTACGCGCCGCGCCCTGGGCTGAGTTCGACCTAGACGCCGCTACTTGGACCATCCCCAAGGAGCGGATGAAGGCGCGTCGCCCGCACATCGTCCCCCTCCCTCGCCAGGCCGTGGCCATCCTGCGCCAACTTCATCAGATAACTGGCAAATACCCAATGGTGTTCGCCGGCCGACATGACAGCAGCCGGCCGATGAGCGAGAACACGGTGAACCTGGCCCTACAGGCAATTGGCTACAAGGATCGCCAGACCGGCCACGGTTTCCGGCACCTGCTGAGCACCGAGCTGAACAGCCGTGGATACAACCGAGACTGGATTGAGCGCCAGCTAGCTCACGGTGATCAGGATGAAATCCGCGATGTTTACAACCACGCCACCTACCTTGAGCAGCGCAGAGAAATGATGCAGGCATGGGCTGATTCGGTGGATGCACTGTGCGCTGGGGCCAATGTGGTGAGCATCAAGCTAAAGGCGTGATAGCCTGATCAGCTCTGCTCGATTTGCCAGAGCGAGCGCACTAGTTGGTGCGCTCCATCTACGGACAAACCTCATGAGCAGGAGCAGCCGCAAAAAACCTATTCGGGGAGTCACCACCGCCACCAGTGAGCGAGTCGATAAACAGACTTGGCATCGCGCCTTCCGCAAAGCCGAGCGTCAACGCTTGGCTGTCGCGCCTCACTCAGAGCCCCATCACTTCCGAGAGTTCTACGACCCCTGGTCTATGGACAAAGACGGGAAGTGCTATTGGGGGCAGGAGCACCTTGGCGCACGCTGGCTACGCAAATAGTTATCCCCAAACCTCCCGACGATTCCCCTTTGTGCTCAGACAACTGCCACGCTAACATCAGGCTATCACTGTTTGGATAGCCAGTACTGAGTAACAGCGTTTGGCCAGCCTAGCCCGGCGGGGCGAAAAGCTGACGCCACACCCGCCTGGCAGACCGATCCATTCAGAGCGAGGGAAAGTCCGAGAGGGTGTTTAAATGAGTGAAAACAAGAAGGCTCAAAATGCGCGGGGACTTAGTCCAAGTCCGCTCGTTATTCAAGATACGCAACCAGCCCGCTGGGCTCCAGGGGTTGAGGTCGACTCCAAGGAAGACTACGACCGCTTTACTCATCAGTTGGCACTGGAACTTCTGGACGAATGCACGCCTGTACACATTGCAGTGGTCGCGGCCCAGCACATGATGTTCTCGGACTTACTGAGCCGTGCTCTGGACGAAAGTCGCCGTGCCCTAGACGTAAGTCACAGACTTAATCGCGCAAAAGCTGCTGTTAGCGATGCGAAGTTAGAGTCATATCGCGAGCGCCTTAATGATTTGAGAAACAACTGGAATGATTACACGGACATTGCAATTGACTTTTATAAGAAGAAAACATGGGGAGCAGTTGGAAAAAAACGACATGCGGAAACAACAAAGATGAAGGGAATTGCTCTTGCTCAATGGAATGAGCACGGCGCCAATGTCAGTAGCATGTCTGCCTTTGCTCGTGCTCGGCACAAGGAGTTCGGAGTAACTGAACGTACTTTGTACGAATGGATCAGAAAACACCGTAACGCGAAGTCTTAGCTCTTACGGTCTACGCGCACACTGTACAGTCTGCGCGCACACTGTACAGTCTGCGCGCACGCTGGACTGCAAGAGACCGCTCACAAACGCCAGCATTGCCATCGTTCCCCACAACGCCTCAGGAGGCGTAGAAGATGGCAAGCACAATCAGCACCACCCCACCCCGCCGCTTTATCAAACGCCAGGCCGTTGAAGAGATCACCGGCCTGTCGTGCTCCGAGATCTATCGCCGGATCGCTGCCGGTACTTTCCCAACGCAAGTCACCCTTGGTCCTAAATCCGTTGTATGGGTTGAGTCTGAGGTAACCGCATGGTGTGACGCTCGCATTGCTGAATGTCGCGGGGTGGCTGCATGAGCCACGTCAACGACGGCATCACCACCTGCCAATTCGGCAACCACGTCCTGGCTTTCGATGACTCCGGCATGATCAACGCCAGCCTGCTGGTAAATCCGCTTCGCGTGGCGCAGGTCAAAGAGTTTTTCCGCGCCACTGGCGTTATTGATGAGGTGGCCGATCTGGTCAAGAGCTCGGGCCGTATGCTGCCACCGCAATGGCTCGATCCTCATTACGCGAGAGCTAACCGCAAGGATCTCATTCTTTATCTAGGCAAGATCAATATCCTTCGAGAGGAACCGGGCTCGGTAGGCGGCCATGTCCCGGCAGCACCTGGCGTACCTGGTTCGGGCGTGATCAACCTTCGCGCCGGATTGTGGGTGCGGCATGAGCTGGCTGTCAGGCTGGCCCGTTGGGCAGAGCTGGGACAAGACGACTCGCGCGAAAGCCCGCTGGCCAACTTCGTAGAACAAGCCCTGGCAGATCAAGGCAACAAGCCGATCAAGGTGTGTGCTGCGATAAGTGCTGCCAACGTGCTTTTCGATCAGGTGAGCCCGGCGATGCTAGCCAAACTTCGCGCCATGGATCAGCGCATGATCGAGGATGGCCTTTCTGCTGTAGACCGTTTCGACATCTTGAAAGCCCTGGTCGATCTGCCGTCCACTGCCGAGGCCTAACCCATGAAAAAGAAAAAGGCCGACCCGAAGGCCAGCCCTAAAAATACGCAGCCCAATAATACCAGTGCCGAGGCGCAACGCGCTCGTCTTCTTGAGCGTCTGCAGGAAGGCCCGGTTAGCACGATCGAAGCGCGCCGTGACCTGAACATTCTGATGCCGGCCGCTCGCGTGAAAGAGCTACGCACTGCCGGTCATGTGATCCAGACGCACCGTATGCGTTTGCATGATGACCAGGGGCGCCCTCATAGCGGTGTCGCCCTGTATCTGCTCAGTAGCGTGCCGGCGAACAGCGAGGCATCAGCATGATTCAGATACAGCGATTCGAGCGAAACACCCGAGGCCACGACTTCGCAGTTGGCGATATTCATGGGCACTTCAGGGCGCTGATGCATGCTCTCGACCGGATCGGCTTTGATCGGTCCATCGACCGCTTGTTCTCGGTCGGCGATCTGGTGGACCGAGGTCCAGATAGCCCTGGCGTCGGTCGTTGGCTTGATCAGCCTTGGTTCCATGCGGTGCGCGGCAACCATGAGCAGATGGCGATACAAGCAGCTCAGGAAGCGATGGAGCAAAGTCTGTATCTGCGCAACGGTGGTGGCTGGTTTCTGGACCTCTCCTCAGATGAGCAGCAGGCCATCGCCAAGAAGCTCGCTGATTTGCCGCTGGCCATTGAGGTCGATACGCCTGCGGGGCTGGTCGGCCTGGTCCATGCCGATATCCCCTACGACAACTGAAAGACCTTCAAGGACTGCCTCGCACACGGCTCGCCGGAGGAACGCGACCAAGTGCAAGCGCTGGCCCAATGGTCCCGCCATCGCATAGACGAGCAGGCTCAGACGGTCATCCCTAACGTGCATGCCATGGTAGTCGGCCATACGACGGTTCGCCGGCCTGTGGTGCTCGGCAACGTTTACCACATCGACACCGGTGGCTGGCTCGAGCATGGCTATTTCACCCTGCTGAACCTGACCACCCTCGAAGCTATTCCACCGATTCCGGCGAAGCTGGATTGGGAGGCTGCATGAGCACTCGCATAGTTCCACTCGACTTCAATGGCCAAGCGGTGCGTTTCAACGCTGACGGCTGGATCAATGCCGGCGACGCGTCGGCTCAGTTCGGCAAGCGTGTTGACCACTGGCTGGCAAATGCCGAAACCCAGCAGTACATCGAGGCGCTGGCCGCCGCCTTAAATACCCGAGATTCCAGGGATTTGATTCATTCCCGCCGTGGCCGTGGTGGTGGAACCTGGCTACATCCGAAACTGGCCGTAGCCTTTGCCCGCTGGCTGAATGTCGACTTCGCTGTCTGGTGCGATATGCGAATCGACGATCTGCTGCGCGGCCAGGGGCAGGCCTGGACCAACACCAGACGCGAGGCTGCCATTGGCTATCGTGCCGTGTGTGATGCAGTGCTGCTCAACTGCGAGGCCCGGGGCAAAACGCCCCAACGGCACCACTTCATCAATGAAGCTCGGCTGATCAATGAGGTAATCACCGGCACGTTCGCCGGTCGTGATCGCGATCAGCTCAATGCCCGTGAACTGGAGATCGTCACCCTGGTGGAACTGCGCGACTCGGTGCTGATCGGCCAGGGGCTGGCCTACAGCGAACGGAAAGCCAACCTCCTGCAATACATGCAGCAGTTGCTCAGCAAGCGTATAGGGAGGGACGCAGCATGAGCGCCAGTCGCCAACGTTACGCTACCTGCAGATCCCGCAATGCTTCGGGGTGCTTCACCGCAATGCGCAGCAGTGTCTTGGCTGCGCCGGACGGTGATCGCCTCCCCTGCTCCCAGTCCTGCAAGGTGCGCAAGCTCACGCCCAGCAAGTCAGCAAAGGCGCGTTGTGAAACGCCAACCTTGGCCCGTGCCTCTGCCACCGGCGAAAGCTCCACTTGCGTGGCGTGCATCGCCTTGCCCGCTTTCATATCGCGGACAGATCGCAGCAAATCCGCCTGGAACTGCTCAAGCTCTTTATCCATGATCGATTGCCTCTCTCAGTTGGTTCAGGAAGGCCGCCGGCAGATTATCGAACTTCGCCTTGGTGTAGGCGATCAGCAGCCAGATATGGCCTTCAGCCAGCGCGTTGTAATAGATCACCCGCGCGCCACCACGTTTCCCCATGCCTGCGCGAGACCATCGAACCTTGCGCAAGCCGCCCGTGCCGGGGACCACATCGCCGGCCAGCGGGTTTGCAGCCAACCAGGTGATGAACTCTTCACGCTCACCGTCGGCCCAGATGGGACCGGCGTAGCGCTGGAACACTTCCGTTTCGAAGACCGTATACATGGTGAAGATAGTACGGCAATGCCGTATTACATTCAATCTACCACTCGCCAATCTGATGGTGCAGTCGCGCTTGCCTTCCCTGAATTTCGGCGCTATCGTTCGGCCGTCGCGGTCAATCCCGCGGCCGACCTTGGCCGGTCGAACATCGTTAGGCGCACAAGCGCCCTCCATCCGATTGCAGGCGCTTTTTTTGTGCTCGCAGCATCGTGTTATGGCGGCTGTGCGTGGGACACCTTCGGGTGTGCCGGGTGCCTAACGTCCCGGTCGGCCAACCCGCGTACAGCCGTCACCATTCCTTGCTTGGCCGCAAGCGGTGGCGGTTCCTCAACGTTAGGAGCTGCACCCATGTACACCCGAAATCCGTCTGTAATTCGCTGCCGCGCCATTGCTCACCGAGCCATGGCAATGGCCGCACTTCGCTCCAACACCTCCCGCCGTCATCGTCAGGCCCGTTACGAGAACCACATTCGCCAGGCTCGCGAGCTTGACCAAGTGGCCCGCCAGTACCTGATCGAAGTTCTCGACGCCACCGGTGCCGCGGCTGATCGGCATGGCCCTTTTCCTGAAACCACTCGCCTGAGCGATCTGCAGAACAACCACCCCGAAATGGCTGGCCGCAAGCTGCGCGCTCTGGAGGTGAGCCATGCGTAATCAACTGACGGTCAGAACCAGCATCATTCCAGAGGTGAAGTACTCCGCTGTCGGCCTGCTCGATGGCCACGCTGTAGACGTGCACGCCTGGGGCAAAGAGCGCGTAGT
The DNA here is from genome assembly GCF_965644255.1 of Pseudomonas sp. LRF_L74. Taxonomy (NCBI): domain Bacteria; kingdom Pseudomonadati; phylum Pseudomonadota; class Gammaproteobacteria; order Pseudomonadales; family Pseudomonadaceae; genus Pseudomonas; species Pseudomonas sp. LRF_L74. The sequence continues at coordinate 76,489 of NZ_CBFFRH010000009.1, read as the reverse complement.
CGTCAATTTCGGTATTGGCAGCATTGCCCTGTCGCGCGCTGCGGTAGCTGAGCTGGTTAAGCACCTGGACGAAGCGATAACTGCTTCTGGAATGCAAAGTGTTGGAGGTGAAGCATGAGCGGCTTTCCAGGCGTGTATCCAATCGAGGGCGAGGTGCTGCAGGACGCAGCTCTGAGCCCGAAGGAAATGAGTTCAATGAACTTCGCTCGGGAGGAGTTCGACAAGCTGTATGCCCTTTTGTGGCCAATGCTCAGCCCGATGTTGTGTCGCGAAGAAAAGACAGTCGCCTCTGATATAGCGCGACACCTTGAGCAGGTCCGTATCTTCAGCTCCAACTTTTGCTGGAGGCATCGCCACATCGGCCGTGAGCATGATGCTCAGGAGGCGAGCCATGTGTAATGCTGCCCAGGGTCAGGAACACAAGCCGCGCCGTCCATTGGCAAAGCACAAAAAACGGATCAGAACCAGGAAAGATTTAAGCTTCACACGCATGGACCCTCACCCGCATTTCCCAGGGCGCGAGCTATTCACTAACTGGGTCACCCCGGACTCCGACAAAGACACTATATGGAGTGACGAACTGGATATCGGACTGGCCATGTCGGTAGAGATTGCCGAGCTAGCTCGCAGTGACATGCGCGAGGCCTATCTCGCGGTCCAATGCGCGCTTACCTCTGAAGCCTGGAGAACCGAAGGGTGGGGCCAGGAGTACGGCTTTGCTAGTGGTGTCGCGGTTCTGGCTATGTTCGGTCTGCAGTATCTGGAAGTTCTTGGTGAGCCTTTTGATCCCGAACGTCAGCAGCAAAACTTGCTTAAACGCAAGATGGGAGTTCGCGAAGCCATTGCAGCGGCTGGCCTGGAGGTAAAGCCATGAGCCCGCTTGAAGAAATTATCGGTCACCTTCCAGAGCTAGAGCGCAAAAGGCTGGTGCGAATCTGCGACGCGATGACTCGTCGTGTGGTCATCGCTGACGGGGAAGCCTGGGTTCCTGTTACCGACGTGATTCAGGCGTTGACGGAAGTTGGCGCGGTCGAAGCGCTCAAGCGTGAGGCATCTGTATGAGCACCAATTGGAGCGACCTTATCGGAAGCCCGCGTTTGTTTGAGCTGATGCCTGAAGATTCAGAGTCGCGGAAAAAGGCTCATGAAGCGTCGACGCATTACATTGCTCAGCTCGCAATGGGAGTGTCAGGTATCGGCAATCTGATGGCCTGCACTGCTTCCAACACCGAGACCGGCGTTTGTGAGGACTCCATCGAGAAAGTTGGCTGGATGCTGATCGCCGTGGGGGATTTGATGATCCGCCTGAGCGACATCGCCGAAGCCTCCTCGCCCTAGCGTACCACCACCGTGAAGAACTTCCCGCCCCGCGCAATCGCCGGGGTCGGGATCGGCTTGCCCGCAGAATGCTGTAAGGAATGAAATTGGCTAGAAATCTCAGAAAATCCAAGGGGCGCGAAGAGTCCGGAACCTATGCTGGCATCCCGCACGCGGTGATGGACAGCGAGGACTTCCGGATGCTGAGCGGCAGCGCCCTGAAGGTGTTAATGGGATTGTTGCGCCAGTATCGCGGAACCAACAATGGTGACCTTAGTGCCTCATTCACTCAGGCTAGGGACTGGGGCATGAACAGCCGAACCACCCTGGCTAAATGCTTGGAAGAGCTGCAGGCCAAGAATCTCATCCTTCGCACTCGGGAGGGGCGCTTTACGAAGCCAGGTGGGTGCTGCGCGCTCTATGCGATCACTTGGCGAAAGATTGATGAGTGTGAGGGCAAGATCGAAATAGGGTCGACGGTGACCGCTCCACGCAAATTCAGCTTGGAGCGCGCTTCAGAAAGAACAAAAAACCCAGTCCAGAAAATGGACTCAGTGCGTCCAGAAAATGGACTCACGACAGCGAATTAACCAATCCATAAATCCACCATCGGTCCAGAAAGTGGACGCATGGGGACGCTTCACTTAGTCCAGATTCTGGACTCCTTTATATATATACCAAGGGCGTAGCCCTTTCCTCTTCCTGCTCTACAGCTCTGCCCAAGCTCTACAGACACCCGTGGTCATCGCGCGGCAACTGAGCGGACTGGGAAATGGCACGACAACGTCATGCGTGATGCTCGGCGCCTGGTGGCTGAGGTTTCCTCAATCTGAGGAGACCTGTACGTCCATCCGCAGAATGGACAGATGCACCCTGAGCTCCTTCTGAGTCAGCGCAACATCCTGGCGATGCTGGCTGACCTGAAAGCCGATGTCCTCAAGTTTGAGGATATCTACCGCGACGGCAGATACCGCGCAGCACCGAAGCGTCGGCGTGAGCGCAAGGCTACCCCCCGCAAATGGCGCACCCGGTGAAAATGGCGCAGGGGCGCGGGGCAAAAGGCGAGTTTTCTGCATACCAGATTGCGGGTTTTCTGCATCCTTGTTTGCAGGTTTTCCGCAAACTGGATTGCGGGTTTTGTTCGCCAAAAAGGCGCAGGAGGGTATGGTGAATATCTCCATGCCTCGGTCGAAGGCCCGCCAGGCCTGCCGTGATCCATCTTCCACCAATGGTGGAAGTTAGAAATCACCGTACAGGTCGAGGTACAGGTCGAGACTGCCAATTTTGGTAATTTCGACTGATCGGCACCGGCCATTCCAACCCACGAAAAGTCGTGGGTTAAAACGTGATCAGCAGTCCCGATAAATTCGGAACAGCTCCCGAGAAAGTCGGAGTGTGATTCTGGTCAGCAGCAGAGATGCATCCAAAACTGGACGCATCGGACTTCATATTCTGTCTCGGAGACAGGGTTGGGAACTCACTCAGTCTGAGGCCCCATACACCAATGATATGCGGCCTTGGCAAGCTGGATTTCTGAATCGGGCATCGACTTGAGAGCGTCCAGCTCCATGCCTTTGTCAAGGCAGGTGCCAGCCACTTCCAACAGGCCATCGCCGAGGGCTTCTGCGCGAGCTACGTGCCGGTTGATATCTTGCTTGGATTGACCCGTAACAGAGTCCGTGTCTGCGGCAAACTGCTTTTCATGCTGCTGACCAGCCTTTCTGCCGTCGAGAAGACTGGTGGAACAAATTGTTCCACCAGCCGCCAAGGGTGGGAAAACTTTTCCCACTATGTCCTGTCGCGGCTAAAGTGGGCGCATTCCGCCCACTTTGCGAGGCTCGCATCTCCCAGATCTCCTTGTGCCGCCTCGCCCGTCAGCTTGAGGTGGGACAACTTGTCCCACCTCAAAACCATTGCAACATCCCTCCATCGGTGGGCAGATTTCGTCCACCTTCGCAACAGGCGGCTCAAGTTGAGCCACCTGTTGAGGGTTCTACAGAGTTTCTGGGGCAGTTTGTCCGGAAGCGTTTTCCCAGTATTCCGTATTCCCCGCCAAGGGTGGGCGAAATCCGCCCACCCTCTGGTTCCCCGATCTGTCCTCGCTAAAGTGGGACAACTTGTCCCACTTTGAGAGGCTCGCATTTCCCATATTTCTTTGCGCCACCACGTCCGCCAGTTTGAGGTGGAACAAATTGTTCCACTTCAAAACCTCTTGTCGAGGCAAGAAGGTCATTGCCTAGGGCTTCGGCGCGCGCTACGTGACGATTGATGTCTTTTTTTGTCTGCCCTGTGGCGTTGGCGGTATCGGAAGCGAACTCCGTTGGCCTCCCCGGCTTGCGCGGAATTTCGGGACAATTTGTCCCACTATCCCCCGCCTAAACCGGCCGAACTTTGGCCGGTTTCTCTTCCTACCTGGCGCATATCCCAGATTTCCTTCCGCCGCTTGATCGCATACGAGCGTTGCGATGGGTTCAATTCGGCCCGGTACAGATTTTCGTCGTGGTTAGCGCACATACCTGCATCACCCATATGGCTACGCAGCTTCCAGGGACGGCCAAGAAAGTGGTCGGATTAACCGGTTACCAGGCAAAGCAGGTGAATTGATAGCCTGCAGGACCGGCGAAAAAGTGCAGGTGTTGTAAAAATGTGCAGGTCCAGCATAAATGTGCAGTCGGTACCGACGCATCCTGGCCGGAGATCGGTCAGCCGGCTTTGACGATCCTCAAGCCACCAAGCCATGCTTCGCTCATAGTCGAGCAGAGGGGTGCAAAAATACTGCATCCCTCCCCTGTTCAGGTTAAGCAGGTCGCCACGCGCAGCTTGGCCCAGGATCTTCAGTATTGGTTGAGACACTCCCCGGGCACCCTTGCCGATGCGTTTCATTTTTTAGTGAATGCAATACTCCGATTTCAAATCGGGGAAATGCCCTTGCGCTTGATTCCCCAACTCCGGGGAATCAATGCTGCGGACTGAGGTTCACAGAAGATGGCTCAGATCTGAGCCATGCCGGCGCAAGGGAGTGAATCTGTTTCACACCCTAGGCGTAAAATCCGGAGTGCCCCTGATGGTTCATCACTCACGGTGATCAACAGGCCCTCTTGAAGAGGGTCTGTTCTGCGGCCACCACAATGCCGGCCATGGAATGTCACGCCACGTTGTCACGCTGCGCTCTAGCGAGTGAGGCGTTTTGGTCTCAGTGAGATGATTCAGTCGCACTGGGCCGGAATTTCAGTTCAGCTAGAGCCGACTGAGCCGGTACGCATCGAGGTGGTACGCAAGGCGGTACGCAGCGACAGGCGCTTAAATTTGACGCAGGATCACGTTTAGAATTTCCAATTGCATCGGCAAGGGCTGTTGAATGTGTCCGGTGACGACAGCATCGAAGGTGCCATCAGATCGGCCGGGGAGCTTTACGCAAACTGCTATTTTCGTAGCAGTTTCCAGCTCGCTCACAACCTCTGCTATCAGCCGCTGTCTGGACTACATGCCAGTCAGACATCATTTTCCGGTTTCAAACCGGAGAACCCAAGTTACCCGCGCATGAAAGGCATTTCGGCCATCTTCTTTTTCAGAAGGAAGATGGGGCCAGCGCCCCGGCACTGAGTATCAAATACCCCGTTTCTGGGGCATTTAGACGCGCGAGGCTAGATCGTTGCTGGCAAAGCGCCTCTGAGGTGTGTGGTTGAAACGATCGACGTGAAGCCAAGGGCAAGCATGGCATGCTGCGATCTCGCGGAGAGCGACACTCCAGAGCAATGTAGAAGGTCGACGTCATTGAGAGCTGATGCGCCAAGCAATTGCTGACGCAATCTCAGCATCCCTGAAAGAGATGCTGTTACACCCTTCGATACTTCCCCCATTGGGGGAAGTTGCTCGGTATCCACGCTGGTATCCACGGATACCAGCAGTTTTGCCCAGGCTTGTGGCACTGTCGGAAACTTGGATACACCACGAAACGCGCACCTGTCGTGCCGGGCATGGTGAACATCACCATCCCTTCGAGGATTGCGGAACAACGAACGGATTACGGTTCACTGAACAGACGATCGCGCAGATCTGCGCCATCCGTCCTCAGGTTGAGGATGGATCTTGCCGGTCGACATGAGCAAATCTGCTCAAATCTGGCCTGGAGGATGTCCGAGTCAGACCATCTGATCCGACTCGGACACTTCTGGCCGATTCGGATCAATAGGTCAGTCTCGATGAGTCTATGCGGAGACATGTTGGCCCTGCTCGTTGAAGCGCTCAGGCTCAAGCGCATTGCAATGCTTCGCGCCCACAAGCAGAATCTGCACGATTCGCGGCACTAAAAACCAGCGTTTCAAGGCTCAGCTCTGCGGAAGATCAGGCTCAAAAGTCCCCCAAGACATCAGCTATGCCGACCATCACAAGGACGTAATCATGAAGCTACATGTTCTCGCTGCACTTTTGCTCACCGCAGGCTCCGCTATCGCAGCCGAAACCCCTCTCGCGGTCCCCAGCGACACAAAGGCCAGCTATACCATCCTCGAGCGCGACACCAAGGGTAACGAGCGGAAGATCACAACCAAGCGTGTCGGTCCGAGCGGCACAAGCTACTCACAGCGCCTCTACAACTGCTCTGCAAACACCGTCAAATATCTGGGCGATGGCGATACTCTTGAGGAAATGAAAGCCTCGAAGCCGGACGACAAAATGGCTCCGATCGTTCAGGGTGCAATCGCCTATTACGTTGGCCAGGCCGCCTGCAAGTAACGCAACTCCTGCTGGCGTATGGAGGCGCTCTACCCTATGACGAAATCACGCATGGTCGTCTGTATTGCAGCCATGGCCACCCTATTCTTCTATGGCATCTGGCAAGCAATCGATTCCTCGCTCGAGCTATTGCATGGCCTGGATAGTGGATACCTCACTCTCATGGTTGAGAATCACCTCCATAAGCGCTTCCGATCGGATGATCCAGGAGCGTTTCAGGTGATGGCTGTCATGAAGGTGATCGGGATATTCATCACGGGGATACTGACCCCACTCGTTGCCGTCGCTGCGTCGACCAGAGTCATTAAGTCCTACAAGCGCAAAGCGTACGGAGGCGCACCGCATGCTCGTACTCTCACGCCGTGAATGCGAAGAAATTCACCTGTCGATTGCGCCAAGCGCCAATGCTGAGCAACTCTTGCAGAAGCTGGCTCGCGATGGAATTATCATCCGCCTAGGCGAAACGTCAGGGAGCCAGACCAAGGTGGGGATCGAAGCGCCTATGGAAATCCTCATACTGAGAGATGAGGTGGCGATACGGAATCGTTCATAGGCCGCGTCATCTGGCGAGACGGGGATTTGTGGAATCTCCTGGAGGTGGTAGCGGCCTGTAGATTGTGGCGATCTAGAGTCACCACAATCAGAGAATCGTATCGTGGCCAAGATGATGCCAAAAAGGCATCATTCACATGGACTGTGCACGGATCCACAAATAAGGAGATTAAGGTGTCAAAGGCAAAGACGGCCGGAGGAGAAAAAGTGAAGATAGAGGATGCTCTTCATTTAATAGGCAAGTTAAGCAAAGAAGATGAAGTTGACTGTTACCTCTACATTGGTGGAGTCAAGAGGCTAGGCTACGAGCGCTTTTCAGAGGAAGCAAAGCGCCGCAAGCACAAAAAAGCCTATCTCTTCTTGTCTACCTATGGGGGTGAGCCAGCTACCGCCTATCGGATTGCGCGAGGCCTGAGACACTACTATGAGCACCTGACAGTTGTCGTTCCGGCTTACTGCAAGAGCGCTGGAACCTTGCTCGCGATAGGCGCAGACCACCTGATAATCTCAGATAAAGGTGAGCTAGGCCCGCTGGATATGCAGCTAAAAAAACCGGATGAACTGTTCGACATGTCTTCCGGTCTAGACATTACACAGGCCATGGCATTTCTGAGGGCCCAGTCTGCAGAGATTCTCAAAAGCAATCTGGTCGATTTGAACGTGAAGTTCTCAGTCACCACCAAGACAGCTGCAGATATCGCCACTAAGCTAGCCATAGGCTTGGTTTCACCGATATACGCCCAAATTGATCCCTATAAGATCGGGGAGTCGCAAAGGGCGATCAACGTTGCTTTTGCCTACGGGAAGAGACTCAATGACAAGGTTAAAAACCTCAAAAGTGACGACTCGCTGAAGACGCTCGTCCTAGAGTACCCAGATCATGGGTTCGTGATAGATCGCAAAGAGGCGTCAACCTTGTTCAACAAGGTCAGCGCCCCTCAGGGGCTTTTGAAAGAGATAGCAGATGCGCTGTTCCCGATCTGCAAATCGCCAGGAGGCAATCCAATTGTCTTTCTGATTCCAGAAATAGAGCAATCTGACGAAGATGAGAGTACCGAAAATGTCGAGAAACAGCCCAAAACCTCGGAAGGAAGCGATGATGCTGGGTCTGATAGAGCAACTCCACATAGAGGAGGCGCCGCGGTACCCAGAGCAGGTAGTGGAAAGCGGAGAGCAAAAGACCATCCAGGAAGCGATGGCGGATCTGCTTGAACAAGTAAGCTCAACCCAATCGTTGGGTCAGTGTGAGGTGTTCGATATCATTCAGTCTCAAGTCGACGCCTCAAAGCGTTTTCCAGCGCCTAAAGCCATAGACTTCAGCGTCTAGAGAAAGCCCCGCTCATGCGGGGCTTTTCATTTCTGCCTCACGGCCTCTTCCGCTCAGGCGCTCTCCTCTCTGCATCCTGCTCTGCCTCAGCGTACGAGCTGAACGGCCCCGCCGCCACGCCCTCCCCTGTGAACACCACCCAGCCCTTCGCGTTCTCCATGATCTGGTAGCCGTTCACGCGACGAATATCTGGTCCTCTCCTGTTCATACCTGCCCCCAGAATTGGGAGCAGTGGCCTACTACTACAGCCGAAGTAACCGTAGCGACCTCGGCCGTCTCACTGCTCTGACGGTACAAAATTTCCCGCGCTGCCCTCGCCAAAAGCGGCTTGCAGACCATTTTCAGTCACATAACGTCCCTTCAAATTCCTATTTGAGGTGGCTCGGCATGGCGACAGTAACGACGATTACCGATGGCAGCGAAGGCGATCTGGCGCAGATCAAGCGCAAGAAACAGAGCTCCTTCGACATAACCAATACTCCGCTGGATAAGAACGGCCTGCGTCCCTCCAGGCTCGAGGACGCCATGCCTGGCTCGGCACGCGCTCAGCAGATGCAGCAGCAGTACCAGCAGCCGGTAGTCAAAGGCACGCCTCAGGGCAATGGATTGGGCAGCGGCCTGGCGAACCTCGGCAACGGGATCGTCAACACTGCTGTGGGAGCGGCAGAAAGCCTGCTGGCCGCTCCCTTCGATCTGGCTCGCAACTCTGCCACTCGTCTGGTTGGCGGTGATCCTGCAAGCCTCCCTGGTGGTGAAACGGCATTCCGTGATACCGCCTCGAACCGGCTGAACCGAGGGCTCGACCAGCTTTCCACCACTGGTGATCACCTCTCCAGCGCCGGACGCTCGCTACTCGGTGCGAGTCGTCTTGAGGATGGTTGGCTGCTGTCTCAGCAGCAACAATCGCCAACGGCGAGCATGATGCCCGCTGCCACTTCACCGCAGGCTAATCAGGCGCCAGCACGTAAATCATCGCTGCGCGACGCCAACCTCTACCACAACACCTCAGTGGACGGGATCGTCGGCCGGGTGAATGCCAACGGCGTGACCGAGTTTTCGAATGCTCCAGCAGATCGACAGCAGGCCGCCAGCCTAGAATCGCTCCGTCCGGGCGGGCCGTTGCAAAAGCCGGCTCCGTCCAGCCTGAACTCGCTCATGCCTGGTGGCCCAGATGCGCCATCTGGCAATGGCAGCTTTGCGTCTCTCGGCTCGACACAAAACCTCGGCAACGGCGTCGGCACCTTCAGTCAGATGGACCCAGGAACCAGCCAGCTCGCCATACAGCGCTTCGAACGTGCCAACCAGATTCGCCGCGACCAGGCCAACCAGAGCCGCCTGGAAGACGCACTGCTGCGCCAGGACCTGGCCAACAGCGTTACCATCGTCCGGGATAGCAGCACCGCGGAAGGCCGCCGCCTAGCTAAGTCCGACCTGCGCCGCGACGCACTGATGAGCACGCAACTACAGGCCAACGTCGATGCCGCCCAGGGCGTGATCACCAATGAGCGGGCTCGCCGTACCGGGGCTCTTGAAGAAGACACCAAGACCCTCGAACTGCAATCGCGCCAACGAATCGCCCAACTGCAAGCACTGGTCGCAGATGAGCGTGTTCCTCAAGCCCAGCGTGAACGTGGCCAGCAACTGCTGGATGCGCTACGAGGGCCTGACAAGAATCAGTATCAGGCCATCCAGACCATTATCGGCACCGATGCGATGGGGCAGCCGATCGTTGGCCGCGACGTTGTGGACACTCGAAATAATCGCCTGCTTGGGCAGTCGCTCATGCAACAAGGTGGCGGAATCGCAGCTGATGCCAGGGCGATCGCTATCCGCGACAACGCCAGCCTGACGCGCGAACAGAAGGTCGCTCAGCTCCGAGCGCTGGGGTACAGCCAATGACCTCAATCGATGATTTCCTGGATGGTAAATCGGCATCCAGCGCCAGCGGCATGGCAAGCTCCGGAATGTCGCAGATCGACGATTTCTTGGGGCCTGAAGAACCTCAGGAGTCATCGAGCATAATCCGCAGAGCGGTGGGCGACACCGGTCTATCCCTCCTGAAAGGCGCAATTGCCATACCTGAAACAGTAGTCGGCCTGGCGGACATCCCCACCGGTGGACGTGTCGGAAAATCGCTCGAAGAGCTGGGCTTCCGGCCCCGAGAAGCCCGCGAGATGCTCGACGACTTTTACTCGCCCGAACAGAAGGCCGCGAATGCTCGCGTTCAGGAGGCTGATGGTTTCGTTGATACCGCCAGTGCGATGCTGAGCAATCCCAGCACCATCATCCACACTGGCGTTGAGGCAGCGCCTTCCATGTTGGCCGGCGGCATTGCTGGCCGAACTATTCGCGCGCTCCCTGCGATTGGCCAGAAGATCGCCCCCTGGGCTGCTGGCGCGATTGGCGAGGGAATCGTTTCCGCTGGCATGTCCGCCGAGAATATCCGGCAGCAGACGGACGACGGCCTGCTCACCCCTGAGCAATCAGCACTGGCGGCCACCTCTGGTGCGGCGACAGGCGTTATCGGTGCTGGTGGTGCGCGACTGGCGCAACGGTTCGGAGTTGGCGAACTCGATACGCTGCTGGCCGGCGGCACGACCCGGGCAAGCGGCAAGAGCCTGCCACGTCGGGTCGCTGAAGGTGCATTGATCGAGGGCGGCCTGCAGGAGTTGCCACAATCCGCACAGGAGCAAGCTCTGCAGAACATCGCCCTGGACCGCCCAACGTGGGATGGCGTTGGCTCGGCCGCTGCCGCTGGCTTGATCACCGGCGGCGTTATGGGTGGCGTGGTTGGCCCGCTCGGCCATCGTCAGAGCGCCGCCCCCGCAGCACCACCTACAGATCAGCAGGCTCCGGCCGGGCCAATCGCCCGTGCAGCAACGATGGCGCCCCGCCGGGTCAACGATACACAACGTGCCACGTTGCTAAATGACCTGCCCGGCGATCAACAGGCCAGTTCAGGTTATCGCCCCGCAGATCTGGAAACAGCGGTTGCTCAGCAGCTTTTCCACACTGAAGTGGACGACCAGCAAACCGGCACGCTGAAGTTTTACCGCCGAGATCCCGATCTGCAGCGCATGGTCGAGGTATCGGAGCGCGATGCACTCAACGCTGCTCGCAGCTACATCGAACAATCCCGGCTGACTGGCGACGACCCGTCCGTGCCGCGCGACCTTAACCGGCTACTGCCGGTGGTCGAGCAAGAGTCCGGCCCCGGTCAAACCGAGTCGATCACCCCTGCTGCAGCTTTCAATCCTGGCGAGCAGGTGACCTGGGCGAATGCCGATTTCGATCAACCTGTTCAGTTCTTGGGCTTTGAGCCAGAGCCGGGCGCGGATGGTCGCCTGTATGCGTCTGTTCGGCTGGCTGGCCGTGATGGCTACGTTCCTGCCGATGAGCTACGCCCGCGACAACCGGAGCAGCCGCCGCTGGCCCAGGTGGATTTCGACAGCGGACCGCAGTCCGTCGATCAGGTGCGGATGGCTCCGCTTTCGGCCAACGAACTATTGCCCACCGTGCGCGCTCGTGCGACTGCTAATGAGCCGCTTGATGCTCAGGTTATTGCCCGCGAGCTGGGTGTTACGCACGCTGCCGCTGAGCAGGCCGTGCGTGGTGTTCAGGCAGAGCAGCAAGCTGTCTCGCGATCCTTTCCAGGAAAGCCCGGAGCCAATGCAGCACTGAGAGGCCTGCTCAATCCAGAGGCCTTCGAGGTTGTCAGGGCAGGCCAAGGCGACTGGCGCATCCAGCAGCGGGCCAGCTCGACCGATGCCATCGATCGCTTCCTTGATGGAGAGTCGAGTCCTGAGCAGCAGAGTAACGGGCAATACTCCAGGGCCAGCTATCGCCAGCCGTCACCAGGCAGCACACGTGCCGATGCCCTCCGCACCCAGGTCGCCGAGCTGACCTCTGGATGGAAGAACGCACCGCCTGTAGAGGTGGTTCAGTCCGTCGGCCAACTGCCTGCTGATCTGCAACAGCAGGTGCAGCGCGATCGAGCATTTGACCTTGAAGGTGCCTATTCCGGAAACACCGTCTACCTGGTGGCCGACAACCTGAGCAACCAGAAGCATGCTGCGTTTGTGCTCCAGCATGAGGTACTGGGACATGCCGGACTTCAGGGGGCTTATGGTTCCAGGCTGCGACTGAAGATGCTGGAAATCTATAACGACCAGCCAGGGATCAAGGCTCAGGCCGATCAACTGATGGAGCGCTTCGGCTATAGCCGCGAGGTAGCCGTCGAAGAAGTGCTGGCGGACCTGGCGGCCGACGGCACCATCCGACAGCAAGCATTCTGGCCGCGCCTGGCCACAGCCATCCGAAACGCCCTACGCGCGATCGGTTTGCGTATGACGTGGAGCGATACAGATATCCAGGCGATGCTGGCCAACTCTCGCAGGTACATCACCGGTCAGCGCCAAGGCACGAGCCAGCCCGGGACCGACGCGGCTCGCTACCGCCGTGTCGATCAGCGCATTGGCGATGCCTTGAACCGGATCACCGGGCCACGCCCGCTCGACCCTAACGATCCCTTCGCCGCGGAGAACCGCCGCCTTCGCGAGGACGACAAAACAATCTGGGCCAAGGCCAAGCAGCAATTGCGCCGGCAGTTCGCGCCTGGCGGTCTGCTGCCTGAGGCAGTATTCAGCGAGAAGATTCGCAGAGACAGCGAGTTCCAGGCAGTGGAGTTCGACGTGCGTCACATCGCTGGCGGGCTTGAGCAGGCTGTGAAGGCTGACTTCGGGAAATCGATCGACAAGCTCTCAGCCGAGCAGATGACCACGCTCGCCGACGCACTGGCTGGAAAAGTCGATCCAAGCCTCCCAGAAGCCACCCGCACCGCCGTTGTCACCATGCGGCAGTACATCGACAGTCTGTCCGGCGAGTACATCGGCATTCTCCAGCAGCAGGTACGGGACAAGCTGGACGGGGCTGATCCTGCTCTGATCGACAAGATCACCGGCAACCTGGGCAGCTACGTCCACCGCAGTTATCGCGCTTTCGATGATCCGACTTGGTACCGGAACGTCCAGACTGAAACCGTCAACGCAGCGCGTCGCTACCTGGCAGCAAGCTATCAGGAGCAAGGCAGCGACGTTACTGAAGCCAATCGCCTGGCTGACGTGGTGATAAATGAGATGCTCAAGACCGGCACCGCCTACGACTCCATGGATGCGTTCATCGCAGAAGGGAAACTGGGCGCCAAGGATCTGAGCGTACTGATCAAGCGCAAGGAGATTGCTCCGCAAATCCGTGCGCTGCTGGGTGAGTACACCGACCCGCGCCTGAACTTCGCCAAGTCGGCGACCAAGATGGGGCGCCTGATCTGGAATCAACGCTTTCTGGATCGAGTGCGGGACGTGGGGCTTGGCACCTTCCTGTTCGAGGGCAAGAACCGGCCGGCTGCCGCAACCTCGCAGATCGTCGGTGAACAATCTGACTCCTACTCGCCGCTCAACGGCTTGTGGACTTTCCCTGAGGTGGCGCAGTCCTTCAAGGATGCCCTGGGCAAAGAGCAGATGAGCGACCTGTATCGCACCATCGTGCGCCTGAACGGCATGGTGAAGTACGGCAAGACCATCCTCAGCCCGACCACCGCCATGCGTAACTGGCAATCGGCGATGTTCTTCAGCCTGGCCAACGGTCACTTCGACCTGACGCAGATGAAGAAGAGCTGGGCGGCTTTCCGCGAGCAGGTCACGCAGAACGCCAAGGGTGATGACCTCGCCTACCTGCGCAAGCTCAAGCAGTTGGGTGTCGTATACGACACGCCCTATGCCGGCGAGATGATGGACCTGCTGCGCGATGCGCGCATGGATGAGTTGCTGAGCAGCAAGACCGGTACCGGGATCAAATACCTGCGCAAGATGAACCAGGTCGCTCAGGGCTTCTATTCGTTCGGCGATGACTTCTGGAAGATCATCGGCTTCGAGAACGAGAAGGCAGGCCTGATCAAAGCTGGCATTCCCAGCGCCCAGGCCGAGCTGATGGCCGCCGAGCGCATCCGCAATACCTACCCGACCTATTCGATGGTAGGCCGCGGCATCAACTGGTTGCGCCGATTCCCACTGGCCGGTTCCTTCGTGAGCTTCCCAGCCGAGATCATCCGCACTTCTGCCAACATGCTGCGCCTGACGGCCTCCGACCTGAAGAGCAACAACCCGGCTATCCGCACGCTGGGCATGAAGCGTGCTGCAGGCATGGCGCTGGTATCGGCTGGTTTCTATGCGCTTGCCGCAATGAGCAAGGCGGCATTCGGCGTCGGTGATGACGAGGAGGAAGCCGTCCGCGATCTATCGCCGCCCTGGCAGCGTAACTCCACCTTCCTGTTCACCGGCCGTGATGCAGACGGGAAGCTGCGTTACTTCGACATGAGCTTCCTTGACCCCTACGGCTACTGGAAGCGGCCGATCACCGCCATGCTGCGCGACCAGCCCTGGCAGCAGGCCGCCACCAGCAGTATTGGTGACATGCTCTCCCCTTTCCTAGGAACGGATATCGCCGCCGGCGCAATCTTCGAGGTCATGTCCAACAAGAAAGGCAGTGGTGGCCAGGTCTACCTGGAGAACGGCGATCCGGTTGATCAGACCTTGGATATTGCCAACCACCTGCGCAAAGCACTGCAGCCTGGCTTCGTCAGCAATGCCGAGCGTCTGCTGCTCGCCGGCAAAGGCGCTCGCCGTGAAGGGAGCGGTCAGCCCTATGACATGCGTGACGAACTGGTCAGCCTGCTGGGATGGCGCGCATCCACGCTCGATACGCAGACGGCACTGTTCTATCGGTCCTTTGAGTTCACCGATGCACTCGGCGATGCCCGCAAAACCCTGATGCGCACCGTGCGCAGCGCCAATCAGGTTTCGGATAGCGACATTCGCAGCTCACGGCAGGCCGCCGAGCAGCAGTACGAGAAAGCATTCAAGGAGATGGGACGCCTCGTCGCGTCGGCGAAGTCTGCCGGCATGGGGGCGCCCCAGATCGTCAGGACACTTCGACTGAGCGGGATCAGCCAGGCCAACGTCATGGCCTTGATGGCCAACCGGGTACCGCCACTGATGATCGGCACGCAAACCCAGGCATCAGCCATGAAGCAGGCTGCGGCAATGCAGGGCCGAGATCAGGCTGTCGAGGTCGCAAGGCGCTTCGCCGTAGCCAGGGCTGCCAGCAACTGACGCTCCAAGCGTTACTTCACCGTTACCAAGAGGGCAATGTCATGCAGAACGAGTTTTCAATGAATGCCGAAGTCACGCTTGTGGCGCCGGTGACCAAGACGGCAATCGAGTGGGCTAAGGAAATGGGCATCAACTGGGAGACCGTAAAGCGCCGTCGCTACCGTGGTTGGGCGTGGGAACAGGCTCTTTCTCCTCGCCGTCGCAGGCTGCCGATCATGGAGAAGAATGCATGAGCGCCCAGAAACTGAAGCTGCATCGGCATCAGGTGGATCAGCTATTTGCCGAGTGGCGGACGAAGGCCGAGCAGTTGTCCCAGGAGATGAACGAGATTCAGGCCTCTGGTGGCGATCAGCGAAAACTGGCGGCATTCGCTGATTGCGCCGCGAGACTGAGTGCGCAGAGCGAAAGGCTCACCGAACTGATCAAGGTCGACATCGGACTGTCACTCGCCGAGGAAAAGCACCGCAGGGCAATGCAGATCAATGGCTAAGCGCAAGAAAGAACCCGACTGGGAAGCCATTCAGGCCAGCTATCGAGCGGGCCAACTGTCCGTGCGTGGCGTCGCCGAGCACCACGGTATCAGTGAGAGCACTTTGCGCAGTCGAGCGAAAGCCTGTAACTGGTCGAGAGACCTTACAGGGCCAGTAGCAGCGGCCACTCGGGAAAAGGTTTCGCGCATGGTTTCGCGCACCTCCGACGATGCGCAGGATTTGCGCAACGACGAGGAAATTATCAGCGCCAAGGCCGATGAGGGCGCAGCCGTAGCGTTTCGGCACATCACATCATTGGCCGAGTGGGAACAGACCGCCAACCGCGTGCGTGCGAGTCTCAAAGATATGGAGATCAACGCGGACAACTATCTCGACGTCACCAGGGCGATGAACACCGGCATCGACGCGCAGTTGAAACTGATCAGCGCCCAGCGCAAGGCATTCAACCTGGATGCGCTGCACGAGGAGAGCTACGAAGACAGGCTGATGCGCGTGCTTGGCGTCGAGGCGTTTGATTGAGCGCTGCCCCCTTCAGCGGAAACACTGTTTCCATCGAAGGAAACACCCTCACGCGGGAACTGGGGCCGATATTGGCGGGGTTCGGACTTCTGGTGCGGTCGTGCAACCTAGCCAGGTTGCCAATTGGTGGTTGCCAGCCTGGTTGCCACGAACAACCCCGCCTGATCCAGAGTGCAAATTCCGCTACTCAGTGTTGGTTTCAACACACTGTGGCGTTTTCAACACACTCTGACTCACCGGAAGTCTCAAAGCCCCCTGCGAAACCGAAGTGGGATTTCCTCACTTTGGTTACAGCCACTTGTGATTCAGTCACATTACATAACCACCGCCGAGATATTCCGAGCGGGGGTGAATCATGTCGTGCATGGCAGAGGCTGCAACTACGGTGCGTGTACCACGCCTGGCGCATAGGCCAACTACCTGCGCCGGCGCGACGCTGGTGACGATCAACGGCCAGACCTACCCGGCGATAGAGTGGGCTGCGCGCCGGGGGTTGAAGTGGCAAACCGTGAAGATGCGCCGCATGCGGGGCGACAACTGGGTCCAGGCGCTGGAGCCTGAGTTACGCAGATCGAGTTGGATGGGTTCTTGGATAATGAAACGGGGCCGTGAAACGCTACACCATCTTGAACAGACCGAGCACTGCCTAGGTGGTGCCTAGCCCGGTGCAAGTATGGTGCCCGGATGATCGCCCACCAGGGTGTAGGGATATGCCCATACCTTGAGGTGTTGCTATGACAGCAACACCCAAGGCCTACATCTGCGCTGGCGGTGGACCAATCAACTGCACTTCGGGTGCGCCCATGCATCTTTCAGTACCATGGCAACTAGATCATTCTGCTGGCCAGCCTGATAGGCCGCCCAGTCGACATACCACAGCTTCCCTATTTGTTCACCTAGGATGATGCCGTTTCTGAGGTAATTGCGAATCGCTTGAGGGCAAGGTGGGGTTCCATTCTCCCCCCCAGCGCCGTCGGCGAAACTCGCTGATTTTGATCAGTTCGGTCTTCATTTGACTTCCTGCTGTGGAGCCATAAAAGGGCGCTTCGGCTCTTGCAGAAGCCCCATATCTGCGCATAGGATGCACGCCCTCGAATCGCAATATCGCCTTAACGGGATGGGGCATTTTGCTTTTTAGGGGCATATTTAGGGGCATGAAGCCAAGGCCGCAATGGCTGAGGTGAGAAGCCAAGCGGCCTACAGGGAAAGCTTCGAGTCTCTCCCGGACCACAAATTTCTTCTTGCAGCCATCGGGCTGTAACCTTTCTTCCCATCATCTGCACCACTCGCAATAGGTCTTTGCAGAATCGCGCAAAGCCACTGAAAACGTAGCCTCCGAAGGGGTTGGCAAACGAGTTTCAGTTAGCGTAGAGTGTGCCCACTGTGTTTGCATGGGTCGCCTTGAATCGTGACCTGGTGCAGTAGATCCTAGATCCGCTACATCCCGCTCGACTTCTCTTACTCTCTGCAACCAGTCCCAGCCCTCTTCGCGCATTCGCAAGAGGCTGTCATCAACTCTAGTTTCAAGGAAATAAGACATGTCGAATCGTCAAACCGGCACCGTTAAATGGTTCAACGACGAGAAGGGCTTTGGTTTCATTACCCCCGAAAGCGGTCCGGATCTGTTCGTGCACTTCCGCGCTATCGAAGGTAATGGCTTCAAGAGCCTGAAAGAAGGCCAGAAAGTCACCTTCGAAGCCGTGCAGGGCCAGAAAGGCATGCAAGCTGACAAAGTCCAGATCCTGGGCTAAGTAGCGGCTCCGAAAGCCCCTGATGGCAACATCAGGGGCTTTTTTGTGCCTGCGTTTTCTCTAGCCGTTGATCGCCGTCATGGCGCCTCGCGACCGCGAAGGCGAAAATCCCCCATAACCACGCGGTATCGAGCCCGACTCGCCCACTCTCTTGCAATGAGTCCCGCATGCCTACGCACAAGCTTCAGCCCCAAGGCGATTTCCCTCATGCCGGACTGATCCGCCGCCTCGCGGCGATGTTCTATGACTTCCTGCTGTGCATCGCTATCGCCATGGTCGTTACCCTGATCTATCAACAGGGCATCCTGCGCTCTATCTTTGGCGGTGATGCGCTGATGGAGATGTCGAGGACAGGTGCGCTGGACCGTGACCCACTGCTCGCCACGCTGGTGCTGCTCAGCCTGTTCGGCTTCTTCGCCAAGTTCTGGACCCACAATGGCCAGACGCTTGGCATGCAGGTCTGGGGCCTGCGCGTACAGAACGCCGATGGTTCGGCCATCAGCCTGTGGCAGGCGCTGCTGCGCTTCGTTGTTGCCATCGCCTCCTGGCTGGTCGCCGGCCTGGGCTTCTGGTGGATGTTGTGGGACGAGAACAAAGACACCTGGCACGACAAGTACTCGGAAAGCCGGATCGTGCGTCTGCCAAAGGATATCCACAAACAAGGTAAATGATCGGCGCAGGCCGTGGCCAGTAACACCAGGAATAGCGCCGAGACAAATAGGCCTTTGCATAAAATGCAAATCTTTCGCATTATTGCGCGGTTTTATCGTGCGTCAGCGGCCATTTCCAGGCCGGCGTGGTTGCGTCGGAGTATGGAACACTTCATTCCCTCAGGCCCTGACACCCCAGGCATAACGACCCAAGAAGCAGCAAAGGAACCCGCCATGACCCGTATGCCCCTGGCTACCGCCAGCCTATTGGCTATCGCCATTTCCCTCGCCGGTTGCGGTGACGACAAGAAGGAAGCTGCGGCGCCACAAGCCGCTGCCCCGGCAGCTTCGACCAGCGCCCCAGCCGCCACTCCCGCAAGCGACGTAAAAGTCGATGAAGCCACCGCCAAGGCCGTGGTGAACAACTATGCCGAAATCGCTTTCTCGGCCTACAGCGACGCCCTGAGCACCGCCAAGACTCTACAAGGCGCCGTCGATGCCTTCCTTGCCAACCCGAACGACGAAACCCTGAAGGCCGCCCGCCAGGCCTGGTTCGCCGCTCGCGTTCCGTACATGCAGACCGAAGCCTTCCGCTTCGGCAACACCTTCATCGACGACTGGGAAGGCCAGGTCAACGCCTGGCCGCTGGACGAAGGCCTGATCGACTACGTCGACAAGGACTACCAGCACGCCCTGGGCAACCCGGCCGCCAGCGCCAACATCATCGCCAACGAAGAAATCCAGGTCGGCGAAGAGAAGATCGACGTCAAGGAAATCACCGGCGAGAAACTGGCCGAACTGAACGAAGTGGCCGGCTCCGAAGCCAACGTCGCCACCGGCTACCACGCCATCGAATTCCTCCTCTGGGGCCAGGACCTCAACGGCACCGGCCCAGGCGCCGGCAACCGTCCGGCCAGCGACTACCTGACCGGCGAAGGCGCCACCGGAGGCCATAACGACCGCCGCCGCACCTACCTCAAGGTCGTCACCGACCTGCTGGTCAGCGACCTGGAAGTAATGGTCAACGACTGGAAACCGAATACGCCGGACAACGAGCGCGCCAAACTGGAGGCCGAACCTGTCGCCAACAGCCTGCGCAAGATGCTGTTCGGCATGGGCAGCCTGTCCCTCGGCGAACTGGCCGGCGAGCGCATGAAGGTCGCGCTGGAAGCCAACTCCACTGAAGACGAGCACGATTGCTTCAGCGACAACACCCATAACTCCAACTTCTACAATGGCCTGGGCATCCGCAACATCTACCTGGGCGAGTACAAGCGTGTAGACGGCACCACCGTCAGCGGTCCGAGCCTGTCGTCGCTGGTCGCCAAGGGCGATGCCGAAGCGGACAAGACCCTGAAGGCCGATCTGGACGCCACCCAGGCCAAGCTGCAGGTGATGGTCGACAAGGCCGAGAAAGAAAACGTCCACTTCGACCAGTTGATCGCCGCCGACAACGCCGCTGGTCAACAACTGGTGCGTGATGCCATCGCCGCCCTGGTCACCCAGACCGGTGCCATCGAGAAGGCCGCCGGGGTACTGGGCATCAACGACCTCAGCCCGGACAACGCCGATCACGAGTTCTGATATCCCGGAACTCCAACGGACGGGGCGCCCACAAGGCGCCCCGTTTTTTTATCTGGCATGCATCCCGTGAAACACAATCAGGCAATATGCCGCGCCTCGCAAATGCCAATACCTCTTATTCGAAAGCCGCTGGCCTGATAAAATCGCCGGCTCGTTTTTCAGGTCGCCGCTCGATGTCTCTACCGTTCCGCCTCTGCGTATTCGCGCTGGCCATCGGCCTGGCGGCTTGTGACAGCGAGCCACCACCAGCCGAACCTGGCGAAGCCCTGTCAGGCGGCTCAGCTTCGAGTACGCGCACGGACCGTGGCGCGTTCTCCATGCCGTCGGCCAACCTGCCTGCGGCGCGGCGCCTGGACTTCAGTGTCGGCAACAGTTTTTTCCGCAACCCCTGGGTGATCGCCCCGACCACCACCACGGCGCGCGATGGTCTGGGCCCGCTGTTCAACACCAACGCCTGCATCAACTGCCATGTGCGTGACGGCCGCGGTCATCCTCCCGAGCCCGACGACAGCAACGCCGTATCGATGCTGGTGCGCCTGTCGATCCCATCCGACGGCTCGCCGCAACACCTGCGCCTGCTGCAGACCCTTGGTGTAGTGCCTGAGCCCACTTATGGCGGCCAATTCCAGGACATGGCGATTCCGGGCGTGACTCCCGAGGGCAAGGTGCGGGTGAGCTACGAGAGTGTGCCGGTACGGCTGGCCGATGGCACCACGGTGGAACTGCGCAAACCCAACCTGCAGATCAGCCAGCTCGGCTACGGCGAGATGCACCCACAGACGATGCTCTCCACCCGCATCGCCCCGCCGATGATCGGCCTGGGCCTGCTCGAAGCCATTCCAGAGGCGGCGATCCTGGCCAATGCCGACCCGGACGATCGCAACGGCGACGGCATCCGTGGCCGCGCCAATAGGGTCTGGGACGCCAGCCAGGGCAAGCAGGCGCTTGGCCGCTTTGGCTGGAAAGCCGGCCAGCCCAGCGTCAATCAACAGAATGCCCATGCCTTCGCCAACGACATGGGCCTGACCAGCACCTTGCTGCCTCACGATGACTGCACGGCCAGCCAGGTCGACTGCCTCGATGCCGTGAACGGCGGCGAGCCCGAGGTCAGCGATAACATCATGCGCCTGGTGCTGTTCTATACCCGCAACCTGGCCCCGCCGATGCGCCGCCAGGTCGATGACCTACAGGTCCGCCAGGGCAAGCAGTTGTTCCTCCAGGCCGGTTGCCAGGGCTGCCACGTGCCCAGCTTCACCACCGCAGCCGACGCTGCGGAACCTGAATTGGCCAACCAGCGGATCCGTCCTTACAGTGACCTGCTACTGCATGACATGGGCGACGGCTTGGCCGATAATCGGCCGGAGTTTCTGGCCAGCGGGCGCGACTGGCGCACACCGCCACTCTGGGGCATCGGCCTCACCGAACGAGTCACCGGACACACCCAGTTCCTCCACGACGGCCGCGCCCGCAACCTGCTCGAGGCCATTCTCTGGCACGGCGGAGAGGCCGAGCGAGCCAGGCAACGGGTCATCGATTACGACGCCGGGCAGCGTACCGCGCTGCTGGCCTTTCTGAATTCACTCTAGGGAGCCCCCGCATGTTCCGACCAAAACTGCTCTTGACCAGCCTCGCCATTGCCCTCGGCGCCTGCGCCCCGCAGGACCCGCAGGCCGTCACCAGCGCCGCCATCGCCAAGCAGGTGATCCTGCCGACCTACAGTCGCTGGGTCAAAGCCGACAAGCAACTCGCCGCCAGCGCCCTCGCCTATTGCTCCGGCAAGGAAGACCTGGCCAAGGCCCGCGCCGACTTCCACGTCGCGCAGAAAGCCTGGGCCGAGTTGCAGCCGCTGATGGTCGGGCCGATCGCCGAAGGCAACCGCGCCTGGCAGGTGCAGTTCTGGCCGGACAAGAAGGATCTGGTCGGGCGCCAGGTCCAGCAACTGGTCAAGTCCAAGCCGGATATCGACGCCGAGGGCCTGGCCAAGTCCAGCGTGGTGGTCCAGGGCCTGTCGGCCTATGAGTACATCCTGTTCGACAGCAAGGTCGACCTGGCCAACGCCGAGGAAAAAGCCCGCTATTGCCCACTGCTCGAAGCCATCGCCCAGCACCAGCAGAAGCTCGCCGAGGAAATCCTCGCCAACTGGAACAACAAGGACGGCATGCTCGACCAACTCAGCGCCTTCCCCAACGCCCGCTATGCCGACTCCCACGAGGCCATCTCCGACCTGCTGCGCGTACAGGTCACCGCACTCGACACCCTGAAGAAGAAACTCGGCGCACCGATTGGCCGCCAGAGCAAGGGCACGCCGCAGCCATTCCAGGCCGACAGCTGGCGCAGCGATGCATCGCTGAGCAACATCGGCGCCAGCCTGGCCAGCTCGGAAAACATCTGGAACGGTGTCGACCAGAAAGGCCTGCGCGCCCTGCTCGGCAGCGGCGACAAGGAACTGGCCCAACGCATCGACGCCGCCTATGCCGATGCCCGTAGGCAATACGAAGCGCTCAAGCCGCCGCTCAGCGACCTGCTGAAAACACCTGAAGGCCTCAAGCAACTGAATGCCTTCTATGACAGCCTCGACGTGGTCCATCGCCTGCATCAGCTCGACCTGGCGCGCGTGCTCAACGTCCAGCTCGGCTTCAACGCCAACGACGGTGACTGACATGCTTCGCCAACTGCTGCGCGGTGTGGCCTCCCTCGGCGGCTGGACCTTCAGCCGCAAGGGCTCCGTCCCCTTGCTGCTGTCGGCCCGCGATGACCATGATGGCGGCCACTACGCCGTCGCCTACCGACTCGACGGCAGCCAGGTGTTCGCCACCCGCGTCGCCCTGCGCTGCCACGCGATCATCGAGCACCCCGTGGAAGACGTGGCGCTGTTCGTCGCCCGTCGTCCCGGTACCGAAAGCTACTTGATCGACCTGCGCGACGGCGCCCTGCTGCAGACCATTCGTTCGCTGCCCAACCGCCACTTCTATGGGCACGGGGTGTTCCACAAAAGCGGCGAATGGCTCTACACCACTGACAATGACACCAGCGATCCTGGCCGTGGCCTGCTCAGCGTCTACCGCTACGAGAATCGCCAACTGGTCCATAGCGGCGAATTGTCGACCCACGGCCTTGGCCCCCACGAAGTGGCCTGGATGCCGGACGGCGAAACCTTCGTGGTGGCCAACGGCGGCATCCGTACCGAGGCGGAAAGTCGCGTGGAAATGAACCTCCACGCCATGGAGCCGAGCCTGGTGCTGATGCGTCGCGACGGAAGCCTGATCTCCAAGGAAACCCTGGCCCAGCAGATGAACAGCGTGCGTCACCTGGCCGTGGCCCGCGATGGCACCATTCTCGCCGCCCAGCAATACATGGGTGACTCGGCCGACCGTTCGGAGTTGCTGGCAATCAAGCGTCCAGGCGACGCGTTCCAAGCATTCCCGGTGGCCGACCGGCAGAGCCTGGCGATGACGCACTACACCGCCAGCGTCGCGGTGCATGACGACCTGCGCCTGGTGGCGCTGACGGCACCGCGTGGCAACCGGTTCTTCATCTGGAACCTGGATACTACCGAGCTGCGGCTCGATGCCCCGCTGGCCGATTGCGCCGGCGTAGGCGCGGTGAAGGACGGTTTCGTCGTCACCTCCGGCCAGGGCCGCTGCCGCCTGTATGACTGCCGCTCGCAGGAAATCGCGGCCCAGCCCCTGGAACTACCGGCAGGACTCTGGGACAACCATCTTCATCTCACCTGAGATAGAGCCTTATCGTTCTGTCACCAGCCGCTCCTGTGGCTGGCGGCAGAGCTTAGGTTGCGCTTTCCTTCCCGCCCTCCATCAACGCCTGCTCTGCATTCCAACCAGGAACAGCAGCAAGTCGGAGTCCGGCCGTACTAGCGTCAGCGACTTACCGCGAAGTAGCTGAGGCTGCGCACAATACTGCGTATCGAGAATCTGCGGGCTCGGCACATGCCAGGCGACCGCTGCCAGGGTGGTCACGCCAAGGGCACAGGCAAGAAACAGGCACCGAGCGATTATCAGCTTCGTCATCAGTGAGTTATCCAGCGCGGAGAATGAAAATAGACAAGACGTGCGCGAAGACCCGCTCTGTCGCCAGCATCATTCACTGAGGATCGCATCCGCGGCCTGCTCTTCGCGCAGTTCCATGCGCACCTCGAAGCGACAACCTCGCGGCTGCGCATCATCCAGGGTCACCAGCCAGCCCTGGCTCTTGCAGATCCTGTCGACCAGAGAGAGGCCAAGCCCCAGGCCTTCTCCACGCGCCGCGCCGCCACGCACGAACGGCTGGAACACTGCCTCACGCTCGGCTTCGGGGATCCCCACGCCACTGTCTTCGACGACGAACGCATCTTCCAGCAGGCGCAGGGTGATATGCCCCGACTCGGTGTAATGCAGCGCGTTGCGTAGCAGGTTGTTCATCACTGAACTCAGCAGCGGCGCGTTGTGACGACGACCGCCAGCAAGCTCCGGCTGGTAATTGAACTGCAGGCCCTTGGCGACGATGGCCTGGCGCCAATGCTCCACGACATCGTTGGCGATACTCGCCACATCGCCCAGCGGCGCCATGCCCGGCTCGTTCTGGCGCGCCCTGGCGAGAAGCAGGAATATCTGCACCAGGGCGCGCATCTCTTCGGTTGCCCGGTGGATGCGTTCGACCTGGCCACGGGCCCGCTCGTCCAAGTTAGGAATGACCTGCAACAGCTCGCATGAGCTGGCCAACACCATCAACGGCGTGCGCAGCTCATGACTGACGTCGCTGGTGAACAGGCGCTCACGCATCAGGGCCAGGCGCAGCTCGCTCAGCGTGCTGTCGAAGGCCGCCGCCAGTTCCCCGACCTCGTCCTGGGCATAATCCGGTGCCATTGCCGGCGCCTGCTCGATCAGTAGCTGGTCACGATGCCGTACCTGGCGGGCCAGGCGGCCGACCGGCTCGATCACCTTGCGCGCCAGCAGCCAGCCCAGCAGCCCTGACAGGGCGACACTGATCAGGAAGCCCGTCAGTACCACGGCGAACAGCAACTGCTCGCGGTCTTCGAACTCGGTCTGATCCTGCAACAGCGCATAACGGCGCCCGTCGACGATCTCGACGAAAGCGTGGTACGAATGCTCGCCGCGAAACACCTCATGAAACCCACGGGGCAAATGCTCCAGGTCGCTCGGATAAGCGAAATCTCCTGGCCCGCCGCTGAAGTAGAACAATTGGCCAGGCACCGGATGATGCCGCCAGTCCTCTCGCGTGCCCATGCGCAACAGGCGGCCCAGATCACCGCCCAGCCCGGTGGAGATCAGGCGCTCCTCGACCAGGTGGGTAGTCTCGACGATACCAACGGCGAAGGTCCCGCCCACCAACACCGTCATCAGTACGAAGGCGATGACGATACGCCGGGAAAGGCTCTGCTTAAACTCCATCGCGCTGCTCCGCCAGGCGATAGCCGACGCCATGGACGGTATGCAGCAACGGGGTGGTGAATGGCTTGTCGATCACTTGGCGCAACTGGTGGACATGGCTGCGCAGACTGTCGCTGTCCGGGCAATCATCGCCCCACAATGCTTCTTCGAGCATCTCCCGGCGCACCACGTGCGGGCTTTTCTGCATCAGCAGCGCCAGCAGCTTGAGGCCGACCGGGTTGAGCTTCAGCGGGCGATCGCCACGACTGACCTCCAGGGTATCCAGGTCGTACTCCAGCTCGCCGACCTTGAGCATGCGCCGTCCACCGCCAAGGCTGCGCCGCAGCACCGCCTCGATACGCGCGGCCAGTTCGGACAGGGCGAAGGGCTTGACCAGATAATCGTCGGCCCCCGAGCGGAAGCCTTGCAAGCGATCATCCAACTGGTCGCGGGCGGTGAGCATGATCACCGGGGTGTCGCGCCGGGCATCTTCGCGCAGGCGCTGGCACAGGGTGTAGCCGTCGATACCGGGCAGCATGATGTCCAGTACCAGCAGGTCGTAGTGTTCAGTGGCGGCCAGGTGCAGGCCGGACAAGCCGTCCTGGGCGCAGTCGACGGTGTAGCCCTTGATGCCGAGGTAGTCGGCCATGTTGGCCAGGATGTCGCGGTTGTCCTCGACAATGAGAATGCGCATGGGGTGTTCCTCACAAGAAGGCGATAACGATAACCCGTCCTGCGTGGAACAGCGTTTGCTTTGACGCTTTTTTCACTCGTGATTCACCGCTCGGCGACAGCAGCCGGCAGAAACTCCGCGCACTTCTCCACCGCACGGACTTCCACCATGCCATTGCCTCGCTCCGCCCCGATGCGCTACCTGCTGCTGTTGCTGACCACCTGGCTGGCGATCTTCGTCCTGACCCGTAGTGTGCTGCTGGCCAGCCATTGGCACGACGCAGGCAACCCATTGGCCATCTACGCCATCGGCCTGCTTTATGACCTGGGCTTCCTGGCCTATGCGGCGGCGCCGCTGGGGCTGTACCTGGCGATCTGTCCCGAACGACTCTGGCGGACCCGCACTCATCGAATGCTGCTACGAGGATTGTTCGTGCTCAGCCTGTTCGCCATGCTCTTCACCGCCACAGCCGAGTGGCTGTTCTGGGATGAGTTCGGCGTGCGCTTCAACTTCATCGCCGTCGACTATCTGGTCTATTCCGACGAAGTACTGAACAACCTGCGCGAATCCTACCCACTCGCCACACTGCTCTCAGGGCTGGCCGTCATTGCCCTGGGCGCGACCTATCTCTTGCGCAAGCCATTGGAGCTGACCCTCGACGCGCCGCCCGCCGAGCGCAAGGCGCGCCTCGGCATGGCCATGTCGCTGACCCTGGGCGTTATCGCCAGCCTGCTCCTGCTCGATCAGGACAGCCCGCGCGACCTCGGCGACAATGCCTACCAGCATGAACTGGCCAGCAACGGCCCATACCAGTTCTTCGCCGCCTTCCGTAACAACGAGCTGGACTACAAACAGTTCTACAGCACCCTGCCGGTCGCTACTGTCGCCAAGCAACTGCGCCAGGAAATCGCCGAACCCAATGCCCGCTTCATCGGCAACGATCCACTGGACATCCGTCGACAGGTCGATAACGACGGCACGCCACGTACCCCCAATATCGTGCTGGTCACCATCGAGAGTCTGTCGGCCAAGTACCTCGGCAGCTTCGGTGACCCGCGCGGCCTGACGCCCAACCTCGATGAGCTGCGCAAGCAGAGCCTGTTCTTCAACAACTTCTATGCCACCGGCACTCGCACCGACCGCGGCCTGGAAGCCATCACCCTGTCCGTGCCGCCGACGCCTGGCCGTTCCATCGTCAAGCGCATAGGTCGCGAAAGCGGTTATGCCAGCCTCGGCCAGCAACTCGACGTGTATGGCTACGACAGCGTGTTCGTCTACGGCGGACGCGGTTACTTCGACAACATGAATGCCTTCTTCAGCGGCAATGGCTATCGCGTGGTGGACCAGAGCAGCGTCGACGAGGCCGACATCCACTTCAAGAACGCCTGGGGCATGGCTGACGAAGACCTCTACGCCCAGGCCCTCAGGCTCGCCGACGCGGATCACGCCGCCGGCAAGCCCTTCCTGCTGCAACTGATGACCACCTCGAACCACCGCCCCTATACCTACCCGGACGGCCGCATCGACATCAAATCCGGCGAGGGCCGCGATGGCGCGGTTAAATATACCGACTGGGCCATCGGCCAGTTCCTCGCCCAAGCGCGCAACAAACCCTGGTTCGACGACACCCTCTTCGTCGCCGACCACTGCGCAGGCAGCGCCGGCATGCAAGACCTGCCAGTCGCCAACTACCACATCCCGCTGTTCATCTACGCCCCCAAACTGATCCAGGCCCAGGAAAACGACAGGCTGGCCAGCCAGATCGACATCGCCCCAACCCTGCTGGGCCTGCTGCACATGGACTACCAATCGACCTTCTTCGGCCGCGACCTGCTGCTCGATGACACGCCACCACCACGCGTGCTGATCGGTAACTACCAGCACCTGGGCCTGTTCGATGGGCACAACCTGGCAATCCTCAGCCCTCGCCAGCACATGCGCCGCCATGACGATGCGCTCGGCAATAGCCGCGAATCGCAGAGCGACAGCGACGATCCGCTGCTGGTCCGGGACATCGCCTACTACCAGGCCGCCAGCCACGATTTCAAACAGCATTTGCTGGCCTGGCACGCGCCAGCCGCAGTGCCTGCACACCTGAGCCAGCGCTGAGGAGACGAACATGCCCAGCCCGACACTCGACCGCCGCCTTCTCTATGGCATTCCCCTGGCACTGGCTGCCTTGCTGCTGATCATCGAACCGACGCACCTGGACTTCGCGCTGGCCGATCTGTTCTACGTGCGCGGCCAGGGCTTCATCGGTCGTCGCAACGATTTTCTCGAAGATATCCTGCACGACCGCGCCAAGCAGATGACCATGCTCATCGGCCTGATCGCGCTGGGCGGCTATCTGCTCAGCCTGCTGCCCACTCGGCTGCGCCCGCTGCGTAAACGCCTGGGCTACCTGGTACTGGCCATGACCCTGAGCACAGGGTTCGTCGTGCCGCTGAAAAAAATCACCCGCATGCAATGCCCGTGGAGCCTGGAGCAGTACGGCGGCGTCGAGCACTTCTCGCCACTGCTCGGCCCGCGTGCCGAACCGGTAAAGACCATCGGCAACTGCTGGCCTGGCGGACATGCGTCATCGGGCTTCGCCCTCATCGCCCTGTTCTTTTTCTGGCGTGACAATCACAGCGGCCGCGCCAAGGGAGCACTGGTCGCCGCGCTGGCCCTGGGCTCGCTGTTCTCCGTCGTGCGCATGGCCCAAGGCGCGCACTTTCTTTCGCACAACGTGTGGACCGCGTTGATCTGCTGGCTGGTCTGCCTGGGACTCTACGATCTGCTGCTGTACCGGCCTGCCCGACAGCAGCAATCGGCCCGGGCAGAAGGCTTGGAGAAGAGCCCGCGTTGACGTTTTTTTCACCTTGCATTCACTGACTGCTGACAGGCCTGGGATAAGAATGAACGCATCTCATCTGCAAGGCCTGCCTCATGTCACTCACACGCCGATTGATTTACGGTTTCCCATTGGCTCTGATCGTTCTGGTGCTGGCGGCTGAACCAATCCGCGTCCACTTTCTGATCCCCGATCCACTCTATATCAGGGCTCCAGCGGCAGGACCCAATACGCCCTCGAAAAAGCCCTTCGCCAGCGGCAAGAACTGAACGCCCACGAAAAAGCCCCGCACTAGGCGGGGCTTCTTCTTACAGCTCAGGGGCCCGGGTCGGCTTACATCATGCCGCCCATGCCACCCATGCCGCCCATGTCCGGCATGGCCGGAGCGGCTTTGTCTTCCGGCAGGTCGGCAACGATCGCCTCGGTGGTGATCAGCAGGCCAGCGATGGAAGCAGCGGCTTGCAGCGCGCTACGGGTAACCTTGGCCGGGTCGATGATGCCGAACTCGATCAGGTCGCCGTATTCGCCGGTGGCGGCGTTGTAACCGTAGTTACCGGAACCTTGCTTGACCTTGTCCAGAACCACGGACGCTTCGTCGCCGGCGTTGGCGACGATCTGACGCAGCGGCGCTTCGATGGCACGACGCAGGATGTTGATACCGGCGTCCTGCTCCTGGTTGATGCCTTTCAGGCCGTCCAGAGCGGACTGAGCACGAACCAGGGCAACACCACCGCCAGGTACCACGCCTTCTTCGACAGCAGCGCGGGTAGCATGCAGGGCGTCTTCAACGCGGGCTTTCTTCTCTTTCATCTCGACTTCGGTGGCAGCGCCAACCTTGATCACGGCAACACCGCCAGCCAGCTTGGCCAGACGCTCTTGCAGCTTCTCTTTGTCGTAGTCGGAAGAGGTGTCTTCGACCTGCTTGCGGATCTGCGCCACGCGCGCCTCGATGTCCACTTGCTGGCCAGCGCCGTCGATGATGGTGGTGTTTTCCTTGTTCAGGACCACACGCTTGGCTTGACCCAGGTGCTCCAGGGACGCGCTTTCCAGGCTCAGGCCGACTTCTTCGGAGATGACGGTACCGCCGGTCAGGATGGCGATGTCCTGCAGCATGGCCTTGCGACGATCACCGAAGCCCGGTGCCTTGACGGCAGCGACCTTGACGATGCCACGCATGTTGTTCACGACCAGAGTGGCCAGGGCTTCGCCCTCGACGTCTTCGGCCACGATCAGCAGCGGACGGCCGGCCTTGGCGACGGCTTCCAGGACTGGCAGCAGCTCGCGGATGTTGGAGATCTTCTTGTCGACCAGCAGCAGCAGCGGGCCTTCCAGCTCGGCAACCATGGTGTCCGGCTTGTTGATGAAGTACGGCGACAGGTAGCCACGGTCGAACTGCATGCCTTCTACGACGGACAGTTCGTTTTCCAGGCCCGAGCCTTCTTCGACGGTGATCACGCCTTCTTTACCGACTTTTTCCATGGCTTCGGCAATGATGTTGCCGATGGAGTCGTCGGAGTTGGCGGAGATGGTGCCAACCTGGGCAATCGCCTTGCTGTCGGTGCACGGTACGGACAGACGCTTCAGTTCGGCGACGACGGCCGCGGTGGCCTTGTCGATGCCGCGCTTGAGGTCCATCGGGTTCAGACCGGCAGCGACCGACTTCAGGCCTTCGGTAACGATGGCCTGGGCCAGGACGGTGGCGGTGGTGGTGCCATCACCGGCAGCGTCGTTGGCCTTGGAGGCCACGTCTTTCACCAGTTGGGCGCCGATGTTCTCGATCTTGTCCTTGAGCTCGATTTCCTTGGCGACGGAAACGCCGTCCTTGGTGATCAGCGGCGCGCCGAAGCTGCGCTCCAGGACTACGTTGCGGCCTTTCGGGCCGAGGGTCGCTTTGACGGCGTCAGCCAGAACGTTGACACCAACGAGCAGTTTCTTGCGAGCGGCGTCGCCGAATTTTACGTCTTTAGCAGCCATGTTCTTGTTTCCTCAAATTCTTGACGATTAACGGAGATTCGCGGGAATCAGGCTTCGATGACGGCGAGGATTTCGTTCTCGCCCATCACCAGCAGGTCTTCGCCATCGACCTTGACGGTGTTGCTGCCGGAGTAAGGACCGAACACCACTTTGTCACCGACCTTGACGGCCAGGGCACGGACTTCACCGTTGTCCAGCACGCGACCGGTGCCAACGGCGACGATCTCGCCACGGTTCGGCTTCTCGGCAGCGGAACCCGGCAGCACGATGCCGCCAGCGGTCTTGGTTTCTTCTTCGCTGCGACGGATGACGACGCGGTCATGCAGAGGACGAAGCTTCATTGTCGATCTCTCCTGATAGTTGTTTTACGGGCCGGTGACTGCACCGGCGGGTTTGACGAATCCGGCGGGGCCGGTCGCGATGCGCCAGGGGCACACCGCGGAAGACTGCTCTGCCCTCGGGCAGAAACCTTGCGGTGAACGCTAGATAGGGGCGTATCAGGGTATTTCAAGGGCGCCACGGAATTTTTTTGCGAGTGAACCCATCACTCACGGCGCTCGTACTCGCCTTCGATGACGTTCGGACGGGCATGCCCAGGCGGCACATCGTTGGCGGCGTCCCCCATGAAGGCTCGTTGCCGCGCCGCCTGCTCTTGCGCACGACGACGCAGGCCAGCAATCAACAGGCGCCGGGTGAATGGAATCAGGCAGACCAGGCCAAACAGGTCGCTGATCAAGCCGGGCAGGATCAGCAGGCCGCCACCGACCGCGATCAGCAGCCCTTCGAGCATTTCCTGCTCGGGCATTTCACCACGAGCCAGGCGCTCGCGGGCACGCCAGGCGGTGTTGAAGCCCGCTACACGCAGCAGGAAACCGCCAAGGATCGCGCTGCCGATGATCAGCAGCAGGGTCGGCAAGACGCCAATCACGCTGCCGACCTTGATCAATACAGCCAGCTCGATGAGCGGGAACAGCAATAACAGGAACAGAAAAGCACGCATCATGATTCCCTCGGAAGAACTGCTTCCGGTCAGTCATGTAGATGTTGGCGAGCGCCATTTAATTCAAGCCTCGTCAGCTCGCCAGCCCCCTCAATGACTGGCGCGAGCCAGTGCCACCAGGGCCTGGCGCACGTCCAAGGCAGTGTTACAGGATGTTGGAAATGGCAACCAGTACAGCCCCCGGCCGATGCGCAGGTGGAAGCCTTCGCTGTCGATCCCAACCATTCGCGCCGCCTCATGCGTGGGCAAGCCGGCCTGTTCGACATAATGGGCAATCGCGGCGGCATGGTCTGCGTTCATGTGTTCGACCATGCTGTGCTCACCATCCCCGCCACTGACGGACGCTGCGAACGGGTTGGCCAGGTTGACGCCATCCAGCCAGTGAATGGCACCGAACCCACCGATATAGCGCCAGCGCACCGGTTCCAGGCACCAGAAGTCGAAGTCATGGGCCTTGTGGTAGTCGGCCGAGTCCGGAAAGTAACGGTAATAACGGGTCGCCGCGGCCGCCACTTCCTCGTCACGCAGCGGACGCGCCTCGGCGAGCAGAGTCAGACGCCCGACGGCCTGCACGTCTTCGGCCTCACGTTCACCGACCAGCAACGAGCATTTGGCATCCTTGTGCAGGTTCTGCGTGTGCTGGGCGATACGGCTGATCAGGATCAGCGGCCTGCCTTCGGCATCCAGGCAGTAAGGTACCACTGAGCCGAAAGGGAAGCCGGGCATCGCTTTTGAGTGGGTGGACAGTACGCCCCGGTATTCCTTGAGCAATAATTCTCGGGCATGCTTCACGACCTTTTCGCTCACGTTGTGACTCCTTAAGCTTATTTCGTCACGATCAATCATCGTGGCCAGCCAGCATAGCGGGCTCACCTGCCGTATTCATCCGATTCGAGAGGAGATCAATCATGGAATTGAAGGACAAGGTCATCATCATCACCGGTGGTTGCCAGGGTCTCGGCCGCGCCATGGGCGAATACCTCGCGGCAAGGGGCACCCACCTGGCGCTGGTCGACCTCAACCAGGACAAGCTCGACGAAGCCGTCGCCGCCTGCCGTGCCTTGGGTGCCCAGGCACGTGCCTACACATGCAACGTGGCCAACGAGGAACAGGTTCAGCAAACGATCGATCGGATCGCCGAAGACTTCGGCGCGATCAATGGCCTGATCAACAACGCCGGCATCCTGCGCGACGGCCTGACCATCAAGGTCAAGGACGGCGAATTGAGCAAGATGAGCCTGGCGCAATGGCAGGCGGTGATCGACGTCAACCTGACCGGCGTGTTCCTCTGCACCCGCGAGGTAGCCGCCAAGATGATCGAGCTGAAGAACGAAGGCGCCATCGTCAACATTTCCTCCATCTCCCGCGCCGGCAACATGGGCCAGGCCAACTACTCCGCCGCGAAAGCCGGGGTGGCTGCCGATACGGTGGTCTGGGCCAGGGAACTGGCACGCTACGGCATCCGTGTGGCAGCCGTCGCACCGGGTTTCATCGAAACGGAGATGACCGCCAGCGTGAAACCCGAACTGCTGGAGCGCGTGGCTTCGACCATCCCCTTGCAACGCATGGGTAAACCGTCGGAAATCGCCCACTCGGTGGCGTTTATCCTGGAGAACGATTACTTCACCGGACGGGTGCTGGAGGTCGATGGCGGGTTGAGGATGTAGACACGAGCTACAAGCCAGAGGTGATCAGCTCTCGGCTTGTAGCTTGAAACTCATCGTTGGCGTTACCAACCCACCCCAAAACCGAGCGTATAGCGCGTCGAATCGAGACTGCCTTCCGCACCGCTGACGACGTCGCGCTCGGCCTTCATGTTCAGCGAAGCCCAGTCGGTGACCTTGTAGCGCAGGCCGATATCGGCATCCAGTGAGTAGTCGGCATCACCGCTCAACGGCCGGCCCACCTCACCGGTGGAGAACAGTTCGACCGTCTTGCCGATCAGGTAGCGGTTGTAATCCCACTTCAAGCTGGCTTCGTAGAAGCTGTCCTTGCGCCCTGTGTCGTACTCGTAGTCG
This sequence comes from Pseudomonas sp. LRF_L74, assembly GCF_965644255.1. NCBI lineage: Bacteria > Pseudomonadati > Pseudomonadota > Gammaproteobacteria > Pseudomonadales > Pseudomonadaceae > Pseudomonas > Pseudomonas sp. LRF_L74. The sequence continues at coordinate 42,514 of NZ_CBFFRH010000009.1, read as the reverse complement.
GAACGGTTGGCCAGGGCCGCCAGGGAGAAGGCCCCCAGTTCGTCATCCCAGAACTGATAACCGGGACCGGTACCGATGGTGCGCTGGCGGCGTAGCTCTTCGACCTTGTCGTTCTTGTATTCCAGGCGCCCCTGCCAGAAAAACTTGTCGGTGAAGAAGCGGTCGAGGGCGTATTCGGCCTTCCAGTTGTCCGTGGTGCGCACGTCGTCCTGGAACTCGCGGTTGTACTCGGCAGCCGCGTTATGCCGCCAGCGCCCGTGGCGCGCCTGGGTCTTGAGGTCGATGTCGTAGTCGTCGGTATCGCTCTCGGCACGCTTGTAGTCGAGCGCCAGGTCGACGTTGCCCTTCCACACGAAATCTTCGACGAACGGCTTGGGCTTGATGATCTGCTGGATGCTGGCCATCTCAACGGTCTTCGGCGCCTCGCCGTTGGCCAGGATCACCTTGCCGTCATCCGAACGCTGAATCGTCTTGGCTCGCTCGCCTGCGGTATCGCTTTGCTTGACCAGCAACTCCTGGGAGCTTTCCAGGGTGGCGATCTTGCTCCAGTCCAGCGGAATCGAGCCGCCGTAGTCGGTTTCCAGCAGCAATTTGCCGCCGTCGAACAGTTTGATGGTGCCGGTTAGGCGGTCGCCGTTCTTCAGCCAGACAGTATCGGCAAGAGCAGCACTGGAGGCCGAAGCCACGAGGAGACACAACAGGGTTCTGGAAAACATAGGCGGGATCGCAGCAGACTCGAGTTCACAGGAAACCGTGCATTATCCTTATGCCCGGCGGCTGAGCAAGAACTGACAGGGCGACAATCGGCAAGTTCCCCGATTGTCTGATCGCGCCGCAGAGCGGCAGAATCGACCTCCATCCCGCCACCGAGACCCCGTCATGCTCGATGTGCCCCTGACAACCCCGTCTATCGATCCACGTCGGGAAGCGCTTTACCTGACCCTGGCCCAGGTGCCGGAAGGCAAGGTCGTCAGCTACGGCCAGCTTGGCGAACTCGCGGGCATGGTTCGCGCCGCACGCTGGGTCGGCCGTACGCTCAGCCAACTGCCCGAAGGCACGCGCCTGCCCTGGCACCGGGTGGTCGCGGCCGGTGGTCGGCTCAGCCTGCAAAGCGGCACCCCCGGCGGCGAGGAACAACGTGCGCGGCTGCGGGCCGAAGGCATCCTGCTGCGCAACGACCGGGTCGATATGCGCCGTCACGGCTGGCATCGGGAGCCCGGCAACGGTTAGAGTGCGCCCTTTGTCGCGGTCTTCGGCAGAGCCATTGCCCGCCTCGTGCACACCTGGACATTCAGCCTGATGCCCCATCGTACCTGGCGCGCCGCACTGGGCGCCTACACCAGCCCGGCCGCCCTCGCCCTGCTCCTGCTCGGCTTCGCCGCCGGCCTGCCGTACATGTTGGTCTTCTCGACCCTGTCGATCTGGCTGCGCGAAGCCGGTATCGACCTCAAGACCATCGGATTCGCCAGCCTCATCGGCCTTGCCTACGCCTTCAAATGGATCTGGTCGCCGCTGCTCGACCAGTTCCGCCTGCCCTGGCTGGGCCGGCTCGGCCGACGCCGCTCCTGGCTGATCCTGGCTCAAGTCACCATCGGTATCGGCCTGGTCGGCATGGCCTTCTGCGATCCCCAGCGCCACCTGACCTGGCTGATCGTCATCGCCGTGCTGGTGGCCTTCGCCTCGGCCACCCAGGACATCGCAGTCGATGCCTATCGCCTGGAAATCGCCGATGACACCCGCCAGGCCGCGCTGGCTGCCAGCTATATGCTCGGCTACCGCATCGCCGCCCTGCTTGCCACCGCCGGTGCGTTGTACTTTGCCGAGTGGTTCGGCTCCACCACCGCCCGCTACGACTACAGCGCCTGGGCCAGCACCTACCTGGTGTTCGCCCTGATGATGCTGCCCGGCATGATCACCACGCTGTGGATGCGCGAGCCCCATGTCGATGTGCCGGTGCAAAACAGCACCTCGCGCTTCAAGCTGCGCGATCAGTTGTATTCGGTACTGGTGCTGCTGGTGATGCTGATCTCGCTGCCCGCCATGATCACCGCCCTGCTCGACCAGGCCTGGCCACGGGCAACGCTGTATGCCCTGTTCCTGCTGATCAGCCTCTCGCCTGCGGGACGTCGCCTGATCGCGCCGGTGCGCGACCTGCTCAGCCAGCAGCGCCGTCAGTTGCTGGTCGCCGCGCGCGGCAAGCTGATCCCCAATTTTGACTTCGTGCACCAGGCGGTCTCGATGATCGTCCTGATCGTCATCCTGGTAACCATCGCCGCTGCGGTGAAGGCCTACAGCACCGGCGCCTGGCCACGCGGAACCCTGTACGTGCTGATCGCCCTGGCGTGCATTTCAGCCCCCGGCCGCCTGCTCATGGCGCCGGTGCTCACACCGATCAGCGAATTCATCCAGCGCTACCGCTGGCAGGCCCTGGCGTTGCTCGGGCTGATCGCCACCTACCGCATGTCCGATACGGTCATGGGCGTGATGGCCAACGTTTTCTACATCGACATGGGCTTCACCAAGGAACAGATCGCCAGTGTCAGCAAACTGTTCGGCCTGATCATGACCCTGCTCGGGGCGGGTGCCGGCGGCATGCTGATCGTGCGCTTCGGCATCATGCCGATCCTGTTCATCGGCGCCGCCGCATCGGCGGCGACCAACCTGCTGTTCGTCTGGCTGAGCGACGTCGGCCCCGACCTGAACATGCTGATCCTGGCGATTTCATGCGACAACTTCAGCGCCGGCCTGGCCAGTTCGGCGTTCGTCGCCTACCTGTCGAGCCTGACCAACCTGAAGTTCTCCGCCACCCAGTACGCCCTGCTCAGCTCGATCATGCTCCTGCTGCCACGGCTGATCGGCGGCTCCAGCGGCGCCATGGTCGAACAATTCGGCTACCACCAGTTCTTCATCATCACCACCCTGCTCGGCGTTCCAACCCTGATCCTGATCGCCATGCAGTGGCGTGCCAAAGCCGCGCCACCGGAACAGCGGATCGATCTGGAGAAGAAGGGGTGAACGTCAAGAGCCTGGCTGGCGCGGTCAATGCGCCGCCAAGCCAGGCCAGCCCCATCCGACAGGTCATGGCTTTTCGCTTGTAGCTCGAAGCTCACGACGTGAGGCTGCTCTTTTCTTTTTACTGCTTCGGCACCTCGGCGATCATCCGTACCACCCGTTGTGGGAAAGCGATGTCGATATTCGCCTCGCGCAAGGCATCACGGGTTTTTTCATTGAGCATGAACGTCACCGGCCAGTAGTCGTCGTTACTGCTCCACAGGCGCAAGGAAACGGTGATCGAGCTGTCGCCCAGCTTGGCCACCACCACTTGTGGCGCGGGTTGCGTCAATACGCGGGGATCGTCGGCAAGCTTCAGCAACACTTCTCGGGCGCGTTGCAGGTCAGCCTCGTAGTCCAGGCTAACGTCGAACACGATCTGCCGCGTGGCCTGGCGCGAGGTGTTGGTGATGGTGCCGTTGGACAGCGAGCCATTGGGCACGATGACGGTCTTGTTGTCGCCGGTGCGCAGCACGGTGTGGAAGATCTGGATGCTGTCGACAGTGCCCACAACGCCCTGGGCTTCGATCAGGTCGCCGATGCGAAACGGACGGAACAGCAGGATCAGCACGCCACCGGCGAAGTTTGCCAGGCTGCCCTGCAACGCCAGGCCGATGGCCAGGCCGGCGGCACCAATGGCGGCGATGAACGATGTGGTCTCGATGCCGACCATCGACGCCACGCTGATCACCAGCAGCACTTTGAGCACCACGCTGCCAAGGCTCTCGATGAAGCCTTGCAGTGCCTGGTCGGTGTGACGCGAGGCGATCATCCTGCCGATACGCGCGGTCAACCGATTGATCAGCCACCAGCCAATCAGCAGTGTGATCAGCGCAAGCAGCAGGCGGCTGCCGTAGGCGAGAACCACCGGCCACCAGGCCTCGGATGCCTTGACCAGTTGATCGACGTTGATATTTGTCAGGTCCATACCCGGACTCCTTTTTCACGCTCGAATGAAAACGCCATGGCAAGCCATGGCGTCAGAGGGATGCAAGAACTGCGACGGACAAAGCCCAACAAGGGCTCCACCGTCGTGCCGGCTCAGTCGCGGAAATTATTGTATTGCAACGGCATGCCGAAGTCCTTGCCGCGTAGCGAGGCGATGCACTCCTGCAAGTCGTCGCGCTTCTTGCCGGTCACCCGCACCTGCTCGCCCTGGATCGCGGCCTGGACCTTGAGCTTGGCATCCTTGATGTGGGCGACGATCTTCTTCGCCAACTCCTTGTCGATGCCTTCGCGGAAGGTGACCTCCTGCTTGACCACCCTGCCCGATGGGTAGGCGTCCTTCGTTTCCATGCACTGGCTGTCGATCTTGCGCTTGATCAGGCTGGCGCGCAGAAGGTCAAGCATCTGCTCCAGCATGAAATCCGCCTCGGCGGTCAGGGTGACGGTTTTTTCCTTGCTTTCGAAGCTGCATTTTCCGCGCAGGTCGAAGCGACGCTCCAGTTCCTTGGCCGCATTGTCCAGGGCGTTGGTGAGTTCGTGTTTGTCCAGTTCGGACACCACGTCGAACGATGGCATGGAATTCCTCCAGATGGACGGCGCAATCCAGATCATGGAAACCGCGCGCGTGGCTTGACGATAAAATTGGCTCGCTCATTATAACCACTCTGATACTCAGCGCTCGGCAACGTACCGGCGACCATCCCTCTACCTGTTTTATTCGCAAGCGAGCGCCTTCATGCCCAACCCCCATCTCAGCATTCTGGTGGTGGACGATGCCAAGTTTTCCAGCGCCATCATCGGTCGTGCGCTGAGCCAAGCCGGTTACCAGGACGTACGCTTCGCCAACAGCGCCGCACAAGCCCTGCAACAACTCGAACAGCGCCCGGCCAGCGTGCTGCTGGCCGACTGGCTGATGCCGGAAATGGACGGACTCGAGCTCACCTCGCGGGTCCGTCAACTGGACGAAACCGCTGACCACTACACCTACACCATCCTGCTCACCGGCAAGGAAGGCGATAACGTGCTGATCGAAGCCTTCGACCGTGGGGTCGACGATTTCATCAGCAAATCGGCGATGAACGAACAACTGGTGCCACGCGTCTACGCCGCTGATCGCCTGTGCGGCACCTTGCAGCGCCTGCTGCAGGAAAACCGCCTGCTCGCCAGTTCCGTGGACAGCCTGGAGCAGCGCAACCTGGTCGACCCGCTGACCGGACTCGGCAACTTCCGCTACCTCAAGCAGAAACTGGCCGACAGCCTGCGCCAGGTCGAGTCCCGTGGCGGGGCCGTGTGCTACCTGCTGATCGGTCTGCAGGAAGGCCTGGCCCTGCGCAACCAATACGGCAATGCCTTCTACGGTGAGTTGCTGCATGGCGTGGCCCGGCGCCTGCAACAACTGGTGCGCCCGCTCGATGTCCTGACCCGGATCGACGACACCCACTTCGGCCTGATCACCCTGCTCGACAACCTGCAGGAATGTTCGCCAGGCAGTTTCCGGCGCCTGCATGAAGGCCTCAACCTCAAAGCCTTCAAGACCAGCGAAGGCTTCATCACGCTCAAGGCCGGTATCAGCCTGGTCGGCGTCGACGCCAAGTCGCTGCCACTGGAAGTCCCGGCATTGCTCGATCATGCCAGTGCTTACCTGGACAACGCCTACAGCAGCGGCCGGGTCAACGCCGTGCGCCTGCCCCTGTCGTGACCTGGCACATTCTCGGCGCCGGTAGCCTGGGCGGCTTGTGGGCTGTGCGCCTGGCCCGGGCCGCCGTGCCGGTCAGGCTGATCCTGCGCGATAGCGCCAAACTGGCGGGTTATCGTGCTGGCGGCGGCCTGACGTTGGTCGAGGATGGCCACGCCCACCTCTACCCGATTGCCGCGGAAACCGCGACCGCCAGCACGCCGATCAACCATCTGCTGCTGGCCTGCAAGGCCTATGACGCCGAAGAAGCCGCTGCCAGCCTGGCTCCGCGCCTGGGCAGCGATGCGCGGATCATCCTGCTGCAGAACGGCTTGGGCAGCCAGGAGGCAGTGGCCCGGCGTCTGCCACGTGCCGACTGCATCCTGGCGTCGAGCACCGAAGGCGCCTACCGTGACGGTCCCTTTCGGGTGGTTGCCGCCGGCAAGGGCACGACCTGGCTGGGGCGCAGCCAATCTTCGCCCGCGCCGGCCTGGCTGGACGACTTGCATCGGGCCGGTATTCCCCACGCCTGGACCGCCGACATCGACGCCCGCCTCTGGCGCAAGCTGGCCTTCAACTGCGCGATCAACCCGCTGACGGTATTGCATGACTGCGCCAACGGCGAACTGCGAGCCCATACCCTGGAAGTGGCAGGTCTGTGCGAAGAACTCGCCGAGTTGCTCGGCCACTGTGGCCATCCCTGCGATGTCCCGGCACTGATCGAAGAAGTCATGGCGGTGATTGATGGCACGGCGCCGAACTTCTCCTCGATGTTGCAGGACGCACGTGCCAGACGGCGCACGGAGATCAGCTTCCTGATCGGTTATGCCTGCCAGCAAGCCCAGGCCAATGGCCTCGCCTTGCCCCGCCTGGCAGCCCTGCACCAGCGCCTGAGCGAGCATTTGCGTCAGCGCGGATTGCCCACTACCTGAGTGCGCGCTAACCTGCCGGCTCCCAGAGCCCGGAAGCCGCGCCCTTGAACCGTTTGCGCCAGCGCCTCGACAACCTGCCGGTAGGCCGCAAGCTGCTCGCCGCCCTGCTGGTATTGCTGGCGACCGTGCTGCTGGTGGCCAACCTGGCCTTCATCAGCGCCGCCTACTGGATCTCCCAGGACAGTATGGCGCCCCAGGCGCTGCACACGCTCGGCCGCCTGATCGCCGCTCCCGAGCTGAGCCAGGACGCACTGTCGTCCCCCGAAGCCGCCCAGAGCGTGCTGAAACGCCTGGACAGCTATGCTCCGCTACGCGCCGCCGCCCTCTACGACAGCCAGGGCATGCGCCTGGCCGAGCTGCAATTGGGCACCGAACTCAAATTGCCGAACCATGCCGACCACCTGGAGCGCTGGCGCAATGGCGAATTCCGCGCCACCCAGGTGATCGAGTTGCCCCAGCAGGGGCGCCCGCCTGGCTACCTGCTGCTGGTCGCCTCCAGCGAACTGCCCGGCGCGTTCTACACCGGTACGCTCACCGCCAGCGGCGTGATCCTGGTATTCAGCGTGCTGCTCTGGACCCTGATCGCACGCCAGATTCGCCGGCTGATCACCCACCCGATCCGTCATTTGGAAGAACTCACGCGCCAGGTCACCCGCGAGGAAAACTACGCCCTGCGTGCCGGCCGCGGCAATCAGGACGAGATCGGCAACCTGGCCGACGCCTTCAACACCATGCTCGGCCGTATCGAAGCCCGCGAGCAACAGCTCAAGCGCGCCCGCGACGACGCCCAGGAAGCCTTCGACCAGGCGCATCGGCTGGCCGAGCAGACCCGCCACACCAATCGCAAGCTGGAACTGGAAGTCCAGGTGCGCGGCAAGATCGAAAAGAAGCTCACGGGCTTCCAGAACTACCTGAACAGCATCATCGATTCCATGCCGTCGGCGCTGATCGCCCTCGACGAGCAGCTCTACGTGACCCAGTGGAACCAGGAAGCCACCGCGCTTTCCGGCACGCGCATGGACGAAGCATTGAACCAGCCGGTGTTCCTCGCCTTTGCCCCGCTCAAGCCATTTCTCGCCCAGCTCAAGCGCACCGCCGAGCAACACCGGGTGGAGAAGATCGAGCGAGTGACCTGGAAACGCGGCGAGGAAACCTATCACTATGCCCTGACCTTCTACCCGCTGATGGGTGGCGCCGGGCGCGGGGTGGTCATCCGCATCGACGACATCACCCAGCGCCTGTCCCTGGAAGACATGATGGTGCAGTCGGAAAAGATGCTCTCCGTCGGTGGCCTGGCGGCTGGCATGGCCCACGAAATCAACAACCCCCTGGGCGCGATCCTGCACAACGTGCAGAACATTCGCAGGCGCCTGACCCACGAACTGCCACGCAACCTGTTGCAGGCCCGCGAGCTGGGCATCGACCTGGACGACGTCAACGCCTACCTCAAGGCCCGGGAAGTCCCGCAACTGCTCGACGGTATCCAACAGGCGGGCTCACGCGCCGCCAAGATCGTCAGCCATATGCTCAACTTCAGCCGCCTGAGCAACCGCCAGATGACCGCGTGCCTGTTGCCCGCACTGATCGACCAGGCCCTGGAAATCGCCGGCAATGACTTCGACCTCACCGACAACTTCGACTTCAAGACCCTCGATATCGTCCGTGACTTCGACAGCGCGCTCGGGCCAGTGCCAGCCACCGCCAACGAACTGGAACAGGTGGTCCTCAACCTGCTGAAGAATGCCGCCCAGGCCATCCACTTGCGCGACGACGAGCGCGAGCCTGGCCGTATCACCCTGCGCACACGACGCAACCCGCCCTGGGCGGAAATCCAAGTGGAAGACAATGGCATCGGCATGCCGGAAAACGTCCGCAAGCGCATCTTCGAGCCGTTCTTCACCACCAAGGAAGTCGGCCAGGGCACCGGCCTGGGTCTATCGGTCTCCTATTTCATCATCACCAACAACCACAAGGGGCAGATGGAAGTGCACTCGCTGCCGGGCCGAGGCACCTGCTTCACCCTGCGCATTCCACTCAATGCCCCACTCGACAATACGGGACGCTGAGGCATGGGCAATCGTCTGAGCAAGATCTATACGAAGACCGGCGACCAGGGCCAGACCGGCCTGGCCGACGGCCGCCGGGTGGGCAAGGATCATCCACGGATCGAAGCGATTGGCGAGCTGGACATGCTCAACAGCCAGTTGGGCCTGTTGCTCGCCGGCTTGTACGATGAACGACCGCTATCGCCCGGGCTGGGAGAGCTCATCGATGTACTCGCGCCCTGCCAGCACCGCTTGTTCGACCTCGGCGGCGAACTGGCGATGCCCGCTTACCAGGCGCTGCAAGAGCACGAGGTCGAGCGCCTGGAAGCCGCCATCGATCGCTGGAATGAAGAACTCGGGCCGCTGCAGAACTTCATCCTGCCCGGCGGCTCGTCATTGATCGCCCAGGCCCACGTATGCCGCGCCGCGGCCCGTGGCGCCGAGCGGCGCTGCCAGCAGTTGAATGCCAGCGAAGAATTGCGCCCGGTGGCCATGGCCTATGTCAATCGCCTGTCCGACCTGCTGTTCGTCGCCGCGCGCCTGATCGCACGACGTCAGGGCATCGACGAGGTGCTGTGGAAAGCGGCGGACAAGCCGAGCACGGCCGTCGATTGATGGTGGATTGGTGGCAGAAGCAAACACATGCCACAACCCGTTGAACGGTTCGTCATTCCCGCGAAGGCGGGAATCCAGAAGACTCGTAGCATTTGGATTCCCGCCTTCGCGGGAATGACGGCTACACGCACCGCGCAAGAACGCTCATCGTACGAACGTCCGCTTTTCCTCGAAACAGCCGCTCAACTTGAGCCGTCAACAAGCCTTGGACGATCTACGCCGCTTCCGTCGGCCAGAATGCGCGAATACCGGCCACACCCTGAGCGCCGATCTGCCAGGCGTTAGCCACATCCTGCGGGCCAAGCCCGCCAAGCAGGAACGCCGGCTTGTTGAAGTGCCTGAGCAATTCAGTCGCCGCATCCCAGCCCAAGGGCTGAGCATCGGGATGAGTCTGGGTCGGCAGCACCGGCGACAGGGTGACGAAATCCACCCCAAGCTGGATTGCCAGCTCCAGCTCTTCGGCCGAATGGCAGGACGCCGCCAGCCAGCGCTCGACCGGGAACGGTCGTCCGCGAGCAGCGTATTTGCGCAGTTGCTCGGCACTCAGGTGCCAACCTGCAGCCGGGAAATCACCCAGCCACTCCAGCGGCCCCTTGAGCATCAACTGCGCCTTGCCGGCGCACAGGCCCTGAATATCCACGGCCAAGTCGCGGTATTGTGCATCGAACATATTCGGTGCACGCAGTTGCACCAGACGCGCACCGCCAGCAACGGCCGTACGCACGCCTTGCAACAACGCGCCGGGCTCCAGTCCATCCGGGGTGATCAGATAGGTATCTGGCAAGCGCGCAGCGGCGATGATCGACTGATTCGCAGCCGGAAACTCATAGCGCTCCAGGTCGCGCGGCTCGACCCAGGCCAGAGGTTGCCCCTCGGCACCATGGGGTTCGCCATCGAATGCGCTGACCGACCAGACATCGAGCAGCACATGCTTGTCCGGATAGTCGTGACGGATCTGGATCAACGGACGTGCCTGCCGAGCCTGGATACCCAGTTCTTCGTTCAACTCACGCACCAGCGCGTCACGCACGGCCTCGCCATCCTCGACCTTGCCGCCGGGAAACTCCCACAGGCCGCCCTGGTGTTGGCCAGCGCTGCGCCTGGCGATGAGGATGCGTCCCACGGCGTCGTAGATGACCGCCGCGGCAACGTGTACTCGTTTCATCTGTTGCTCTCCGTTTCCTGCAACCCAGCCGGGTGCCCGCGCCGGCCAGCCCATGCTGGCCGGCTTCAGTGTCGGATCAGGTACGGTATTCCGCATTGATCTTCACGTACTCGTGGGACAGATCGGTGGTCCAGATGGTTTCGCTGACCGAGCCACGGCCCAGTTCGATGCGGATACCGATTTCTTCCTTGGCCATTACAGCCGAGCCCTGCTCTTCGGTGTAGGTGGCAGCGCGCCCGCCTTGGCTGGCGATGCACACTTCGCTGAGGAACACATCGATCTTGCTGACGTCGAGATCAGGCACACCGGCACGACCGACAGCCGCGAGAATGCGGCCCCAGTTCGGGTCGGAAGCGAACAGCGCGGTCTTGATCAACGGCGAGTGAGCCACGGCGTAGCCGACGTCCAGGCACTCCTGGGCATTGGCGCCACCATTGACCTGCACAGTGACGAACTTGGTCGCCCCTTCGCCGTCGCGGACGATGGCCTGGGCCACGTCCATGCTCACCTCGAATACCGCCTGCTTGAGCTTGGCGAACAGCTCGCCGCTGGCGCTGGTGACTTCCGGCAGGTTGGCCTTGCCGGTGGCGACCAGCATGCAGCAGTCGTTGGTCGAGGTATCGCCGTCGATGGTGATGCGGTTGAACGACTTGTTCGCCGCGTCGCTGAGCAGGTCCTGCAGCACCTGGCGGCTGACCTTGGCGTCGGTGGCGATGTAGCCGAGCATGGTCGCCATGTTCGGCCGGATCATGCCGGCGCCCTTGCTGATACCGGTGACGGTGACAGTCACGCCATCGTGCTGGAACTGGCGACTGGCGCCCTTGGGCAGGGTGTCGGTGGTCATGATGCCGGTGGCTGCCTCGGCCCAGTTATTTTCCGACAGATCATCCAGCGCCGCCTGCAATGCCGACTCGATCTTGGCCACCGGCAGTGGCTCGCCGATCACGCCGGTGGAAAACGGCAGCACGGCCGCTTCGCCCACGCCAGCCAGGGCCGCCAGGCTCGCACAGGTCTTGCGTGCGTTGGCAAGGCCATCCGGGCCAGTGCCGGCGTTGGCATTGCCAGTGTTGGTCAGGAAATAGCGCACATCACCGGCAACGCGCTCGCGGGAGATGATCACCGGCGCGGCACAGAAGGCGTTGAGGGTGAACACGCCGGCGACGGTCGAACCTTCGACGAAGCGCATCACCACCACATCCTTGCGTCCGGGTCGCTTGATGCCTGCGGAAGAAATACCGAGTTCGAAACCGGGGACCGGATGCAGTACCGGCAAAGGACCAAGACCGACAGCCATGGATGCGCTCCTTCAATCAATGATGCCGCGAACAGCGGCGGAAAGTGGCAAAACGCCGCGAGCGGCAGGGCCGGTCGCGGCGTCGTTAGATCAAGAAAGCCTGTCCGCAATCAGCTGAGCTGACCGTGGCAGTGCTTGTACTTCTTACCAGACCCGCACGGGCAGGGTTCGTTGCGACCGATCTTCGGCTCGGACCGCACAGGCTCGGGCACCACGGCCACGTCACCCACCGGCTCGCCGTCCTCGTCGATCGAGTCCGGCAGGGCCGAGACCTCGTCGTGCTGGAACTGCATGCGCTCGGCCATGGCCTCGGCCTCGCGGCGCAGGCGCTCTTCTTCCTCGGCCGGGTCTTCGCGGCGAATCTGGACGTGGGAAAGCACGCGAATGGTGTCGCGCTTGATCGAATCCAACAATTCCTGGAACAGGGTGAAGGATTCGCGCTTGTACTCCTGCTTGGGGTTCTTCTGCGCATAGCCACGCAGGTGAATGCCGTGGCGCAGGTGATCCATGGTGGCCAGGTGGTCCTTCCACAGGTCGTCCAGTACCCGCAGCAGCATCTGCTTCTCGAAGGTACGCAGGGCGTCGGCGCTGGCCAGTTCTTCCTTCTCGCTGTACGCAGCGGTCAGCTCGGCAAGAATGCGCTCACGCAAGGTCTCTTCGTACAGTTTGTCGTCTTCATCCAGCCACTGCTGGACGGGCAGGCGCAGGCCGAAATCGGTATACAGCGCGTCTTCCAGGCCAGCGATGTCCCACTGTTCCGGCAGCGATTGCGGCGGAATGTGCTGGCTGATGGCGGCTGCCAGGACCTCCTGGCGGAAATCGCTGATGGTTTCGCCGATGTCGTTGGCGACCAGCAACGTGTTACGCATGTGGTAGATCACCTTGCGCTGCTCATTGGCCACGTCGTCGTATTCGAGCAGTTGCTTGCGCATGTCGAAGTTGCGGCCCTCGACCTTGCGCTGCGCCTTCTCGATGGCGTTGGTCACCATGCTGTGCTCGATGGCTTCGCCAGCCTGCATGCCCAGGGCCTTCATGAAATTCTTCACCCGGTCGGAGGCGAAGATACGCATCAGGTTGTCTTCCAGCGACAGGTAGAAACGGCTGGAACCCTGGTCCCCCTGGCGACCGGCGCGACCGCGCAGCTGGTTGTCGATACGGCGGGACTCGTGGCGCTCGGAGGCGATCACATGCAAGCCACCGGACTCGATCACCTGTTGGTGGCGCTTCTGCCACTCGGCCTTGATCTGCGCGATCTGTTCGTCGCTCGGCGCTTCCAGGGCGGCGACTTCCACTTCCCAATTGCCGCCCAGCAGGATGTCGGTGCCGCGACCCGCCATGTTGGTGGCGATGGTCACCGCGCCCGGGCGACCGGCCTGGGCGATGATCTCGGCCTCTTTCTCGTGGTACTTGGCGTTGAGCACCTTGTGCTCGATGCCGGCCTGCTGCAGCAGTTGCGAAACGTACTCCGAGCTTTCGATCGACGCGGTACCGACCAGCACCGGGCGGCCATCGGCCTGGCACTTCTTGACGTCTTCGATGATCGCCACGTACTTCTCTTCCTGGGTCAGGTAGACCAGGTCGTTGAAGTCCTTGCGCGCCAGTGGCTTGTTGGTCGGGATCACCACCACGTCGAGGCCATAGATCTGACGGAACTCGAAGGCCTCGGTATCGGCCGTACCGGTCATGCCGGCGAGCTTCTTGTACAGGCGGAAATAGTTCTGGAAGGTGGTCGAGGCCAGGGTCTGGCTCTCGGCCTGGATCGGCAGGTTCTCCTTCGCTTCGATGGCCTGGTGCAGGCCTTCGGACAGGCGACGGCCGGGCATGGTGCGGCCGGTATGCTCGTCGATCAGCAGGACCTGGTCCTTCTGCACGATGTACTCGACGTTGCGATGGAACAGCTTGTGCGCGCGCAGGCCGGCATAGACGTGAGTCAGCAGGCCGAGGTTGTGCGCGGAGTACAGGCTTTCGCCTTCGGCCAGCAGTTCGGCGCCGGTGAGCAGTTCCTCGATGTACTGGTGACCGGCTTCGTTGAGCTCGACCTGGCGCGCCTTCTCGTCGATCTTGTAGTGGCCTTCCTGGGTGACCACGCCCTCTTCTTCCTCGATGTGCTGCTTGAGGCGAGGAATCAGCTTGTTGATTTCGGTGTACAGGCGCGAGCTGTCCTCGGCCTGGCCGGAGATGATCAACGGCGTACGCGCTTCGTCGATGAGGATCGAGTCCACTTCGTCGATGGTGGCGAAGTTCAGCTCGCGCTGGAACTTCTCGTCCTGGCTGAACGCCATGTTGTCGCGCAGGTAGTCGAAACCGAACTCGTTGTTGGTGCCGTAGGTGATGTCCGAGGCATAGGCCGCGCGCTTCTCGTCCGGCGGCATGAACGGCGTGACGATACCGACCGACAGGCCGAGGAATTCGTACAACGGACGCATCCAGTTGGCGTCGCGACGGGCCAGGTAGTCGTTGACCGTGACCACGTGCACGCCCTTGCCTTCCAGGGCGTTGAGGTAGACCGCCAGGGTACCGACCAGGGTCTTGCCCTCACCGGTACGCATCTCGGCGATCTTGCCTTCGTGCAGGGTCATGCCGCCAATGAGCTGAACGTCGAAGTGACGCATGCCCATCACGCGCTTGCCCGCCTCGCGAGCGACGGCAAAGGCTTCGGGAAGTATCTGGTCGAGGATCTCGCCCTTGGCCAGGCGCGCCTTGAACTCCTCGGTCTTGGCCCGCAGCTGCTCATCCGTCAGCGCGATCATGTTTTCTTCGAGCGCATTGACCGCCGCGACCGCCTTGAGCATGCGTTTGACTTCACGCTCATTCTTGCTTCCAAAGAGTTTCTTCAACAACGGCGCAAACATATCGGCAGATTCTTCCACTAAAAGGGATGAAGGACGGCAAAAACGCTGCCCTGCAGCCACTTGGCTGCGTGCAAAGGGGGCATTCTACCCGGAATCGTTCTCGATGAAAGTGCGGCGTGCCATCGCCGTGGCATACGTACACTTGCAAGCCGGTTCTATATGGGGATGTCCACCGACAGCTACAAGCCCCTCTGCTAAGATGTGCGCTCACCGGACGCTCAGTCATTCCACATGCGCAAACGCCCACACACCGCCCGCTCGCCCATTTCGCTGTTGAATCAGGCGAAACCGTTGCGGGCGATGCTCGATCAGGCGCAGCGACTGGGTCATCTGCAAACGCTGGTCGATGCGCAGATGGAGCCGGCGGCGCGGGAGCATTGCCGGGTTGCCAGTTGGCGCGAAGGCTGCCTGTTGATCCTGGTCAGCAACGGTCACTGGGCCACACGCATGCACTATCAGCAGCGCCGCCTGCAAAGCAAACTGCAGGTGCTGCCCGAGTTCGCCGGCCTTGTACGGCTGCAGATCAAGGTACGCCCGGCCGGCGGTCAGGTGGCCTACGTGGGGCACAAGGCAACGCTCTCCGAATTCGCCGCGGATACCTTGCAAAGCACGGCCGAGGGCATCAGCGATCCGCGCCTGCGTGAAGCCCTGGAACGGTTGGCACAGAAAGGTCGGTCGCAAGAATAGGCAGCGTTGAGCCAACAGCGTTCGCGATCACGGCCCCAGCCGAAACCCGCCATAAAAAAGGCCACCCGGAGGTGGCCTGAATAAAACGTAGGAAGGAGGGTATTGCTCAACCAGCCGCGGCCGGTCTCATGTAGGAGATAGGCGCCGTACTGGCGTCATCGAAGATCACGGTTTCCCAGGCATCCGGCTGCGCGATCAGGGCTCGCAGCAAACGGTTGTTCAGGCCATGACCGGACTTGTAGCCACGGAACTCGCCGATCAGGCTGTTGCCGAGCAGGTAGAGGTCGCCGATGGCGTCGAGGATCTTGTGCTTGACGAACTCGTCTTCGTAGCGAAGGCCGTCTTCGTTGAGCACGCGGAACTCGTCGACCACGATGGCGTTTTCCACGCTGCCGCCCAGTGCCAGGTTCTTCGAACGCAGGAACTCGATGTCACGCATGAACCCGAAGGTACGTGCGCGGCTGACTTCCTTGACGAACGAGGTGCTGGAGAAATCGACGCTTGCCGTCTGGGTACGACCACGGACCACAGGGTGATCGAAATCGATCTCGAAACTCACCTTGAAGCCGTCGAACGGCAGGAAGGTGGCGCGCTTGTCGCCATCCAGCACCGTCACTTCACGCAGGATGCGAATGAATTTCTTCGGCGCGTCCTGCTCCTCGATACCAGCCGACTGGATCAGGAACACGAAGGGACCGGCGCTGCCGTCCATGATCGGCACTTCGGAAGCCGAGAGTTCGACGTAGGCGTTGTCGATGCCCAGGCCCGCCATGGCCGAAAGCAGGTGCTCCACGGTTCCCACCTTGACATCACCGATGACCAGGTTGGTGGACATGGTGGTCTCGCCGACGTTTTCCGCGTAGGCGGGGACTTCCACCACGGGGTCGAGGTCGGTTCGACGGAACAGGATGCCCGTGTTCACCGGAGCCGGCTTCAGGGTCAGGTAAACCTTCTCTCCCGAATGCAAGCCAACGCCGGTGGCACGGATAATGTTCTTCAGGGTGCGTTGTTTGATCATGGCTTCGGCTGCGCTAGTTGCGAACTGTTTTCAACAAGTGACGGCGATGATAGCAGAACCGCCCTTTGATGAACACCAATCAACTTCATGCTCCTGATAGACCTCATCAATCAGCCTGGCGCCGCAGGAACGCCGGGATGTCCAGATAATCCAGATCGTCCTGGCTATTGAGCTTGGCCGCAGTAGCCGCGCCGGCATGGCTCTGGCGCTGGACGGTCGGACGCTCGTAGTCCTTGTAGTTGACGGTCGGTTGCTCTGGACGCGGAGTGGCGGCCGAGGTGCTGACCGGGTTGACTACGGCGGCCACCGGCACGGTGTTGTCGACCACCTTGACCGGCTTCTCGAGGCGCGCGCCCAGGCCAGTGGCGACTACGGTCACGTGCAGCTCGTCGCGGACGTCCGGATCGATCACCGCGCCGACCTTGACGGTCGCATGCTCGGAAGCGAAGGCCTCGATGATTTCGCCGACAGCGGCGTACTCGCCCAGGGACAGGTCCAGACCCGCGGTGATGTTGACCAGGATGCCACGCGCGCCATGCAGGTTGACGTCTTCCAGCAGCGGGTTGCGAATCGCCGCCTCGGTAGCCTCGCGAGCACGGTTCGGACCGCTGGCGCAGCCGGTGCCCATCATCGCCATGCCCATTTCGCCCATGACGGTTTTCACGTCGGCGAAGTCGACGTTCATCAGGCCCGGACGCTGCATGATGTCGGAGATGCCACGCACGGCACCGGACAGCACGTCGTCAGCCTTGGCGAAGGCGGACAACAGGCTGGCGTCCTTGCCGAGGATGGTCAGCAGTTTTTCGTTCGGGATGGTGATCAGCGAGTCGACGCATTCGGCCAGGGCACGGATGCCCTCGTCGGCGACCTGCATACGCTTGCGTCCCTCGAAGGGGAACGGACGGGTCACCACCGCAACGGTGAGGATGCCCATTTCCTTGGCCACTTCGGCGATCACAGGCGCCGCGCCAGTACCGGTACCGCCGCCCATGCCGGTGGTGATGAACACCATGTCGGCGCCTTGCAGCACTTCAGCGATGCGATCACGGTCTTCCATCGCCGCCTGGCGGCCGATTTCCGGGTTGGTGCCTGCGCCCAGGCCTTTGGTCACGCCAGGGCCGAGCTGCAGCACGGTGCGCGCACCGATGTTCTTCAGCGCCTGGGCGTCGGTGTTGGCGCAGATGAATTCCACGCCTTCGACGTTGCTCTTGACCATGTGGTTGACGGCGTTGCCGCCGCCACCGCCTACGCCGATCACCTTGATGACTGCGTTTTGTGGTGCGTTATCTACGAGTTCAAACATTTCCCCTCTCCTTCCTTTCTAGTTTTGCGCCTACTGCACCGCGGTTTCACATCAGAAATTGCCCTGGACCCAGCGTTTCAGCCGCTCCAGTACAGGTGTCTTGGTTTCTTCGTTGAAGAAATTGCTACCGGACATCGAGATGCCGTCGGACTGCTTCTGCAGGCCGTACATCAGCAAGCCGACAGCGGTCGAATAAATCGGGTTGCGCACCACGTCCGCCAGGCCCTTGACGCCTTGCGGCACGCCCAGGCGCACCGGCATGTGGAAGATTTCCTCGGCCAGCTCGACCGCGCCTTCCATCTTCGCCGTACCACCGGTGAGGACGATGCCCGCCGGGATCATGTCTTCGTAGCCGCTGCGACGCAGTTCCGCCTGGATCAGGGTGAACAGCTCGTCGTAGCGTGGTTCGACCACCTCGGCAAGGGCCTGGCGCGACAGTTCGCGCGGCGGCCGGTCGCCGACGCTCGGCACCTTGATGGTCTCGCCCGCACCGGCCAGCTTGGCCAGGGCGCAGGCGTAACGGATCTTGATTTCCTCGGCGTACTGGGTCGGCGTACGCAAGGCCATGGCGATGTCGTTGGTGACCTGGTCGCCGGCAATCGGGATCACTGCGGTGTGACGGATGGCACCTTCGGTGAAGATCGCGATATCGGTGGTGCCACCACCAATGTCGACCAGGCACACGCCCAGTTCCTTTTCGTCCTCGGTGAGCACGGCATAGGCCGAAGCCAGTTGCTCAAGAATGATGTCGTCTACTTCCAGGCCACAACGACGTACGCACTTCTCGACGTTCTGTGCCGCGTTGACCGCACAGGTCACCACGTGCACCTTGGCTTCCAGGCGTACGCCAGACATGCCCAGCGGCTCGCGCACGCCTTCCTGATTATCGATCACGTAGTCCTGCGGCAACGTATGCAGCACACGCTGGTCAGCCGGGATCGCCACGGCCTGGGCGGCATCGAGCACACGCTCCAGGTCGGCACCGCTGACCTCGCGATCGCGAATGGCGACGATGCCGTGGCTGTTCAGGCTACGGATGTGATTGCCAGCCAGGCCGACGAATGCCGAGTGGATACGGCAGCCAGCCATCAGTTGCGCTTCTTCGATGGCGCGCTGGATCGACTGCACGGTCGACTCGATATTCACCACCACGCCTTTCTTCAGGCCGCGGGACGGATGGGTACCGATGCCGACGATTTCCAGCTGGCCGTCCGCCGCGACCTCACCCACCAGTGCCACCACCTTGGAGGTACCGATGTCGAGGCCGACGATCATCTTGCCGCTCTGCACGCTTGCCATGGTCCTTACCTTTCTCCTCGATTCATTGCATCGCGACGGGCTTGTCCGTCGCGGCTGGCGCTACCGGCTCACGCCATGCCACGGCCAGGCCGTTGGCATAACGCAGGTCGATGCGCGCGATGTTCTCTATCTGGTCCTTCAGCACCTTGTCGTAGATGCTGCCGAAACGACGAACCTTCTCCAGTACGTGGTCCCTGCCGAGCAGCAGCTCGACGCCCTGCCCCGTGGTGAGAAACCAACTGCCATGGTCACGCAATTCCAGGCGCGTGATGGAAAACCCCATCGGCCGCAACATTTGGCTGAACACCTGGTACTGCTGCATGACTTTCTGCTGCGCACGCTTGGGCCCGGACAAGAGCGGAAGGTTCTCGTAGTTGGCCAACTCACGTGGAGCGAAGGCTTGTCCCTGGTTGTTGAGCAGCGCCTCGTTACCCCAGCGCGCCACCGGCAATTGCTCTTCCAGGCGAATGCTTACCTGATCGGGCCATACCCGGCGGACTTCGGCGTGGGCGATCCACGGCATCTGCTCCAGTTCGGTACGCATGCCAGCCAGGTCGACCGTGAAGAAACTCGCCGATACATAAGGCGCGATCCGATCCTGAACGGCCTGCTGGCTGATGTAGCTCAACTCGCCCTGCACGCTGACGCGGGCGATCGGGCGATCGGCATAGGGCAGCAGACGCTGTGCCAACTCATAGGTTCCAAAACCGAGCAGCAAAAGCATCAACGGCCAGAGCAAGCGTTTGAGGCCACTGAAATCCGGCTTGGGCAGACGTGCCGACAACGGCTCCTTGGGCACCATTCGGCTGGCGCCGCGCGCAGCCGCGGCCTTGCGCTGGGGCGCACGACCGATGGGTTGCGAATGACGGAGCGTGGCGACCATGATTCAGCCCCTCGCCTCGACGCTGTCAGCCAGAATCGCCAGCACCAGTTGCTGGAAATCCAGACCGGCGGCACGCGCCGCCATTGGCACCAGGCTGTGATCGGTCATGCCGGGAACGGTGTTGACTTCCAGCAGCCAGAATTTGCCGTCGGCGTCCTGCATCACGTCGGCACGGGCCCAGCCCTGCGTACCGACGGCCTCGCAAGCGCGGGCGGTCAGACTCTTCAGTTCCTCTTCCTTGGCGGCCTCCAGACCACAGGGAATGCGGTACTGGGTATCGTTGGAAACGTACTTGGCCTCATAGTCGTAGAAAACGTTGGTAGTACCCAGGCGAATCGGCGGCAGCACCTGGCCACGCAGCACGGCGATGGTGAATTCAGGGCCGCTGATCCATTGCTCGACCAGCACTTGCGAATCGTATTGCGCCGCATCCTTCCAGGCCGCAACCAGCGCCTCGAGGTCGGCAACCTTGGCCATGCCAATGCTCGAACCTTCATGAGCCGGCTTGACGATCAGCGGGAAGCCAAGTTCCTGCGCGGCAGCCTCGCAATCGACCACCGAGGCCAACGCGGCGTGGCGTGGCGTCGACAGGCCGAGGCTCTGCCAGACCTGCTTGGTGCGCAGCTTGTCCATCGCCAGCGCGGACGCCAGCACGCCACTGCCGGTGTAGGGAATACCGGCGCACTCCAGCAGGCCCTGCATGGCGCCATCTTCGCCGCCACGGCCGTGCAGCACGATGAAGGCACGGTCGATCCGCTCGGCAGCCAGGCGTTGCAGGATGTCGTCGCCGACGTCGATGCCGAATGCATCCACGCCACCGGCTTGCAGCGCATCGAGCACGGCAGCGCCGGATTTCAGCGAGACCGGACGCTCGGCACTGGTGCCACCGTACAGCACGGCGACGCGGCCGAAGGCCTTGGGATCGAGGGTGGAATGCAGGCTCATTTCGTCTCACCTTGAAGCGCATCGCTTCGGAACAACGGGTGCTTGATCAATTGCGGGGCCAGGCCGCCGATATCGCCGGCGCCCTGGCACAGAAGGATGTCGCCGGCGCGCAACAGCGGCTTGACCAGCGGTGCGATATCGACGCCCCGTTCGACGTAGATCGGGTCGAGCTGGCCGCGCTGGCGGATGCTATGGCACAGCTGGCGACTGTCGGCACCGGGGATCGGCTCTTCGCCGGCCGGGTAGACCTCCATCAGCATCAGCACGTTGGCGTCGGCCAGGACCTGGACGAAGTCGTCGTACAGATCGCGCGTGCGGCTGAAGCGATGCGGTTGATAGACCATCACCAGACGCTGATCCGGCCAGCCGCCACGCACGGCCTTGATCACTGCCGCGACTTCGCGCGGGTGATGGCCGTAATCATCGACCAGCATCACGCTGCCGCCTTCGACCGGAAGGTCGCCGTAGACCTGGAAGCGCCGGCCGACGCCCTGGAAGCCGGAGAGGCCCTGGACGATAGCCGCATCGTCAATCCCTTCATCGGTGGCGATGGCGATGGTCGCCAGGGCATTGAGCACGTTGTGGTTGCCCGGCATGTTCACCGACACGTCCAGCGGCTCATGGTCGGGACGCAGCACGGTGAAGAACGTCTGCATGCCCTGCTGGCGCACATTGATCGCGCGGACGTCGGCGTCTTCGCTGAAGCCATAAGTGACGGTCGGCCGCGCCACCTGGGGCAGCAGCTCGCGGACCACCGGATCGTCCACGCACAGCACGGCCAGACCGTAGAACGGCAGGTTGTGCAGGAACTCGATGAAGGTCTTCTTCAGTTTGTTGAAATCGCCGCCATAGGTGCTCATGTGGTCGGCGTCGATATTGGTGACCACCGAAACCATCGGCTGCAGGTGCAGGAAGCTGGCGTCGCTCTCGTCGGCCTCGGCGATCAGGTAACGGCTGCTGCCCAACTGGGCATTGGTGCCAGCGGCATTCAGGCGGCCACCGATGACGAAGGTCGGGTCGAGTTTGCCGGCGGCGAATACCGAAGCGATCAGGCTGGTGGTGGTGGTCTTGCCATGGGTGCCAGCGACGGCGATGCCGTGGCGATAACGCATCAGTTCGGCGAGCATCTCGGCGCGCGGCACCACGGGAATGCGGCGCTCCAGCGCGGTGGCGACTTCCGGGTTGGCGGTATTGATCGCACTGGATACCACCAGCACATCGGCCTGCTCGGCGTTCTCCGCGCGATGGCCGATGAATATCTGCGCACCGAAACTCTCCAGGCGCTCGGTCACCGCCGAAGCCTTGAGGTCGGAACCGGAGACTTCGTAGCCAAGGTTGAGCAGCACCTCGGCGATGCCGCACATGCCGGCACCACCGATGCCGACGAAATGAATGCGGCGAATGCGGCGCATGCGCCGCACTTCGGCCTGGACGGCGGCGGGAGACTTAGCCATGGGCCACCTCCAGACAAGTATCCACGACGCTACGGGTGGCGTCAGGTTTGGCCAGGCTGCGCGCGGTGCGGCCCATGGCTTCGAGTCGATCAGGGTGCATCAGTACCTCGGTCAGCTGCGCGGCGAGTGCATCCGCGTCAGTCGTATGTTGCGGCAGAAGGACGGCGGCGCCGTCCTTGGCCAGGTATTCGGCGTTGAAACGCTGGTGGTCGTCGATCGCATGGGGCAGCGGGACCAGGAACGACGGCAGGCCGGCGGCGGCCAGTTCGCTGACGGTCAGCGCGCCGGAACGGCAGATCACCAGGTCGGCCCAGGCGTAGGCGCGAGCCATGTCCTGGATGAACGGTGCGACCTCGGCCTCGACCCCGGCGTCGCGGTAACGCTCGGTAGTGATCTGGTGGTGCTGCTTGCCAGCCTGGTGGAACACCTGTGGACGCAGCTCGCTCACCACCTTGGCCAACGCCACAGGCAACAGTTTGTTCAGGGGCTCGGCCCCCTGGCTGCCACCGAGCACCAGCAGGCGCGGCTGACGGCCGGCCAGGGCATTGCGCGGCGTTTCCAGGAACAGCTCCTCACGCACCGGGTTACCCGTGGTGCGCAACTTGGCGCGCTCGATGAAAGTCCTCGGGAATGCCTGGCAGACACGCTTGGCGAACAGGAACAGGCCACGGTTGGCAGTACCGGAAACAGCATTCTGCTCATGGATGATCAACGGCACGCCGCTCATCCACGCGGCCACGCCGCCAGGGCCGGTGACGTAGCCACCGAAGCCGAGCACGCACACGGGCTTCAGTTCGCGCATGATGCGGCGAGCCTGGAATACCGCGCGCATAAGCTGGAACGGCGCCTTGAGCAACGACAGCTTGCTCTTGCCGCGCAGACCGCTGATGTCGATCAGGTGCAATGGCAGGTCATTCGCCGGTACCAGCTCGTTCTCGATGCCACGCGGCGTGCCCAGCCAGTGCACGCGGTAGCCTCGGGCGATGAACTCGCGCGCGCAGGCCAGCGCCGGGAAGACGTGCCCGCCAGTGCCGCCGGCCATGATCAGGATGTTACCGGGCACGGGCCACCTCCTCGACGTCAGCGAAGTCTTCTTCGCTGAATTCGATTTCCTCGTTGCCCAGGGAGGTACGACGCTCCCATTCGATGCGCAGCAGGATCGCCAGGCTGACACAGCAAATGACCAGCGAGCTGCCGCCGTAGCTGAGGAACGGCAGGGTCAGGCCCTTGGTCGGCAGGCGACCGATGTTCACGCCGATGTTGATCACGATCTGGCCGATCCACAGGAACGACAGGCCGTAGGCCACGTAGGCGGAGAAATACTGCTTGGCCTTTTCGGCCCACAGGCCGATGCACAACGCCCGCACGCTGACGAAGACGAACAGCGCCACGGTGACCAGCGCACCAACCATGCCCAACTCCTCGGCCAGCACCGCGAAGATGAAGTCGGTGTGCGCCTCGGGCAGGTAGAACTGCTTCTGGATGCTGTTGCCCAGGCCGACGCCGAACCATTCGCCGCGGCCGAAGGCGATCAGCGATTGGCTCAACTGGTAGCCCGCGCCGTACTGGTCGGCCCAGGGGTCGATGAAGTTGGTCAGGCGTTGCATGCGGTAGCTCTGGCTGGTCATGACCAGCACGCCCGCGCCAACCACCGCACCAGCCAGCAGGACGAAGCGAATCAGGTTGGCGCCGCCAAGGAACAGCATGGCAATGCACGAACCGACCAGCACCACGGTCGCACCGAAGTCCGGCTCGGCTAGCAGCAGCACCGCGATCGGGCCCAGGACCATCATCGGCTTGATGAAGCCCATGAGTTTTTCCTGCACCTCGACCTGGCGGCGCACCATGTAGCCGGCGATGAACATCACGGTGAACAGCTTGGCCAGCTCGGACGGTTGCACGTTGAACATGCCGAAGCCGATCCAGCGCTTGGCGCCGTTCACTTCACGACCGATGACTGGCAGCAGCACCATGACCAGCAGGGCAAACGCCAGCATCATCAGCTTGGCGCCATTGCGCTGCCAGAACGACATGGGCACCAGCAGGGTCAGGAACGCCGCGCCAAAGCCGATGCTCAGGTAGACCAGGTGGCGAATCATGTAATACAGCGGGTTGCCGGTGGACGCGGCGGCCACTTCGGACGACGCCGAAGTGATCATCACCAGGCCCAGGCCGAGCAGCGCCAGGCTGCCTGCCAATAGCGGGAAGTCGATATCCATGCCACGCCGGGTACGCAGCGGCGAGGGTGCGGAAAGCAGTTGGAGGAGCCAGTTCATATCAGGCCCTCCACCGCTTGGGCGAACAGCCGGCCACGCTCTTCGTAGTTCTTGAACATATCCAGGCTGGCGCATGCCGGCGACAGCAGCACGGCGTCGCCGGGTTGTGCCAGCTCGGCGCAACGCAGGGCCACGTCATCGAGATTGGCGGCGCGCACCAAGGGCACGTCGTCACCCAGCGCTTGGGCGATCAATTCGGCATCGCGACCGAGGAGCACCACGGCGCGGCAATACCGCGCGACGGGCGCACGCAGGGCCGAGAAGTCCGCGCCCTTACCATCGCCACCAGCGATCAGCACCAGCTTGCCGTCGATATCGGCCCCCAGTCCGTCGATGGCCGCCAGGGCCGCGCCGACATTGGTGGCCTTGGAATCGTCGTAATAATCAACGCCATTGCGTTCACGCAGCCACTGGCAACGATGCGGCAATCCGGCGAAACGGCGCAGGGTCTGCAGCATCGGCTCGAACGGCAGGCCCACGGCATGGCCGAGCGCCAAGGCAGCCAAGGCATTGGCCTGGTTGTGGGCGCCACGGATCTTCAACTCGCGGGCCGGCATCAGCGTTGCGAACTGGAAGGCCAGATATTTCTCGCCGCCCTCTTCGATCAGGCCGAAACCTTTGAAATCAGGACGGCCCAGACCGAAGGTCCAGCGCGGCACTTGATCGCCGACCAGCGGCCGCGACAAGGCATCGTCACGGTTGACCACCACCTGGTGCGCACCACGGAAAATACGGTGCTTGGCCAGATGGTACTGCTGCATGCCGTCGTAGCGATCCATATGGTCTTCGCTGACGTTCAGGCAAGTCGCCACCTCGGCGCTCAGGCTTTCCGTGGTCTCCAACTGGAAGCTGGAGAGTTCGATCACATACAGCTCGACATCGGCAGCCAGCAAGTCGAGCGCCGGCTCGCCCAGGTTGCCACCGACAGCCACCTTCAACCCGGCGACCTGCGCCATTTCCCCGACCAGCGTGGTCACGGTGCTCTTGGCGTTGGAACCGGTGATGGCAACGATCGGCGCCTTGGCGTGACGGGCGAACAGGTCGATATCGCCTGACATCCGCACACCCCGGGCAGCGGCCTCACGCAGGGCGGGCGTGGCCAACGCCAGGCCGGGGCTGACGTAAAGCTCGCTGGCGCGGCAGAGGAAGTCCACATCGAGTTCGCCACAACGGACCTCCACCTGTGGATAGTCTCGCTGCAGGGTCGCCAGCTCCGGCGGGTTCGCGCGGGTATCGGCCACGGCAAAGCGCACGCCCTGGCGCGCGAGGAAGCGCACCAGGGACATGCCGCTCTTGCCGAGGCCGACAACGATGCGGAACTGGTCGGAAGCGATCAGCGACACTCTCTATTACCTCAGTTTCAACGTGGCAAGACCGATCAGCACGAGGATCACCGTGATGATCCAGAAACGTACGATCACGCGGGGTTCGGGCCAGCCTTTCAATTCGAAGTGGTGGTGGATCGGCGCCATGCGGAACACGCGCTTGCCGGTCAACTTGAACGACGCGACCTGGATCATCACCGACAGGGTTTCCATGACGAACACGCCGCCCATGATGAACAGCACGATTTCCTGACGCACGATCACGGCGATGGTGCCCAGCGCGGCGCCCAGCGCCAGCGCGCCAACGTCGCCCATGAACACTTGCGCCGGATAGGTGTTGAACCAGAGAAATCCGAGCCCGGCACCGACAAGGGCGGCACAGAACACGATCAGTTCCCCCGCGCCCGGCACGTAGGGGATCAGCAGGTAGTCGGCGAACTTGATGTTGCCCGACAGGTAGCAGAACACCGCCAGGGCGCCAGCGACCATCACCGTCGGCATGATCGCCAAGCCGTCGAGGCCATCGGTCAGGTTGACCGCGTTGCTCGAACCGACGATGACGAAGTAGGTCAGCACGATGAAGCCGATGCCCAGCGGGATGCCGACGTTCTTCACCATCGGCAGGATCAGCGTGGTCTCGACCGCGCTCTCGGCAGTCACATAAAGGAAGATCGCCGCACCGAGACCGAATACAGACTGCCAGAAATACTTCCAGCGACTCGGCAGGCCGCGCGAGTTCTTCTCGATCACCTTGCGGTAGTCGTCGACCCAGCCGATGGCGCCGAACAGCAGGGTGACGGCCAGTACGGTCCACACGTAGCGGTTGCTCAGGTCAGCCCACAGCAGGGTACTGATGGCGATGGACGACA
Organism: Pseudomonas sp. LRF_L74; assembly: GCF_965644255.1. Lineage (NCBI taxonomy): Bacteria > Pseudomonadati > Pseudomonadota > Gammaproteobacteria > Pseudomonadales > Pseudomonadaceae > Pseudomonas > Pseudomonas sp. LRF_L74. The sequence continues at coordinate 15,881 of NZ_CBFFRH010000009.1, read as the reverse complement.
GGATCAGCGCGCCGCCCATGGTCGGCGTGCCTTTCTTCGACAGGTGCGATTGCGGCCCATCGTTACGCACGGCCTGGCCGATCTGGCGAATCTGCAGGGTGCGGATCATCCACGGGCCGAGCGCCAGCGACAACGCCAGCGCGGTCAGCACACCAAGAATCCCGCGCAGGGTCAGGTACTGGAATACGCCGAATCCGGTGTAGAACTGTTGCAGGTACTCCGCCAGCAGCAGCAGCATTAATGACTCTCCCCTGATGCACAGAATGCCGCGACGATGTTTTCCATCGCCGCGCTGCGCGAACCTTTGACTAGAACGGTGATACCGCCCGGCTCGCCACGCAGAGCGGCGATCAGGCTGGCTTGATCGTTGAAATGAAAACCCTGCTTGCCGAAGGCCGCCACGGCGTGCGCCATCCACGGCCCAACGGCATAGAGCGCATCGACTTTGCCCGACGCATAGGAACCGACATCGCGGTGCCCCTGCTCGGCCCAATCGCCCAACTCGCCCATATCTCCCAGCACCAGGACGGTGCGGCCGGAGAAGGCGGCGAGTATATCAACGGCGGCGCACATCGAAACGGGATTTGCGTTGTAGGTATCGTCGATCCACACGCTGCCATTGCTGGCCAGTTGCGCCACCGCGCGGCCCTTGACCGGCTGCAGGCTTTCCAGGCCCTGGCGAATCCCGACCAGCGGCACGCCCAGTACGTGGGCGGCGGCGGCGGCGGCCAAGGCATTGGCGACGTTGTGCTCGCCCAGCAGATTCAATTGGATCTCGGCCTCACCGGCCAGACCTTGCAGGGTAAAGCGCACACAACCGCGCGCGTCACGCCCCAGGGCGCTGGCATGGAAATCGGCGGCCGTGTTGCCTAGAGCAAAGCTCAGGACCTTGCGCTGCCCAGCCCGGGCCTTCCAGACCGGGAACGCCTTGTCATCCAGGTTGAGAATCGCCGTGCCGTCAGCGGGCAACCCTTCGATGATCTCGCCCTTGGCCTCGACGATCTTGTCCGGGCCACCGAACTCACCGACATGGGCGAAGCCTGCGTTGGTGATGATCGCCACCTGGGGCCGGGTCAGGCTGACCGTGTAGGCGATTTCGCCGACATGATTGGCGCCCAGCTCGATGACTGCACCCACGTGTTCTGGCGCCAGCTCAAGTAGAGTCAGCGGCGCGCCCAGGTCGTTGTTCAGATTGCCACGGGTAGCAAGCACCGGGCCTTCGAGTGCGGCACGCAGGATGCTCGCCAGCATTTCCTTGACCGTGGTCTTGCCGGCCGAACCCGTCACGGCGGCCAACGGGCCGTTGTAGGCCTGGCGATTCAGAGCGCCCAGTTGGCCGAGGGCGATGCGCGTATCGCTCACTACCAGCTGTGGCAGGTCGACGCCCTTGACCTCATGCTCGACCAGGGCGGCGACAGTGCCCTTGGCCTTCACCTCAGCCAGATAGTCATGGCCATCGAAGTTCGGGCCGACCAGGGCGATGAACAACTGACCCGGCTCGATCCTGCGGCTGTCGGTGGAAACCGCCGAGAACGCGACGTCAGCCCCGGCTACGCGAGCGGAGAGCGGCAGGGCCACGCGCGAAAGCGACATCGGCTCAAGCATGGGCGACCTCCCAACCTTGCAGAGCGCGCACGGTCTGCTCCAGATCGGAGAACGGACGCCGCACGCCATCGACCTCCTGGTAATCCTCGTGCCCCTTGCCGGCCAGCAGGATCACATCATCGGCCTGTGCCGAAGCGATCAGCGCTGCGATGGCCTGCTCACGGCCATGAACGAAGTCCACCGCATCCGGGTCGGCGAAGCCGGCACGAATGTCAGCGAAGATTTTTTCTGCGGCCTCTGTGCGCGGATTGTCGTCCGTGACCAGCACGCGATCTGCCAGCCGCTCGGCCACGGCCGCCATCAGCGGGCGCTTGCCGCTATCGCGATCGCCACCGCAGCCAAACAGACATAGCAGGCGACCGTTGGCATGAGGGCGTAGTGCCTCCAGGACTTTCTCCAACGCATCGGGCGTGTGGGCGTAGTCGACCACCACCAGCGGCTGCTCGCCGCCGCCGAAACGCTGCATGCGCCCAAGCGGACCATTCAATCCAGGCAGGACACGCAGGATTTCATCCAGGCCATAGCCCAGGCCGAGCAGGGCACCGACCACCGCGAGCAGGTTGCTCAGGTTGAAGCGACCGAGCAACGGACTGCGCAACAGGCCTTCGCCTTGCGGCGTGACCAGATGGGCACGAACCCCGTTGTCGTCGAAATGCATTTCGCGGCAGAACAGGTAGGCCGAGCTGTCGCTCAGGCTGTAGCTGATCAGGCGCGACTCATGCGCTTCGCTCGCCAGGCGGAGGCCGAAGGCGTCGTCGATATTGATCACCCGGCAACGCAGGCCGCTGCTGGCAAACAGCTTGGCCTTGGCAGCCCCGTAGGCTTCCATGCTGCCGTGATAATCGAGGTGATCACGCGACAGGTTGGTGAACACCGCGATGTCGAAATCCAGCCCGGCGACGCGACCTTGTTCGAGCCCATGGGAAGAGACCTCCATGGCCAACGCCCGTGCCCCGGCCTGTTTGAGATCGGCGAGAACGGCCTGTACCGCGACCGGGTCCGGCGTGGTGTGACGACCACTCTCCAGTGCATCGTAGAAACCATTGCCAAGCGTGCCGATGATGCCGCAACGCTCGCCAAGCTGGTCCAGGGCCTGGGCGACCAACTGGCTGACACTGGTCTTGCCGTTGGTGCCGGTGACGCCGACCAGATGCAAGGCGCGGCTCGGCTCGCCATAGAAGCGCCCGGCAATCGCTGACAACTGCGCTGCCAGCCCGCGAATCGGCACCAGTTCGGCGGTCACGGCACGCACCGCTGGGGCACCTTCGCTCTCATAAGCGACAGCACTGGCGCCACGCGCCAGCGCGTCTTCTATATAGGCACGGCCGTCCTGACTGATCCCCGGAACGGCCAGGAACAGATCGCCCGGACGCACCCTGCGGCTATCCAGGGTCAGCTCGCGAATCAGCGTGGCCGATTGTGCCTGCAGCAGCAATTGATTCAATGGCATGGGCATCAGCGCTGCCCTCCTTGGCCAGAGACCGCAACGGTCTTGCCTGCCGCACCCGGATCGAGCGCAGGCGGCAGGTTATCCGGGGTGATGTTCATCAGACGCAATGTGCCACCCATGACCTTGCTGAACACGGGCGCAGAGACCAGGCCACCGAAGTAGCCCGCCTTGCTCGGCTCGTCGATCACCACGACCATGGCGAAACGCGGGTTGCCACTGGGCGCGAAGCCAGCGAACAACGAGCGATAGGCGTTTTCGGTGTAGCCCTTGGTGCCGACACTGGCTTTACGCGCCGTACCACTCTTGCCAGACACGTGATAACCGGGAACCTGGGCGCGGTACACACCACGCGGCGCCTCGACCACCTGCTGGAGCATGCCCTGCATGGTTTTCGCGACATCCTCGGGGAGCACCTGGACGCCTTCCGGCTTGTTATCCACGCGGGTCATCGACAACGGCACGGCACGGCCGTTATTGGCCAGCGTGGCGTAGGCATGCGCCAGTTGGACGGCGGTTACCGACACCCCGTAGCCATAGGAAAGCGTCGCCGTCTCGGCCTGGCGCCATTCGCGATGACTCGGCAGATTACCGACCCGCTCCCCGGGGAAACCCAGGCCAGTGTCCTGACCGAAGCCAAGCTTGGCCATCAGGTCATGAATGGCCTCGCCGCCAATATCGAAGGCCACCTTGCTCATGCCGACGTTACTGGAGTTGATCAGGATGCCGGTCAGATCCAAAACGCGCCCTTCGGTCTTGGACACGTCCTTGATGGTGTAGCGGCCGATCTGCAGCGAACCAGGCCAGACCTCGACCATATTGCTGGGTTTCCAGCGACCGGTTTCCAGCGCGGCGCTCATCGACAGCGGCTTGACGGTAGAACCGGGTTCGAACACGTCGATCATCGCCCGGTTGCGCATGGCCGCCGGCAACAGGTTGCGACGGTTGTTCGGGTTGTAGGTCGGCTGGTTGGACATGGCGAGCACTTCGCCAGTCTTGACGTCGACGATCACCAGGCTGCCCGCCTTGGCGCCGTTCTCGATCAGGGCATTGCGCAGTTCACGATGAGCCAGGTATTGCAGGCGCAGGTCGATGGATAGCGCCAGGGTCTTGCCCGCCTTGGCGTTGCGCGAGACCTGTACGTCCTTGATCAGGCGGCCGCGACGATCCTTCAGCACCTGGCGCTTGCCCGGCACGCCAGCCAGCCACTCGTCGAAGGCCAGTTCCATGCCTTCGCGGCCTTTGTCGTCGACATCAGTGAAGCCGATGACATGGGCGGTGACATCGCCTGCCGGATAGAAACGACGAAACTCCTCGATGCCATAGACGCCAGGCACCTTGAGGTCGAGCACGGCCTGGCCCTGCTCGGGCGTCAGGCCACGCACCAGATACATGAATTCACGCTCGCTGCTCTGCTGCAAGCGCTGGGCGAAACCTTTCGGCTCCTGGCCCAGCACCCTGGCCAGATCGGCCCAACGTTCGGGCGCCTTGCTCAGTTCCTTGCCATTGGCCCACAAGGTGGTGACCGGCGTACTCACGGCCAGCGGCTCGCCGTTGCGATCGGTGATCAGGCCGCGGTGGGCGGGAATCGGAATGTGCCGCACGCTGCGCGCATCGCCATGGGCCTGGAGGAAATCATGGTCGATCACGTGCAGGTCGATGATGCGCCAGGAAATGGCAGCGACCATCAGCGCCAGGGCGGCCAGCACGACGCGGAAACGCCAGGGATAACGAGCGCCTTCGAGATTGATCATGGCGCCACCATCCGGATTTCGGCCGGTTCGGGGATGCGCATCTTCAACTGCTCGGTGGCCAGCGTCTCGATCCGGCTATGCGCGGTCCAGGTGCTTTGCTCCAGAATCAGGCGTCCCCACTCGGCCTGGGCCTTGTCGCGAATGCTCAGTTCGCCATAAAGGGCATTGAGTAACTGGCGATTCCAGTAGGCGCTGTAGGACACGGCAATGGCCGAAAACAGCACGCCAGCGAACAGCACGGCGAGCAGGAAGCTGCCCGGTGGCAATGGCTTGGCGAACAGGCGGCTCATCGCAGCTTCTCCGCCACACGCATGACCGCGCTACGTGAACGCGGATTGGCCTTGAGCTCGGCCTCGGAGGCGTATTGGGGTTTGCCCAGCAGCTTCAGGCGCGGCTCGAACGCCTTGGGAATGATCGGCAGGTCACGCGGCAGCTTGTCTGCTTCACCCTTGGCATGACGTTTCATGAACTGCTTGACGATGCGATCTTCCAGGGAGTGGAAGCTGATCACTACCAGACGCCCGCCCACGGCCAGCGACTCCAGCGCCGCATCGAGGCCACGCTCGAGGTCGGCCAGCTCACTGTTGATATAAATGCGGATGCCCTGAAAGGCACGGGTCGCCGGATTCTTGCCTTTCTCCCAGGCCGGGTTGGCCTCGGTCAACACGGCGGCGAGGTCAGCGGTGCGCTCGAATGGCTTGGCCGTACGCCGGTTCACCACGGCTCGCGCCATACGCTTGGCGAAGCGCTCTTCGCCATAATCTTTGAAGACCCGCGCTATTTCCTCCTCGTCCGCCGTGGCGATCCACTGCGCCGCGCTGACCCCGGCATCGGGATTCATGCGCATATCCAGCGGGCCGTCATTGAGGAAACTGAAACCGCGCTCGGCATCGTCCAGTTGCGGCGAAGACACGCCAAGGTCCAGCAGGATGCCGTCGACGCGCTGAGCCAGGCCACGGGCAACGGCCTCTTCGCCCAGCTCGGCAAAGCTGCGCTGCACAACGACGAAGCGGCCGTCTTCGGCCGCCAGTGCATTTCCCGTCGAGATTGCCTGTGGATCCTTGTCGAAACCAAGCAGGCGACCGTTCGGCCCCAGCCCGGACAAGATCAGCCTGCTGTGCCCTCCTCGACCGAACGTACCATCCACGTAGCAGCCGTCCTCGCGCAAGGCGAGGCTCTCGACAGCCTCGTCGAGCAGTACGGTGATGTGTTGGTAGCTGCTGGTCATGTTCACAGGATCAGGTCACGCAAGTCGTCCGGCAGAGCGCCAGGTTGTTTGATGGCTGCCAGGTCCGCATCGGCAAGAGCGTTCCAGGCGTCTTCGTTCCACAGTTGGAATTTGTTCAGTTGGCCAACCAGCATCGCGTGCTTGTCCAGGCCTGCATGCGCACGCAAACGTGGCGGCACGAGGAAACGACCACTGCCATCGAGCTCGATGTCCACCGCGTTACCGATCAGCAGGCGCTGCAGGCGACGGGTTTCCTCTCGCAACGAGGGAAGTTCACGGAGTTTGGATTCGATCAGCTCCCATTCAGGGAGTGGATAAACACAGAGACAGGCATCGACGGCATCGATCGTGACAATAAGCTGGCCAGCACAACGCGTAACGAGCTCGTCACGATACCGGCTTGGCATCGCGAGTCGCCCCTTGGCGTCGAGACTGATGGCGTTCGCTCCACGAAACAATGTCGTGCCCCCAAAAAATTAGCTTTCTGTGCCCCTATGACCCACTTTCTTCCACTTTGTGCCACATCGGCACACTATAGAAATCCACCAACCCCACCGTCAAGGCACGGTTGAAGAGAAAAATCCCTTATGTGACGGAGATTTAGCGAACGAAGCGGGGGCTAAAACGAGGAGAAACGGACACTAGAAATCAAACACTTTTCAAGTCATGGAGCTAGGCTCAGAACTTAAAGTGATTTCTCATGATCGTGTCTTTTCTGAAATACGACGGACGGAAGTTTGTCCGGAAAGAAAGGAGGAGAGTCGATCTGTAAGCCGGGTTCTGTCGAGGACAGTCATTCCTCTACGACGTACATCACTGCACGCCTTTAGCAACCTACCCGGTTCCAGCGCGGGCCACGCCAATGGAACCCTATTTGGTCTTGCTCCGAGTGGGGTTTGCCTAGCCACGAACTGTTACCAGTCGCGCGGTGCGCTCTTACCGCACCTTTTCACCCTTACCGGCGCCGAAGCGCTTAGGCGGTTATTTTCTGTGGCACTTTCCGTAGGCTCGCGCCTCCCAGGCGTTACCTGGCACTCCGCCCTATGGAGCCCGGACTTTCCTCCCCCTTCCAGATGGAAGGCAGCGACTGTCCGATCGACTCTCCGGCGGCAAGGGTAACGATGCAGGCGCCGGGCTGCAAGCTGCAGCCGATGCTCAGCCTTTCCTCTCCAGACCGGCCTGGTAGAGCAGGTTCTTCCTGACTCCGGTGATTTCCGCCGCCAGGGCAGCCGCGCGCTTGAGCGGCAACTCGGCGAGCAACAGGTCGAGCACCCGCAGCGCCTCGGCGTTGATCGCCTCGTCGCCCTCCGGCGCCAGCCAGCCAGACACCAGCAAAACGCATTCGCCACGCTGCTGGTTGGCATCGGCCGCGACCCAATCGTGCAGTTCCCCGAGCGGCAGCCCTTTGATCGTTTCGAAGGTCTTGGTCAGTTCGCGCCCCAGCACCACATGCCGCTCGCCGCCGAACACATCGCGCATGTCGGCGATGCTTTCCAGCAAACGATGGGGCGCCTCGTAAAAGATCAGCGTACGCGGCTCCTCCAGTACCTCTGTGAGGCGACTGCGACGAGCCGTCGCCTTGGCAGGCAGGAAGCCCTCGAAGATGAAGCGATCGGACGGCAGGCCCGCCGCCGAGAGCGCCGCGATCAGCGCACAGGCTCCAGGCACCGGCACCACCCGGATACCGGCCTGGCGCACCTGGCGCACCAGATGAAAGCCCGGATCGGAGATGAGCGGCGTACCGGCATCGGAAATCAGCGCGACATCCGCGCCTTCTTGCAGACGTGCGAGAAAACGCCCGCCCTGGTCGCGCTCATTGTGATCATGGCAAGCCGCCAACGGCGTATCGATGCCGAAGTGCTGGAGCAGGCGCACGGAGTGCCGGGTATCCTCGGCGGCAATCAGCGCGACCTCCTTGAGCACCCGCAGCGCACGGGCACTGATGTCATCCAGGTTACCGATAGGCGTGGCCACCACATACAAGGTGCCCGCGGCACTGGGAACGGTGGATTGGCTCATCTGCACACCTCGGTCATGACGAAAAGCGCGCATTGTAGCCGCTACACACCCAAGGGTCTGTTGACGTTTCGTCGCGACCGCGCCGGAGCCAGTTTTTACACGAGGCGAGGCGCGAGATGCGAAGTTTAGTGGGCTAAATGAGCCATCGAGTAACGCTGCATCGTGTAAAAACTGGCCCGGCCCTGCGGGTTGTGCGAGAAATAACCCCCGCTGTCGTTGCAGGACTTGGTAAGGGAATGACCATTGCCTGCGTCCTACGCCTAACCGGGGGTTATTTCTCGCGACAACGCGGCTTGCGCCGAAACATCAACAGACCCTAGCATCGCGCCGAAGACGTGGCTTGGGTACAATCGCCGACTCAATTTTTGCTCAAGCACCGGGAACGTTAGATGATCGCCTGCCTGCGTCCGCTCTCCGCCCTCTGTCTCGCCGGCCTGCTGGCTGCCTGTGGCAGCACGCCGACCTCGACCCTCGGCGAACTGCCGCGCACCCCCGACGCCAGCATCGAACAGATGTTGCAACAGGCCATCGAAGCCAAGGACCCGCAACAAGCATCCTTGCTGCGCCTGTCGGCAGCCGACCAGGCATTCAGACAGAACAATGCGGGGCGCGCCACAGCCATCCTCAAGGGTGTGCAGGTCGACCTGCTCAAGCCGGCACAGCAGGTATTCGCCAGTACCCTGAGCGCCGAGCTGGCACTGAGCCGCAACGATGCCAAGGCAGCCCTGAAGGCCCTGACGCATCCCAGCCTGCAACACCTGGCAGAACTGCCCGTCGAGCAGCAGGTCCGCACCCAACTGGTACGCGCCAAGGCACTGCAGGCCGACGGCCAGACCCTGGCCGCGGCCCGCGACCGCATCTATATCGCGCCCCTGCTCAACGGCGACGCCGCCAAGCAGAACCACGAAGCCATCTGGGCATTGGTTTCCAGCCTGCCGCTGGACCAGTTGCAAGGTGACAGTGACGCTGACCTGAACGGCTGGCTGCAACTGGCGCGCATCGTCAAGAGCAACATCAACCCGATCCAGCAACTGAGCGCCATCGACACCTGGCGTGCGCAGAATCCGCAACACCCCGCCGCCGAGCAATTGCCGTCATCCCTGGTCAAGCTCAAGGAAATCGCCAGCCAGCCAGTGAACAAGATCGCCCTGCTGCTCCCCCAGGACGGTCAACTCGCCTCGGTGGCGAAAGCCTTGCGCGACGGTTTCATCGCCGCGCAACTGCAAGCCCAGCAGGAAGGCCAGAATCCGCCACAAGTCGTGTTCTACGACAGCTCGCGGCTGGCCAACCTGGACGAGTTCTATCGCAAGGCCCAGGCCGACGGCGTGCAACTGGTGGTCGGCCCTCTGGAGAAACCACTGGTCAAGCAGCTCAGCGAACGCCAGCAACTGCCAATCACCACCCTGGCCCTGAACTACAGCGACAGCAATCGCCAAGGTCCGGCACAGCTATTCCAATTCGGCCTGGCCGCCGAAGACGAAGCCCGTGAAGTCGCTCGACGCGCCTGGGCCGACGGTCTGCGCCAGGCCATCGCCCTGGTTCCATCCGGCGAATGGGGCGACCGCGTACTGGCCGCCTTCCGCCAGGAATGGCAATCGGCCGGCGGCACACTGATCGCCGCGGAGCACATCGCCCAACCCGTGGAAATGGCCAGACAGATCGGCGACCTGCTGAAATTGCGCCAGCAGGGCCCACGCACTCAACCTCTTGACGATACCCAGGGCAATGAGCCAACCGTCACGCCTGAAGGCGGCGACTTCATTTTCCTCGTCGCTACCCCGCAACAGGCCCAGCAGATAAAACCGACCCTGGCCTTCCAGTACGCTGGCGACATGCCCGTCTACGCGACCTCACACCTGTACACGGGCGGCAACAATCCCAGCCAATACCGCGACCTGGAGGGCATTCGCTTCTGCGAAACCCCCTGGCTGCTGGACGCCAACGACCCGCTGCGCCAACAGGTCGACCGCCAGTGGCCACAGGCGGCAGGCAGCCTCGGCCGCCTGTACGCCATGGGCGTCGATGCCTTTCGCCTGGCACCGCGCCTTAGCCAGCTCCAGGCCCTGCCTGAAAGTAGCGTCGAAGGCCTGTCCGGCACCCTCAGCCTGAACCCGACGCAACGCATCGAACGCAGCCTGCCCTGGGCCGAGTTCCGTAATGGTCAGGTCCAGCGACTCGGTCAATAAGCGTGACAGTGGCCGCGCCGTAGAGGCGCGTGCCGCTGCCCATCTGCAAAGCCAGGGGCTGCGCCTGCTGGCGCAGAACTGGTCATGCCGCGGCGGCGAGCTCGATCTGGTCATGCTTGATGGCGATACAGTAGTATTCGTCGAAGTTCGCCACCGCAGCCATGCGGCCTGGGGCGGCGCACTGGAAAGCGTCGATGCGCGCAAGCAGCAACGCATCATCCATGCCGCACAATCCTTCCTGTTGAAAGAAAAGCGCTGGACCAAGCATCCCTGCCGCTTCGATGTGGTCACCTCAGGAGCGGGCAGCGACGGCAAGGCGGGCGAACTCAACTGGCTGCGCAACGCCTTTGACGCATGAAACCCTTTTCGATTTGCCTTGAACACCTAGTGCCTGCTAGAAAGCCGCACGGGTGAAGAATCTCGTCACACCACTCAGGGCCCGCCAAGCCCGCACACTGAAGGTTTTACCGATGGACATGCAATCTAGAATTCGCCAGATGTTCCATGCCAGCATCGAGACCAAGCAGCAAGCCGTGGAAATTCTGGTGCCGTTCATCGAACACGGCAGCCAAGTGATGGTCAATGCATTGCTCAACGAGGGCAAGATCCTCAGTTGCGGCAACGGCGGCTCGGCCGGCGATGCCCAACACTTCTCCTCCGAGCTGCTCAACCGCTTCGAACGTGAACGTCCGAGCCTGCCGGCCGTGGCCCTGACCACCGACAGCTCGACCATCACCTCGATCGCCAACGACTACAGCTACAACGAAGTGTTTTCCAAGCAGATTCGTGCGCTTGGCCAACCCGGCGACGTACTGCTGGCCATTTCCACCAGCGGTAATTCGGCGAATGTGATCCAGGCCATCCAGGCCGCCCACGATCGCGAGATGATCGTGGTCGCCCTGACTGGCCGGGATGGTGGCGGCATGGCCTCCCTGCTGCTGCCGGAAGATGTTGAGATTCGCGTGCCATCCAAGGTCACCGCACGCATTCAGGAAGTGCACCTGCTGGCCATCCACTGCCTGTGCGACCTGATCGACCGCCAACTGTTCGGGAGTGAAGAATGACCCGCAATCCGCTCATCGTTGCCGCCCTGGCCCTCAGCGTCCTGCTGACGGGCTGCAGCAACCGCAGCCTGGGCAACAAGATCGATGACCAGTTCCTCGAACCCGAAGTCGCCAAGGCCGTTGCCGACGCTGCCCCGGATCTGACCAGCCCAACGTCGCACGTGGTCACCACCGCCTATAACGGCGTGATCCTGCTTGCCGGCCAGACCCCCCGCGCCGAACTCAAGGAAAAAGCCGAACAAGCCGCGCGCAATACCCGTGGTGTGCGCAAGGTGCACAACGACCTGCAGATCCTCAAACCCAACTCGGCCCTGGCACGCAGCAACGATGCGGCCCTGACCACCAAGGTCAAGAGCTCCATGCTGTTCGACAGCAGCGTACCCAGCAGTCGCATCAAGGTGGTGACCGAAAACGGCATCGTCTACCTGCTCGGCCTGGTCACCCGCCAGGAAGGCGCCAACGCCACCAACGTGGTCCAGGGCGTATCCGGCGTTCAGCGTATCGTCCAGTTGTTCCAATACACCGACTAAACGGCACGCAGCATGAAAAAGGCGATCCATCGGATCGCCTTTTTTCATTTCACTTGACCACTTTCAGGCTTGGGCGCCCACTCGGCCGCGGCGGCTCGCCACCGCCGGAAGGACCATCATCGTCCGGCCCCTGCTCGTCCGCCTCCGCCTCGCCCTCCAAAGACGGCTCCAGCTCGAAGACCATGCCCTGCCCGTTCTCCCGGGCATAAATGGCCAGCATCGCGCCAGCCGGCACGTACAGCGAGTGAGGAACACCACCGAAACGCCCCTCGAAGCTCACCGCCTCGTTGTCCATGTGCAGGTTGCGCACGGCGCTGGGCGAGACGTTCAGGACAATCTGCCCATCCTTGGCAAAGCCGGCCGGCACACGCACACCGGAAAAGTCGGAGTTGACCAGCAGATGAGGCGTGCAGTCATTGTCGACGATCCACTCATACAGCGCGCGCACCAGATAGGGACGACTGGAATTCATCGGGATACCTCCTATTCAGCGCATATTGCGTTCGGTAGCGGACAGGCTGGCCTGGAAACCTTCGCGAGCGAAATGCCTGTCCATGTAGTCCAGCAACGGCTTGGCCGGACGCGGCAACTCGATCCCCAGCACCGGCAGGCGCCAGAGGATGGGCAGCAGGCAGCAGTCGACCAGGCTCATTTCGTCACTGAGAAAAAACGCCTTCTCGGCGAACAGCGGGGAAACGCCGGTCAGGCTTTCGCGCAACTCCTTGCGGGCCTGGGCGCGCACGGCATCCTTCTGCCGACCATCGAGGATGACATCCACCAGGCGACACCAGTCGCGCTGGATACGATGGATCAGCAGACGGCTGTTGCCCCGTGCCACCGGATAGGGCGGCAGTAACGGCGGATGAGGATAACGTTCGTCCAGGTATTCCATCACCACGGTCGATTCGTACAACGCCAGATCACGATCAACCAGGGTCGGCACACTGGAATACGGGTTTACATCAGCCAACGCGGCCGGACAACGACCGGGCTCGACGTCGATGATATCGACCACCACGTTTTTCTCGGCCAGCACCAGGCGCACGCGGTGAGAGTAGTGATCGGCGGGGTCGGAATAACAGGCCAGTCTATTGGGTACGGCCACGGCGCCCCTCCTCGATTAAGCGAATTGCGGATGCAGAAAGACGCACGCGCCCCGAGGGGCGCGTGCGTCGAGCGGCATAGTGTGAAAGATCAGTGCACGTCCTTCCAGTACTCTCGCTTCAACAAGTAGGCAAATATGAAGAAAATCGCCAGGTAGATCAGCACATAGCTGCCGATTCGCTGCATGTTCAGCTTGTTGGGGTCCGCCGAGTAAGCGAGGAAAGCCACCAGGTTACGTACCTTCTCGTCGAACTCGGCCTCACTCAGCTTGCCGGTCTTGGGCTTGATCGTCAGTTGATCGCACGCCTCATGCGTCAGCGGTGCGCCGGTCAGCGGGTCATACTGCTTCTTGCCGCCCTCCACCACCTGGACCTGCTTGCAACCGAGCACCTGGCGCCCCTGCAGGCTCGCCAGCACGTTGGGCATGCCGACGTTGGGGAAGACCTTGTTGTTCACGCCCCAGGGGCGCGTCGGATCTTCGTAGAACGAACGCAGGTAGCCGTACAGCCAGTCGGTGCCACGTACGCGAGCCACCAGGGTCAGGTCTGGCGGCGCGGCGCCGAACCAGACCTTGGCGTCCTCCGGCTTCATGCCGATCTTCATGTGATCGCCGATCTTGGCCCCGGTGAATACCAGGTTCTCCATCATCAGCTCTTCGGGAATGCCCAGATCCTTGGCCACGCGCTCGTAGCGCTGGAACTTGGCACTGTGGCAGCCCATGCAGTAGTTGGCGAAGGTCCGCGCGCCATCCTGCAAGGCAGCCTTGTCGGTCAGGTCGATATCGACATGCTCCAACTCGACATCATGCCCGCCCGCGGCGAAGGACAGGGCCGGCAGTGCCGCGATAACGAATGCAGCGAATAACTTTCTCATCAGCCTGTCACCCTTTCCGGAACCGGTTTGGTCTTTTCCATCCGCGTGTAGAACGGCATCAGGATGAAATACGCGAAATACAGGATCGTGCAGATCTGCGAGACGAGGGTGCGCGTTGGCGTCGGCGCCTGTACGCCGAGATAGCCGAGGATGACGAAGGATGCACAGAAGACCGCCAGCCAGATGCGGCTCAGCCAGCCCTTGTAGCGCATCGACTTGACCGGACTGCGGTCGAGCCAGGGCAGCACGAACAGCACGGCAATGGCGGCGCCCATGGCGATCACGCCCATGAGTTTGTCCGGAACGGCGCGCAGGATCGCGTAGAACGGCGTGAAGTACCAGACCGGGGCGATATGCTCGGGCGTCTTGAACGGGTTGGCCTGCTCGAAGTTGGGCTTCTCGAGGAAGTAACCGCCCATCTCCGGGAAGAAGAACACCACGAAGCAGAACACGAAGAGGAACACCACCACGCCGACGATATCCTTCACCGTGTAGTACGGGTGGAAGGGGATACCATCCAGCGGAATGCCATTCTCGTCCTTGAGTTTCTTGATCTCGATGCCATCGGGGTTGTTCGAACCGACCTCGTGCAGCGCCAGGATATGCAACACCACCAAGCCGAGCAGAACGATCGGCAAGGCGATCACGTGCAAGGCGAAGAAGCGGTTCAGGGTGATCCCCGAGATCAGGTAGTCACCACGAATCCACTGGGTCAGGTCATCGCCGATCACCGGTATCGCCCCGAACAGCGAAATGATCACCTGGGCGCCCCAGTAGGACATCTGCCCCCAGGGCAACAAGTAGCCCATGAAGGCCTCGGCCATCAGGCACAGGTAGATCAGCATGCCGAAGATCCACACCAGCTCACGCGGCTTCTGGTAGGAACCGTAGAGCAGGCCGCGGAACATGTGCAGGTAAACCACGATAAAGAAGAACGACGCACCGGTGGAGTGCATGTAGCGGATGATCGCGCCGTACTCGACATCACGCATGATGCCTTCGACCGAGGCGAACGCCTCTTCGGCGGACGGCGTGAAGCTCATGGTCAGCCAGACGCCGGTCAGCAATTGGTTGACCAGCACCAGCAGCGCCAGGGAACCGAAGAAGTAAAAGAAATTGAAGTTCTTAGGCGCGTAATACTTACTCAGGTGGTCTTCCCACATTTTCGTAGCGGGAAAGCGCGCATCGACCCAGGACATGAATTTTTTCATCAGGCTTTCTCCTGGTCCACGCCAATCACGATGACATCGTCCGACTCATAGGTATGAGGCGGCACCGGCAGATTCAGCGGCGCGGGCTGCGACTTGTAGACACGCCCGGCCAGGTCATAGCGCGAACCATGGCAGGGGCAGAAGTAACCGCCCAACCAGGCTGGCCCGAGATCGGCCGGCGCCACTTCAGGGCGAAAGGAAGGTGAGCAGCCGAGGTGGGTACACAGCCCGACCAGCACCAGGATTTCCGGCTTGATCGAACGATTCTTCGGGTCGACGTATTGTGGCTGAACGGACGACTTGGATTCTGGATCGGCGACCGCCGCCTGCGTCTTTTCCAGGTTACTCAGGGTTTCCGCGGTACGCCGCAGGATGAAAACCGGCTGCCCCCTCCATTCGGCAACCATCTGCTGCCCCGCTTCGATCTTGGCAATGTTGACCTTGACCGGTGCGCCCGCAGCCTTGGCCTTGGCACTGGGGAACCACGACCCTACGAACGGAGTCGCTGCCCCCACCGCTCCGGCAGCCCCGACCACGGACGTGGCCGCCACCAGGAAGCGACGCCGGCCAGCATTCACGCCGTCATTGCTCATCAGTCCTCTCCCATCAGCTTCTTCTTATGGCCTTCAGGAGGCCTTTAATAAAGCACAACTAACCGTACAAATTATGCGGAAATGGTAGATAAAACCCCTATGACTGACAAGGTAATTGCCTGATACAAAATGCCGCAATCCCCCGAAATACCTGGCCTGCAGAGATGTGGCACGTTGTCGCATAAAAATCCAGGATCGGGTAGGAGGCGGGGTCGCCCCCGCCGTCCTCCCACACCACCGTACGTACGGTTCCGTATACGGCGGTTC
>NZ_CBFFRH010000008.1:0-247954 GCF_965644255.1 Pseudomonas sp. LRF_L74 | reverse complement strand
CCGAACCACCAACAGGATCAAACCACCACCCTGCCAGCGCGGCGCATTCTACTCGAATTCGCCGTCCGTGCAACCTGAAAACACCTACAACCAACTGATTAACAAGGAGTTTTAAGATCAGGCCGCGCCGGAAGTGGCGCGATTTATAGGCACCACAATCCTGGCGTCAACTCCTTTTTCAATAATCGGAAATATTCATGCCAAGCAACTCAACTCCGCGCTACTGAAGATGGTGCTGGTCTCACACTGGCGACTTTAAAATGTGTCAAAACACACACAGTAAAGCGCCCTCACCTCTTCACCAGTACAAGCAGCCAGATTATGCTCGCCGCCATCAAAATACTGGCGCATGCACGCCAGTCGAATAGCCGAAGCGATGCAAGGGGCATCACCGCATGTTGAAACTCCAATTTCGCGATAATCGCCAACCCCCTATATGGCTGGTCGACGAACGCTTCACCCTAGGTAAAGACGTTCGCAATAGCCTGGTTATCAACGATGAGGGCATCAGCGCCTTTCATGCCGAGCTCCGTCGGGAGCAGGACTTCTATTACCTGAGCGACTGCGGCAGTCAGCTTGGAACCTTTGCTAATGGTAAGCGGATAACCAACCGATACCAGTTGCGTGCCGGCGATCTACTGCGTATCGGGCATGCCGAACTGGAACTGCTCGATACCAGCAGAGCCAATGGCCTAGCGCAAAACATCGGGCAACGCTGGTTCCTTCAGGTCATGCGAGGCGAACACGAAGGGCGCAAGTTCCATATCAGTGGTTCCATGACCTTCGGCCGCTCGGAGAAATGCGAGCTGTGTTTCAGCAATGCGGAGCTGTCCAGGCGACATTGCGAGTTTTTCCTTATAAACAATGTGCTGGAAGTGAAAGACCTGGCCTCAGCCAACGGTGTTCTGGTCAACGGAGAAAAAGTCAGCACCGCCGTGCTGCACTCAGGAGACGAGATCAAGCTTGGGCCGATAACGCTTCTGGTCATAGGTCCAAAGGTACAGGTTCAACCTGCCAAGGAAGAGGCGGCAACCGTTTTCGTTCCAGTCGCCAAGCGACCTTCCGTATCGCCAGCAATTGAGCGAGAAGAGCCTCAATCGATCAGCCAAACCGTAGAAGCAGCCGGTATCGCAATGGCAAAACCAGCCGGAAAAAATCGCTTGCTGGTTGCTTGCCTGGCCATAGCGCTCTTGGCGATTGTCGCTTCAGCGGTATTCGCTCTCGTTTGACGACGATGGCACCTGCCAAGGTGCCATGCGCCCTCATTTCAAGCGTTCGCCCCGCCCGTGAACCTAAAAAGGGCGCCTCCATTTTTTCTGTATCACGCTAACTCCTTGATGAAATTGGCCTTTGTCGACTGGCACAAGGCTTGCCTTTTATTTTGGGGAATTTTTTATGCCCACTAATAAAAAGCAAGATAAAGCGCCAGCACGCCTGACCTGCCTCACGAACCAATATCAAAAACTGCGTCGAGGATTCAGCAATGGAACAGCCCACACCCACGCTGGAAGAGTTGCAAAAGCTCATCGAGATGACCAACACCCTCAATATGGAGATTTTCTACTGGTGGTGTACGGCGCTGATGATCTGCATTCACGCCGGTTTCCTGTCTTACGAGATCGGTGCCTCGCGTCTCAAGAACGCACTGGCGGCCGGGGTCAAGAACATTCTCGCGTTCGGCTTCATCGTACCGACGTTCTTTCTCTTCGGCTGGGCCATCTACAACGCCTTCCCGGACGGCATCGTTCCGCGCATGGATGCCTTGATGGCTGCGATGCCCTGGTCCGAGGCCATGGGACCGAACATCACCGATAACGCGACCGGGATCTTCTGGGGCGCCTTCGCGCTATTCGCCGCCACGACGGGGTCGATTCTTTCCGGCGCAATCATAGAAAGAGCGCGCATGAGCGCATTCATCATCATGACGGTCATTCTCGGTTCCGCCATCTGGCTGCTCGCAGCTTCCTGGGGTTGGCATCCGGAGGGCTGGCTGACCGTGCAATGGGGCTTCCACGATGTGGGCGCGGCTGGCTGCGTGCACATGATCGCCGGCTTCTTCGCCCTGGCAGTGGTGATCAACCTCGGTGCCCGTATCGGCCGCTTCAACCCGGACGGAAGCGCCAATGCCATTACTGGACACAGCATGCCGATGAGCGTGGTCGGGCTGATGCTGATCATCGTCGGCTTCTTCGGTTTCCTGGGGGGCTGCATCATCTATAACAGCGGCGCCCAATGGACCAATATCTATGGCCAGCCGACCAATCTCTCAGCCTTTTCCTTCAATACGCTGATGGGCTTCGCCGGCGGCTTGATCGGCGCCTACCTGACCACCCGTGAACCCTACTGGATGATGTCCGGTGGCCTCGTCGGCATCATTTCCGTCGCCCCCGGCCTGGACCTCTACCACCCCGGACTGGCTTATCTGATTGGCATGGGCGTGTCCGCTGCCGCGCCACTGGTCAACAATCTGTTGATCAAGTTTGGCCTGGACGATGCGGTGGGCGCTTTCGCCGTGCATGGATTCGGCGGTTTCTGCGGACTGGTCATCAGTGGCGTCTTCCTGAGCGGCTATCCCAACATGAATGGCATGCCGGAAATCAGCTTCCTGGGGCAATTGGGTGGTGCGGTAGTCATGGCCTCCCTCGGGTTCATTCCTGGCTACATCATTTCCTACGTCCTGAAGAAAGCCGACCTGCTGCGCGTACCGGCACACGCCGAAGAACGCGGGCTGGATCTGACAGAAGTACCAGCCAAGGCCTATCCGGAGTGGAGCGGGCTCTATGGCGACGCAGCGCCAAGCAAGCCCGCCACGCCAATCGTCGCAGTCGAAAGCAAGCCGGCCTGATCACCCAGGGGAGAATCGAACATGAGCATTACGACCTATGAAGGCGCCAGCGCAGTTTTCACCTTCGCCGACAAGCCGATGATCCTCGGCCTGATTACCGTCGCGGTTGTGGCAGTCACGCTGTATGCGTTGATCGCGACGTTCACCCATGAGAAGCACAGCTACGCATTGCCGGACGAGGAACTGGACAAGCTCAAGTAGCCAGGCGCCGGCTCGCCGCTACGGCGAGCCGGCACTCAGAAGTCACGCTTGTAGAACAGGTCCAATGAGCTGGCCAGGCCACTGGCCGCTTCTATATAGAGGCGTTTGGTCAATTCGTAGCGCAACGCAACTACGCT
The DNA here is from genome assembly GCF_965644255.1 of Pseudomonas sp. LRF_L74. Taxonomy (NCBI): domain Bacteria; kingdom Pseudomonadati; phylum Pseudomonadota; class Gammaproteobacteria; order Pseudomonadales; family Pseudomonadaceae; genus Pseudomonas; species Pseudomonas sp. LRF_L74. Next base: position 244,771 of record NZ_CBFFRH010000008.1, on the reverse strand, counting down.
GCTCGGCTCGACGATCCCCAAACCATAACGGATGGTCAGGCGGTCTGAAAGACGCCCGGACGCGCCATCGTCGCCCAACTGGAAATCCTGGATGCCCAGGCGCTCGGCAAGCTCGCTGGTCAGTGGCGCGCTGCCGGAGAGGCCCAATGCCAGCGCCGCCTGGCCAAGCGCATTGTTGTCGTTACTGGCATCCATCGGTCGGCCAAGCACCAGATAGGACAGCGCCTGCTGCTGGCTCATCGACGGCGAGGAAAATACTTCGCTGCGCGGTTCGTCCGCTCGTCCTGTCAGACGAACGCCAGCGGTCACGTCGCCCACTTTGCGGACCGCTTCGATATCCAGATAAGGCTGGTCGATCGGCCCGGCGAACAACAAGCGAGCCTTTTGCAGATCGAGACGCTGACCGTAGGCGCGGTAGCGTCCATTCTTGAGTACCAGCTCCCCGCGAGTCGCCAGATTGTCACCGACCTGCAAACGCCCGTTGAGGTCCGCGGTCAGGCCGAAACCGGTAAAGCGCAGGCGCTCTTCACCCACATTGACCATGACGTCCATGGCCAACTGCAGTTCCTGGCGTTGCGGTTCCTCTTCGCCAACGATCCGCGCGTCTGGGGAGACCTTGACGGCCTGCGGAGGTAGCTCGCGGACGGTGATGCTGCCCCGAGGGATCGCCACGGCGCCGCTCAGCGCCAGGCGGCCACTGGCCAGGGCGACTCGCAAATCCGGATCGACCTCCAGGTTGGCATAGGGTTCGACCACCACCGGCAGGCGATTACCGCGCAGTGCCAGGTCGACTCGCGGCTGCTCACCCCATGCCAGATTGCCGCTCAAGCCGCCCTGCCCCAGTTTGCCGCTGCGCCAACTGCCGCTGACTTCGGCGCTCTCACCCGTAATGCGTGCGTCAATCTGCAGATTCTCGACCTGGGTCGGCAACTCGCTGCCGGCAATCGCCCCATCGCTCAAGCGCAGGTCGCCCTGCACGTTAGGCGCTTGCAGGGTTCCAGCCAACGAACCGCTGCCTTGCAGATGCCCCGCCAGGGTCTCGACGCCGGGTACGAAAGGACGTGCAACCGAGAGGTCGACACCCGTGATGCGGAACGATCCGCTCAGGGTTTTCTGCGCGGGACGCGGATCGATCCGTGCATTGACTTGCAGCGCCCCCAGATTGCCGCCCTCGAACAGCAACTGGCTGTCGATGCGCTGCGGTTTCAATATGCTTTCAAGTTGCAGGCGCTGATAGGGGAAGTCGATCCACTGCTGTTCCTGGCGCATACGCAAGGTCCCGCCGCCGGCATCCAGGCGAATCGTCCCGTCCGGACCGCTCGAAGGCAGGCGCAGATCGAGATCGGCATTGAGCGTACCTTGCCAGGCGAAGTCTTCGGGTAGCCATGGTTGCAGGCTGGCCAGGGGAAATTGGCGTAGCTTGTAGTCCAGGCGTGCCTCGGGCAGCAGACGTTGTTCGCCGCCACACAGGCTGGCATCGCCTGACATCCAGCAATGCCGCCCCAGTTCCAGGCGACCATCGGCGAATCGCTCCAGTCGTGCGACCTGCTGCAGGCTCCAGGTCTGGCCACCACCCGTAATTTCTCCACTGGCCAGGCGGCCCTTCCAGTCGCGCCCATCCCAGCGCCCATCGAATGCAAGCACGCTCTTGGCCATCTCACCCTCGAAAGCCAGGGCCAGACGTTGATTCTCCCGGTTTCCAGAGCCCTGCAGATCAAGGTCGCCGTAACGACTCGCACCACTGGCCAAGTCGCTGGCGTGCAGGCTGAGCGTGGCTTGCTGGCGGGTATCGAGCAAGGCGGAGAGCGTCAGCTCATGGATTCGTAGGTCCTGGTAAGCGAGGCCATTCCCCTTGAGCTGCAACTGACCTTCCGGCGCCTGCAGGCTACCGGCCAGTTGCAAGGTGCCCGCTGTAGTGCCGGCCAGACCGGGCCACAACTGCCCCATGCGACGCAGGTCCAGTTGCAGGCGCCCATCCAGGCGCTGTCCAAGGCTGCCCTGCCCCTGCACATGGTTATCGCCAAGATCGGCCTGCAGGGCTGACAGCCTCCACTCCTTGCCAGCGCCATCCAGCTGAGCCTTGAGCGTTGCCGTCTGGCCGCGCAAACGCCCTTCCAGACGGATATCCGCCATCAGTTCCAGGACTTGCGCATAACGGCCACGGGATTCGAGATGCCCTGCCAGCGATCCCGGCAACTGCGCCAGCCAATAGGAAGGATCGAGCGCATCGACCTGCAGGCGGGTATTCCAGCCAATGCCGTTGTCGAAGGTCACCTGCAACGGACCGGACACACTGCCCTTGCCCGCCTTGACCTGTAATTCAGGCAGGCTCACCTGTTGCAGGTCACCTTGCACCGGGCTGCCGGCACTGAACTCGCCTGCCGGCCCGTTGAACTGGCCGTCGAAACGACCTTCATAGTGCCCCGCCTGATAATTCATGGTCGCCTTCAGGGAGCGCACCGCCAACGGCGACGGCGGGTCCTGGGGAAACAGGCGTTGCCAAGGAAAATCCAGCCAATCGAGTTGGCTGGAAATCTGCAACTCATCCTGCCAGTCGATGTTTCCCGAGACGTTCAGCCGTTGCTGCTCTGCGGCCAAGAGATCGAGCCGGCCAATTTGCGCGCCCCTGGCATCCACGCGTCCAATCAGTGCAACCGCAACGTCGCCACCCGCCCCCGGCAACATGGCTCGACCATTCACGGCATAGCCGCTGCTCAAGTCACCGCTGGCATCCAGACTCAGCCCTTTCAAAGTCAATGGCGCCGGCAGCTCGACATCAGGCCGGAACGTATCGGCCACGATCTGTATTTTGGCGGGGACATTCTCTGCCAACGCAGCCACTTCGCCTGACATTTGCGCGACCAGATACCCGCTGCTGCTGCCTTTGACTACCAGGCGACCCGCCAGCTCGCCGCTGGCGTCGAGGCTCACCTGCCAGTCCTGTGCGGCCGGCGCTGGCAACTTCAACTGTGCGCTGGCCTGTAGCGGCCAGCCCGCCTGCGGCTGCACACGGCCATGCAGATCGAGCGCCAGTCCATCGCGCACTACCGACAGTCGTTCGATCACGATGCCATCCTCCTGCCAGGTGGCGAGGAGCTTGATGTCGGCCAGTTGCCGATCGCCGTCGAAACTGAAACCACCCACCTCGACATCGCCAAGCCGTATGCCGATGGGTAACTGCAAATCCGGCAGTTCGACCGGGCCAGACTCGGCAGGCGTATCGCTGCTGGCGACACGAACATCGACCTGCCTGGCACGCAACTCATCCACGCAGAAAGTGCCATGCACCAGGCAACTCGGCGACCATGCCAAGGCCGCTGCCGTCAGGCTTACCCGCACACCGTCCTGTTCCCAACGCAGCAGATCGGCCTGCCAGGCGCTGCCCAGGCGACCGCTGAAGCCTTCCACCGTCAGGCCAGGAAGCTGCTGTAACAACCAGCGTCCCGCGCGCTCGCTGTTCAAGAGCAGCCCAACGGCCAAAACCAGCATCAGCAGGAGCACGGCGAGGCCAGCCAGGCCATAGCGGATCGCCCGTCTCACAGTTCAGGCCCCATGGAGAAATGCAGGCGCACACCACCGGGCTCATCCAAGGCATGGGCAAGGTCCACGCGGATCGGCCCCACCGGCGAGACCCAGCGCACCCCAAACCCCACACCTGTCTTGCCGCCGTCCATGGGCGAATCGACGGCATTGCCATGGTCGACGAACGTGGCCAGACGCCAGCTTTTGGCAATCGGGTACTGGTACTCGGCACTGGCGACCATCAGATAACGAGCGCCAACCTTGTTGTGCTGGTGATCTTCCGGCGACAGGCTCTGGTAGTCGTAGCCACGCACACTCTGATCGCCACCCGCGAAGAAGCGCAACGAGGGCGGGATTGCCGAAAAGTCATTGGTGGCGATCAGGCCGATCTGCGCCCGGCCAAGCAGCCGATGCCCACCAGAGAAGGTATAGAGGCCCTTGGCCACGCCGTTGAAACGGACCATATCGGCATCGGAAACCAATCCTTGCTTGGCCACGACGGCATCCATCTGCAGACGATAACCCTGGCTCGGATCGACGGGCGAATCGCTGCGCAACAGGTCATAGCTGACACCGGGCATCAGGAAGTTACTCACGCCATCGGGGCTGCCATCGCCGAAATCGTAGTGTTCCTGCTCCCAGCGCAGGGAAACCACGCGCATCCAGTCCTTGGCCAACTGATGCTGCCATTGTGCTCCGAGGCTCAGCTTGCGGCTTTCCACGTCCTCCAGTTCTTCCCGAGTCAGGCCACTGGTGAAGCGCAAGGTGTCGGTCAGCGGCGGATCGAGCGGAATCTGGTACCAGGCGCTGACGTTCTGCCGAACCAGGGAAGCCTCGCTGTCGAAGCCCAGGCTGTGCCCCTGCGGATTGACCCAATGCCGCGTCCAACTGGCCTTGGCCCGCGGGCCGACGTCAGTCGCGTAGCCTACGCCAAGGCCCACGGTGCGCGGCTCGACGGCCTTGAGTTCGACCTTGACCGGAATCCGCTGCGCCTGCGCCTCGGCCGGTATGGCATCGACGCGTACCAGGGCGAAGTAGCCGCTGGCCTGCAGGTTCTGGTTGAAAGCGGCGATCTGGTCAGCGTCGTAGCCATCGCCATCCTTGAACGGAATGAAGCGCCTGAGCAGTTCCTCATCGAACGGGGTATCGCCATGAAAGCTGACCTCGCCGAGGCTGTAGCGTCGACCGCTGTCATAGACCAGATCGATGTCGGCGGCCCCCTCTGCGGGGTCGACATCCAGCCGTTGACTGGTAAAGCGTCCGTCGAAGAAACCATAGCGCAGGGCCTGGTTCTGGATCAGTTTCTTGGCATCCTCATAGGCGCCATGATCGAGTCGGGCGCCGGGTTTGAGGCGCTCGCTGCGAGGTACACGAAACGCCGCCATGGCCGACGCCTCGCCGTCGATGCGCACATTGACCTGGCGCAGGCGCACCGGCTCGCCCGGCACCACGTGCAGGCGCAGGCGTGGCTGTTTGTCCTGGCCGGACTCCACGGCACTGTCGATCCGGGCCTGGTAATAACCCAGAGCCTGGGCCGCCTGCCGGGCCTGGTCCTCGGCGATGCGCCGATACAGCCTCAGGGCCTCCTCGTCACGCTCGCCGAGGTCGCCGATAAAGGCTTCGATATTGGCTTTCAGGGCCTTCCTGGCAGGCTCTACCCGGACCTCGAGCAACGCCTTGGCCTCCGCGGTGGCACTGGCGAGCAGGATGGTAGTGAGCAGGAAAAGGCGCGATCCATGGCGATACATCATGGCGCAAATGCTAACACGTCATTCATTCGAAACCGGGCGCTGGGTGCAAATACAGGCATACGACGACCGCGCCGACAGACAGTTCGGCCACCTTGCCAAAGCCCGCCGCTTCACAGGCGAACGAAGGGGCCAGACGGGAACAGTCGACCAGCAGCCCACGGGCCCCTCCTTCTCGTGCGCTCCAGTTCAGCAGCACCGAGAACAGCAACGGGTCCAGGTTCTGCTCGGACAGATCCGGCGCCACACCGAACAGCAGCACCTGGTGATAAGGGCCCGGCGATAGCCTTTCCAGCAGCGCATCCTGATAGGCAATGATACGTCGCGTGCAACCCAGCCCCGTGCGCAGCAGCATGCGCAGGCGCCACATCCAGCTTTCGGTGATGCCCAGTTGACGCTGCGGCGGAGTGATCAGGGCGGCCGCCACCATCTGGTCGTCGATGAACAGCCCCAGTGCGGGATGCCGCTCGGCATAGTGCCAGTTGACCAGTTCCGCGACCGTCGCCCGCAGGCGCCGCTCGAAGCCACTGCGCCCACTGTTCAGCAATTGCGCCAGCAGCGGGTCCTGGCGATAGACCCGATACAGCAGCGCCCGGGTTTCGCGGCTGTAGCCATGATCAAGCTCTCGCACCTCGGGCTGGACCTGAGACATCACGGGCCTCTCTGGGCAGGGTTGTTTCTGCAACGTAGCAGCGCCCAGGCCAACCCGCCAGCCACCACAAGCGTCCTCATGGCTTACGCCGAAACGGCAACAGACCCTAGTGCCCGTCGTCATCCTTTTTACGTCCGTCGTTGCCATCGGGCCTGGTAGACGGCGGCGTGCCGAACAGACCGAACAGGTTCTGGGTATTGAGATAAAGCTTCTTCGACTGATCGACGTACTGGTTCATCAGTTCCTGCATCACCGGCACCTGTTTATGCATGAACTCGCTCCAGGCCTGGGAGGACTGCACGCCGGTCTGGGTCTGCACGTCGATGACGGTCTGGATGCTCTTTTCCAGGTAGCTGCCGAGCATGCCCTGGAAGGGGCCGTAGAAGCGGATGATGCCCTTGAGCATGTCGCTGGAGAAGATCGGTTCGCCGTCGCTTTCCGCTTCCTGGATGATCTGCATGAGGATGCTGCGGGTCAGGTCTTCGCCGCTCTTGGCATCGACGACCTGGAAGGGGATCTCATCGATCACCAACTGGCGGATATCGCTCAGCGTCAGGTGGCTGCTGGTATGGGTATCGTACAGGCGGCGATTGGCGTACTTCTTGATCAGGCGGGGGGTGTTCCGGCTGCTCTCTGGCATGGGGCGTGTCTCGTGAAGAGCCTGGAGTGGCGGCTATCTTACCTCAAGCTACAAGTCGCAAGCTTCAAGCCGGAAGCTGAGCGCTGGGGGACGCCTGGGCCGCTGCAACTTGCAGCTCATGGCTGCCCCATGCTCAGCCGATCAGTTCTATCGCGCCGATGTAGGCTTCCAGGGCGCGGGGGATTTCCTCGCGCAGGATGCGTTCGCGCAGTGCCGAGTCGTACTCGAGCAACTGCTGGGTCAGCATGCCGACCGGCAGGCTGAACAGCGTGGCGGCATAGGCCTGCTGCTGCTCGGGGCTGGCCATTGGCAGGCGCAGGCACACGACGCGCAGGAACAGGCCATGGATTCTCGCCTCCAGTGCCTGGTCGGTGGTACTTGCCGTCGCCTGTCCGGGGACGCGGCGGATCAGGTGCAGAAAGTCGGGATGGCGAGTGAAGTAGTCCAGGTAAGGGGTCAGCAACTGGTTGGCCAATTGTCCTGGGGTGAAGGCCTGCCAGGCCTGGTCGCTGATGGCGTCGGTCTGGGTGACGACTTCGCGCAGGGCGAGCAGATGGCGTTCGCCCAGCGCTTGCAGGACGTTCTGCTTGTCGGCAAAGAAATGATAGAGCGAGCCGATGGAGGTGCCCGCCGCCTGGGCGAGCCCATGCATGGTCAGCGCCGCTTCGCCGTGCCTGGCCAGCAGTTGCGCGCAGGCGTCGAGCACGGCGTCGACCCGAGCCTGGCCACGGGCTTGCTGCGGCAGGCGGGCACTGGCTGAGGCGGGGCGAGAGGCGCGGGGCATGGCGGCAGGCCGTCTTCGGGAACAAGGGGCGCATCCTAGCAAACCCGGTGGTGGCTGCCGCAATCTTTGAAACTAGACACGTCATTCTAATTATTGGATATTTCCCGCCCCCGGCGGATGCCTGTGCACCTGCTCAAACCTTCTATCCCGGGGCCTCGTCGAAGCATGAGGCCGATTGACGACTCGCGCTGCCGGATGTTCCCGGTGCGCCGAGCGGCCGGTTCTATCAAGTGGTGGATATGCAAGTCGCGATTTATTTGACTGTTTTGCAGTGCTGCGCCGCTCGGCGCGCAAGGTGCGCGGTGGTTCCACTGCTGGCCCTGGCCCTGGCCCTGGCGCTTGCCGGTTGCGCCGGAGTCAAGGTGAGTGCGGTCAGCAATGACGACTACCTCGCCCTGCGCCGTGGCGATGTGCTGACCACCGGCCACCTCAGTACGTCGGCAGGCAGCGCTTTGCAGGTGATCGGCAGCGACGAGGAACGCTGCCGCGCCGATCTGCCCGCTTGTCGTCGGGCGCTGCAGGAGACGATCGGTCTGGGTGACGAGCAGCGGCTGTCGGCGCTCGCCGAGCTATGGCTGAAGGAGGCGCAGGAAGGCGCCAGTGTGCTGTCCGCCGAGGCGCGTACCGATGCCTACCTGGAAAGTGCCCGGCATGCCTATGCCTATCTGTTTTTCACAGCGCGTACGCCGGATAAGCGAGCCCTTGAGGATCGACAGACCCAAGTGCGCGACTATTACAATTTTTCCGTGCAGCAGGCCCTGGGCGAGTTGTTCGAGCGCTACCGTGGACGGCCGCCGCAGGCCGAAGATGACGCGGGCAACTTTCGCCTGCATTCGGGGCACTGGAATATTTTCGGCAGAATGGAAGACGTGCGCCTGGCAGAAGGTCGCGTCCTGCCCAAGGAGTTGATTCCCGCCGCTGCGCTGTCCTTCGCCGGCTTGCGTAATCAGTATCGGCGCGACGGCCTCGGCGCAGAGCTGGTCGCCGTTACCGCCAAGCGTGTGGTCAGCCGCAGCAGCGATGAACTGGCCTGGAGCGAAACGCCGTTCCCGGCGATCACCGCCGTGGCGCGCTTCCCGGGCGACACCCTGGAGCAGGTGCTGGCCACCGATCAGGTGGAAATACTCGCCTTCGACCCCTACCGCCAGGATAGTGTGGAGATGGCCGGCGTGCAGGCGCCGCTGGCGGCCAACTTCACCTCCGGCTACGGTATCTGGCTGGCCCGCTCCGGCTTCGCCCGGCAGTCGCTGTTGACCCTGGTGGGACGTGGCGAGGTACTGGAGAAGCCGCATCTGTATTTGTTGCAACCCTACGATCCGAATCGCCGCATCGTCATCATGCTGCACGGCCTGGCCAGCAGCCCGGAAGCCTGGATCAACGTCGCCAACGAAGTGCTCGGCGACGAGCAACTGCGGCGCAGCTACCAGATCTGGCAGGTGTATTACCCGACCAACCTGCCGATTGCGTTGAACAACCTGGCGATTCGCCAGACCATCGAGCAGACCCTGGCCCATTTCGATCCCCAGGGCACCGCCATCGCCAGCCAGGACGTGGTGCTGGTGGGCCATAGCATGGGTGGGGTGCTGTCGCGGCTGATGGTCTCGTCCTCCGGTGACCGGCTGTGGGAGGCGATGCTGGGACGTTATGCGATCCAGGGGCGGCGCCTGGAAAAAGCCAAGGCCAGCCTGGGGCCCTATCTGCACTTCGAGCCGCTGCCGCAGGTGAGCCGGGCGGTGTTCGTCGCCTCGCCGCACCGTGGCACGCCGTTCGCCGAGAACCGGCTGTCGCGCTGGGCGGCCGGTCTGGTACGCATGCCGGTGTCGGTGCTGGGCCGTTTCAAGGAGCTCGCCCAGGTGCTGGTCGATCCCAATTCGGCGGCGCCGGTGGCCCTGGATCGTCCGCTCAACAGTATCGACAATCTCAGCAACCGCGACCCCTTCGTGGTGGCGGCTGCGGAACTGCCCATTTCACCCCGGGTGCGCTACCACAGCATCATTGGCAACCATACTCCGGAACTGGCGCTGGATCTTTCCAGCGATGGCGTGGTGCCTTACAACAGCGCGCACCTGGCGGGCGCTGAATCCGAGAGGGTCGTGCCCTCGTGGCACAGTGTGCAGGAAACCCCGGAGGCCATCGTCGAAATCCGGCGTATCCTGCACCAGCACCTCGCATCGCCCGACAACGCCGTGGCGAGCCATCGATGAGCACGGTGCAGAAATTGCTGAGGTACGCGGTGCTATGCCTGTTGACCTTGACCGGGTTCCTGCTCAGTGCCTGGGGAGCCCTGGCTCTGGGTTATCACCTGCAGTGGCCGGCTGCGATGGTGTATGGCCTGATCGGGATCTGGTGTCTGTTCGGTTGCGTCCTGCTGGTGTTGCTCTGGCGTCGGCGTGCAGGCCTGGCATTGCTGGGTTATCTGGTGTCTTTCGGCCTGCTGGCGGTCTGGTGGGGTTCGCTCGAACCGTCCAATCAGCGCGTCTGGGCGGACGATGTCGCCAAGATGGCCAGCGGGCGTGTCGCGGGTAGTCGCCTGACCCTGGACAACGTCCGTAACTTCGACTGGCGCAGCGATCAGGATTACCAGGTCGCCTGGGAAACCCGTGATTACGACCTGGATCGACTCGCCTCGGTCGATCTCGTCACCTCCTACTGGGGTATGCCGGCCATCGCCCATATCCTGGTGTCCTTCGGTTTCGAGGACGGGCGCTTCCTGACGTTCAGCGTGGAGGTGCGCAAGGAAAAGGGTGAGGCCTATTCCGAAATCGGCGGTTTCTTCAAGCAGTTCGAACTGAGCATCGTCGCCACCGACGAGCGCGATGCCCTGCGCGTGCGCACCAATGTGCGCGGCGAGGAGGCCTACCTCTATCGCCTCGACCTGCCGCGTTCGGCGATGCGCGCGCTGCTGCTTGCCTACGTGGAGCAGGCCAACGCCCTGATCGAGCGGCCCCGTTTCTACAACACTGTCACGGCGAATTGCACGACCATCGTGTTCGACATGATGCAGAGCATAGTGGGTGGCTTGCCGATGGATTACCGCCTCCTGTTGACCGGCTACCTGCCTGGATATGCCATGGATAACGGTGGTCTGCAGCCCGGTTACCCCCTCGATGAGCTTCGCCGTCTGGGACATTTCACCGCGCGAGCCCGCGCCTCGGGGCAGGCGCTGGATTTTTCCTGGCGCATCCGTCGCGGTGTGCCGGGATGGTAGAACCCTCAGGAGTGCAGTAATTTCCAACCAGCAACTACAAGTAACGCACAGCAGGTCCAACCCGAGAACAGCCAGCGCCACACCCGCGCACGCGGCACGAACCCCACGCCCCGCACAAAGGCCACGCTCATCGCCGCGAACAAGGTCGTTGCCAGCCCATGGTCGGCTTTCCCATCCGGGGCGGCCATCAGCGGCGGATAGAGCGTACACACGAGCATGATCGCGACCGCGACAAGCAGGCTCAGCGGGTGAAGGCGTGAGGCAGCCGGGGCATCGGCGACGCGCGAGATCATGACGGTTTCTCGTCACTGTCGCTGAGGGTGCGACCGGCTTCGGTCTCGCCCCACATCGCATTCAATATCGCCAGCAGCAGCGCAAAACCGACTCCCAGCATCCAGGCGAAATACCACATGGTCCTTGCTCCTCTGAGGGCGTTAGTAGGCCGAATGTTCGTTGGCTTCGATCTGCGCCCCGGTGACCTTGCCACGCATGACGCGATAGGCCCACGAGGTGTAGATCACGATCAGCGGCATGAAAATCAACGTGGCCCAGAACATGATCGCCAGGCTCAGATGACTGGACACGCTGTCCCACACGGTCAGGCTCGACGCAGGCACCGTCGACGACGGCATGACGAACGGGAACATCGACACACCAGCGGTGCCGATCACTCCGATCACCGCGAGCGACGAGGCGACAAACGCGGCGAGTGGGCGGCGCATCAGTAGCAACAGCGCGGCACCGGCGGCGCCCGCCAAGCCAAGCGCAGGCAGCAGCCATAACACAGGGTAATGGCCATAGTTGGCCATCCAGGCCCCTGCTTCGCGTACCACAGTCTTGTCAAGAATGTCCGGCAGCCCGGCGATATCCACCACCGAGGCAATGCGATAGCCGTCGATCGATTGCAAGCAAACGCCGGCAATGACGAATGTGCACAGCAGCACCAACGCCGCGCCGATTCCGCCCTTGATGGCACGAGCCTGGATCGCGCCTTCAGTGCGGTGTGCCAGATAAGTACCGCCCTGCAGGGTAATCATTGCACTGCTCACCACACCGGTCAGCAGCGCGAAGGGGTTCAGCAGTTGCCAGAAACTCCCGGTGTAGGTCGATACCAGCATGGTATTGAAGTGGAACGGTACGCCTTGCAGCAGGTTGCCGAACGCGATGCCGAACACCAGTGGCGGCACGGCGCCGCCGATGAACAGCCCCCAATCCCAGGTACTGCGCCATCTGGCGTTGTGAATCTTGCTGCGATAGTCAAACCCCACCGGGCGGAAGAACAGCGCCCATAGGACCAGAATCATCGCCCAGTAGAACCCGCTGAACGCGGCGGCATACACCACCGGCCACGCGGCGAACAGCGCGCCGCCGGCGGTGATGAACCACACCTGGTTGCCATCCCAGTGCGGCCCGACGGTGTTGATCGCGACGCGGCGTTCCAGGTCCGTGCGGCCCACGAAGGGCAGCAACGTGCCGACGCCCATGTCGTGGCCGTCCATGATGGCGAAGCCGATCAACAGTACGCCGACCAGTGCCCACCAGATAATTTTCAGGGTGACGTAATCAAGCATGGTGGAGTTCCTTCAGATTGGCTTCGTGGGCATAACGGCCGGTTCCGAGGCTGCCGGGCCCTTGGCGGGCGAACTTGACCATCAGGAACATTTCAACCACCAGCAGCACGGTGTAGAAAGCGACGAATCCTGCCAGCGAGCCATAGAGGTTATTGATGCTGAGGGTGGAGACACTCATGTGAGTGGGCAGCACGCCGTAGATGGTCCAGGGTTGCCGGCCATATTCAGCGACGAACCAGCCCAGCTCGCAGGCCAGCCAAGGCGCAGGCAGCATGTACAGTGCCCAACGCAGCAACCAGCGGCGGCGTGTGCAGGCCGACTGCAAGGTGCTCCAGAAGGCCAGCCCGAACAGCAGGAGCATGGCGAAGCCCGTCGCGACCATGAGCCGGAACGCCCAGAACATCGGGGTCACGTGCGGTACGGTATCGTTCACCGCTTTGTCGATGATGGCTGGCGTGGCCTGGTTGACGTCTTCAACGTACTTTTTCAGCAGCAGGCCAAAACCGAGGTCCGTCTTGTACGCTTCGAAGGTCTCGAACGCGGCCTTATCGTTGCGATCGGCGCGCAGGGCTTCAAGCGCATTGACGGCGGTAATACCGCGCAGAATGCGCGCGCGGTTTTTCTCTTTGATGTCGTGAATGCCAGGAATTTGCTTGCTGACCGAGCGCGTGCCGATCAAGCCCATCACCCAGGGCACATCGACTTCCCAGTTATTCCTGGACTCGGCTTCATTGATGCTGGCGATCAAGGTCAGGCCCGCCGGTGCAGGCTTGGTTTCCCACATGGCTTCCATGGCAGCGAGCTTGGTTTGCTGCGCCTCGCCCACCGTGTAACCCGACTCATCCCCCAGCACGATGACGCTCAGCACGGAAGCCAGGCCGAACGCCGCCGCTACCCGGAAGCTGCGTTTGGCGAACTCGACATCGCGACGCTTGAGCAAGTACCAGCTGGAAATCGACAACACGAACATCGAGCCAGTGACATAGCCGGCCGACACCGTGTGCACGAACTTGGCCTGGGCCACCGGGTTGAACACCACCGCCCAGAAATCGACCATTTCCATGCGCATGGTGATGTAACTGAATTCCGAGCCCACGGGGTTCTGCATCCAGCCATTGGCGATCAGAATCCACAGCGCAGACAGGTTGGTACCGATGGCCATCAGCAGCGTGACCAGCAAGTGGTGCTCTTTCTTCAGGCGCTCCCAGCCAAAGAAGAACAGTCCGATCATGGTCGATTCGAGGAAGAACGCCATCAAGCCCTCGATGGCCAGCGGCGCACCGAAGATGTCGCCCACGTAGTGCGAGTAATACGCCCAGTTGGTGCCGAACTGGAATTCCAGGGTAATACCGGTTGTCACCCCCAGGGCGAAGTTGATGCCGAATAACTTGCCCCAGAAGCGCGTCATGTCTTTCCAGATGACATTCCCGGTCATCACATAGACGCTTTCCATGATGACGAGCAGCCACACCATGCCAACCGTCAGCGGTACGAATAGAAAGTGGTAAAGCGCAGTGGCTGCGAACTGCAGCCGTGACAAATCCACCAGGTGTTCTGATATCACTTGCTTGTCCCTTGAGTCGAGGTGGGTACACCGAAACGGCCGCCGACAATGTTCGGGTCGACACTGACGTGCGAATCCCGGATGAACAGCCACCACAGCACGCTCAGCAGCAGGAGCTTAATCAGCACCGCTGTGATCAGATGGCGTAGCAAGCGTTTGTCGGAAATGCTCATGCCATGCAATTTGCACAGGGCATGCCAAGGGCGAGCTATTTATTTTTATCGTTATAAAACAATAATTTAAATATAAATAGCGGGGAGATATAGCCGTTCAATGCCCTGCCAATCTGCCAGGGTGGCAGTCATTGTCAGTCGCCGTGCGTCAGTCCCGGCGACTAGGCCAGGCCTTGTCTTTTCAGGCGTCGGTACAAGGTCCGCTCGCTGATCCCCAAGTGCTTGGCCAGCTCGCTGCGGGTACCTGTGAAGGTCGCCAGTGTCTGCGCCAGCGTGCTGTCGTCCAACAGCGTCGATGCAGCCACCTGAGGCGATGGCGCCACGCACGCCTGGGGCAGATAGCTGGCCCGGATGACGCCATCGTCAGCGAACAGACTCGCCCGTTCCAGGGCGTTGCGTAACTCGCGGATGTTGCCAGGCCACGAGTACTGCTGAAGCCTGCCCAGGGCCTCGGCATCGATGGTCAGCCGACGCTTGCCGGCACCGCGACGCTGCAGGAATGAGTTCACCAGCAGGCCGATGTCTTCGACCCGGTTGCGCAAGGGCGGCAAGTGAATGGGGAACGCGCTGATGCGGTAGTACAGGTCCTGCCTGAACTCACCTTTTTCCATCATTTTTTCCAGCGGTTTGTGGGTGGCGGCAATCAACCTGAAATTGGCGTGGAAGGTCTCGACGCTGCCGACCCGGCGATAGGTGCCCGATTCGATCAGGCGCAACAGTTTCACCTGCATCGCCAACGGCACATCACCGATCTCATCCAGAAACAATGTGCCGCCCTGGGCCGTTTCGACCAGGCCGTGCTTGCGCGTGACAGCACCGGTGAAGGCGCCTTTCTCATGGCCGAACAGCTCGCTCTCGAAGAGTGTTTCGGTCAAGCCGGAGCAATCCACCACGACAAACGGTCCGTCGGCTCGATCGCTGGTTTCATGGACGGCGCGCGCGAACAGCTCTTTGCCCGTCCCCGACTCGCCCAGCAGCAGCACCGGCAACATGGAGGGCGCCACGCGTTGCAGTTCCGCCAGGGCGCGGTTGAAGGCCGGCGAACAGCCGACCAACCCTTCGTCGCTCGGGCGCGCCGAGGCGCTGCGCACCAGGGCCAGGCGCTCCACATAGGCAGTGATAGAACCGTGCTCATCGAGGATCGGGCGCAATTCCACGTCGACATGCTCAGGCCCCCGCGGCGTGTGGTGGATGTGCAGGACACGATCCGGCCCGCGCATTTCCTGGGCCTTTTTCATCGGACAATTCTCACCTGCCTGATCACAAGGGACGTCGTAGTGATGTGAGATCTGGTAGCACTTATGGCCGATAAAGGGTTTGTCGGCGCTGCCGAACTGGCGCTGATAGGCAGTGTTGGCCGCCAGGATGTTGTAGTCCGGATCGAGCACGATCATCGGATTGAGTTCGTGCTCCAGAAACGAAACAAGCGACTGCACTTGATCAGGGTGCGGGACGGCGTTGGCTGGGGTAGGCAGAGATGTCTTCATCATGGCTCCTAGAATCCATTCGTCCATCCTGTTGTGGCACTGCCAGCTCTGTCAACAGGCACTGCCAATGGCAGAAAAATCCACCGGACGCAGGCCTGAACACGCCCACACACAAAAATAAAACACAATAAAATCAAATAGATATTAGGCAACCCGGCTTAATTAACGGCCTGGCAAACTTATTGCTATGTCAGTCCTTAGTCTGAGCGGCTCGCTAAAAAAGCCCCCTAAGGAGACAGTTCATGCCCATCAAACTTCACGTCGAAGGCTTCTTCGATGCGGCTACCCACACCGTCAGCTACCTGGTGCTGGATGAGGCCACCCGTCACTGCGCGATCATCGACAGCGTATTGGATTACGACCCTAAATCCGGCCACACCGCCACCACGTCCGCCGACCGCTTGATAGCACGAGTGAACGAGCTGAATGCGAAGGTCGAGTGGATTCTCGAGACTCACGTCCACGCCGACCACCTGACAGCCGCGCCCTACCTGAAGGAAAAGCTCGGCGGGAAAATCGGCATAGGCAGCCATATTTCGACGGTGCAAAAGGTGTTCGGCACACTGTTCAACACCGGCAGCGATGTGCCCCGCGATGGCAGTCAATTCGATCACCTGTTCGTGAACGACGAGCCCTTCAGCATCGGCACGCTGCACTGCACCACGCTGCATACACCCGGCCATACGCCGGCCTGCATGTCTTACCTGATCAGCAATGGCCACGAAATCGCGGCCTTCGTCGGCGATACGCTGTTCATGCCCGACTACGGCACCGCCCGCTGCGATTTCCCCGGCGGCAATGCGCGCACGCTGTTCCAGTCAATCAACAAGGTGTTGAGCCTGCCGGCGGATACGTTGCTGTACCTGTGCCACGACTACCAGCCGGGCGGTCGCGAGGTGCAGTTCGTCAGCACCGTTGCCGAACAGCGCGAGCACAACGTGCACGTGCGTAACGGCATCAGCGAGGAAGAGTTCGTGGCGATGCGCACCAAGCGCGATGCATCGCTGGAAATGCCGACGCTGATCCTGCCCTCGGTCCAGGTCAACATGCGCGCCGGGCATTTTCCCGAACCTGAATCGAACGGGACCCGTTACCTGAAAATCCCGCTCAACGTCGCCTGAGATTCCTTCCTCCCCAAAAACATAAGAAAAATGCCCATTACGGAGACATTTATGGATTTGCGCCGCCTTGCCCCCGCTCTATCGGTATCGGAACAGATTTTTCCCAGCCAAGTGGCTGAGCTCAAAGCAGCCGGCTTTCGCGCCATCGTGTGCAACCGCCCCGACGGCGAAGGCAGTGACCAACCGTTGTTTGCCGAGATAAAACGCACCGCCGACACGCTCGGTATCGAAGCCCACTACCTGCCCGCCGAATCGGGCAAGGTCACCGACGAGCAAGGGGTCGCCTTCGGTAGGCTGCTGGAAACGCTGCCCAAGCCCGTGTTGGCCTATTGCCGTTCGGGGATGCGCTCGACAACGATGTGGGCGCTGTCACAAGCCGGTCGGCACGACCTGCCGCACATCGTCGAGAGCGCCAAGCAAGCCGGGTTCGACCTGAAAGGCGTGATCCGGCGGATCGCGAACCAGGGCCGAACCCCGGTCGAAGTCGCCGAAGCCCGGCATACCGTGGTCATCATCGGCGCCGGCGCGGCGGGTATAGCCACCGCCTCCAGCCTGCTGGCCCGCGATCCGGGGCTCGACATCGCGATCATCGACCCGGCCGACGTGCATTACTACCAGCCCGGCTGGACGCTGGTCGGTGGCGGAGTGTTCGATGCGCGCCAGACGGCGCACACGATGGGCGCCACCCTCCCCCGCGGCGTGCACTGGATCAAGGCAGCGGTGGCGGCGTTCGAGCCCGAGCTCAATGCGCTCATTCTGGATGGCTGCCGGGTGGTCAAATACCAGCAACTGATCGTGTGTCCCGGTCTGAAGCTCAATTGGCACGCCATCGAAGGGTTGTCGGAGACCCTGGGCCGTAACGGCGTGACCTCCAATTACCTGTATCACCTGGCGCCGTATACCTGGGAACAGGTGCGACAACTGCGAGGTGGCCGAGCGATCTTCACCCAGCCGCCCATGCCGATCAAATGTGCCGGGGCGCCGCAAAAAGCCATGTACTTGTCGGCCGATCACTGGAAGCGCAGCGGCGTGCTGAGTGACGTCGAGATCGAGTTCCATAGCGCCGGTGCGGTGCTGTTCGGAGTGCCCGACTATGTGCCAGCGCTGATGGAATACGTCGGCGCTTATGGGATCGAGCTGAATTTCGGCCACACCCTCACCCGCGTCGATGGTCCGGCTCGCACGGCCACGTTCAGCAGCGTGAATGCCGATGGCAGCCCCCGCGAGGTGACCCGCGAGTTCGATTTGCTGCACGTGGTGCCACCGCAGGTCGCACCGGATTTCATCCGCGTCAGCCCGTTGGCCGACGCGGCCGGCTGGATTGATGTCGACCCCGCCACGCTGCGGCATAAAACCTGGGCAAATATTCATGCGCTGGGCGACGCGACCAATTCGAGCAATGCCAAGACCGCAGCCGCCGCCCGCAAGCAGGCGCCGGTGGTGGCTCATAACGTGTTGACGGCCATGGGCAAGGCGAACGGCTGCGCCCAGTACGACGGTTACGGCTCCTGCCCGCTGACGGTGGAGCGCGGCAAGATCGTCCTGGCGGAGTTCACCTATGGCGGCAAGGTCGCGCCCAGCTTCCCATCCTGGCTGATCGACGGCACCCGCCCTTCCCGGCTGGCCTGGCTGCTCAAAGAGCGGATTCTTCCACCGCTGTATTGGAAGGGCATGCTCAAGGGCCGGGAGTGGCTGGCAAAACCCGAGTTGGCCGACCAATGAAAACCGCGTTGAAGGCAAGGAGAGCGGGATGATCGTCGCCTTACTGCTGGGGCTGACGGTGGGTGTGATCCTGGCCCTGACCGGTGCCGGCGGCGGCATACTCGCGGTGCCATTGCTGGTGTTCGGGGCCGGATTGAGCATGGCCGAGGCCGGGCCCATCGGTTTGCTGGCGGTTGGCCTGGCGGCGACCCTGGGTGCGGTGATGGGCCTCAAGAACGGCACCGTGCGCTACAAGGCGGCGCTGTTGGTTGCCGCCGCCGGGATCGTCTGTTCGCCCCTGGGCCTGTGGCTGGCGCAGCGCACACCGAATCGTCCATTGACGATCATGTTCGCCTGCGTGCTGATGTACGTGGCGCTCCGGGTATTCAAACGGTCGTTGCCGGCGTCCAAGGCCCCGGTCGCGACCAAGCCGCCGCCTTGCGTCCTGGACGCCCAACGAGGAAAGCTGAACTGGACCGCGCCCTGTGCCTGGGCGCTCACGGTGTCTGGCGTGGTCGCGGGCGGGCTTTCGGGCCTGCTCGGTGTAGGCGGCGGCTTTGTGATGGTGCCGGCGCTGCAGCGCTACACCGACTTGACGGCGCAGTCGGTGCTGGCAACGTCCCTGGCGGTGATTGCGCTGGTGTCGATGTCCGGCGTTGCCGCCAGCTCCGCGGCCGGGCATTTGCAGTGGGCGGTCGCCCTGCCGTTCTCCCTGGGCGCATTGCTTGGCATGGCCAGCGGACGCCTGATCGCGGTTCGGCTGGCAGGCCCGCACTTGCAAAGAGGGTTTGCCGTCGTATCGATGCTGGTTGCGGTGGCCCTGCTGGTCAAAGCGATTGGATCATGAATCCGGCCCCGCGAGTTGCGCCTGAACCGGCCCTGTCCCCCCCCCACTTGCACTGGAGCAGCCCCATGACTGTCGACTGGATTAACTTCACGCCCTGGTCGTCCCTGGCAGGCGGCGCCTTGATTGGCCTGGCCGCCAGCCTGTTCGCCGTCGGCAACGGCCGTATCGCCGGCATCAGCGGCCTGATCAGCAGTCTGCTGCAGCGCGGCAGCCAAGGCGTGAGTGAGAAAGCCCTGTTTCTGCTCGGCTTGCTCGTCGCACCGCTGCTCTGGGGCCTGTTCGGCGAGCTGCCGCTGATCGAGTTCCAAAGCGGCTGGCTCGGGCTGATCCTAGCCGGTGTCCTGGTGGGCGTTGGCACACGCTACGGCTCGGGCTGCACCAGTGGCCATGGGGTGTGCGGCCTGTCGCGACTGTCGCCACGCTCGATGGTTGCCACGCTGTGTTTCATGTTCAGCGGCTTTCTTACGGTGTTTGTGCTGCGTCATCTAGCAGGGAGCTGAAGATGATCAAATTCACGGCCTTCATCGCTGGCCTGTTGTTCGGCCTGGGCCTGTTGCTGGCGGGCATGGCCAACCCGAGAAAGGTGCTGGCATTCCTGGACCTGGCCGGTGCCTGGGACCCGTCCCTGGGACTGGTCATGGTGGGTGCCATTGCCGTGGCCATTGGCCCGCTGACCTGGGCGCGCCGGCAATCCCGTTCGCTCCTCGGCAGCCCCATGCAGTTACCCATCCAACGCGAACTGGACCGACGCCTGATCGGCGGTAGCCTGTTGTTTGGCATCGGTTGGGGCATTGCCGGGATTTGTCCCGGCCCGGCCGTGGCGATCCTGCTGACAGGACACTGGCAAGCAATCGCGTTCATGCTGGCCATGCTGGGTGGCATGCTGTCGTTCACTGTTCTGGAGAACCGACGCTACCGCTGATCGCGCCGGCATTTAAAACACTACCCGCCGAACAGGCTGACATGCTCTGCGTTTATGGCATCTTGCAGCACTCACTTTCCCGACGATTCAAGCAATATCGCCATTGGCAAAAAGCCATTGAGTTTCACCCTCTCACGCAACGGTAGCGTCAAATGGCATAGGGATCGTGGGCACCGGCTTGTTTTGTACGATCAAGGCTGTTTTGAACCTACCCATGTCGCTCGACCGGGTAGCCTGTGTGAAGAAGACTTCCTGACTTTCCCTAGATGCGAACGCAGCTCCTCGAGCAAGGTGTAGTAAAACACCTTGCTCGTGGCGTCCTTGATCGTCCGGTTCATCCGCTCAACCTGACCGTTGGTCCATGGATGCAAAGGCTTGGTCAACCGATGTTCGATGCCATGCTGGTGACAAAACTCGTCAAATGGATGAACTCGGTAGGCCTCGGTGCCTGGCTTCTTGGCGAACTGGATGCCGTTATCAGTCAGCACCGTGTGAACGCGATACGGCAGGGCTTTTAGGGTTGCCTGCAAGAAATCAACGGCGGTCTTCGAATTTAGTCGTTCGGTCGAAGCCTGTCATCCAGAGAAGGTTGCCAGTCAGGAGTATTACCGCGACAGTCAAAAACATACCAGATACGTTTTGAAGCTTGCAGACAAGAGTCCTAATGCGACTCCAACTGAGATCGGAACAGCAGCTCATTGATTCATCGTGTCAACGCAAAAAACGGTGGAGCGGCCCCCACCGTCGGCTGAAGTCCACACGGGACGTGCCCAAGGAGCAAAGCTTGTGTCAGAACAGGTCGATCGGATAATCGATGATGACCCGATACTCGTCGGTATCACGCTGCATGCCTGAGCGCAGAATTCCGTACCGCACCAGGGTATTCAGGCCCTTCGCGGGGCCGGACTGCACCACGTAGCCCAGCGTCAGGTCACGCGCCCATTCACCAGCATCGCCATTGGCGGTCTTGATGTTGTCGCCCGTGTAATAAGCCCCACGGAAGGTAAGCCCCGGAGCGCCCAACTGGGTGAAGTCGTATCCATAACGCAGAATCCAGGTGCGCTCACCGGCACGCTGGAACTTGGCCGACATGGTTTCGGTGAAGAAGTAACTGGTCGTGCCCGCCCCTTCGTTGACCCAGACCGCGTCACTGTCACCGTCGACCTGTTGATAGCCTGCACTGAAAGAATGTCCTGACAGGGCATAAGTAAGTTGCATGCTGCTGAGGCGGCTGTCGACTTCACCACGGGTACGGCCACCGCCGTAATAACCAGTACTGTAATACTCCACATCGTTGGCGTTCTTGCCATCCGAACTATTGTTGTAATAACGCACATCGGCGGTCAAACGACCCGGACCGACATTCACCCCGTAAACACCGCCAAGGAAATGCTGGTCATAGAAGTCTTTAAGGTTGGCGAAGTAATACTGAAGTGTCAGGTCTGCATTGACCTTGTAACTACCACCGCCATATAAGAATTGATTGGAGTGGGTACTACGAGTGGTATTGACAGTTGGGTTAACGGGATCGACGGTGGCGTTGGAACCGGCAATGGAAAGTTTCTCCCAATCGGTTGACCCACGCTCTTTCACCCGGTCGATATTACCCGCCGTCAGGGTGAGACTCTCGATGTCCTTGGACTCTACCTGAAAGCCACGAAAAGTCTGGAACACCAGACGGTCACTCGCCACGAGAACCGGTAACTTGGGCTGTAGCGTGCCGTAACGAAACTCGGTCTTGCCAATACGAGCCTTGGCTGTCGGGCCAAAACTGGCGAAATCATGGACCGCGCGGCCATCGCTGTCAGTCGGGAATATATTACCGTTACTTGCCGTACTGGTCGGGTTGTAGTGATGCCCTTTGCCAGAGTCCAGACGCAGGCCGTACATACCGACAGCATCGATTCCGAAACCGACCGGCCCTTCGGTAAAACCGGAAGTGTAGTTCAATACAGCCCCCTGTCCCCACTCCTGAGTGTAATTAGGGTCGGCCGCACCATCACGGTTATCGACATTACTGTAGAAGTTACGCAGCAACAGGGTGGCATGACTGTCGTCAATGAATCCAGCCGCATGAGTCCCCTGTGCCAGGACAAGTCCTAGCACGCCAACTGAATATTTCATCATGAAGGTTTCCCCGAGCGCCCAATATTTAATGTGTGATAGCAGGCCGCAGTTTTAGCGGAAAATTTTATGGACACCGCCTGTTATAAGAATGCACTGCACAGGTCGTTTTGATAGACGGCCATTTCAAACTACGCATCGCATCGGCAGTGCGATAAGACGAGATTGCAATGATTGGATAGGAAACACTTATGACCCACAGGGTGTTCGTCATAAGTCCGTCTTATCACCCCACGCATAAAGCGTCTTGGCGTGGCACCGGCGGCGTTGGCTACAGTTCGGCCACTTCCGTGATACCCGCCATGTTGTGTAAGGGCCAAGCAATGGATCAACGCCGCATCAAAGAACTGATCGACCTGCTCGGGGCTTCCGATCTCACAGAGCTGACACTGAGCGAAGGTGGCAGCACCCTCTGCCTGACTCGCTACACCAGCGCTGCCCCTGTGCCGATGGCAGTTCACACCCCTGACGTTGAGACAAGCACTCAGCACTCAGCACACGTGCTAGCCGTAACGCCGCCGCAAGCCGAGGCCCAAGCGCACCAGGACAGCGAAGTCCGCTCTCCGCTCTACGGCATCCTGCATCTGACCCCCTCCCCCGATGAGCCGGCCTTCGTACAGGTCGGTGATCAGGTCGAAGTCGGGCAGATGCTCTGTATCGTCGAGGCCATGAAGATGTTTCACCAGGTTCGGAGCACAGTCTCGGGGCGTGTCGAGGCACTGCTCGCCAAGGCCGGCCAGGAAGTCGAGAGCGGGCAACCGCTGTTCCGCATCAGCGAGGCCAGGTGAGCGCCATGTTCGATACCGTTCTGATCGCCAACCGTGGCGAGATCGCCCTTCGTATCCAGCGTGCCTGCCATCATCTGGGGCTGAAATCGGTGATGATCTACTCCCAGGGAGATGCAGGTGCCGACTACCTGAAACTCGCCGATAAGGCGCTGTGCATCGGTCCCGCTGCTCCCGGCCAGAGCTACCTGAACCAGTCCGCCATTCTGTATGCCGCCAAGGCGGCGGGCGCTCAGGCTATACACCCCGGCTACGGTTTTCTCTCGGAGAACGCCAGCTTCAGCCAGGCCGTCGCGGATGCCGGCCTGACCTTCATCGGCCCCACCGCGGACTGCATCCGACGCATGGGTGACAAGGTCGCGGCCAAACAGGCCATGCGTGAGGCCGGTGTGCCTTGTGTTCCTGGACCCGAGGGTTCGCTGCCCGAAGACCGCGATACCCTCCAGCGCGTAGCCGATGCCATCGGCTACCCCGTCATAATCAAGGCCGCCGGCGGCGGTGGCGGCCGCGGCATGCGGGTAGTGCACGCAGCAGACGAACTGATGCAGGCGGTGAGCGTCACCCGCGAGGAAGCACGCCGCGCATTCGGCAACCCAGAGCTGTACATGGAAAAATTCCTCGGTCACCCGCGTCACGTGGAGATCCAGGTGCTGTGTGATCGCCACGGCAACGGCGTGTGGCTCGGAAGCCGCGACTGCTCGCTGCAACGCCGGCATCAGAAGGTGCTGGAGGAAGCACCGGCGCCCGGCATCGATGCAGCGCTGCTCGAACGCGTTGGCCAGCGCTGCGTCGACGCTTGCCGGCATATCGGCTACCACGGCGTGGGCACGTTCGAGTTTCTCTACGAAGACGGCGAGTTCTACTTCATCGAAATGAACACACGCTTGCAGGTGGAACACCCCGTAACCGAAATGACCACCGGCCTGGATATCGTCGAACAACAACTGCGCGTGGCCCGAGGCGAGCCGCTGAGCATCCGCCAAGGCGACATCGTCACGGTCGGGCACTCGCTGGAATGCCGTATCAATGCCGAGAATCCGGAAAGCTTCGTTCCAACACCCGGCACGGTTTATCGCTGGGATGTGCCCGGCGGCATCGGCGTGCGGATCGACTCCCACGTCACCTCTGGCTACAAGGTGCCGCCGTACTACGACTCGATGATCGCCAAGGTGATCACGCACGGCGCGACTCGTGAACAGGCGATGGCCAGGATGCGAACGGCACTGGCTCAGTTTCGCGTCGAGGGTATCTCCACCAACCTGCCACTGCATCAGCAGATACTCGAAGACGCCGCGTTCAAACGCGGAGCCGTGGACATTCATCACCTGGAACGCTGGCTGAAAGAGCGCCAGGCGCGGAGTTGAGCACGATGCATATCGACAAGATCCGCCAACTCGCAAGCTGGATGGCCGAGGCCAATCTGGCGCAGTTGGAACTACGCAGCCCGACATTTGAAATTCGCCTGAAGCGCCCCGCCCAAGGCGCAGCACCAGCGAAAAACGCGCGATTGCCTGCCACACCGGTTACTGCCGACATCCCCTTACCAGTAGCGGCCATCGCGACGGTCTGTGGTCACTTTCATGCTCGCCACCCGGAACGTGACACGCCTCAGGTTGCCTCGGGCCAAGCGATCAAAACCGGCGATCTCGTTGGTGTGATCGATGTCGGCGACCTGCTGCTACCAGTGATCGCCAGTGCAGACGGCATCGCAGGTCACTACCTCGTCGAAGACGGCCAACTGGTCGACTACGGCACAGCCCTTCTCGCCTTGTCAGGAGCATGAACAGGCCATGAAAATCGACCTCAATGCCGATCTCGGCGAAGGCTTCGGCCCCTGGAAAATGGGGGAAGACGAAGCGTTGATGGACATCATTTCCTCTGCCAACGTGGCCTGTGGATTCCATGCCGGCGATCCCCTGATCATGGACAGGACCACACGCCTGGCCCTCGCCAAGGGCATCGACCTCGGCGGCCACGTTGGTTTTCCCGACCTGCTCGGATTCGGGCGCCGGCCAATGCACGTCGACACCTATGAATTGCAGACCTACGTCACCTATCAACTTGGCGCACTGGCCGGTATGGCCCGGGTAGCCGGGCACCGCCTGACTCACATGAGTTTTCATGGTGCCCTGGGTAATCGCGTAGCGGCAGACAATGAACTGGCCGACGCACTGCTCGCCACGGTAAAGGCCTTCGACCCCGACCTTATTGTCAGTTCGTCCACCAGCCGTGCGATGCAGAACGCAGCCGAGCGGCATGGCCTGCGAATTGCTACCACCTTCCTGGCGGATCGTGCCTATGACAAGGACGGTTTGCTGGTGCCTCGTGCCCTACCCGATTCGGTGATCAAGGAGCCCAGCCGCGTGCGTGATCGGGTTCGCCAGTTTCTCGATGCCGGCACCGTCACCTGCTACACCGGCGAAGTCATCGAGGTGCCAGCATGCTCGATCCTGCTGCATGGCGATAACGCTAATGCACTTGAACTGGCACGCAGCATTCGCCGTGAAATCGAACAAGGTGGCGGCACCATCGTCCCCGTCTCGCAGCTCGTCGCCTAGGTGATAAGAATCCCTTATCCCCCTACACCCAAACCCTCTTGGCGCGCTTTCGGGTTGCTCTTTAGAGTCGACTACACGCCTTCGGGCATTACTGGACAAGGACCTGGCCATGCCATTTTCTGACTACAAAACCGCGCTGGTGACCGGCGCATCCTCCGGAATTGGCGCCGCCACCGTCGAACGCCTGAGCCGCGAAGGGATCGTGGTTCACGCCCTGGCACGCAGCGCCGACAAGCTGGCGGAACTGGCCGAACGCACGGGTTGTATCGTCCATGCCGTGGACGTTGCCGACCTGGCCTCGATGACCCGCATCGTCGAAGGGCTGGAAATCGACATCCTGGTCAACAACGCCGGCGTCGACCGCCCGGGTTCGATTCTCGATGCCACCGCAGACGGTATCGATGCCCTGATCGACGTCAACCTTCGCGCAGTGCTGCACCTCACTCGCCTGCTGGTGCCGGGCATGGTCGAGCGCGACCGGGGTCATGTGATCAATATCAGCTCCATCGCCGGCGCCTACAACTTCGGTGGCAACTCGACCTACCACGCCACCAAGGCCGCCGTGAGCATGCTCTCGCGTAACCTGCGTATCGATGTATTCGGCAAGCGCGTACGGGTGACGGAGATCTGTCCGGGCCGTGTTGCCACCGACATCTTCGAGCACGTACACGGCAACGCAGCCGAGACCCGCGCCAAGTTCATCGACGGCTTCGAACTGCCAGTGGCCGGTGATATCGCCGATGCCATCGCGTTCGCTATCGCCGCACCGGTCTCGATGAACATCGGCCACATGGAAATCACCCCAACGCTACAGGTGCCAGGCGGGCTGCAAACCACCCGTCCACAGAGCCACTGATTCAATGTGCCGGACAAGAGCGGCCCAAGCCGCCCCATCGGTTGCGAACAACTGCTGCCGCACTGCCCTGACAGGGTGACACCATGATGAAAGACTTCGACCTCGGGCCGATCCTGACTGGCGAATACGCCAGCCTGCTGCTCCACGGTGCAAGCCTCACGTTGCAACTGATGCTTTACGCCTGGACGCTGGCGATGACACTGGCGTTCGCGCTGGTAGTGGTTCGCCTGACCCACAAACCCTTGCTGGAGCGCCTGGTGGCAGGCTACGTGTCCTACCACCGCAACGTCCCTACGCTGGTTCAGTTGATGCTGTGGTATTTCGGCGTACCGACGCTGCTGCCAGAAAGCGCACAGCTGTGGCTGGCCAACTTCAGTACCGAGTTCATCTTCGCCGTCATCGCCCTTGGCTTGTGCCAGGCGGCTTATTTTTCGGAAGACCTGCGGGCCGGCCTGCGCGCCATTCCGGCGGGCCAGAACGAAGCCGCGCGAGCACTCGGTCTGGGCTACGTACGTGCGATGCGCTATGTGATCCTGCCCCAGGGAATCCGCAACTCCCTGCCTTCATTGGTGAACCACACCGTCCTGTTGTTCAAGAACACCAGCCTGGCCATGGCCATTGGCGTGGTGGAGCTGACCTACGCGACCCGTGAGGTGGAGAACTACACCTTCCGCACATTCGAGTCCTATCTGGTGGCCACTGTCGGTTATCTCGCCGTTTCGCTTCTGCTGATGGCCGTGGGGGCGCTGATCGCCCGTCGATTCGATATGGCACGGGCGAGGTAAACGAGCATGTACGACGTCTTCACGATTGTGCGTGACAACTGGGAGCTGTTCCTTCTTGGTCAGTATCCACATGGTCCATTGGGCGGCCTGGTCAATACACTGGTGCTGTCCGCACTGGCACTGATCATCGCCTTCCCGCTCAGTATCCTGCTCGCCATCGCACGCATCTCCCCGTTCGGCTGGCTGCGGCTGCCGGCAACGGTATGGGTGTATGTGCTGCGCGGCATTCCGCTGCTGATGGTGATTTTCTGGACCTACTTTCTGGTGCCGGTTCTGATCGGTCGCAACATCAGCGGCTTCACCACCATGCTCTGCACCTTGGTGATCTACCAGAGCGCCTACCTTTCCGAAATCGTGCGTTCAGGCATACAGGGCCTGCCCAGCGGACAGTTCGAGGCATCCCGTGCGCTGGGCATGGGTTATTTCAGAACGCTCGGCTGGGTGATCCTGCCGCAGGCCCTGTACAACTCGCTGCCGAGCCTGATCAGCCAGTTCGTCTCGATCATCAAGGAAACCACCCTGGGATACGTGATCAACGTTCAGGAGATGACCTTCGCTGCCAACCAGGTCAACAACCAGCTCCTGACCAAGCCGTTCCAGGTCTACGTCATCCTCGCCGTGACCTACTACATCCTCTGCTACAGCCTCACTCGTCTGGCGACCGCCGTCGAACGCCGTATCGAACGCAAGCGCCAGGGTGATGCAGGTACCCCGGCAGGCACCGCCCTTGGCGGCGCCGTACCCTCTTCCGAACCTTCGAGATGATCGCCATGAACCCTTTGATCATGTTTTCCAATGTCGACAAATGGTACGGCCAGTACCAGGCCCTGACGAAGATCAACGCCGAGATTCACAAAGGGGAAGTCGTCGTGGTCTGCGGGCCGTCGGGCTCGGGAAAATCCACGCTGATTCGCACGGTCAACCGACTCGAGGCGATTCATGAAGGGCAGATTCTCTTCGAGGGCCACGACATCCATGGCACCGATGCCAACCTCAATCGCCTGCGCAGCCGGATCGGCTTCGTGTTCCAGAGCTTCAATCTGTTTCCGCACCTCTCGGTGATGGACAACATCATCCTCGCGCCGACCAAGATTCGCGCCCTGAAAGGCGCGGCCGCGCGCAAGCAGGCCATGGAGTTGCTGGAGCGTGTCGGCATGGCCCACAAGGCCGGTGCTTATCCCGGCCAGTTGTCCGGTGGCCAGCAGCAGCGCGTCGCCATCGCACGGGCCTTGGCCATGGAGCCGCCGGTCATGCTGTTCGACGAACCCACCAGTGCCCTCGACCCGGAAATGGTCGGCGAAGTGCTGCAGGTGATGCGCAGCCTGGCCAAGGACGGCATGACCATGATGTGCGTGACTCACGAGATGAATTTCGCCCGTGAGGTCGCGGACACCATCTGGTTCATGGACGCGGGGCAAATCCTGGAAAAAGCCAAGCCAGATGCGTTCTTCAGCCAGCCCGAACACCCACGAGCGCAGCGCTTCATCAGCGATCTGCGCTCTCATTGAATCGCCACTAGAGCGCGCTTGAACACGCGGCGGCTGTCGCGTCCTGAACACTGCCACATTTCTTTTTTTGAGGATCACCCGATGCGTATCCAAAAAGCCCATATGGCCGTGCTGTTGCTGCCCCTCATCGCGCTGAGCGCCCATGCTGACCAGTGGGCCGATATCCAGGCCAAACAGAGCCTGAGCTGCGGCGTTTATTCGGATGTACCGCCGTTCTCCTCGCCCAACCCGCAAACCCGCCAGCTTGAAGGCATGGACATCGACCTGTGCAACAGCCTGGCCAAGCACCTGGGCGTCACGCTCGAACTCAAGCCGCTTTCCGGCGAGGCTCGCGTGCCGGAAGTGAAGATGGGCCGTGTGGACGTGGTCATCGCCAACCTGGCCTACACCAAGACCCGCGCCCAACAGATCCAGTACAGCGATCCCTACTACGTCGCCAAGGAGGTGCTGGTGGTCAAGGCGCCACTGGCTGATAAACCGCGCGCCTTCTTCGAAGGCAAACGCATCAGCGCGACCAAAGGCTCAACGTCCGAGCAATCGATCCGCCTGGCCAAGGCCCGGCCCGTGACGTTCCAGGATACGGGCTCTGCCTACCTCGCCGTGCAGCAGAACAAGGTACTCGGCGTGGTAACCAACACCATGTCGGCCATCAAGCTGGTGAACCAGGCGAAAGCCAGCGGCGTCGAACTCGGTATCGCACCGGAGCCGATGGCCCTCGAACCCATCAGCGTCGGCATGCGCCTCGAAGAGCCAGCCCTGCTCGCCAAGATCAACGATGCGTTGTACGCCATGGACAAGGCCGGTGAGATCGACCAGATCTGGGCCAAATGGATCGGTCCGAACACCGAATACAAGATGGTCCGTGAGGAGCGTGTCCAGAAGCTCAGCGACATGCAATTCGAAGCCCTGGAATAACCCTTCCCACCTTACCCTGCGACCGGCTCGATGCTTTGCCGTCGGGCCAGTCGCACTCGTTACACCTCATCCATCTGACTTTCCTATGACCTCACAGCAAAGCGCTATTGGAGCCATTGCCGTGCAGGCTCATATGCTGGCTTTCGCCCTCTCCACACACGAAAGAATTACTCCATGCCCACTACCGCTGATCGTTTGAAGAACGTCTCCGTGTCCGCCTCCGTAGCCATGACCCAGAAAGCGCGAGAACTGACCGCGCAAGGGATCAAGGTGATCAGTCTGTCTTCCGGAGAGCCGGACTTTCCAACCCCTGCCCACGCCATCGAAGCGGCGTATGCCGCCGCCTTGGGCGGGGATACCAAGTACCCGGCCATCGAAGGCACACCGGCGCTGAAACTGGCGATCCAGAGCAAGTTCAAGCGCGACAACAACCTGGATTACGACGTCAGTCAGATCCTGGTCGCCGGTGGCGGCAAGCAAGTGATCTTCAATGCCATGCTCGCCACCCTGAACCCCGGCGATGAAGTGGTCATCCCAACGCCGGCCTGGATCAGCTACGCCGATATCGTCAAATTCGCCGGCGGTGTTCCGGTTGCGGTGCCCTGCAACCAGGCCAACAGCTTCAAGCTGCAAGCCGAAGACCTCAATGCCGCCATCACGCCCAAAACCAAATGGCTGTTGCTCAACTACCCGAGCAACCCCACCGGATCGGCCTGCTCACGCCAGGAAATGACCGCCATCGCCGAGGTGATGCTGCAGCACCCGGACGTGTGGATCATGACCGACGATATGTACGAACACCTGATCTACGACGGCTTCGAGTTCTGCACCATCGCCGACGTTGAACCGCGTTTGTACGAACGCACGCTGACCGTGAATGGCGTATCCAAGGCCTACGCCATGACCGGCTGGCGGATGGGTTACTGCGGTGGCCCGAAAGACCTGATCAAAGCCGTGAGCAACGTCAACACGCAAAACAGCGGGGGCGTCTGCACCCTCACCCAGGCAGCGGCGACGGCAGTCCTGAACGGCCCACAGGCACTGTTGGCCGAGCGCGCGGGTCTCTATCAGCAGCGTCGTGACTTCGTACTGGAACGGTTGGCGAAGATCGAAGGCATGACCTGTCACAAGCCCGAGGGCGCGTTCTACCTGTTCCCCAATATCGCCCACTTCATCGGCCGGATCAGCCGTGGCGGGCGCAAGATCGGCAACGACACCGATTTCTGCATGGCGCTGATGGAAGAACAACACGTGGCAACCGTGCAGGGCGCAGCCTACGGACTCAGCCCGTTCGTGCGCCTGTCCTACGCGACCAGCCTGGAAACGCTGGGCGAAGGCTGTGACCGGATTGCCGAATTCTGCGCCACGCTTCGCTAACCGCCGTGCGCCCTGATTGATCGTGTACGACGAAGCCTTTCACCTACTGTGAAAGGCTTCGTGATTTATGCAGGGTGCTTACAACGACAGCCGGAGCACAGGCCAATGCCTTGCCCACGCGCCGTTGCTGACGTCACATCAAAGAATGTCGACCAAGATCAGGGCACCTTCGGCAGTGCCCTGGAGAGGAAATCAGCGTTCGCTCAATACCCGCCGAATGCCTTGCAGGTACTCATCGAGAGCCTGCTCCGCTTCGATGGCCATTTGCGGCGTCGCTTCGACAAAACGAACCCGGCTACCGATTGCCGCCTGGCCGAGGCGCCAGAGATCGGCGTCGATGACCCCGGCAATCTTGGGATAGCCGCCCGCAGTATTGGCGTCGCTGAGCTGGATGATCGGCTCGCCTCCCGGTGGCACCTGCACCACGCCAGGCACAAGACCATAGGAACGCATCTCCAGGGTTTTCTGCGCAGCCAACGGCTCTCCGGCGAGACGGTATCCCGTGCGGTTGCTTTGCGCGGAAATCTTCCAGGGCTGCCCCCAGAAACGCTCACGGTCCTGCTCGAACAGCCCATACTCCCCCGCAGGTATCGCACGCAACAAGACATTGCCTTGTTCGTCATGGCCGAAGGCATCGGCCAGCGCCTGCGACGGAGGCTGCACGCCAAAGCCTGCAGCCGGTAACCGAGACGACTCATGGGAGCCCCAGCCAAGCTGATCGCCAGACTGCAGCGGTCGCCCCTCGAAACCACCGAATCCACCACGCAACGCGGTACTGCGAGAGCCCATGACCAGCGGCACCTCGATCCCTCCTGCAACACACAGGTAGGCCCTTGCGCCTTTGCGCGGATAGCTCAGTTCCAGCACCTGGCCAGCCGCAACAGGCATGGCCCACCAGGGCAGCAGGTCTCGACCATCGAGTGTCGCCCGGCAGTCGGCGCCCGTCAGGGCAATCACGGTGGGCTCATCGAAGCGCAGGCGAACCGGGAAGGTCTGCAACTCCAGGCCCGCCAGATTCTGCGCATTCCCCAGCATCAGGTTGCCCACGCGCAGTGCCAGGCTGTCCATCGCGCCACTGGTGGCGACACCGATGTTGCGATAATCCGGGCGACCAAGATCCTGTACGGTGTTCTGCGGGCCGGTGGTGATGATCTCGATCACAGCTCGATCCTCTCGGGTAAAAAACGGACCGTGTCACCGGGGGCCAACAGCGCGGGCCTGTCGGCAGCGGGATCGAACATCGTCAGTTGGGCGAAACCGATGGCGTTCCAGCCATTGGGACCATCGAGTACCGCAATGCCGGACTGCATGCCGCCGATGGTCACCATGCCTTTGCGCATGTTCAGCGATGGAACCTTCTTGCGTGGCATGTAGATGGCGCGGTCCAGCCCCCCCAGATAACCGAAGCCGGGCGCGCTGGCGACCGCGAAAACGCTATAGGTCGCCTGGTAATGACGACGAACGATCTCTTCCGCAGCCAACCCACTGAAGTCACAGAGGGCCGGCAGATCGATAGCGTGCTCACCGCCATAACAGGTGGGTACTTCGATCAGGCGGCCCGTGCGATGCAACGGATCGGCCTCTCTCCACAGCCGCTGCAACTCGGCGATTACCGGCTCTGGATCGACGGGAATGTGCCGGAACAGCACCAGCAGGTTGGTCATGCCGGCAATGGTCGACAGCACATCGTCACGGGCCTCCAGCGTCTCGGCCAACGCCCAGATTCGCCGCTGCGCCTCGATCTCCAGCTCGCCAGGCGCCTCGAGCAGATAGGCGCGGGCACCGATCAGAGATACGCGCGCGGCCTCTTGTGGAATGAACAGCGCAGGCGCTCTGGCGGCCTGCTCGATTGGAGTCATGATCGAATCCTGTCTCACGGAGAAAAAGTAAATCAACGGACGGGCTTGCGGGCCTTGAGGTCCACAGCCGGCAATCGGATCACCACCAACACAGCCAGGGCCGCGGCGATGGCGCACATCGACAAGCCACTGCCGATGGCAGAGGCCAGCGCACCACGGGCGATATCCAGGTGTTCAGCAGTCAGGTTCGGGGGGCCGGCCATCAACACTTGAGGGTCAAGCAGTGTGGGCAACGCACCCAGTTGCCCCGCCGTGGCCAAGGCAGACTGTACATACCGCGCATAAAGCAGGTTGACCAGCGCGCCCATCACCGCAGTGCCGATCAACCCGCCGACCAGTCGAAGCGACTGTTGCAGTGCCGTGGCGATCCCAAGGTACTGATGCTCAGCCAGGGTCTGAGTGAACACGCTCAGATTGAGCAGCACGAAACCAAGTCCCAACCCGGCCAACAGAATAAGCCCCGCCAACAGATTGAAACTTGCGCCAAGCCCCACCGCAGCCAGGACTGTACAGGCGCAGGTCAGCGCGCTGAAACCGCCGAGCGGCAGCCAGTTGGGATTCTTCAGGCGCGTCATCACACGGCTGTTCACGATCGCGCCCAGGGTGATGCTCAAAGCCAGCGGGGTGATCAGAAAACCGGCCTGCTGCGGGCTGTAGCCATAGCCGCCTTGCAGCAACAAAGGCAGGTAGAACAACAAGGTGAACATGACCCCGCCCGCCAGCATGGCCAGCACGAATAGCAGGCGCATGCTGCGGTCGGCGAACAATGCGCGAGGCAACAACGCATGGGTACAACGGCGCTCATGCCAAAACAATCCGATCAGCATCATCAGGGCCAGTGCACCGGCTCCAAGTGTCATGGCGGACGTGGGCCGCCCGACTCCCTCCACCAAAAACTGCAGCCCACCCAGGAACATCACGATCATCAAAGCGCCGAGCCAGTCCAGCCGCACAGATGCCCGACGTACCGGTCGATACCAGGGCAAATAGCGCCAGGCGAAAAACAGCGCCAGTAAACCCAGCGGCAGGTTCAACCAGAATACCGAGCGCCAGCCGAACTGCCCCGTCAGATACCCCCCCAGTCCCGGACCAATGGCATTGATCACACTGAACATGGCACTGAGCAGCATCTGCCAGCGCAAGCGCTGATGGATATCGGGAAACAGTTCAGGCACACAGGCGAAAACGGTGCCGACCAGCATGCCGCCACCCACGCCCTGCAAGACACGCCCCACGACCAGCAACGGCATGCTGCTGGCCAGTGCACAGAGCAACGACGCGAGGGTGAACAGAACCGTTGCGGCCAGCACGAACGGTTTGCGTCCGTAGTAATCGCCCAGACGACCGAAGATCGGAATCGTCACGATGGACGCCAGCAGGTAGCCGGTGCCCACCCACGCATACAGTTCGAAGCCTTGCAGTTGGGCCACGATGCTCGGCAACGCGTTGCCAATCACGGTCTGGTCAAGCGCAGAAAGCATCAGTACCAGCGAGACGCCCAACATGGCCAACAAGGCCTGGCGGAACGTCAGTGGTGAGGGTTCGGCGGAAGTCATCGTCATACTCGGGCAGTGCAGCGGCCATCTGCGGCAGGCGCGCTCTGGTTTGCATGACGTCACGTTACGAGCACGCTCGCCGGCTGCAAAAGAGGACTTCGATCTGTACGGATAAGATGCCCTTATGACCGACGTCCTGATCTCGCCCTCAATCGGATCAGGCTTATCTATAACAGCGGGAAAGCGCCCTTTGACGGTGCACAGAATCGGTCATAGGCCGCGCTTATGACGACTCTCCAGCTTGGCCCGCGCCTTGCTTCGCTCTGCGCATGTACCTCTTTCAGAACGAGCCTTCATGAATCTGCGCCGCCTCAAATACTTCGTGAAGATCGTCGATATCGGCAGCATGACCCAGGCAGCCGACGTGCTGCATATCGCTCAGCCGGCACTCAGCCAGCAACTGGTGACACTGGAAGCCGAGATGCAGCAGCAACTGCTGATCCGCACCAAACGCGGCGTTACGCCCACCGAGGCCGGCAAGGTGCTGTATGCCCATGCCCAGTTGATCCTGCGCCAGTGCGAACAGGCCATGAGTGACGTGACCGCCAGCAGCGCAGCCTTGTGCGGCCAGGTATCGGTTGGCCTGGCGCCGGGCACGGCGGCCTCCAGCCTGTCCGTCCCTCTGCTGCGCAAAGTGCGCGAGATGCATCCCGGCATCGTGCTCTATCTAAACGAGAACTTCGGCACGACGCTGAGCGAACTGATCATGAACGGCAGGATGGACATGGCCGTACTTTATGGCGGTCGTGAGATTCGCGGCCTGAGCTTTATGCCCTTGCTGGGAGAACAGCTGTACCTCGTCAGCGCCGATGAGGCCTTTGCCACACACCCGACCATCCCGCTTGCGACCGTCGCAGAGCTGGAGTTGCTGCTACCACGCACCTACAACGTCATGCGCAAGGTAGTGGACGAAGCCTTCCAGGGCATCGGTCGGCAAGCGAACGTGATCGCCGAAGTCGAGTCGGCCACGACCCTGGCAACAGCCGTAGGCGAAGGCTTCGCCTCGACCATCCTTCCCGAGTCTGCCGCGCTGGCCCTGCAGAAAAACAAGGCGGTTCATCTCAGCCGTATCGTCGAACCTCAGGTCGAGGCGCCCCTGTCACTTTGCCTGAGTGGCCATCTGCCGCTCTCGGTTCCTGCCCAGGCCGTGAAAACGATTTTACTGAAACTTATCGCAGAAATGCGCGACACACTGGCCTCACCAAGGGCTGACCAGGGTCGTTCAAAAAAATCAAGTTATTGATATATAATATAAATATCGAATGCATCTATCTTCGAGCAAATGACCCGAGGTATTTCAAGCGCTTGTAGATGATCCTGTTATGGAGTGACCTTTCCTCGACGGCAAATCAGCAGCACAGCGCGAGCGCTGCTGGTGACAAGACTCAATCGGGAAAAGCCTTGCAGGCACACCAGCAAGATCAATCAGGCTGAAGCCAAGGAGTAAGCCGCAGTAAGGGCGTGCCAAACAGGAAAAGGAAAGCGGCAGGATTGAATCGACCTGGGAATTCCGGAGGCTCTTTGGTGTGAGTCATGCCACTTGGGCCGACAATGAGCTGGCAGCGGTTCTCGTGGGCGTTGAAACCTACCAGGCTTTGCGGGAAGCTTCGTACCGAAAGACTGGCCATCGAGCGCCTGTCCACCCTAGACGAAAAGAATACAGTGAGCCATGAGGACATGGAGACTCGCTTCAGCTAGGCGTTAGCCATGAGTCGGAGTGCACGATCCCAGGTCGACAGCACCCGCAAAAGTAGGACTGAAAGTGATGCGTGAATTAGCGCTGGAGAACCCTGACAGAATTTGGGATCTGAACCTCTCTAGGCGAGACTCAACGGCTTTTCTAGCGGGCTGTCATCAATTCCAGCGGGCCAACTGCAGATGGGACATGATTAATCTGCGGAAAGTCATCGCAGCACAGTTACCTCATAGTCAAGTATAACCCATGGCGGATGGAGTGTCCATGGCAAGGCTTCCCCTAGGTACCAAGCGCCTTGAGCCGGGTAGTCGGCCTACTTACTCTCAGCCTGGCTGTTTCAGCGAACTCTGCGGCTCATGAAATAAAAAATAGTTAGATTGCATAACTCCATGATTTATCAAGCGATAAAATAATTTAACTGTTATGGGAGCCCCAGAAATCATGGCAAAGGCGATGGCCCGCCACATTCTGCTCAAGACCGAAGCTGAAGCTGCCGCCTTGAAGAAACGCATCGCCGCCGGTGAAGCATTCGACCTCCTGGCCCGCAAATACTCCACCTGCCCCTCCGGCAAGCGTGGCGGCGACTTGGGCGAAGTACGTCCCGGGCAAATGGTACGCGCCATCGACCAGGTGATTTTCAAGAAAGAGCTGCGTACGGTCCACGGCCCGGTCAAGAGCCAGTTCGGCTATCACCTGGTTCAGGTGTTCTTTCGCGAATAGATGAAGAAGAACCGGTTTTCGTGCGGTCCACTCAGGGTCTACTCGTGAGGAAACCGGACAATGACTACGGAGAAACAGCGTTTTATCGGCCTGGAATGGCTACGTTTTCTGATGGGACTCTATGTGGCCATCTACCACACGATCCATCTCTACTACCCCGCCAAGGGCGAAACGCCGCTGCTCGACGAACTCACCAGCATGGGCTTTTTCGCCACCAGCACCTTCTTCGTGCTCTCGGGCTTCCTGCTCGCCCACGTTTACCTGAACAACGGCGAAATGCGCGAACCGGCACGCAGCTTCTGGCTCAAACGCTTCGCCAATCTCTACCCGATCCATATCTTCGCCCTGTTGCTTGCCCTCGGGATGGTCGTGCTCCTGCAATGGATGGGCGACAGCGAAGCCAGCGCACGCTTCGTCATCATCGACACCAACGAACTGATCGCCCGTGAGCAGCCGGAACTGTTCCATCACTGGATGAGCAACGGCGAGATGGCGCTGAACCTGTTTCTGCAGTTCACCATGCTGCAGGCCTGGAACCCTTACTACCTGACTTTCAACGCGCCATTGTGGTCGATTTCCGCGCTGTTCTTCTTCTACCTCACCTTCCCACTGCTGGCGCCGCGCCTGATGCGCGTTCGCCATCCACTGTGGGCATTGCTGCTAACCGGCCTGCTGTATCTGATCCCGCCGCTGCTGGTGATTCTCCACCAGGACTACGGCGCGCCCTATACCGGCATCATCCAGCGCCTGCCGCTGGTGCGCCTGCCCGAGTTCGTCGCCGGTATCCTGCTCTACGCCATCTTCAGTCGCCAGCAGGCCGCCGGGAAATTGCCCGGCACGGGCCAGCGCTGGCTGCTGGCATTGTTCAGCGCCAGCAGTTTCGCGCTAGGCGCCTCGCTTTTCGTGCATGGCGCGAAATACTGGTACTACCTGCTGCACAACGGCCTGCTGCTGCCGGCAGAACTGGTTCTGGTGTACCTCGCCGCCCTCGCCCGCGATCCCAACTCGGCCTGGCTACGCCACTGGTCGCCGCGCCTGGGGGCCGCGTCGCTATCGATCTTCGCCCTGCATGTACCGATTTCGTCGCTGTTCCGTACCCTGGAGAAGTTGCTTGTGGCGCACCTGCCAAGCTGCCCGGACGACCTGGCGACCTGCCGGGCCGCCGCGGAAAGCGCCGGCAACAGCCTGACCGGCTATGTCATTTTCCTGGCCATGCTGGTCGCGATCAGCGTGGTGTTCCAGGAGCGCATGGTGGTGCCCGTACGGCGCAGGTTGATCAAGACCCTGCAACCGCTGGTCGTGCGTGAACGTAACCAT
Source organism: Pseudomonas sp. LRF_L74 (assembly GCF_965644255.1). Lineage (NCBI taxonomy): Bacteria > Pseudomonadati > Pseudomonadota > Gammaproteobacteria > Pseudomonadales > Pseudomonadaceae > Pseudomonas > Pseudomonas sp. LRF_L74. The sequence continues at coordinate 206,775 of NZ_CBFFRH010000008.1, read as the reverse complement.
GAGCCGGTTCGCCAGATGTGATGAAGGCCCAATGCCTGTCGCTCACGACCGCGCCGGGGCCTTGAGTTTTCTACCAGCGGCCAAGCCAAGCAGCCGGAGGAAGGTCGGGCATTGCATGTGATCCGCCGCCGAACAGGCCGCCGCATGGCGCAGTCCGTCGCGCATCCGGGTCAGGGTCGCGATCCTGCGGTCCAGCTCGTCGGCCTTGTCGCGTAGCGCGTGGCGATCGATGTGCGGCTGGCCATCCGGGGCAAACATACCGGCGATCTCGTCCAGGGAAAACCCGGCGGCTCGACCTAGCCCGACCAGCGCCAGGCGCTCAAGGACCTCAGTAGCGAACAGGCGACGCAGGCCAGCCCGGCCCACCGAGGCGATCAAGCCCTTCTCCTCGTAGAAGCGCAAGGTTGCGGCGCTCAACCCGGAGCGCCTGGCCACCTCTCCAATATCCAGCGTCATCGCCTCTTGACCTCAAGTCGACTTGAAGTTGCACAGTGTAGCGAGTGCAACCTGCCATGAGAAAAACACCATGCATGATCAGCAACAGCGTGATCTCTGGAATGGCCCGAGCGGACTCGCCTGGGTCGAGCAACAGGAACTGCTCGACGCCATGTTCGAACCATTCGAGAGCGTGCTGGCCGAGGTAGCCGGCAGACACCCCCGCCAGCATGTACTGGATGTGGGGTGCGGCACCGGCAGCACGACCCTGGCCATCGCCCGACGGCTCGGGCCGCCTGCGCGATGCAGCGGCATCGATCTCTCAGCGCCGATGATCGCCAGGGCCCGGCAACGGGCCGGGCGGGCGTCGCGAATTTCGTTCATCCGCGCCGATGCCCAGCGCCATGCATTCCCGGTCGCGGATATCGACCTGTTCGTGTCGCGCTTCGGCGTGATGTTCTTCGACGACCCGCGACAGGCCTTCGCCAACCTGCGAGATGCCGCCAGCGACAGCGCCGGGCTGTGCTTCATTGTCTGGCGCAGCGCGGCACACAACCCATTCATGACCGTCGCCGAGCAAGCTGTCGCGGCGCTGCTGCCGACACGACCTGCGCGCGCCGCCGACGCGCCAGGCCAGTTCGCCCTGGCCGAAGCCGGGCGGGTGGAACGATTGCTCCTCGACAGCGGTTGGACAGACATCGCCATTCGCCCACTGGACATTGGCTGCCGTTTTCCCGTGGCACAGTTGCCTGCCTACATCGGCAACCTTGGCCCCGTGGGGCTGGCGCTACGCAGCCTGGACGAGGAAAGTCGCAAGCCGATCATCGAAACCGCCAGGCGCGCGTTCGAGCCGTTCATCCAGATCGACGACGTTCGCTTCAATGCCGCCTGCTGGCTGATCGAGGCCCACGCTGCGTCGCAGTGACTCAGCCGAGGGCGGTGTCGAGGAACATCATCACCGCGAAACCGCCCATCAGGCCCAGGGTGGCTGCCGTCTGGTGGCCATTGCGGTGGGTCTCCGGGATGATCTCGTGGGACACCACGAACAGCATTGCCCCCGCCGCCAGCCCCAGGCTCACCGGATAGGCCAGCGCGTAGCCGCTGGAGATACCCAGGCCAACCAACGCCCCAAGCGGCTCCATCAGGCCGCTGGCGAGGGCGATCAGCGCCGCCTTGAGCGGCGACAGGCCGGTGGTGCGCAGGGCCAGGGCAACCGCCAGGCCCTCGGGAATGTCCTGGATCGAAATCGCGCTGGCCAGCGGAATGCCGACATTCAGGTCGCCCCCCGCAAAGCCGACGCCAATCGCCATGCCCTCGGGCAAGTTGTGCAGGGTGATGGCGAAGACGAACAGCCAGACCCGGCTGATCCGCTCGCTGTCGGGGCCGCACGGGCCGGTGCTCTCGTGCTCGTGCGGAGTGAAGCGATCGAGGCCGAGCATCAGCAAGGCGCCCAGCCCGAGGCCGATCACCACGGTGGCGGCCGCCACGTAGTTGTTGCCAGTGATGCCCTTGGCCGCGTCCAGGCCCGGCAGGATCAGGGAAAACGAGCTGGCGGCGAGCATCATGCCAGCCGCGAAGCCGAGCATGATGTCCTGGGTACGCTGGGCGATATCGCGCAGCACGATGGCCAGCAGCGCGCCAAATGCAGTCGCGGCGAAGCCGGCACCACCGCCGTACAGGGCATAGCGCAGGCGCTCGGTATTCTGTGCGTCGAACGCGTTGACCAGGCTGCCGGCCAGCAGGCACAGGACGACAAGCAACGACAGGGCAAAGCCTGTCGTCACCCAGGGTGAAGCGTGGGCCTGGGCCAGCCAGGCGGCACGCAGGTTGGTTGCGGTGGAACTGTGCGACATGCTGCCTCCCAATCAACGGATGGCCCGACTATCACCGCACTTACCGCAAGAGACAAGCGGACAACCTCAATCGCCCTGATAGCTCAGATGCCGCTCTTGACCTTGTTCCACACGCGGGTGCGGATGCGATCGATGTTCAACGGCATGGCCTGCAAGGCATAGAGCTTGTCCATCACGTTTTCCGGCGGGTAGACCGCTGGATCGGCCTTCAATTCTGCCTCGACCAGTCCATCGGCCTTGGCATTGCCGTTGGCGTAGCGCACCGAATTGCTGATACCTGCCATGACCTTGGGCTCCAGCAGGTAATTGAGGAAGGCATAGCCGGCAGCCTCGTCCGGCGCGTCCGCCGGCATTGCCGCCATATCGAACCACAACGGTGCGCCCTCCTTCGGAATCACGTATTGCACCTTGACTCCATTGCCGGCCTCCTTGGCGCGGTTGGCTGCCTGCATGATGTCGCCGGAAAAGCCGACCGCCATGCAGACATCGCCATTGGCCAGGTCGGTGACGTACTTGGAGCTGTGGAAGTAAGTGACGTTCTTGCGCATCTCCAGCAACAGCGCCTCGGCCTTCTGGTAATCCGCCGGGTTCTGGCTGTGATGGGGCAAGCCCAGGTAATGCAGGGCGATGGGCAGCAACTCAGGGCCGTTGTCGAGCACCGCGACGCCGCATTGCTTCAGCTTGCTCAGGGTTTGCGGCTTGAACAGCACGTCCCAGCTGTCCAGCTCGACGCCTTCGCCCAGGACTGCCTTGACCTTGTCGAGGTTGTAGGCGATCCCGGTGGTGCCCCACAGGTAAGGAAAGCCATGCTGGTTGCCCGGGTCATTGGCCTCCAGCGCCTTCATCAGCACCGGGTTGAGGTTGTTCCAGTTGGGCAGCTTGCTGCGGTCGAGCTTCTTCAGCGCGTTGCCCTGGATCTGCCGGGCCATGAAATGGTTGGAAGGCACCACCACGTCATAGCCGGAATGCCCGGCCATGAGCTTGGCATCGAGGGTTTCATTGCTGTCGTAGACATCGTACTGCGTGGCGTAGCCGGTGGCGGCCTGGAAGTTCTTTAGCGTATCCGGCGCGATGTAGTCGCCCCAGTTATAGATGTGCACGGTTTCCGCGGCTTGAGCGACAGATGCCAGCAGCATCAGCGGGAGAAGCTTCTTCAGCATGTTCACCTCGATGTTCTTGGGTTTTCAGGTGGCAGTTCAGAAAATCAGTACGTAGGTCTTGCGGACCGTTTCTTGTATGTCCCAGATGCCCGTGGTGTTGGCAGGCATCATCAAGGCGTCGCCGGCGCGGATCTCGATGGGCTCGCCGCCGTCCGGAGTGAAGGTGCAGCGCCCAGCGATGAAATGGCAGAACTCCTGCTGGACAATCTGCCGTCGCCAGCGGCCGGGCGTGCACTCCCAGACGCCCGCCTCGACGCCATCGTCGCGCTCGACACTGGTAGTCGAGGTCACGGCGACCGGCTCGCCCAGGGGCACGCCCACCGGATTGGACTCATCCAGGACCAGCGCATCGGTTTTCTTGAAATGGGTGATGTTCATTGCAGGCTCTCGTTCAGGCACAAGGGATATGGGTTATCGGGCCAGGGCTCAACCGACCTTCCAGGTCATCAGCCGCTCCATGGTCCCTGCCACCTTGGCAGCAAGGCGCCGGCGCCAGGGCGCACTGCGTGGGTTGGCCAGCACTTCGTCCTCATGAACGAAGCTGCGGATGATCGCGTTATAGCCCAGCCAACGGCAGGGCTCGGGCTCCCAGCCACGCAGTCGTTCGATGGCGCTGTCGGTTTGCACCCAGGGTTGCCGGGTCAGTTCGTTGTCATGGCCGAGAATCAGCGCCGCCAAGGTTCGTCCACCCAGGTTGCTGGCGCCGACCCCCTCGCCGCCGTACCCGCCGGACAGGGCCACCCGGTTGCGCGCGTCACGCAGCATGTGTGGCTGGAAGCGCCGTGCCATGCCCAGGTTACCGCCCCAGGCGTGAGTCAGGCGGACATTGCGCAACTGCGGAAACAGCTCGCCCATCAGGTAGCGCCGCAGGCCGCGCTCGGCCTCGGTGAGGTTGAAGTCGTTGCGCAGCCGGCCACCGAAGCGATAGCCGCCACGGGCGCCGAAGATCAAGCGATCGTCCGCCGTGCGCTGGCCATAGGTGACCTGGCGGCTGTTCTCGCTGAAGGCCTGGCCGCGTTCCAGGCCAATGCCGGCCCACTGCTGCGCCGACAGCGGCTCGGTGGCGACCAGCAGGCTCTGCACCGGCAATTGATAGCGTCCCAGCGGCGGCAGCTCGGCCGCATAGCCTTCGACGGCCGGCACCACCCAATCGGCCCGCACACTGGCCTGTGCGGTACGGACCAGCCCAGGCTGCCAGTCGGTCACCGGGCTGCGCTCGTGAATGACCACCCCCAGCGCCTCCAGCGTACGCGCCAGCCCTCGCGCCAGGCGCGCGGGCTGGATCGTCGCGCAATGCGGACTGTACAGGGCGCCATAGGCGTTCGCGATACGCAGTTGCTCACTCAACTCGACGGGCGTGAGCCAACGGTAATCCTCTTCCCCCAGCCCCAGGTGACGCAACTCCTGCAGGTGCTCGCGCAAGCGGGTCAACTGTTCGGGATAGCGCGCCGCGCTGTAGATCACGCCGCCCTTGCGCAGGTCGCAGGCGATGCCTTCGCGCGCGGTCACCGCCGCGACTTCATCGGGGATGCCATGGAGCAAATCGAAAGCCGCCTTGCGGGCACTGGCGGGCAAGGATGCGAGCATGCGGTCTTCGCCCAGCAAGTTACCCATCAACCAGCCGCCGTTGCGCCCTGAAGCACCGAAGCCAGCGGTCTGGGCTTCAAGGATGACGATGTGCAGGTGCGGCGCCTGGCGCTTGAGGTAATAGGCCGTCCACATCCCGGTGTAGCCGGCGCCGATGATCGCCACATCGGCCTGTATGTCTTGCTCCAGAGCGGCCCGTGGCAACAGCGGCTCGTCGAGTTGGTCCATCCATAGACTGATCGTGCGCCAATCGCTCATCTGCAAACCTCATGAAACGGGAATGCAGAGAGACTAGTCAGTCGCCCATTGCTTTGTCTTGCGTGCGGGTACGCGTGGAAATTTGCTTCAGATAGGCCTTCGGCGACATTCCCACCTGGCGTCGAAAGCAGTTGTAGAAAGCCGACAGCGAATTGAAGCCGGCCTCGAAAGCCATCTCATCCATCCGCCGCAAATCGCTCCCCGCCTCCAGCCGAGCCAGCAGATGCTGCAGGCGCGCCTGGTTGACGTAGCGGTAGAAACTCAGGCCCAGCACCTGATTGAGCAGGTAGGACATCTGGTTGCGCCGATAGCCGGTGGCATCGGCCACCTGCTGCAAATCCAGGTCCGGATCGAGAAAAGGCCGGTGCTGGCTGAAGTACTCCTGAAGATCCCGCGCCATGAAACTCAACTGGGTCGCCGACAGCCCCAGCTTGCTGACCGCCTGGCGTTCGTCCGAGGAGGCTTCTCGACCACTTTCACGTACCAGCGAGGCGTATTCGTTGATCCGCCAGATCAGGCCATCACGAACGGTGATCGCCTCACTGGTATGGAAGGACACCAGTCCCGCGCCGCCATGCAAGGTGGTGCCGTATTGAATGAAGGCGGTATGGCCATCGACGCGAATCCGGTCGATATGCTCCAGCGCCTCGTCAGGCCGCCTGGGCATGGTGCTCTGCACATAGCCCCGCAGTTCGTGCAGCCCCATGCGCCGGTTGAGAAAAAAGTCGTTGTACTCGACATCCGGGTGATAAAGCGCCAGCACCGCGTCGAGGTCACGGTGCTTCCAACTCAGGTGATAACGCAGCACCACTTCACGGGTCAGCGCGGTCTGCTGCGGACCATCCGGCAATTCGATATCGGGCATCGCGGGCTCGGCTCAACGGAACCCGCAGAGCTTGCCCCACTCCCCGATGCCCCGCAACGGGACAGGCGAGCTAAGCTGAACGTTGCAGCGACGTGGCTCGCGACGAAACGGGAGCGACCCCTAATGGATAATGATGACAAAGACCCACCACTGACCTTCAGGCAGATACTGTACAGCGTGCTGGCGGCGGCATTCGGCGTGCAGAGCGGCAAGAACCGCCAACGCGATTTCAGTCGCGGCAAACCCTCGCACTTCATCGCGATCGGCATACTGTCCACCCTGGTCTTCGCAGCCCTGTTGTTCGGCGTGGTCGAACTGGTGCTTCATCTGGCGGCTGTGGGCTAGATAGAGCAGCCTCGAGGATCAGAGCCAGGCTATTGGTGACTGACCCAGAACACCGCGGCTACAACGACCAGGACGATCAGGGCAAAAATCGCCCAGGCGTCGACCACGCTGTCATTACGACGATCGGACATGGCAAGGCCCTTCCTCTCTTGTGGCGATTGCTTCAGAGTTAAGTCCAACGCCGCATCACCGGCAAGGTTGCAGCCAGCCGGCAGCCGACCAATAGCACCAAAAGTTTGACGCTTATATTCAAACTTCACTTTTGCGCATAACACTTAACTGGTATCTTCCGTCGGCTCCGCGAGGAGTGCGCAGCCGTGCGCCCAGAAACAGCCCCAGCTGTCGATGAAGCAGTAGCCTGAACCGCAGGATAGATATGTACGTTTACGATCAACACGACCAACATATCGTGGAGCAGCGCGTCAAGCAGTTCCGCGATCAGACTCGCCGTTATCTGTCTGGCGAACTCTCCGGTGAGGAGTTCCGCCCCCTCCGCTTGCAGAATGGCCTGTACATCCAGCGCTTCGCGCCCATGCTACGGGTTGCCGTTCCCTACGGCCTGCTCTCGTCCAGACAAGTGCGCATGCTGGCCAAGATCGCCCGCGACTACGACAAGGGCTATGCCCACATCAGTACCCGTCAGAACGTGCAGTACAACTGGCCCGACCTGGAAGACGTCCCGGACATCCTCGCTGACCTGGCCACCGTGCAGATGCACGCGATCCAGACCAGTGGCAACTGCATCCGCAACACCACCACCGATCAGTTCGCGGGTGTCGCCAAGGACGAACTCATCGACCCACGCCCATGGTGCGAGATCATCCGCCAGTGGTCGACCTTCCACCCCGAGTTCGCCCACCTGCCGCGCAAGTTCAAGATCGCCGTCAACGGTGCCGCGAGTGACCGTGCCGCCATCGAAGTGCATGACGTCGGCCTGGAAGCGGTGAAGAACGAGGCTGGCGAACTGGGCTTTCGCGTGTCCGTGGGCGGCGGCCTGGGCCGCACGCCGATCGTCGGCAGCTTCATCAACGAATTCCTGCCGTGGAAACACCTGCTCAGCTATCTCGATGCCATCCTGCGTGTCTATAACCGCTATGGTCGTCGCGACAACAAGTACAAGGCCCGGATCAAGATTCTGGTCAAGGCGCTGACCCCGGAAGTCTTCGCCGAACGCGTGCATGCCGAGTGGGAGCACCTGAAGGACGGCCCCACCACCCTGACCCAGGAAGAAGTCGCCCGCGTCGCCAAACACTTCGTCGATCCAGCCTACCTGGCGCTTGCCGACCAGGATGCCGAGCTGGTGGCCCTGGATGCCGAGCACCCGGGCTTCGCCCGCTGGCGCCAGCGCAACACCTTCGCCCACAAGAAGCCTGGCTATGTCGCCGTGACCCTGTCGCTCAAGCCCACCGGCGTAGCACCGGGCGACGTCACCGACAAACAGCTCGATGCCATCGCCGACCTGGCGGATCGCTACAGCTTCGGTGAACTGCGCAACAGCCATAACCAGAACATCATCCTGGCCGACGTCGAGCAGCAGAAACTGTTCACCCTCTGGGGCGAGTTGCGCGAGCTGGGCTTCGCCATGCCCAATGTAGGCCTGCTGACCGACATCATCTGCTGCCCCGGCGGTGACTTCTGTTCCCTGGCCAACGCCAAGTCGATCCCGATCGCCGAGGCCATCCAGCGCCGCTTCGACGACCTCGACTACCTGTTCGACATCGGCGACCTGGACCTGAACATCTCCGGCTGCATGAACGCCTGTGGGCACCACCATGTGGGCCACATCGGCATCCTCGGCGTGGACAAGAAAGGCCAGGAGTTCTACCAGGTATCCCTCGGCGGCAGCGCCGGTCGTGACGCCAGCCTGGCGCAGATCCTCGGCCCCTCCTTCGCCCAGGAGCAGATGGCCGACGTGGTCGACAAGCTGATCAAGGTCTACGTCGAACAACGCACCGAAGACGAAAACTTCCTCGACACCTACCGTCGCATTGGCATCGACCCATTCAAGGAGCGCGTCTATGCAAAGGATCATTAAGAACGGCGAGGTCATCGACGAGAGTTGGCACCTGCTGCCCAAGGACGCCACGCTCGACGATGTCTCCAACAGTGACGACGTCATCGTGCCGCTGGCCCTGTGGCGTGAGCACGGCCATGCCCTGAAGGCCCGCGACGGTGGCCTGGGCGTGTGGCTGGACGCCGAGGAGGAAATCGAGGAAATCGCCGATCAACTGGAAAACTTCCAGGTCATCGCCCTCAATTTCCCGGCGTTCACCGATGGTCGCCATTCCTCCAGCGCCTACTTGCTGCGTGAGCGCTACAAGTACAAGGGTGAAGTGCGCGCCATCGGCGACGTCCTGCGTGACCAGCTGTTCGCCCTCAAGCGCTGCGGCTTCGACGCCTTCGCCCTGCGCGAAGACAAGGACCCGTACGACGCCCTGAAGGCCTTCGAGGACTTCTCCGAGGTCTACCAGGGCTCCAGCGACCAGCCGCTGCCGTTGTTCCGCCGCCGCGGCTGATCCTCACGCGGGCAAGCCCTGCTTGCCCGCGTCTTGATCGCATACGTCTCTCAAGCAAGATCGACCAGCACCCGCCCGACCAGCCTGCCCGCCAGGATTCTCTCGATCACCTCGGGTAACTGCTCCAGGCCAACTTCGTGCGCCAGGGCCTCCAGCTCGTCGAGCTTCCATTGCAGGGACAGCTTGTCCCACATCGACGCCTTGACCACCAGTGGCAACTCCACCGAGTCGACGCCCAGCAGATTCACGCCACGCAGGATGAATGGCAGCACGTTGGCCTGGAACGCTACACCTGCGGTCAAGCCACAGCAGGCGACACTCGCGCCATAGCGCAGTGACTTGATCACGCTGAACAGGATGTCGCCACCGACCGTATCCACCGCCCCCGCCCAACGTTCCTTGAGCACGGGCTTCTCTGCCGAGCCCAGCAAATCCCCACGGGGAACGATCTGCTGGGCGCCGAGCTGGCGCAGGAACGTTTCCTGGTCGGCCTTGCCGGTGGACGCGGCGACCGTGTAACCCAAGCGGGAAAGCAACGCGACTGCGATACTGCCGACCCCACCCGTCGCGCCAGTGACCAGTACCGGCCCCGCTTCGGGAGCCAAGCCGCCGACCTGCTCGAGCTTTTCCACGCACAATGCGGCAGTCAGGCCGGCAGTGCCTAGCAGCATCGACTCACGCAGCGACAACCCGGCTGGCCGCTTGATCAACCAGGCTGACGGCACACGGATGTACTGGCCGAAGCCGCCCGGCGTATTCATGCCCAGGTCGTAGCCGGTGACGATCACCTCGTCGCCGACGACGAACTCGGGCACCGAGGACGACTCCACCACACCTGCCGCATCGATACCTGGCGTGTGCGGGTAGGTTCGGGTCACGCCGCGGTTGCCATGGGCCGACAAGGCATCCTTGTAGTTGAGTGAGGAGTAACGCACCCGAACCAGCACCTCACCGACTGGCAGTTCGCTGTGATCGCGCTCAACCACCCGAGAAACGAACGTGCCATTCTCTTCGCTGACCAGCAGGGCCTTGAACCGGGACATGAAAACCTCCTTTACCAGAATCGTTGCTGATTGAGCCGATTCCACCAGCGCAACAACACACCGTCGAGAGTAACGCTGGCAGCCAGGCCGAAGCGTTCGGGCAGGCTCTTCTTCTCAGCGTAATGCAAATGATAGAGATCGGCCTCGCGGGCACGCTCGGCCAGGTATTCGTCACTGGTCCTGATATCGTCGACCAGTTGTTTGCCCAGGGCTGCGGTGCCCAGCCAGACCTCGCCGGTGGCGACCTCGTCGATGGCCAGTTGCGGGCGGTAGCGGGCGACGAAGTTCTTGAACAGCTCGTGAGTGATCTCCAGGTCCTCCTGGAACTTCTCCCGCCCCTTCTCGGTGTTCTCACCGAACACGGTCAAGGTGCGCTTGTATTCGCCGGCCGTCAGCACTTCGAAGTCGATATCATGCTTCTTCAGCAAGCGGTGCATGTTCGGCAACTGCGCGACCACGCCGATGGAGCCTAGGATGGCGAAAGGCGCCGCCAGGACCTTCTCGCCGATGCAGGCCATCATGTAGCCGCCGCTGGCGGCGACCTTGTCGACACACACGGTGAGCGGCACGCCAGCCTGGCGAATACGTGCCAACTGGGAGGCGGCCAGGCCATAGCCATGCACCATGCCGCCGCCGCTTTCGAGACGCAGGACCACTTCATCCTGGGCAGTGGCAAGGGTCAGCAGCGCCGTTATCTCATGGCGCAGGTTATCGGTTGCCGAAGCCTTGATGTCGCCATCGAAATCCAGCACGAATACCCGTGGACGCAATGCCCCGCCTTTCTTTTCCTGTTTTTCCGCCTTGGCCTCGGCCTTGCGCTGTAGCTTCAATTGCGCCTTGTCCAGCAAGGCATGCTCGAGCCGCTCGCGCAGCGCCTTGTAGAAATCATTCAGCTTGTTGACCTGCAACTGGCCGCCAGCCTTGCCCCGCCCTTTGCTGCGCAGCGCCGCGATCGTGACGAGAACCACGACGATGGCGATGACCACGGTCAGGGTGCGTAGCAAGAAATCCGCGTAACTCACCAGAAAATCCACAGCATCTCCTTGTTCATGCGTTGTTGTCGCAAGCGAGGCATGCAGCATAGCGCGACGGGCCAGTCGGCTGGCCCAAGACAATTCAAACAAGCGTATGTTTTTTCGTTGACAGTGGCCGTGCCTGCTCCTAACCTCGCCAGACTTTCACTCCCGGGATCGATGGCGAACGTGGGCAGTATCTACCTGATCCGACACGGCCAGGCCTCATTCGGCGCCGACGACTACGACGTGCTATCCACGACCGGAATCCGCCAGGCCGAAGTTCTCGGCGACCATCTGGGCCAGTTGGGCATCCGCTTCGCCCGCTGCATCAGTGGCGACCTGCGCCGCCAGCGGCACACCGCGAACGCGACCTTGCAGCGCTGCGCGGCTGCGGGCCTGGCCGTCCCTGAGATCGAGATCGATAGCGGCTTCAACGAATTCGACGCAGAACACGTGGTTCGTGCCCTGCTCCCCGGCATGCTGGAGCGTGAGCCCGATGCGCTGGAAATCCTGAGAAACCCGAAACAGCATCACCGCGAATTCCAGCGCCTCTTCGCTGCGATCCTGCAACGCTGGGTGGAAGGTCATCACGACGTAGCGGGCCAGCAGACCTGGCTGGGCTTTCTTGACGGTGTCGGGCAAGCCCTGGAACGCCTTCTGGAACGTGCCCAGCCTGGCCAGGACATCGCCGTCTTCACCTCCGGCGGCACGATTACCGCGGCCCTTCACCTGCTCACCGGCATCCCGGTGGCAAAGGCTTTCGAACTCAACTGGCAGATCGTCAATACTTCGGTCAGCCGCCTGCAGTTGCGCGACCGCGCACTGACCCTGGCTTGCTTCAACAGTCGCATCCACCTGGAACTGTTGAAGACACCGGAACTCATTACTTATCGATGAGCGCCGGCCTATCGCGCCCGCAAGGTCGCAGCCCCTAGATAAAAAGGAAACAACCATGAGCTCCGTTGCCGATATCGTCCAATCCATGAAAGCCAAGTTCAACGCCAGTGCGGCCGCCGGCCTGGACCTGGTGTTCCAGTTCAACATCGAAGACGGCGAGAATCACTACCTGGTGGTCAAGGACGGCACCTGTGACGTGCAAAAGGGCGATAGCCCGGACGCCAGCGTTACCCTGATCATGGACAGCGCGACCCTGAAAGGCATCACCACCGGTGAAACCGACGGCATGCAAGCCTTCATGGGCGGCAAGCTGCGTGCCGAAGGCGACATGATGCTGGCCCTGAAGCTGACCGAACTGTTTCCGGTCTGATCCCGCACGAAAGTAGAACCGGAGCCCAGGCCCCGGTTCTGCTTTAAGCCCTTCGCGCACGACGCCATGCAATCAGCACGCATCAAAAACGCTGATCATCCGCCAACACCTGCATCCATGACACTGGGAAACCCCTGTAAACCGCACTAGATTGACCCATACCGTCCGACCACAAGAACAAAGGCATCCGCATGACAGTCACCGATCACGCCAGCGCCATTCGCGCGGGTGAAGAACTCGATGCCAAGGCCGTCGATGCCTACCTGAAGGCTCACATCGAGAACCTGCAAGGGCAACCACGCATCAGCCAGTTTCCTGGCGGTGCTTCCAACCTGACCTATCTCATCGAGTATCCGAGCCAGGAATTCGTCCTGCGCCGCCCCCCCTTCGGCCACAAAGCCAAGTCAGCCCATGACATGGGTCGCGAGTACCGGATTCTCAATCGTCTCAACGCCGGCTTTCCCTACTGTCCCAAGGCCTATGCCCATTGCACCGATGAATCGCTGATCGGCGCCGAGTTCTATGTCATGGAGCGGCTCAAGGGCGTCATTCTGCGCAGCGACATCCCCAGCGAACTCAACCTGGGAGCCGAGCAGACCGGCACGCTATGTCGCAGCTTCATCGAGCGGCTGGTCGAATTGCACCAGGTCGACTATCAGGCTTGCGGACTGGGCGACCTGGGCAAGCCGGAAGGCTATGTGCAGCGACAGATCGAAGGCTGGACCGATCGCTACGAGAAGGCCCTGACGCCGGATGCGCCGGCCTGGGAGCCGGTCAAGGCCTGGCTGAGGGACAAGATGCCCGCCGACCATGCCAGGCCGGCCATCGTCCATAACGACTATCGCTTCGACAATGTGATCCTCGATGCCCACGACCCCATGCGCATCATCGGCGTGCTGGACTGGGAGCTGACCACCGTTGGCGACCCGCTGATGGACCTCGGCAACAGCCTCGCCTACTGGATCGAAGCGAGCGACCCGGCTCCCGTGCAACTGATGCGGCGCCAGCCCAGTAACGCGCCCGGCATGCTCAGCCGTCGCGGGTTCGTCGACTACTACGCCGAGCGTGCGGGCCTGAGCATCGACAATTTCGACTTCTACTACACCTACGGACTGTTCCGCCTGGCCGGTATCGTCCAGCAGATCTACTACCGCTACTACCATGGCCAGACCCGCGACCCGCGCTTCGCCAACTTCATCGGCATGAACGCCCTGCTGGAAGGCATGAGCCTGCGGGTCATCGATCAATCCCCTCTGTGACGAGGATCGCCAATGTCCAAGACCAACCTGTTCGACCTCGATGGCAAGATCGCCTTCGTCTCCGGGGCCAGCCGCGGTATCGGCGAGGCCATCGCCCGCCTCCTTGCCCGACAAGGCGCCCACGTCATCGTTTCCAGCCGTAAGCTCGACAGCTGCCAGGCGGTCGCCGAGGCGATCAGGGCTGAAGGCGGCCAGGCCACGGCCATCGCCTGCCATATCGGCGAGATGGAGCAGATCCGCAACGTCTTCGCGCAAATTCGCCAGGACTTCGGGCGCCTGGATATCCTGGTCAATAACGCGGCCACCAACCCGCAGTTCTGCAATGTCCTGGATACCGACCTGGGCGCCTTCCAGAAGACCGTCGACGTGAATATCCGTGGTTACTACTTCATGTCCGTCGAAGGCGGCAAGCTGATGAAGGAGCATGGCGGCGGCAGCATCATCAACGTGGCCTCGATCAATGGCGTCAGCCCCGGTGAGTTCCAGGGCATCTACTCGGTGACCAAGGCGGCGGTGATCAGCATGACCAAGGTCTTCGCCAAGGAATGCGCGCAATTCGGTATCCGCTGCAACGCACTGCTACCGGGGCTTACCGACACCCGCTTCGCCTCGGCGCTGACGCAGAACGACGCGATTCTGCAACTCGCCCTGCAACGCATCCCGCTCAAGCGCGTAGCGGAACCTGCGGAGATGGCCGGTACCGTGCTGTACCTGGCCAGCGATGCTTCCAGCTACACCACGGGTGCGGCGATCAACGTGGATGGAGGCTTTCTTTCCTAAGTTCCTGCGCGGCTGGTGCCTGGATTTCAAGGAGACTCTGCGCCCAGGCCATCGGGCACAGAAACAGTCATTGCCAATCCTTCAGCGCCTGGCTCGCCGCCTGGTTCATCGGCTGGGCAAGCAGGCCGGTCGGTGTCAGGACCACGCTGAACATCGCGCCATCGGCAACCGGCAGGTAGGTGACCCGCACCGCCTGCGGGTCGAACAGGAACAGGTCATGGCGGCTCATGCGCAACCAGCGCCATAGATCGACACCGTATGGGCTTTCACTCAGTTGCGTCTGGACGTTGCGCGCGCTCTCCTGCTGCTCGATCGCCAGGAAACGCCCGGAAAGCCTGTCCAGGCGATAGCCCGGCTGCAGGCCGATCAGGTCGGCCAACCCTTTGAGGCGCAGCAGTCTGGCATCCAGTTGCCACAGATCGCCTTCCAGTGTCACCACGCGCTCGACACCATTTTCCATCAGGTTGACCCGATAGCGCTGTGCGCCCTCGGCGGCGAAACTCAGGGTCACCAGCGGCTGGCCTCCAGCCAGGGCGGTATAGCCGCGCAGGTCGTAGCCGACCAGGCCGAACAGCACCGCGAGCGCGACGACCAGCAGGCCGCAGGTGCCGCGCAGCCAGCCAAGGAACCAACTGCGGTCGTAGAGAATGCGCAGCGCAACGCACAACGCCAGAATCGCCAACAGGCCAGTGAACCAGGCCAGGCCGTCATACTGCATGGGTAAACATTCCTTCCCCGGGGAAATGCCGGCATTATGCGCAGCGGCCGCGGACGACAACCAGCGCCAGCCCGCAATTTCGCATCATTCCTGGAATTTTTATGCACCTCCCCCTGGAGTTCGGCCTCGAGCCGCTCACGTTGCTGATTCTCGCCGGTGTCGCCTTCGCCGCCGGCTTCATCGATGCCATTGCCGGCGGAGGCGGCCTGCTGACCCTGCCCGCCCTGCTCACTGCTGGTCTACCACCACACCTGGTGCTGGGCACCAACAAACTGTGCGCGACCTTCGGCTCAGGTACGGCCAGCTACACCTTCTACCAGCGCAAGCTGTTTTCACCCGGGCCGTGGAAGAATGCGCTGCTGGCGACCGCCATCGGTTCGGTGACCGGCGCGGTGATTGCCCACTGGATGCCTGCCGAATGGCTGAACATGATGCTGCCCGTCATCGTCTTCGGTTGCGGCCTCTATCTGCTTTTCGCCAAGACACCCGACGCACCGACGCTGGCCGATGCGCCCATCGCCAAGGGTCGACAGTGGCCGCAGGGGTTTTCGCTGGGGTTCTATGACGGTGTCGCCGGGCCGGGAACCGGCGCTTTCTGGACGGTCAGCAGCCTGCTGCTCTACCCGCTCGACCTGCTCAAGGCCAGCGGCGTGGCGCGCAGCATGAACTTCGTCAGCAATGCCACGGCCCTGGTCGTGTTCATCGTCAGCGGCCAGGTCGCCTGGCTGCTCGGCCTGTGCATGGGGGTGGCGCTGATGGCCGGTGCCGCACTGGGTGCGCGCACGGCAATCAAGGGCGGCTCGCGCTTCATCCGCCCGGTGTTCATCCTGGTGGTATTGGCGCTGACCATGCGCCTAGCCTGGCAGCACTGGTTCGGCGCGGCCTGAGCGGCGCGCCAGGTACAGCTCGATCAGGTAGCGGGCGATGGATTGCGGCATGGGCAACTGCGGCAGGCGTTCGACGTGAAACCAGGCCGCATCCTCGATTTCCTCGGGCTGGGGCACGATCTCGCCACCGGCATACTCGGCATGGAAGCCCAGCATCAGCGAATGCGGAAACGGCCAACTCTGGCTGCCCATGTAGCGCACATTGCGCACCTCGACCCCGACCTCCTCGCGCACCTCGCGAGCCACACACTCTTCCGCCGACTCGCCCGGCTCGACAAAACCGGCCAGGGTGCTGTACATGCCGCTGACGAAGCGTTTGGAGCGAGCCAGGAGAATCTCATCGCCACGGGTCACCAGGACGATCATGCTCGGCGAAATCCGCGCGTAGCTGTCCTGCCCGCAGGACGGACAACGCATGCAGCGCTCACCGGCAACCTGCTGGTTGGGCGTACCGCAACGCCCGCAGAAACGGTGGTCGCGATACCAGTTACTCACTTGCTCAGCCACCGATAGCATGCGGAAGATGGCATGTTCGGCTTGCATCATGTACTGCCGCAAACCCTGCCAGTGGCAGCCAGGAAGCTCATCCGGCCGCTCCAGCTCGATCAACCAGACCGGCTCGCCGTCCAGGGTCCCCAGGCCATGTTCGCGAGTGATCGACAGTGCCTGGCGCTTGATCCAGTCACGCGAGAAACGCACGCCGCTGGCATCCCCCAGGAAACCCTGGCTGCTGCGCACCACCGCCCAACCGCCGGCCTGGCGATCATCCAGCGGTGGCAGGGTCTGCCAGCCAGCCGGGCTCATGCCGCCACCGGCTGGCCGAGGGCACGTACGCTTTCCTCGGCGAGGTCGAGCACGCTGGGGTTGGTTTCCGGACGCAGCACGGCGCCGCCTTCCAGGTAGTACTCAAGGCTGCTGAGCGCATCGGCCAGGATTTCCAGCATCTGCGCCGACGGCATCTGGCTGGCATCGACCATTTGCGTCTGGATGTAGCGGGCACAAGCTCCGATCAGGCCCGCCGCGCGCTCCTGGCCCAGGAACCACAGGCCGCCACGAACCGCCTGCAGGCTGAAGGGCACATTGGCCAGATGCAGCTTGTCACCGTCGGATTCGAGGTAGGCCGTGATCGCACGCTTGGCCAGGGCCAGGCCAGCCTGGGCCTCGTCGACCACCACGATACGTGCCTCGGTCAACTGATGATTGGCGAACGCCGCACCTTCCTGCATGGGTACTGCCGTCTGGCGGGCGTCACGACGCTCGCCACGTTCGAGACTGGCGACCATGCTTTCGACATACAGCACGGCCTCGGCCAGGCGCTGCAGTTCCTCGGCGGCTGCAGGCGCCTCGGCACTCCAACCCGCCACCACGCTCAGTTGCACGTGCAGGGAATTGGCGGCCGAACTCAGGCCGACCATGCCGAGGGTCTTGGCCAACTTGCCAAGCAGCACGTGCAAGCCAGCAAAGCTTTCTGGCTGCGCAGTGCCACGCTCGATGAGGTCCAACTGATCCTTGACGCTGGCAAGCTCCTCGCGAATCGCCGAAGACAGCGAGCGCATGACGCCCTGCCCTGGCCCGGAGAGACGCTGGTACTCCTCGCCCAGCATATGATCGGTGAACGGCAGAGACGCCAGGCCGAAGATTTCGCGCACCGCTCCGGCATGGGCACCGGCTCCGTCGGCCAGGGCTACCAGGTAAAGCAATTCCTTGAGCAGGCTACGCGGCGTTTCGTACTCAGGATTGACCAAGGCCTGGCGCATTTCACGGTCCAGGCGCGAGAACAATTGCTTGCGGGTCTTGCGCGGCAGCAGTTGGCCTTCCAGTTGGGCATCGACCGCAGCGGCGCCGATCCAGAACAGTCGGCCACGCGGCTGGTCGTGATACACGCCATCGAGGCGTAGCAGCGCACGCAGCATCAGCTTCAAACCGGCCTGGGAATCGTCTTCGCGAATGAAGCCCAGCAGGCCGATCTGGTACATATGGCGCAGACGGCGAATATCGCCCGGACGCAGCGCCGCGTCCGCATTGCTCGGCGGACGCGGCTGATCCAGGCGCGCACTGAAGAAGAAGCTTTCCGGCAGCGCGGGCTGGCCACCCGCCTGGCGCAGCTCATTGATGGCCGGCAGCAGCAACTCCGGCAGTTCCTGGCGGCTGCTCTCGACCTGCTCCAGATAACGCCGCAGCACATACAGCGCATTGCTCAGGGCGGCCAATTGCACGTCGCGCTCCTCACCGGCGCCGACGGGAATATCCATGGCCTGCTGCAGGACTTCCTGTGCCAGCAGCTCGGCACCGGCCAGTTCGATCAGGTTGAGTGTGCCGCGGACCTGGTGCAGGCTTTCCACCGCCTGCTGCAACAGGCTGCCGTTATTGCGCTCGGCAATGAATTGTTCGAGACTCTGCTCGGTCTCTTCCATGGTGGCGAACAGCTCGTCACGCACCAGACTCAGGGATGTAGCTCCTGTGACCATAGGTCTACCGCACCTCTCTCGACGAACAGCTCATCAATCGGCGAATTCTGCTTTCTGCTTGCTGGCATGGGCGGCCATCGCCAGGCTCAGGTCGGCGGATTGCAACATGGCGGCATTCCAGCTCGCCACGTAGTCCAGGCCATCATCGACCCGGTGATCACGCATGTAGCGGATCATGTGCTTGGTGCCACGCACTGCGATCGGCGATTTCGCGGCGATCTCGCGGGCAATGTCCATCACCCCATCCAGCAGCGCCTGCTGATCCGCATAGGTCCGGTTGACCAGGCCGATGCGCAGCGCCTCGGCGCCATCGATGGTACGCCCGGTATAGGCCAGCTCGCGCATCATGCCGTCGCCGATGATGCGTGGCAGGCGTTGCAGGGTACCGACATCGGCGGCCATGCCCATGTCGATCTCCTTGATGGAGAACTGCGCATCTTCGCTGCAGTAACGCATGTCGCAGGCGCTGATCAGGTCGATGGCACCACCCAGGCAGTAGCCCTGGATCGCCGCCAGCACCGGCTTGCGACACTGGTCGATAACGCTGAACGATGCCTGCAGTTGCAGGATCTTGCGCCGCAGGATCTCGGCGTTACGGCCAACGTCCTTGCCCAGCTCACTGGCGACCTGGGCCAGCATCATCAGGTCGATACCGGATGAAAAATGCCTGCCCGCTCCGGAGATGACCGCTACACGTGCTTCATCGGTGTCATCGAGCCAACGGAAGATGTCGATGATTTCACGCCAGAAATCGACGTTCATCGCGTTGACCTTGTCGGGACGGTCGATCTGTATGTGGGCGACTTTATCCTGCAGCGCCACACGAAAGGCGTTGTACTCGGGCACGCTGATCATCCTCAAGGACAGGCAATCCATTATCGTTGGCACTACCGGGTTGGATGGAATTCCGGCAGGCTCCAGGCGCGCAACTATAACAAGCGCGTGACAAAAGTCGATGGCGGCACTGTGACCGAAGGCTCAGGCCACGGGCACCAAGTAGTCAGATTTCGACTGTTTCAGGCAATCCAGGGTGTATTCGCCGTTTTCCTTCTGCAGGCCGTGCACATCGGTATCGAAGCCCGGAAAGCGCTCATCGAAGTCCCGGGCATACAGCAGATAGTCGATGATCGAGCGCGTCTGCGCAGTGAAGCGCTCGCCGGGCATGATCAATGGAATGCCGGGCGGATAAGGCACCAGCATCACCGCAGCGACTCGCCCTTCCAACTGCTCGATGGGCACCGCCTCGACCTCGCCACGCACCAGATGGTCGTAGGCATGAGCCGGTTTGAGGGCGGCCTCGGGCAGGCTCGTGTACATGCGCTTGAGCGCCTTGGCCGTGGCATTCTCGCGGTAGCAGGCGTGCAACTCATCGCACAGGTCACGCAGCCCCATGCCGCCATAGCGCACGGCATCCTCGCGGGCAACCGATGGCAGCGCTTCGATCAATGGGCTGTTGCCATCGTAGAGGCGCTTGAACTCCAGCAACTCGGTCAGCAACGTGCTCCATTTGCCCTTGGTGATGCCCATGGAGAACAGCACCAGGAAGGAGTACAGGCCGGTCTTCTCCACGACCAGGCCACGCTCCCAGAGGAACTTGCTGACCACTGCCGCGGGAATGCCACGCGCCGCCAGTTTGCCATCGGCAGAAAGCCCCGGCATGACCAGGGTGACCTTGATCGGGTCGAGCAACACGTAGTCTTCGACCACCTCGCCGAAACCATGCCAGTCGGCCTCTGGCTGCAGCAGCCAGTCGGCGGTCGATTGCACGCCCTCGCCGCCTTCGGCCTGGGGCGGCTGCCAGATACTGAACCACCAGTCCTCGGCCTGCAGATTCTTGCGCAGGTTGGCCAAGGCCCGGCGAAAGCTCAGGGCCTCGTCGAAGGTTTCCTGGATCAACGAGCGACCGGCCGGCCCTTCCATCATCGCCGAGGCGACATCCAGCGAAGCGAGGATGCCGTACTGCGGCGATGTGGAAGTGTGCATCATGAACGCCTCGTTGAAACGATCGCGGTCGAGTTGACGCTGGCCACCGTCCTGCACGTGGATCATCGATGCCTGGCTGAAGGCTGCCAGCAGCTTGTGGGTCGAGTGGGTGCTGAATACCAGCGGCGTGCGCGCGCCTTCGCTGGTCCCCATGCCGTAGCGGCCGGCGTAGAACTCATGGAAAGCCGCATAGGCATACCAGGCCTCGTCGAAATGCAGGACCTCGACGCTGTCGCCCAGGGTCTGCTTGATCAGCTCGGCGTTGTAGCAAAGGCCGTCGTAGGTCGAGTTGGTCACCACCGCCAGCTTGACCCTGGGCTCACGGCCCCGGGCCAGTGGGCTGGCGTCGATCTTGGCCTGGATCGACGCCTTGCTGAACTCCGACAGAGGAATCGGGCCGATGATGCCCAGCTCGTTGCGCTCCGGCATCAGGTACAGCGGCACCGCGCCGGTCATGATGATCGAATGCAGGATCGACTTGTGGCAGTTGCGGTCGACCAGCACCAGGTCATCGCGCCCAACCATGGAGTGCCAGACGATCTTGTTCGCCGTCGAGGTGCCATTGATCACGAAGAACGTATGGTCGGCGCCGAAATTGCGCGCAGCACGAGCCTCGGCCTCGGCCAGTGGGCCGGTGTGATCGAGCAGCGAGCCCAGCTCAGGTACGGATACCGAGAGGTCCGAACGCAGCGTGTTCTCACCGAAGAATTGGTGGAAAGCCTGGCCCACCGGGCTCTTGCGATAGGCCACGCCACCGCCGTGCCCCGGCGTGTGCCAGGAATAGTTGGACTGCGCGGTATGTTGCACCAGTGCCTTGAAGAAGGGCGGCAGCAGGCCATCCAGGTAATTGTGCGCAGCTCGCGCCACCTGACGGGCGAGAAATGAAACGGTGTCCTCGTACAGATAGAGGATGCCGCGCAACTGATTGAGGTCGGCCATCGCCTCGGCCGGGGCGTTCTCGATGGTCACCTGCTCGCCAAGGGCGAAGATCGGCAACTGCGGCGCACGCATGCGGGCAATGCGGATCAACTCGACCATATCTTGCAGCAGACGCTGGTTATCGCCCGCCCCTTCGGCGGCAACCAGGATGCAGGCCAGGCCATGGTGCGTGGACGCGACGATGCGGCCTTCGGCCGAGCTGGCCGTGGAAAGGATGGCGAAGCCATCCTGCGCCAATTCCTGGGCGATACCGCGTACGCGCTCACCCGCGACGGTATCGGCCTTGATGTCGCGATGCACGATGAGGACGGGGAATTTCAGGTCTTTGTACATGAATTCTTTCCTGAGTGGCCGTCTACTCAGGTTAGAAGTTCACCGCCACGGGCGGAACCCCCGCAGCGGCAAGCTGTACGAAAAGGTCGCAGAACCAACCTTTCGGCTCAGGCGTTTTCCTCGGCCGGCATTTCCAGCTTCTGCCAGACGGATGGACCACCGGAGGCCTTCGCGATAACGGCCAGAGCCTTGGCGTGAGCCTCCAGCTCCGCGTCACTGGCGCGAATGATCATCGACGGTGTACGTCCAGCGATGCGTCGAATCGGACTCGGCGCCACACGACCGCTGCCATCGCCCCCATCCCCGGCCAGGGACAGATTGGTCTGGCCACCGGTCATGGCCAGGTAGACGTCGGCCAGGATCTCGGAGTCGAGCAAAGCGCCATGCAGCTCGCGGTTGGAGTTGTCCACGCCGTAGCGCTTGCACAGCGCATCGAGGTTGTTACGCTGGCCCGGATGGCGCTCGCGAGCCATCAGCAGGCTGTCGAGGATGCTGCAATGCTCGCTGAGATCGGCTCGCTCGGTCTGGCCGATCAGGGCGAACTCGTTGTTGATGAAGCCAACGTCGAACGCTGCGTTGTGGATGATCAGTTGCGCGCCCTTGATGAACTCGAAGAACTCATCG
The DNA here is from genome assembly GCF_965644255.1 of Pseudomonas sp. LRF_L74. NCBI lineage: Bacteria > Pseudomonadati > Pseudomonadota > Gammaproteobacteria > Pseudomonadales > Pseudomonadaceae > Pseudomonas > Pseudomonas sp. LRF_L74. The sequence continues at coordinate 184,439 of NZ_CBFFRH010000008.1, read as the reverse complement.
GCCACATCACGGAAACGCGGTTTGTCGGCCAGGAACTCGCTACTGATACCGTGGACCGCGAACGCGCCCTCGTCGATCTCGCGATCCGGCTGCAGGTAGACATGGAAATGCCGCCCGGTCAGGCGCCGCCCTTCCAGTTCCACAGCGCCGATCTCGATGATCCGGTGACCATCGCTGACCGGCATACCGGTGGTTTCAGTATCGAGCACTACGCTACGCACGCTGCAAACTCCTCACTTCGTCGACGCCACGGTTGGCCAGTTGGTCCGCCCGTTCATTACCTGGATGACCGGCATGGCCGCGTACCCATTCCCAGCTCACCTTATGGCGATTGACCTGCTCATCCAGTTGCTGCCAGAGATCGGCATTCTTCACCGGCTGCTTGGTGGACGTCTTCCAGCCCCGCTTCTTCCAGTTCGGCATCCAGTCCTGGATGCCCTGCATGACGTACTGGGAGTCGGTGACTAGGCGCACCGGGCAGGAGCGTTTCAACTCCGCTAGGGCGCGGATCGCCGCGGTGAGTTCCATGCGGTTGTTGGTGGTATCGCGCTCGCCACCCCACAATTCCTTCTCGACCCCCTTGAACACCAGCAAGGCACCCCAGCCACCCGGACCGGGATTGCCCTTGCAGGCGCCGTCGGTATAAATCTCGACCTGTTCGCTCATTCTTCGTCTGTCTATTGGCTATCGCGGCGGCTGATCTTGGCCACCGGCATTGGCAGCAGCTTGCCCATCGGCGCCCGTTGCACCTGGCGCAAGGGACGCAGCCCGACCACCAGCTTGCGCGCCACCAGCAGGTAAAAGCCGGCGCCCGGCAAGCGCATGGCACTGCCCCAGTGCTCCAGCCGAGCCAGGCGTGATTGCCAGGCGGCTGAAGCGAGCGGCGGACGATAACACCCGAAGCGCCGTTTCTCCAGCGCGAAGCCCAGCAGGTTGAGCCAGTCCGCCAGGCGGGTCGGCGATATGCAGCGGGCACGGCGAAAGCCATCGCCAGCGAAATAATGGCGCAAGCCCCAGGTACTCCAAGGGTTGATCCCCAGGATCAGCAGATGCCCTCCGGGACGAACGCTGAGCGCGGCCTCACGCAGCAGGCCATGGGGCGACAGGCTGAAATCCAGGCCATGCTGCATCACCACCACGTCGGCGGCGTGCTCGCCGAGCGGCCAGGCCTGCTCCTCGCAGGCAATATCGACACCTGCCAGGGGCGCCCCCAGGCGTACGTTGCAACGGATCTGCTCGGCCTGCGCGGGCTTGGCCTGAGCCGGGCCGTAGTGCACCAGAAACCCGCCGAAGAACCGCGCCAGCTCGTTTTCCAGCGCCAGGTGCTCCTGTTCGAGCAGCATTTTGCCGAGCGGAGAAGCCAGCCAAGCCCTCGCCTCCCGGGTGAGTTGCAGCCAGTCCGGGTCGGCCTGGGCGAACGGTTCGTCGTGCATGATCTGATCCTGCGTGGCCAATCGACGCGCTTGCTGACTAAGATGCGTCATTGTGATCCGCTTGGCGACCCCGAAAAATGTTTCAGATCGACGCACTCCCGGCTTTCACCGACAACTACATCTGGCTGCTGCAGGATACCAACCGGCTGCGCTGCGCCGTGATCGACCCCGGCGACGCCGGCCCGGTACTGGCCTGGCTCGACGCCCATCCGGGCTGGCAACTGAGCGATATCCTCATCACCCATCATCACAACGATCACGTCGGCGGCGTTACACGCCTCAAGCAGGCGACCGGAGCCCGTGTCTACGGCCCCGCCGAAGAACGGATTCCCGAGCGCGATGTCGCCCTCGACCAGGGCGACCGCATCGACGTGCTTGGCCTGGGCTTCGAGGTGTTTCTGGTGCCCGGCCATACCAGCGGGCATATCGCCTATTACCACGGCCAGGACAACGATCACTGGCTGTTCAGCGGCGACACGCTGTTCGCCGCCGGCTGCGGCCGACTGTTCGAAGGCACGCCGGCGCAGATGCACGAATCGTTGAGCCAGTTGGCCCGGCTGCCGGACGAGACACTGGTCTACTGCGCCCACGAATACACCCTGAGCAACTTGCACTTCGCCAGGGCTGCCGAACCCGGCAACTCACGGGTCGAACAACGTTTCCAGCAGGTAAAGCGCTGGCGTGACGAGCAGCGCATCAGCCTGCCTTCCACCTTGGCCCTGGAAAAAGCCACCAACCCCTTTCTGCGCTGCGATGAAACATCCATTAAAGAAAAGATCGACGAACGGGAAGGCCGGCGCGAACGCACGGCACAGGAGGTTTTTGCTGCGCTCAGGTGCTGGAAAGATGTCTTCCGGGTCAGCTAAGTGTCACATCTTTGACAGATGTAACCTTGACCACCCCGAGGGGCGTTTCTAGAATCGCCGGAATTTTTCGCCCGGAAAGTACCGACGACCCATGCGCCTGCAGCCCGACGAGAACCTTGAAAACAGCACCCCGGCCATGCCGCTGAAAATCCTCGCGGCCGCGCTTTGCCTGGGCTTGGCGGGTTGCCAGAGCATGAGCGCGGACAACCGCGAGAACCCCGCGCCGAGCAAGGTCCATGCAGCCAAGACGCAACCGTACGAAACGGTCTGGTTGTCTGAGGATGAAGTGACCGAAGCGCCCAGCGACATCTGGGATCGCATGCGTTCCGGGTTCAAGCTGCAGGACGAGATCGGCGTCAACCCGCGCATCGAGAACCAGCGCCTGTGGTTCGTCGGCAACCCGTCGTTCCTCGAAGGCTCGTCCGAGCGTGGCAGCCTCTATATCCACTACGTGGTCGAACGCCTCGAAGAGCGCGGCATGCCCATGGAGCTGGCCCTGCTGCCAATGATCGAAAGCTCCTACAACCCCTTCGCCCTGTCGCGCAGCCAGGCCATGGGCCTGTGGCAGTTCATCCCGGCGACCGGCCGCGTCTACAACCTGCGCCAGACCAACTGGTACGACGGTCGTCGCGACATCACCGCCTCGACCAACGCCGCCCTCACCTACCTGAGCCGCTTGCACGACATGTTCAACGGCGACTGGCTGCTCGCCCTAGCGGCCTACAATGCCGGCGAAGGCACCGTCAGCCGGGCCATCGAGCGCAACGAGAAGCTCGGCCTGCCCACCGACTACTGGAATCTGCCGCTGCCAAAGGAAACCCAGGACTACGTACCCAAGCTGCTGGCCCTCTCGCAACTGGTCATGTCACCCGACGCCTACGGCATCGCCCTCAGCCCGATCGCCAACGAGCCCTACTTCGAGCAAATCGACATCCCTCGCCGCCTCGACCTGAATCGAGTGGCACAACTGGCCGACATCGACGCCCAGGAACTGTACAACCTCAATCCGGCGTTCAAGAAGCGCGTGACCATGGACGGCCCCCTGCAATTGCTGGTGCCGATCGACAAGGCCGAAGTGCTGGCCGCCAACCTGGCCAGCATGCCGGCCAGCGAGGCGCTTGCCTGGCAGGAATACCGGGTTCGCTCCGGCGATAGCCTGCACAGCATCGCCAGCCGCTACAAGGTCAACGTCAACGAACTGAAGAACGCCAACCAGCTCAAGGGCAATCGCCTGTCGATCGGCCAGGCATTGACCATTCCGGGGATGGTTGCCTCGACCGGCTCAGTGCCGCTCGCCAGGCAAGTCGCACAAATCGCGGTGCCGGCCAGCAGTTCGCGTCGCTATAAAGTGAAAAACGGCGATACCCTCTGGCAGATCGCCAATGCCAACAAGATTTCGGTCAAGGACTTGCTGGTCTGGAACAAGCTGAGCGCGCAGAGCAAATTGAGCCTTGGCCAGGAGTTGGTGGTCCGACAAGGGCGCACGCAGGAGACGGTCGCCAGCGCAAGCAAGAGTGGCCGCCAGAACGTCACGTACTACCGGGTCAAGCGAGGCGACTCGATGTCCCTCATCGCCCAACGCTTCAAGATCGAAATGGAACACTTGCAGCGCTGGAATCCAAGCAGCAGCAAGAACCTCAAGCCCGGGCAGACACTGACGCTTTATCTCAGTACCAATTGACGACCACGCGTTTCAGCACCTGACAGGCTGTCGAAAGCCGCTTCCGCTCTTCAAGCGCGCCGGCTGATCGCCTCCAGGCAGCGTCCGGTCAGTTGCGTGAAACGCTGAAACGCCGCGAACTGCTCCTGCGTCAAGGGCCGCCCCGACACCCGGCAATCGGCGTACAGCACACCGATCTCGCGCTTGCCCGCCATCAACGGCGCGATGAAGAACATGCCCTGCCCGAGCATCTGCCGCATCGGCAGGGTGACCAGTTCGTTCAGGTTGTAGCTGGCAGGCACGCCCATCCATATCGCTTCGCGATGGCGCAACGCATAGCCGAACACATTGACCTCACTGTCCTGGGCCGCGGGCAGGCGGAAGCCCTCCATCCACTGCTGAGTGCCTTCGCCCGCCACGCGCTTGGCCCGGAAGCAGCTCTGCTGCTCAGCCAGGACCGCCAACATCACACGCTCAAGACCTGCCCCCTGGTGCAGGCCTTTCAACGCCGTATCGAGGACCAGACCGACATCCGCCCTGTCGCTGACCATCAGCGCCAGGTCCTGCGCGGCCTGCTGCAGGATCGTCAGGTCAGGCTGCAACAGCTCGACTGTCTGCGCCTGTCTCTGCGCCTGGATCAGTTCCGGGTCCGTGCTCGGAATCAGATCGCAGAGCTTGCTGGCACCGAAGGTGGTCGCCACCTCGACGGCTTCGTCGGCACTGGCAAGAACCTGCTGCAACGCCGCGTCTTCACTGATACCGAGCAGGCGCGCAAGCTGCTCGACCAGCGCTGCCATGGCCGGAGAACTCCAGCCCTGCAATGCGGCTTCACTGATGCGCGTACCCAGGGTGACCGCGCGCACCGCCGGGTCGGACTGCGCCGCACCGCTTTGAGCCAGGCTGGCGATATCACCCAGGTTCCAGCTCTTGACCAGTTCCTGGGTCAATTGGCGAAAGCTCACGCCCAGCACGTCGAGCACCGCCTGTCCGGGTTGCACGCTGGCTTGCTCCAGGAGCGCCGCCAGCTCATCGGCCTGTTCGCCGCCACATCCCCAGAACGCCAACTCGCCAATCTGATGCAGCAACGCGGCGATGAAGACCTCTTCCTGGCGCCCTGGCAGGCGTTGCCCGGCGATATTGCGCGCCTGCACCGCCGCATGAAACGAACGCGCCAGAAGACCACGCAGTTGCTCGCGCGGCGACTTGCTCAGCAGGCTGTCGATCAGGCATACGGAAAGGCTGATCAGGCGTACGCTGTCGAAACCGATCAGGACGATGGCACGGGAAATGGTGCGGATGCTTTCCTGGGACGGGTTGTAATAGACGCTGTTGCCAACCCTGAGCACCTTGGAAGTCAACGTCGCATCGCGCAACAAAACCGCAGCCAGTTGCTGGACCGAGGATTTGTCGGCTTCGGAAAGGCGCTGCAAGTCTTGGATGACCGCGGCCAGGGCGGGCAATTCCGCCTCGTTCAAGCGATCCATCCAGGCCCGCAAACCGGTACTGCGTTGTTCCACGATTGAGTTCTCGCCAACGAACCGCTGTGATTGTGGCGAAATGATGGCATAGACATCGGAAAAAGCACTCTTTTTCGTGCCTATACAAGCTGTTACTGTACAGTCCAAGCAGCCGAAAGCCGGAATCCAGCGCCTGATGCGTAATCTGTTCTCGCTGATAGTTGGCCTGGTCCTGAGCTTTCCCGTCTTCGCGACTATCAGCGAAAGCCATGGCTACGCCCAGTTCGGCACCCTCAAGTACCCCGCCAGCTTCACCCACTTCGACTGGGTCAACCCCGACGCGCCCAAGAGCGGTGCCGTGCGGGCCATGGCCTATGGCACGTTCGACACGCTCAACCCCTACAGTTTCAAGGGCAGCAGCCCATCGGTCGCGCCCAACTTCCTGCAGTACGGCATCAGCGAGCTGAACGAAACCCTGATGGCGGGGACTGGCGCCTATGACCCATCCGGCGACGAACCGGCATCCAGCTATGGGCTGATCGCACGCTCGGTGGAATTCAATGAAAGCCGAAGCTGGGTCGTCTTCAACCTGCGTACGGAAGCGCGCTTTCACGACGGCACGCCGATCACCGCCTATGACGTGGCGTTTTCCTATCGCCTGTTGCTCAGGGATGGTCATCCGCAGTACCGGACCAACCTGCAGGAAGTGCAACGTGTCGACATCCTCGATCGCCACCGCATCCGCTTCGTCTTCAAGCGCGCGGGCAATCCCCTGCTGATCCTGCGCCTCGGCGAGTTGCCGGTATTGCCCCAGCACTATTGGAAGGGCCGTGACTTCAAGGCGACCACTTTCGAGCCACCGCTGGGCAGCGGCCCCTATCGCATCGTCAAAGTGGTGCCGGGGCGCAGCCTGGTGTTCGAACGGGTAAAGGACTGGTGGGGCGCAAACCTGCCGGTAAACCGTGGCAAGTACAACTTCGACCGCCTGGAAATGGACTTCTATCGCGACAGCAATGTCGCCTTCGAGGCCTTCAAGGCCGGCGAGTTCGACTTCTACATCGAGCACCAGGCGAAGAACTGGGCGAATGGCTACCGCTTTCCCGCGCTGACCCGCGGCGACGTGATCCGTGCGGCCATCCCCCATCAGATCCCGACCCAGACCCAGGCGCTGTTCATGAATACCCGCCGCTCGGTATTCGCCGACCGGCGAGTGCGCGAAGCCATCGCCCGGATGTTCGATTTCGAATGGACCAATCGCACACTGTTCAATGATTCCTATCGGCGCGCGACCAGCTACTACCCCAACAGCGAATTTGCCGCCACGGGAAAACCGGAAGGTCAGGAATGGCTGTTGCTTTCGCCCTACCGCCAGCAACTCCCCGAGCGCCTGTTCAGTGAAACCTTCCAGGTCCCGACGACCGAAGGCCACGGCATTCCGCGGGAAACCCTGCGCGCAGCGCTCGGTCTATTGGCCGAGGCCGGCTGGAGACCCTCTGGCCGCGGCCTGCTCAACGCCAAGGGCGAACGCCTGCGCTTCGAGATCCTGCTGGTCAACCCGAACCTCGAGCGCATTCTCCTGCCCTATGCACAAAGCCTCGCCAGCATCGGTGTGCAGGTAAGCCTGCGCACCGTGGATCGCGCCCAATACAAGCAGCGCCTGGACCAGTTCGACTACGACATGATTCTGATGACCCTGCCGCAATCGCTCAGCCCAGGCCTGGAACAATGGCAATACTTCCATTCCAGCCAGGTGAGCGTGAAAGGCAGCAAGAACTATGCAGGCGTCGCCGATCCGGTGGTCGACCACCTGCTCGAAAAACTGCTTGGCGCGCAGACCCGCGACGAGCAGGTCGCCGCCGCCAAGGCCATCGACCGTGTCCTGCTCTGGCAGCATTACAGCATTCCCAACTGGTACATCGATCAGCACCGGATCGCCTACCGCAACCGCTTCGGCTTCGTCACCACGCCGCCCTATACCCTGGGCCTGCGCGCGTGGTGGATGAAGCCCATGGAGAACAGACCATGACTGCCATCCACCGCGCACTCCTGCGCACCGCCGCCCTTGCGCTGCTGGGCATCGCCTCGCTGAGCCAGGCAGCGCCCGAAACCGCCATTACGCTCTATGGCGAACCGCCCAAGTACCCGGCCGGCTTCAAGCACTTCGATTACGTCAACCCGGATGCGCCCAAGGGCGGGCTGTTGCGCACCCCTGGCTTCAATGGCTTCGACAGCCTCAACCCGTTCATCGCCAAGGGCAATCCGGCGAGCGAATCACCGGCCAGCCTGGTTTACGACACCCTGCTCTACCCCTCCCAGGACGAACCCATGACCGCCTACGGCCTGGTCGCCGAGAAAATCGAGCGGGCCCCGGACGACCATTACGTACGCTTCTACATCAACCCCAAGGCACGCTTCAACGACGGTACGCCGATCACGGCCGAAGACGTGGTCTTCACCTTCAACATCCTCGTCGAAAAAGGCTCGCCACTGTATCGACACTACTATTCCGACATTGCCGAGGTGGTAGCCGAAGACCGACTGAAAGTGCGCTTCGACTTCAAACATGCGGGCAATCGCGAGCTGCCACTGATCCTCGGCCAACTGCCGGTTCTGCCCAAGCACTGGTGGGCCAGCCGTGACTTCAGCAAGAGCACGTTGAAGCCGCCACTGGGCAGCGGCCCCTACCGCATCACCCAGGTTTCGCCCGGCACCTCGATACGCCTGGAAAGGGTGAAAGACTGGTGGGCCAAGGACCTTCCCGTCTCCAGGGGGCTGTACAACTTCGATGTGATCACCATCGACTACTACAAGGACATGTCGGTTGCCCTGGAGGCCTTCAAGGCCGGGCAGTTCGATACCAACTACGAGTATTCGGCCAAGGACTGGAACACCGGCTATGACTCCCCTGCCCTGCGCGCCGGGAGATTCGTCAAGGTCGAGATTCCCAACCACAACCCCAGCGGCATGCAAGGCTATGCCTTCAACATCCGCCGCCCGCTGTTCCAGGATCGCCGCGTACGTGAAGCCATTGCCCTGCTGTTCGATTTCGAGTGGTCCAACAAGCAGCTGTTCTATGGCGCCTACAAGCGCACGCACAGCTATTTCGAGAACTCGGACATGGCGGCTCGCGGCCTGCCCGACGTAGACGAACTGAAGATATTGGAACCGCTGCGCGGCAAGATTCCCGACGAGGTTTTCAAGCAACCCTTCAGCCTCCCGGTCAACGATGGCAGCGGCATCATTCGCGAACAGAGCCGCCGCGCCTATCAGTTGCTGCAAGAGGCCGGCTATCACATCGAAAACGACAAGATGGTGGATGCCAACGGCAAACCGCTGGCGTTCGAGTTCCTCAACTTCCAGGCCAATCTGGAGCGCGTCCTCCTGCCATTCAAACGGAACCTGGCCGAGCTGGGAATAGACATGCAGATCCGCCGCGTCGATAGCTCGCAGTACGTCAACCGCATGCGCAGCCGCGATTTCGACATGACCTCCGCGATCTGGCCGCAGTCCAATTCTCCCGGCAACGAGCAACGCGATTTCTGGCACTCCAGCAGCGCCGAGAAACCAGGCAGCCGCAATTACATCGGCCTGCGTGACCCGGCCATCGATTCGCTGGTGGAAAGCATGATCCAGGCTGACTCACGCCAGTCGCTGATCACCCACGCACGCGCCCTCGATCGCGTCCTGCTCTGGGGTCACTATGTGGTGCCCAACTACTTCGTCAGCAGCCATCGCGTGGCCTATTGGAACCGTTTCGGCAGGCCAGCGGTGACCCCGGCCTACGACGCCCAATACGGCCTGATGACCTGGTGGCAGGAAAAGCCGGTCGGTGAAGTGCTGCCCGAGCAGAAAGCAACCGATGCGGAGACGCCCTGACCATGCTGGCCTACATCATCCGGCGCTTGCTGCTGATCATCCCGACGCTGCTCGGTATTCTGCTGATCAACTTCTTTATCATCCAGATCGTCCCCGGCGGCCCGGTGGAACAGATGATCGCCAAGCTCGAAGGCTTCGATGCGGCTTCCGGCGGTGCCACCGGGCGCTTCTCCGGAGGCGGTGGCGAAGTATCGGTGGCCGGCTCCAGCTACCGTGGCGCCCAGGGCCTGGACCCGGACATGATCGAGAAAATCAAGAAAATGTACGGCTTCGACAAGCCGCCCAGTGAGCGCCTGTGGCTGATGCTGAAGAACTATGCACGCCTCGATCTGGGCGAAAGCTACTTTCGCGACACCAGCGTGATCGACCTGATCAAGGAGAAGCTGCCGGTTTCCATCTCATTGGGCCTGTGGAGCACGCTGATCACCTACCTCATCTCCATTCCATTGGGCATCAGCAAGGCAGTGCGGCATAACAGCGCCTTCGACATCTGGACCAGCAGCGTGATCATCATCGGCTATGCCATCCCAGGCTTCCTGTTCGCCATTCTGCTGATCGTGCTGTTCGCCGGTGGCAGCTACTGGGAGTGGTTCCCGATACGCGGCCTCACGTCAGGCAATTTCGACGAACTCAGCCTGGCCGGCAAGATCCTCGATTACTTCTGGCACCTGACGCTGCCCGTCACCGCCCTGGTGATCGGCAACTTCGCCACCCTGACCCTGCTGACCAAGAACAGCTTCCTCGACGAAATCAACAAGCAATATGTGATCACCGCGCGCGCCAAGGGCCTGAGCGAAAACCGCGTGCTCTATGGCCATGTCTTCCGTAACGCCATGCTGCTGATCATTGCAGGCTTCCCCGCTGCGTTCATCGGCATCTTCTTTACCGGTTCGCTGCTGATCGAGGTGATCTTCTCCCTCGACGGAATTGGCCTGTTGAGCTTCGAGTCGGCGGTCAACCGCGACTATCCCGTGGTACTTGGCACGCTGTTCATCTTTACCCTGCTCGGGCTGCTGATGAAGCTGATCGGCGACCTTGCCTACACCCTGGTCGACCCACGCATCGATTTCGAAAGCAGGGAGCACTGATATGGCCCTCTCCCCGCTCAATCAACGTCGCTTCGCCCGTTTCAAGGCCCATAAGCGCGGCTGGTGGTCGTTGTGGTTGTTCCTGATCTTGTTCGTCCTGAGCCTGGGGGCCGAGCTGATCGCCAACGACAAGCCCCTGGTCGTGCGTTACGACGGCGAGTGGTATTTCCCGGTGCTCAAGCGCTATCCGGAAACCACCTTCGGCGGCGAGTTCCCGCTGCAGGCCAACTACAAGAGCCCGTACATTCAAGAACTGATCGCGGCCAAGGACGGCTGGATGCTCTGGCCGATCATTCCGTTCGACTACACCAGCATCAACTATGAATTGAAAGTACCGGCGCCCTCCGCGCCTTCGGCACAGAACTGGCTGGGCACCGATGACCAGGGCCGCGATGTGCTGGCTCGGGTCATCTATGGCTTCCGAGTATCGGTGCTGTTCGCCCTGGCTCTGACCCTGGCCAGTTCGCTGGTCGGTATCCTCGCCGGCGCCCTGCAGGGCTTCTATGGCGGCTGGGTGGATATTCTCGGCCAGCGCTTCCTGGAGGTCTGGAGCGGGCTGCCGACGCTGTTCATGCTGATCATCCTGGCCAGCTTCGTGCAGCCCAGTTTCTGGTGGCTGCTGGGTATCATGCTGCTGTTTTCCTGGACCGCACTGGTCGACCTGGTCCGCGTCGAATTCCTGCGCGGGCGCAACCTGGAATACGTGCGGGCGGCCCGCGCCCTGGGCATGGGCAACGGCAAGATCATGCTCCAGCACATCCTGCCCAATGCCATGGTCTCGACCATGACCTTCATGCCATTCATTCTCTGCGGCGCCATCGGCCAACTGACCGCCCTGGACTTCCTGGGCTTCGGCCTTCCCGCAGGCTCGCCTTCGCTGGGAGAGCTGGTCGCCCAGGGCAAGGAGAACCGCCAGGCCGCCTGGCTGGGCATAAGCGCCTTCGCCTCCCTGGGAATCCTCCTGAGCCTGCTGGTATTCATCGGCGAAGCGGCGCGCGACGCCTTCGACCCAAGGAAGTGACATGAGCGAGAACCTGATAGAAATCCGCGACCTCGCTGTTGAGTTTCGCAACGAGGGTGCGCCGCTAAGGGTCGTAGACGGTGTCAGCTTCGACATTCGCAAGGGTGAAACCTTGGCCCTGGTGGGCGAAAGCGGTTCCGGCAAATCGGTGACGGCACATTCGATCCTGCGCTTGCTGCCCTATCCCCAGGCGCGCCACCCGAGCGGCAGCATCCGCTATGCCGGACAGGACTTGCTTACCCTGGATGAACGCAAGCTGAGGAGCATCCGTGGCAACCGCATCGCCATGGTCTTCCAGGAACCCATGACCTCGCTCAATCCGCTGCACGCCATCGGCCGGCAGATCAACGAAGTGCTGGCCCTGCACAAGGGCCTGACCGGCAAGGCGGCCACGGCACGCACCCTGGAACTGCTGGAACTGGTCGGCATAGCCGAACCCGCCAAGCGACTCAAGGCACTGCCTCACGAACTGTCCGGCGGACAACGTCAGCGCGTGATGATCGCCATGGCCCTGGCCAACGAGCCGGAATTGCTGATCGCCGACGAGCCAACGACGGCGCTGGATGTAACGGTGCAACTGAAAATCCTCGAATTGCTCAAGGATTTGCAGGCTCGCCTGGGCATGGGCTTGCTATTGATCAGCCACGATCTCAATCTGGTCAGGCGCATCGCCCACCGGGTCTGCGTGATGCAACGCGGGCAAATCCTCGAACAGGCAGACTGCGAGCAATTGTTCAGTTCAGCGCAGCATCCCTACACCCGCGAACTGCTGGCCGCCGAGCCCTCGGGCGAACCTGCGGACAACCCCGCCGGCAAGCCGATGCTCGAAGTGGAACGGCTACGGGTCTGGTTTCCAATCAAGAAAGGCGTGCTCAGGCGCACGGTCGATCATGTCAAGGCCGTCGATGGCATCGACTTCAGCCTGCGCCAGGGCCAGACCCTGGGCATCGTGGGCGAAAGCGGCTCGGGCAAATCCACCCTCGGGTTGGCCATTCTGCGCCTGATCAATGGCAGCCAGGGCTCCATCGTCCTGCAGGGCAGGCAGTTGAACGGACTGTCGCAACGTGACGTGCGCCCACTGCGAAGAGAGATGCAAGTGGTGTTTCAAGACCCATATGGCAGCCTGAGCCCACGCATGTCGGTTGGCGAAGTCATCGCGGAGGGCCTGGACATCCATGGCATCGGCTCGCCCAAGGAACGCGAGCAGGCGGTCATCGACGTGCTCAATGAAGTCGGCCTGGACCCTTCCACGCGTCACCGCTATCCCCATGAATTCTCTGGCGGCCAGCGCCAGCGTATCGCTATCGCTCGCGCACTGGTGCTCAAACCAGCGTTGATACTGCTGGACGAACCGACCTCGGCCCTGGACCGAACCGTACAACGCCAGGTCGTCGAGCTGCTGCGCAACTTGCAGGCCAAATACAACCTGACCTACTTGTTCATCAGCCATGACCTGGCGGTGGTCCGCGCACTCAGCCACCACGTGATCGTGATGAAACAGGGCAAGGTAGTCGAGCAGGGAGACTCGCGGGACATCTTCAACGCCCCACAGCATCCATACACCCAGCAGTTGATGAGCGCGGCGTTCCTCCAGTGAGAATCCGACGATCACGGCCCAAAAGAAAATGCCCGTATCTCGCGATACGGGCATTTTTCCATCGACTCGCCTCCGCTTAGGCGTCAGGCGCGGCCTTGGCTTGCGGCTCGATGCTCTCATAGATGAGCAGCGGCTTGGACGTACCGGCGATGACGCTCTCGTCGATGACGACCTTGCTGACTTCGTTCTGCGAAGGAATCTCGTACATGGTGTCCAGCAGCACACCTTCGAGAATCGAACGCAGGCCACGAGCACCGGTCTTGCGCTCCAGTGCACGGTTGGCCACGGCCTTCAGCGCATCGGGACGGAACTCCAGGTCCACACCTTCCATTTCGAAGAGCTTGCCGTACTGCTTGGTCAGCGCGTTCTTCGGTTCGGTGAGAATCTGCATCAGCGCTTCCTCGTCCAGCTCGTCGAGGGTCGCGATGACCGGCAGGCGGCCAACGAACTCCGGGATGAGGCCGAACTTGACCAGATCGTCCGGCTCCACTTCACGCAGGGCCACGCCGACCTTCTTGCCCAGGTCCTGGCTGCGGACTTCGGCATTGAAACCGATACCGCCCTTGGTCGAGCGTGCCTGGATGACTTTCTCCAGGCCAGCGAAGGCACCGCCACAGATGAACAGGATGTTGCGCGTATCGACCTGCAGGAACTCCTGCTGCGGATGCTTGCGGCCACCCTGCGGAGGCACCGACGCCACGGTGCCTTCGATCAGCTTCAACAGTGCCTGCTGGACGCCTTCGCCGGAAACGTCGCGGGTGATCGAGGGGTTGTCCGACTTGCGCGAAATCTTGTCGATCTCGTCGATGTAGACAATACCCATCTGGGCCTTTTCGACATCGTAGTCGCACTTCTGCAACAGCTTCTGGATGATGTTCTCGACATCCTCACCCACGTACCCCGCCTCGGTCAGCGTGGTCGCGTCGGCGATGGTGAAGGGCACGTTGAGCAGGCGAGCCAGCGTCTCGGCCAGCAGCGTCTTGCCGGAACCGGTCGGACCGATCAGCAGGATGTTGCTCTTGCCCAGTTCGACGTCATCTTTCTTGTCGCGCTGGTTCAAGCGCTTGTAGTGGTTGTAGACCGCTACCGCAAGAACCTTTTTCGCCCGTTCCTGGCCGATCACATACTGATCGAGGATCAAGCTGATTTCCTTGGGAGCAGGCAACTTGTGGGCACTGCTTTCAGCCTGAGCCTCCTGCACCTCCTCGCGGATGATGTCATTGCACAGGTCGACGCATTCGTCGCAGATGAATACCGAAGGGCCGGCGATCAGCTTGCGCACTTCATGCTGGCTCTTGCCGCAGAAGGAACAATAAAGCAGCTTGCCGCTGTCTTCGCCGTTACGGGTATCAGTCATTCGATCAATCCAATACGGTGGGGCTTGAAAAACAAGATGAAGGCAAATGCAGCCATTTTCAAGTGCGAGGGCGACGGAACGAGACCGCCGCCCCCACTCGGCGCCTTGTTTAGACCGGCAATTGCCGCTTGTCGTGGACGGCATCGACCAGACCGTACTCCTTGGCCCGCTCGGCGCTCATGAAGTTGTCACGGTTGGTGTCGCGCTCGATGGTCTCGATGCTCTGCCCGGTGTGATATGCCAGCAACTGGTTCAGGCGCTCGCGAATGAATAGGATCTCGCGGGCATGAATGTCGATGTCCGAAGCCTGCCCCTGGAAGCCGCCCAGCGGCTGGTGGATCATCACGCGCGAGTTCGGCAGGCAGAAACGCTTGCCCTTCTCGCCACCAGCCAGCAGGAACGCGCCCATGCTGCAGGCCTGGCCGATGCAGGTGGTGGATACGTCGGCCTTGATGAACTGCATGGTGTCGTAGATCGCCATCCCGGCAGTCACCGAGCCGCCCGGCGAGTTGATGTAGAGATGGATGTCCTTCTCGGGGTTTTCCGCTTCGAGGAACAACAACTGAGCCACGACCAGATTGGCCATGTAGTCCTCGACCTGGCCGACCAGGAAGATGACTCGCTCCTTGAGCAGGCGGGAGTAGATGTCATAGGCACGCTCACCGCGGGCCGATTGCTCGACAACCATTGGCACCAGGCCGCCGGCTGCTTGGATATCAGGCATTTGCTGCATAAATGGATAGCGCGACATGTCTAGCGATCACTCCCTAACATTTCATGTCTCAAAGACGCATAAGCCAGCGCGGAGGCTGGCTTATGGTGTGCTCGATAAGGCTGGAGATTACTCAGCCTTGGCGGCCTCTGCCGGCTTTACGGCTTCCTCGTAGGAGACCGACTTGTCGGTCACCTTGGCCTTCTGCAGGACAGTATCTACAACTTGTTCTTCCAGCACAACCGAACGCACTTCGTTCAGTTGCTGGTCGTTATTGTAGTACCAGGCCACGACCTGCTCGGGCTCCTGGTAAGCCGAAGCCATTTCCTCGATCAGTTCGCGAACGCGGGCATCATCGGGCTTCAGCTCGAATTGCTTGACCACTTCGGCGACGATCAGGCCGAGCACCACGCGACGCTTGGCCTGCTCTTCGAACAGGTCGGCCGGCAGTTGATCGGGCTTGATGTTGCCACCGAACTGCTGCACGGCCTGTACGCGCAGACTGTCGACTTCGCTGGCGATCAGCGCCTTGGGGGCGTCGATCGGGTTGGCGCCGAGCAGGCCTTCCATCACCTGGTTCTTGATCTTGGCCTTGATGGCCTGGCGCAGCTCACGCTCCATGTTCTTGCGCACTTCGGCGCGGAAGCCGTCGATGCCGCCTTCCTTGATGCCGAATTGGGCGAAGAACTCGTCGGTCAGCTCAGGCAGGACCGGCGCGGAAACGCTGTTCACGGTGATGGTGAACTCGGCAGTTTTGCCGGCCAGGTCGAGGTTCTGGTAGTCCTCGGGGAAGGTCGGGGTGATGACGCGCTCTTCGCCAGCCTTGACGCCGACCAGGGCATCTTCGAAGCCAGGGATCATGCGGCCGGAGCCCAGTACCAGCTGGGTACCCTTGGCGGAACCGCCGGCGAAGGCCTCGCCGTCGATCTTGCCGACGAAATCGATGTTCAACTGGTCGCCATTCTCGGCGGCACGCTCGGCAGCCTCGAAACGGGTGTTCTGCTTGCGCAGGATGTCGAGCATGTTGTCGATGTCGCTGTCGGCGACATCGGCTTGCAGACGCTCGATGGCGATACCGTCCAGGCCAGTCACTTCGAACTCGGGGAAGACTTCGAAGGTGGCGATGTATTCCAGGTCCTTGCCCTTTTCGAACACTTTCGGCTCGACGGCGGGCTGGCCAGCCGGGTTCAGCTTCTGCTCGACCACGGCTTCATAGAAGGAAGACTGGATCAGGTCGCCCAGGGCTTCCTGGCGAGCGCTGTCCTCGTAGCGCTGGCGGATGACGCTCATCGGCACTTTACCAGGGCGGAAACCGGGAACCTTGACACGACGGGCAGTCTGCTGCAGACGCTTGGTCACTTCGTTCTCGATGCGCTCAGCCGGCACACCGATGGTCATGCGGCGCTCAAGAGCGGAGGTGCTTTCAACAGAAACTTGCATGGATATTCCTCGTTGCACAGACGTTAGCC
The DNA here is from genome assembly GCF_965644255.1 of Pseudomonas sp. LRF_L74. NCBI lineage: Bacteria > Pseudomonadati > Pseudomonadota > Gammaproteobacteria > Pseudomonadales > Pseudomonadaceae > Pseudomonas > Pseudomonas sp. LRF_L74. Next base: position 167,903 of record NZ_CBFFRH010000008.1, on the reverse strand, counting down.
GGCCGTTCCGGCCCAGAATCAAGGGCATGCATTCTAGTGGCTCGGAAAACAGAAGTCACCCAGCCGTTATGATTGCTTTTCGCAATGTGCCTCACGGCAGGCAAACGCAGCGCTAAATCCCCTCTGCAACAAGCCACGGGACGCGCCCGTACGGCTTCCGTTACACTTGCCGGGCGCCCGCGGTCGCGACCCCGTGCCTGATGAAGGGTATGATGTCGGCTGACATGGCCCCATCGACCCAGCTGTAGCGTGCAACTCATTGCTCCGCCCCTGGCGGCAGGAACGAGCCCGGTGGCTCGACAAAGCCTTGAATGGCGCGCCGATCTTTCATATTCCCCGGAAGCCCCATGGAATCCAGCACTCAGAAAATAGCGCAACATTACACCGAGATCCTCGGCCAGCTTGGCGAGGACGTTACCCGTGAAGGCCTGGTCGATACGCCGAAACGCGCGGCCAAAGCCATGCAGTACCTGTGCCGCGGCTACGAACAGAGCCTGGAAGAAATCGTCAATGGCGCCCTGTTCAGCTCCGACAACAGTGAAATGGTTCTGGTCAAGAACATCGAGCTGTATTCGCTCTGCGAACACCACCTGCTGCCATTCATCGGCAAGGCGCATGTCGCCTACCTGCCAGCGGGCAAGGTACTGGGACTGTCCAAGGTCGCCCGTATCGTCGACATGTTCGCCCGCCGCCTGCAGATCCAGGAAAGCCTCAGCCGCCAGATCGCCGAAGCCGTGCGGCAGGTCACTGGCGCAGCCGGTGTCGCCGTGGTCATCGAGGCCCAGCACATGTGCATGATGATGCGCGGCGTGGAGAAGCAGAATTCCTCCATGGTGACCTCGGTCATGCTGGGCGAATTCCGCGACAACGCAGCCACCCGCAGCGAGTTTCTCAGTCTGATTCGCTGAGGCCCGCAATGAAAAAACCGGCCAAATGGCCGGTTTTTTCATGTCAACGGCAATCACTGGGCGATTGCGTCAGCACCATTGGCGACAGCACCGGGCTGCTGGCCTTGTTGTGGAAGAGCGCCCGCGATCTCGACCGGCATGCCGTCTTCCGAGGCGATCACTTCACGCACGATATCCCAGTCCAGTTGCGACTGATCGGCCATGTCCTCGCGCTTGAGCAGCGTATTGATGACCTCGGTGTGCTTGTCCGCCAGGGACGGATCGCCATTGTCGTTCAGCGGCGTATGCGCTTCGAGGTAGACCTTGCCGTTGCTCACGCCGAACTTGTAGGGCTGGTTGAGGATGCGCACCGAGGTGCCGACCGGGACCAGCTTGGACAGTTCCAGGACGTTGTCGTTGAGCATGCGGAAGCAGCCATGGCTGACGCGCATGCCGATGCCGAACTTCTTGTTCGAGCCATGGATCAGGTAGCCCGGTGTGCCCAGGGTGAACTTGAACGGCCCCAGCGGATTGTCCGGACCTGGCGGCACGTAGGCCGGCAGCGGATCGCCATCGGCCGCATGTTCGGCACGAATGGAAGCCGGCGGCGTCCAGCCCGGATTGGGCGTCTTGGCGGTGATGGTGGTATGAGCGACGGGCGACCCCCAGCCTTCGCGACCGATTCCCAGCGGATAGGTGTAGACCACGTCCTTGCCTTTCGGGAAATAGTACAGGCGGTACTCGGCGATATTGATCACGATGCCTTCGCGCGGGCCGGGCGGCAGGATGAAACGCGTCGGCAGGATGACCTCGGTACCGGCACCTGGCAGCCAGGGATCGACGCCGGGGTTGGCGGCGACCATTTCCAGGTAGCCCAGGTCACTGGCCTCGCCCAGGTCGGCGAAGGTGTCTTCGTACTTGGCCTTGACCACCTGGACCTGGCCGACGATGTCTTCGCCCGGCGGCGGCAGCGGGAACTCCAGCGCGGCAACGGGGCCTGCCGCGAAGAGACTGGTCAGCGACAGAAAGCGAGCGACAGCGGAAACGCGCGGCAACATCCAGGTGAATCCTTGGCAAGGTGTGGGAGCAGCGATTGTACACGGCATGACCAAGCGCCGGGAGATGTCAGGCGTCAGGCCAGAGCGGCCGCTCCCCCTGACGCTGGGCAACCAGCGCGGCCTTGCAGGCCGGACAGAGACGGCGGTCGCGCAAGTCACTGCTGTCGATGCTGCGCATCATTGGCCAGGCAGGCAGCAAACCGCCGCACAGCGTACGATCGGCATGCCCATTGAGCTCGAGCTGACGGGCTACCAGATGAATGCGTACCTCACGGCAGGCGAACAGGTCGAGTTGTTCGTCAGGCTCGATCAAGTGGTAGGCATGCAGGGTCCAGGCAGGGCGCGGCATTCGAAGCTCCGAGGCGGGGCGGCAAAGATAGCCGAAAGCCTGCGGCCGTGGAAGCGGCTCGCGCAGCCGCCGGTTCCCCTTCAACCAGCCAGCATCCCGACCATCTGCTGGAACGCCTGCGGCAAGTCGCCCAACTGGCTGAACATGTAGGGCAGCAGGAAGGCCGCGTAGAGGGTCAACAGCACCGCGAACAGCAGGTTCTTCACCGGCATCGACAAGTCGAACACGTGCAGTTGCGGCGCCATGCGTGACAGGTAGGCGAGCATCAGGTCGGCGACCAGCAAGGCGACCACCAACGGCGCGATCATCATCACGCCGATGTACATGATGCGATCGAGGATGTGCAGCATCTGCAACACCGACTGCTGGGCCAGCACCGGCGCGAAGTCTTGTGCCGGCCATAGCCTGTAGCTCTGGTAAAAACCGTCGAGCATGGCCAGGAAGCCCCCGCTCATGAAGAACAGGGCGATGAGGATCACGCTGAGAAAGGTCGACATCACGCTCGATTCGCCGATCTGCAGCGGGTCGAGCAGTTGCGCCATGGTCGAACCGCGCTGCAGGTCGATCAACTCGCCCGCCACCTCGGCGGCCCAGAACGGGATGCCGAACAGCAGGCCGACGATCACGCCGATCACCAGTTCCTTGATCAGCAGTCCGGCGTAGGTCAGCGCGCCGGGTGGCTGCTCCATCTGGCCGAGGGCGGCGAACGCCAGCGGCGCCACTGGAATCGAGATGACCACCGCCACCGCCGAGCGCAGCATGCCGGACAGCCCGAGACGGTTGAACGCCGGGGTGATGAGCACCAGCCCCAGGGCGCGTGCCACGGCCAGGCCAAAGGCACTGAGCAGCGGGTAGGCGAACTCGAAGAAGGCGTTGGCGGCTTCGAAATCCACGCTGCGCTCAACGTGTCCAGGCGGCGAAGTTGTCGAGCATCTCGCCAGTCAGGTCGACCACCTGACCGGCCAGCATCGGCCCGACCACGATCAGCACCAGCAACACCGCGACCAGCTTGACCGCCTGCGGCAGGGTCTGGTCCTGGATCTGGGTCAGCGCCTGCAACAGGCCGACCCCCAGCCCGATCACGATGGCCACCCCCAGCGCCGGCGCGGAAAGCAGCAGCACGGTGAGCAAGGCATCCTGCATCAGGGAGAGAAAACGCCCCTCGCCCACGTCAGCCTCCGTAACTCATGATCAGCCCGTGCATCAGCCGCGACCAGCCGTCGACGACGACGAACAGGAAGATCTTCAAGGGAATGGAGATCAGCGTCGGCGAGACCATCATCATGCCCATGGCCATGAGCACGTTGGAGACGATCAGGTCGATGATCAGGAACGGGATATAGAGCAAAAAGCCGATCTCGAAGGCGCGGGTCAGCTCCGAGCTGACGAAGGCCGGGATCAGCACCACCAGGTCGTCGTCGCGCAAATCCGCCCTCGCCTCCTCCGACCAGACGCTTTCCGTGGCCTGCATGAAGAACGCCCGCTCCTTTTCCTCGGCATAGCGCGACAGGTGCGCCTGCAACGGTCCACGCAGGGCGCCGGCCACCTCGCGCACATCGTCGACACTCTGCAAGCGCAATGGCCGCGCCTCGAACTGACGCATCATCTCGCCGGCCAACGGCGTGGTGACATACACCGCGAGGATCAGGGCGATGCCATAGAGCACCAGGTTCGGCGGGGTCTGCTGGATACCCAGGGCGTTGCGGATGAGGAACAGCACCACGGATATCTTCAGGAACCCGGTCAGGGTCACCACGGCCAGGGGAATCAGGCCGATGGTGGAAACGACGAGGATGATTTCGATCAGGTTGGACTGTTCACTCATCGGCGAAGCTCGTCACCCGCACGCCCAGGCCGCTGCCAAGCTTGACCAGTTCGCCGCGACCGACGCAATGACCGTTGGCCATCAGCCGCACCGGGTTGGCCAGCTCGCCACCGATGTCGAGCACGCTGCCTTCGCCCATGCTGCGCAACTCGCCCAGGGGGATTTCCACGCGGCCGACCTCGCAGACCAGGCGCACGGGAAGATCGTCGAAACTGTCACGCGCCGACATGGCGGGCTCCTCACTGCTGTATGAACGAATGAAGTCAGCGCTCAGGCGCACCCGCCGGCCATCCGGAGCATGGCAAGTGGCACTGAGACGGTCATGGATGTTGAGTCGATAGTCGCGCTCGAGCATCAGCACATCGCCGGCCCGCAGGCTGCGCAGATCGGCCAGGTTCAAGCGCTGCCAGCCCGCCTGCAGGCTCGCGCTCAAAGGCAGTCCGGCCAGGGCCCGGGGTTGCAGCGGCAACTCGTCGAAGATCGCGCCGCGCCGCGCGAGATCGCCGCCCAGGACGATCCAGCCCATGGCCTCGCGCTCGCCGATGACGAAGCCGAGGGTGACAGGATCGCCTATCGCTTCCAGCGTCGAGGTACAGGGAAAACCAATCACACTGCCGAGGCGCGCCTCGAGGGTCTGCACAGCGTCGAGCGCAACGGCCTCCAGCAGCAGCCCGCGCAAGTGCGCCGGGGCCATGCTCCAGTCCATGCCATCGCCACGCAGCAAGGCGCAGGCGGCGCTGTCCAGGTGCAACTGTGCGGGGCATCCATCGACCTGCAATGGCAAAGCCAGCGCAGCACCGCTTGCAGGCACCACGCTGCCAGCATCGAGGCGAACCGGCAACGGGTGTCCGGCGAGGTCCACGCGCATTGGCGCGTAGGCACGGCGCAAGCGGTTCAGCGCGGCGGCCTGGGCGGTCGAATACTCGGGTAATTCGTCGGTGAGTGAGGCGAGACGGCTGATCGAGGCGTTCAATGCAGGTCTTTCCAGGACATGGGAGGCTGGGGCTGGTCTTCTTCGGCGAGTAATTGGCTCCTGATGTCAGCCTGTTGCCGATGGCGTTCAGCGAGGGTTTGCAAGCCCGTCAGCCGACGTCGGGCCCGGGCGTAGGCCTGCCGGGAAACCTGGCGCTGGCGCTCGGCCTGTTCGAGCCGCGTGCCCGCCTCGTCACGCTGCGCCTGCAGGGTCTCCAGCTCCAGCGCCTGGGCTGCCTCACGGGTCTGCTGGTCGATGACCCGGGCGTAGTCGATGGTGCCGCTCACGAAACACTGCCAGGCCTGCTCCTGCTCGTGGTCGATTTCGGCGTACCGCTTGCTGGCACGCTCATCCAGGTCGCACATGCTTTGCCGGACCGTGTCGCATGCCCGCACGTCCCGGCCCAAGGCCGCCAGGGCCAGGCGCTCGCGCTTGGCCGCCAGCTCATGCAGGCGCGCCAGGCGCTTCATTGCATGATCTCCAGCATGGCCTGCAAGGTCTCGCTCATGCTCGAACGCTCGTCCGGGCCCTGGCGCAGGAAGCGTTGCAAGGCCGCGTGGCGGGCAATCGCCGCATCGGTCTCGGCATCGTTGCCCTTGCTGTACTCACCGACCTGCAGCAGCAACTCGACTTCCTCGTAACGGGCCAAGGCATCGCGCAATTGCCCGGCGCTCTGCCGTTGCCGCGGCGGGGTCACGGTGTCCATCAGGCGGCTGCGACTGCGCAGCACGTCGATGGCGGGGAAATGGTTGCGCTGGGCAAGGCGCGCGCTGAGCAGGATGTGGCCATCGAGGATCGACATCACCTCCTCGGCCACTGGGTCGAAGCTGCCGTCACCCTCGGTGAGCACCGTGTACAGCCCCGTGATCGTGCCCTGCTCGCCAGGCCCGGCACGCTCCAGCAAGCGCGGCAGTTCGGCGAACAGCGATGGCGGGAAACCGCGCCGGGTAGCCGGCTCGCCAGCGGCCAGGCCGATCTCGCGCTGGGCACGGGCGAAGCGGGTGACGCTGTCCATCAACAGCAGGACCTGGCATCCCTGGTCACGGAAGTACTCGGCGACGCTGGTGGCGACATAGGCCGCCTTGACCCGCTCCATCGCCGGGCGGTCGGAGGTCGCCACCACCGTAACCGTACGCTTGCGCGCGGCCGGGTCGAGATGCCGCTCCAGCAACTCGCGCACCTCGCGGCCCCGCTCGCCGATCAGGGCGAGGACGATCACCTCGGCATCGCTGCCCTTGACCATGCTCGACAGCAACGACGACTTGCCCGCCCCCGGCTCGCCGAACAGACCGACGCGCTGGCCACGGGCGATGGTCAGCAGGCCATCGATGGCCCGAATACCGAGCTGCATCGGCTCTTCGATCAACTGCCGGCTGAACGCCGCCGGCGGCTCGCGGTGCACCGGATAGCGCGGCAACGAAGCCAGCAACGCACGCTGCTCGGCCGTGCCATCGAGCACATGGCCCAGCGGGTCGATGGTCATGCCCAGCAGCGCCTCGCCGATGGGCACGCTGAGCACCGAGCCAGTGGTCAGCACCTCGCAGCGGGTGGAGATGCCCTGCAGATCTCCGATGGGCGTGAGGAGCGCGTCGTCGTCAGCGAACCCCACCACTTCCGCCGGGACGCTGCGCCCGCTCAACGGATCGCGCAGATGGCACAGCTCGCCGATCCTCGCCATCGGCACGCTGGCGTGCACCATCACCCCGCTGACCCGGCGTACACGCCCATGCTCCTGGCGTGATTGCGCCGTCTCGGCCCGCTCGCGCAGGCGTGGCATGAGGTCCTCGAGCTGGGAAAGAAACATGCCGCGACTCATGCCGCCGCTCTTTCGGCAGCGCTCTTGAGGGTGCCGAGCAGCAGCTCGAGCTGGCTTTCCAGGTCGAGATCGACCACCGCGAACGGGCCGACCAGGGTGGCCTGGATGCCTTCCAGTTGCGGGTCGGAAACCACACGCGGTACGTCGCCGGCAGGCAATGCCGCTTCCAGGCGTGCCTGCACCGGCTGCGCCCACTCAGGAGCAACGTGCAGGCTGAGGCCCTGTTTGTCGCGATATTCGTCCAGCGCACGGGCAGCCAGGCCGGCGATGACCTCGGCCGGCGGCTGTTCCAGCACCAGGTGCCGCACCAGGACGATAGCCAGTTCCGCCATCTGCCCTTCCAGGCCACTGATATAGGCATCCAGCCTGGCGCGAGCGCGGGCCAGCAGCTCGGCGGCGGCATAGCGGCCCATCTTCAAGCCTTCGGAGTGAGCCTCGTCGAAGCGCGCCTGGGCCTCCTCTTCCGCCTCCTCGCGGATGCGCGCGGCTTCGCGGTGCGCCGCCTCCAGGAAGGCATAGCCATCGCTCCAGCACTCGACGTGCTCGGCACGGATGATTGGCCCGGCCGGGCGATTGGGCAGTTCTGGGTTCATGCCTGTTCCTCTGGGGTCAATACGTCCACTGCCAGGGCGCGAACGATGCGCGGCCCGCCCTGGCTCATATCCTCGTTCGGCGCGGCTGCTACCGAGGTCGGCTCGCCGCGCAGGCGCAACCAGCCGGCGACGCTGGCGGGCAAGGCCTGCAACCAGGCGTCGATGCAGGCCACACCATCGCGGTCGATGGCGGCCTGCAAAACCAGCGGATCGTCGATGGGCGCGCGATCGAGGGCCAGCGCCCGGTGGCGCACCGCCAGTTCGACGTTGCCGGCAGCGAAGCGCTCACGCAGGGCGCGTACCTGGGCTGCCTGCAACGCATGGGTGAACGAGGCGGCATGGGCCACCGCGCCACAGGCACGCGCCAGCCCTTCGCGGCGCTCACGGGAAGCCATGAAGAACGCGGCCGCTGCCGGCTCCGCACGTCTCAGGCCGTCCAGCGCGTCCAAGCCGTGATGCTGCTGCAACGCCCCCAGCAGGCGCTCATGGAAACGCGATTGCTGGAGCAATACCTGCACTTCATCAGTCGACAGTTTCGCCGGCAGGAAGCACTCGACGATCCATTGCGGATGAATCAGCGCCAAGGTCTCATGCGCTGGCAGCGGCCATTTTTCCGTGACGCTACTGATCATCCCTCCTGCACCGCCAGCGAGTAGGTGCGTGGCGCGGCAGGACGGCGGTAAAGCAGGCAGCCCAGGGCTCCAGCCAGGGCCAGCACGGCCAGCAGCAGGCCACCGAACAGCAGGCGCGCCATACCGAGGCTGCTCTCCTGCAACGTCATGCCGAGGAAGCGACTCAGCGGCGCCTGCTCCACGCTCGCCTGGGCCGGCGCCTCGATGGGGATCACCGAGACGCGGTCGTAGCCCAGGCCGGAAATGCCGTTGGCGACCAGGGTCTTGGCCTGGGGAATCAGGCGATTGATATCCAGGCGCGGCTCATAGCGGATGAATACCGAGGCCGACGACGGCACCGCGTTGCGCTTGAGCAGGTCGTTGTCGGGCAGTACCACGTGTACGCGGGCCGACAGCACGCCATCGACCTGGGACAAGGTGTGCGACAGCTCCTCGCTGAGGGCGTAGATCATCTGCGCCTTTTCCTGCAGCGGCGACGACACCAGGCCGTTGCTCCTGAACACATCGCCCAGGTTGGAGAATTTCTGCTCCGGCAGGCCGGCCGCCTCCAGCAGGTCCATGGCTTCGGCGAAGCGGCTCTTGTCGACCGTCACGGTCAGGGTGCCGTCCTTCTGCATCACCCGGTCGGCGGAAATACCCTGGGCCAGCAGCGTGGAGACGATACGGTTGGCCTCGCGCTGCTGCAGGCCGCTGTAGAGTTCGCTGTCGCAGCCCTGGATCAGCACGGCCAGCAGGACGATCAGCAACAGGCGCAGGGGATGACGAGGGGCCATGGTCACTGACCACGCAGCAGGGTATTGGCGGCGCCGGAGATCTGCGTCGCACCGCGCACCACCATCTGCGTTTCGATGGCGTGGTCGAACATCATGCTCAGGGAGCCAACGACCTGTTCCAGGTGCTTTTCCTGCAACGTCGGTGCAGGGTCCTTGACACTGGCAGCGGTCTGGCCGTCCAGCGCCAGCGGCGATGGCCGAGCGCTGAAATCGTTGGCCTTGTCAGCGAACTGACGGGCGCGATTGAGGTAGCCATCGAGGTTGTTCAGCACGCCCTCGCTCAACTGGCCGGGGCTGGTGCCCTGGGGCATGCCCTGGGCCTGGCGCGCCATGTGTTCGAACAGGCTCTGTGACGCCAACTCCTGCCCTGGTACTGCAGCGGTGGCGACTCCGATGGTTGGCGTCATAGTGGCGTCCTCGGCGGATTATTCGTCCGACATGGCTTCGTTGAGGATGTCGTTGGCGCGCGGCATGATGATCATCTGCCCGCCCACGGTGATCGCCCCGGTGATCAATTGCTCTTCGAAGTCGGCATCGGACAGCTCGCCCTCCGCGTTCTCGATGGCATCGTTGAAGCTCTGTTCGTTGACCGATGCGTCGGAGCCGTCGGTAACGGCACTGCTGTCGACTGGGTTGATGGACATGAGTGTCTCCTTCTCGGTTGATGTGCCATTGGCACGGGATCTGGAGTCAGCGCCTGTCGCTGACCACTTCCGTCTGGGCACCACCGCGGAACACGCGTACGCCGGATTCGCTCCGCTCCGGGCCAGCGCTACGCGCAACGGGACGCAAGGCGTCGAGGCGCTGCTGCACGCGGTCGAGATAACCCGGCGGCCCGGATGCCGTGAGCAGGCCGTCGCCATTGAAGCGGCTGGTGATCTGCGGGCTGGCGTCGGCGGCGAGATCGGCCATGGCGTGCCGTACGCTGCCCGCGTCGAGTGCGCGCACGTCATAGCTGCGGCTGCCGATATCCGCCTCGCGGTCGATGACCAGGGCCGAACCATCGCGGTACCAGAGCAGCGCGTTGCTGCTGGCCACGCGGGCAAGGAATTCGCCGGCTGTCGCCGCACCGATGTCGCCATGCACCCTGCCTTCGACCTGGCGCGAAACGATCACCGGCATATCGAGGTTGCGGCCGAATTCGCTGAGCACGCCGCGCACGTCCTGGTCGATGACCCGGTAGGCATAGGGCCGCTCGCGCCAGTCTTCGGCGAAGGCGTCGCAGCTCATGCAGGCAAGCAGCACCATGAGCAGATGGCGCAGAGAGGGGTGGCTGTCGTGGCGGTACGAATGCATGTGCCTTTCCGTGAGGCACGCGCAGCGCACCTCCTTGCAGATAAGGTCCATCCTGGTACGAGCGACGACATCGGCGGCATCCTGCTGCCGAAACGCTGGAGCGAGATGCGCTGTAAGCATCTCGATACCGAACGAAGTATCACGGCACTAGATGACAGGTTCGTTGCAAAGGAAGCGCGTATGCCCGTGCAGTGATCGAGCGCACGCTCTGCCCGCCAGGGTTGTCCGGGCGTGGTGGCTGTAACCGAAGTGTCATCTGGGTCTGGCCCAATCGGGCGTTCATGATCACGGGAGATCGACCTTGCCTCGCCCCAGCCCTTGCCTCGGATTGCTCTGCCTGTGTTTGTTCGGTTGCGCGTCGAAAGCGCCTCTGGAGCAGGACCAGCAGCGCTTGATGACCCTCGCGGCCCAGGTCCAGCAAGGTGGCGACCCCGTTTCGGCCGCCGCGCTGTACGAACGTGCCGCCAACGCCAGCGAGGCATCGCCCGAGGTCTTGATTGCCCTGGGCAACGCCAGGCTTGGCGCAGGCGACAGCCAAGGCGCAGCCAAGGCGTTTCGCAAGGCACTGAGCAAACGCGAGAACGATCCCCAGGCACTGCTCGGCCTCGGCTCGGCGGAACTGCGCCTCGGTCAGGTCCAGCGCGCCGAACGCTTGTTGGCCATGGCCGCACCGGTGTTGAAAGACCGGGTCGCCTACAACCGCCTTGGCACGGCCCAGGTGCTCAACGGCCAGTTCAACCAGGCACTGCAATCCTACGAACTGGCCATGCAGAAAGAGCCGGGCAACCTCGACGTGCGCAGCAACCATGCCCTGGCCCTCGCCCTGGCCGGCCAAGGCACCAAGGCCAGTCGCGAAATAGCCAGCGTCACCGCCTCGCCGCTGGCCGAGCCGCATCACTTCAAGCAGGAAATGCTGGTGCTGACCCTGGCCGGCAACGACATCCGTGCCTGCCAGGCACTCGCCGACCTGGACGACACCCAGCGCGACAATCTGTTGCACCAGGCCCAGGCCATCCGCGCCATTGCCGATCCCGCGCAAAAGGCACGGGCCATCGGAGTGCTGGCAGCGGGTAACTGACCACAACCGATCGATGCATAACCCGCGATACAGGTTCGAGCACACGCCCGCCTGGCGCTAAATGCTTGAGCATGCTCCAACTGCCGCCACGGCGCCCGCAGCGAATGTCGACAGGCTGTTAGGGTCTGTTGACGTTTCGGCGCAAGCTGCGTTGTCGCGACAAAACGCCAACAGACCCTATGCTTAGAGCCAACTCTCCCGTCGCGTGCAGGTCGCCACCATGAACATTCGCCAGAAGATGATCGCCAGTGGTCTGCTCAGCGTGGTGGCCGCCGCGGCATTGGGCGCGGTCGGTTTCTGGGGGCAGACCCGGCTGGCGGGCGCCCTTGCGGAGAACGAACTGAGCGTCACCGCCCTGCGCAACCATCTGGAAGGCGACATGATGCATGACGCCCTGCGCGCCGACGTGCTTGCCGCCTTCGCGGCACAGCCCGGGGACAAGGCGGCGACCGATCAGATACGCAGCGACCTGCATGATCATGCGGCATGGTTCCAGCGGGCCATGGATGCCAATGCCAAGCTGCCCCTGGCGACTGAAATCCATCAGGCCATCACACAATCCCAGCCGGCCCTGGCCACCTATATCGACCAGGCCACGCGGGTGGCCGAACTGGCCTTGAGCGACAGCCAGGCGGCACGCGCGGAAATGGCAGCGTTCCAGAAGAGCTTTGCCGAGCTGGAAGAAAGGAACGAAGCCCTTAGCGGCCTGATCGAAAACCATGCCGCCCAGGTGCGCAGCGCCAGCCAGGCATCGGTGAGCCTGGCCGCATGGCTGCTGGTGATCGGCATCCTGCTGGTATGCGTGCTGCTGGGCTTGATCACCTGGCACCTGATGCGCAGCGTGCTGCGCCCACTGGAGCACTCGGTGAAGACCGCACAGGCAATCGCCGCGGGCAACCTGCGAACCGCCATCCAGGCGCATGGCAACGACGAAGCCGGCCAGTTGCTCGGGGCGTTGGCCGACATGCAGGGCAATCTGCAGCAGATGATCGATAGCATTCGCCAGCAGGGCGAGTTGCTGCAACACACCGTGCAAGACCTGAACGCGACCTCCCAAGGCATCCTGCAAGACTCCAACGAACAAGCCGACAGCGCCTCCAACATGGCCGCGGCCATGGAGCAGATGATCCAGAACATCGCCCAGATAGCCAGCCACGCCTGCGATGCCCAAGGCATTTCGGCGCAATCCGAGCAACTGGCCGGCAGCGGTGGCCAGGTCATTCTCAGCGTGGTCGACGGCATGAATCGCATTGCCGACGCGGTCAACCAGTCCTCGACGACCATCACCGAACTGGGCCATTCATCCGAGGAAATCCACTCGATCATCCAAGTGATCAAAAGCATCGCCGAACAGACCAACCTGCTCGCCCTCAACGCGGCCATCGAAGCGGCCAGGGCCGGCGAAGCAGGCCGTGGCTTCGCCGTGGTCGCCGACGAAGTACGCGGGCTGGCGGCACGCACAGCGCAATCGACCCAGGAAATCACCGCCATGATCGAGCGCATTCGCGCCAGCACCAGCCAGGCCGTCGACAGCATGCAGACCGGCGTGCAACGGGTCAGCGACGGGGTCGGCCTGGCCCGTGAGGCCGGCGAGTCGATCAGCGAGATTCGCGGCGGCGCGCAACGTGCGGCCCAGGTGGTCGAGGAGATTTCCCACACCATCGGCGAACAGAGCAAGGCCAGCAACGAGGTCGCCCAGCGCGTCGAGCAGATCGCCCAGATGGCCCAGCACAACAGCCGTGCGGTGAATCAGTTGGCGGCGTCGGCGCAGAGCCTGGAACAGGTGGCGCAGAACATGCAGAGTGCCGTCCTGCGCTTCCAGACCTGATTCAGGCTTTCGCGGTCGCCGACAGGCGCAGTCGGTAGCAGACCCAGAGCAGCAGCATCCACAGCGGAATCGCATACACCGAGGCACGAATGCCGTCGATCATCGCCATGACCACCAGGATGAACGCGACGAACGCCAGGCACAGGTAGTTGCTGAACGGGTACCAGAACGCCTTGAAGCCAGGCTCGATCCCCTTGCCCCGCATGGCCTTGCGAAAACGCAGGTGGATCAGGCTGATCATCGCCCAGTTGATCACCAGCGCGGCGACCACCAGGGACATCAGCAACTCCAGCGCATCCTTGGGCAACACGTAGTTGACCAGCACGCACAACGCCGTGACCAGCGCCGATACGCCTATGGCCAGTACCGGCACGCCACGCCGGTCGACCTTGAGCAGCGCCCTCGGTGCATCGCCCTGCTCGGCCAGGCCGTAGAGCATGCGGCTGTTGCAATACACACCGCTGTTGTAGACCGACAGCGCCGCCGTCAGCACCACGAAGTTGAGGATATGGGCCGCGGTATCACTGCCGATCAGCGCGAAAATCTTCACGAACGGGCTGCTGCCATAGGGATCGCCTGCGGCATTCAGGCTGCTCACCAGCTCATCCCACGGGTACAGCGAAAGCAGGATGCTCAGGGCGCCGACGTAGAAGATCAGGATGCGCCAGACCACCTGGTTGATGGCCTTGGGGATCACCGTCCTCGGTTCGCTCGCCTCGGCGGCGGTGATGCCCACCAATTCGAGGCCGCCGAAGGAAAACATGATGATCGCCATCATCATCACCAGCCCCTGCACGCCATGGGGGAAGAAACCGCCATGGCTCCACAGGTTGCTGACCGATGCCTGGCTGCCACCCGTACCGCTGAGGAGCAGATAGAGGCCGAGGATGATCATGCCGATCACCGCCGTCACCTTGATGATGGCGAACCAGAACTCGGCCTCGCCGAACGCCTTGACGTTGGCCAGGTTGATCAGATTGATCAATACGAAAAACGCCGCCGCCGTGGCCCAGGTGGGGATTTCCGGCCACCAGTACTGCACGTACTTGCCGACCGCGGTCAGCTCGGCCATGCCCACCAGGACGTACAGCACCCAGTAGTTCCAGCCGGAGAAGAAGCCGGCGAAACGTCCCCAGTAGCCATGGGCGAAATGGCTGAAGGAACCGGCGACCGGCTCCTCGACGATCATCTCACCGAGCTGGCGCATGATCAGGAAGGCGATGAAACCGCCGATGGCATAGCCGAGGATCATCGACGGGCCGGCGCTCTGGATCACCCCGGCCGAGCCGAGGAACAGGCCGGTGCCGATGGCGCCACCGAGGGCGATGAGCTGGATGTGGCGATTCTTCAGGCCCCGGTTGAGGGTGCCGGTGTGCAGTGCTTCGCGGGTCATGAACGGACTTCACCTGTGGTCGGACCCGCCAGGTTCGTGGCCTGGCGGAATGGCGCCGATGCTCCTTCGTGATGGGCAACGGGTAATACGCGGGTCGCGGTCGAAACGGCGCGCATTGTACACCGCGACCGGAGCCTGCATGCACCTTGCCTTTTCACCTGCCGGCGGCACCGCTACCATCGGCTTTCCCCAGCCAACCGACTGCCTTGCATGGCCCGTGCGACGCCACCCGACCTGAACGCCAGCGCCCTGCCCCTGCGCGCCCTGGCCCGCAGCTACCCGCGTGGCCTGTTCATCGAGCCGCACCAGCATGAGTGGGGGCAACTGCTGTATGCGATGTCCGGGATCATGTGGGTGGAAACCCCGCACGAGGCCCTGGTCGTGCCGCCACAGCGCGGAGTCTGGCTGCCGCCCGGCGTTGCCCACGGCATTCGCGTGGTCTCCGAGCTGGAGATGCGTAACATTTATCTGAGCCCGGAACTGGCGCAATCGCTGAAGACCGATGTCCAGGTGTTCGAGGTCAGGCCATTGCTGCGCGAACTGATCCTCGCCCTGGTCGAACAGGAGCGCCAGCAGGAAGCCCCCTACTACCGTGCCCTGGTCGAGCTGGGCGTGCTGGAGCTACGCCGCGCCCGCCGTTCACGGCTGCGCGTGCCGCTACCGGACGGCAACGACCGGCGTCTGCTGCAACTGTGCCAGGCGGTGATGGCCAACCCGAGCCTGGCAACCTCCTTCGACCAACATGCGCAAGGCACCGGGGCCAGCGTGCGCACCCTGGCGCGCCTGCTGCAACGCGAACTGGGCATGGGCTTCGCCGAATGGCGCCGCCAGGTACAACTGGCGATAGCGGCGGCGGCCTTGATCGAGGGCCGCGCCGTCAACCGTATCGCCCATGAACTGGGCTACCAGCCCGCCAGTTTCAGCGAGATGTTCCGCCGCGAGCTTGGCGTCACCCCTTCCGAGTACCGGGCACACGGCCCGGACTAGAGTCGGTGCCCGCTTCGTCTCCAGGGTCTGTTGACGTTTCGTCACGACCGCGCCGAGTCGACAGCCCCTGGCCCATCCCGGCCTTCAGCTTTGTTCCTGCACGTATACCACCTGGGTACGGGTGTATTCGTACAGGCCGTGCTTGCCGTCGGCGCCACCGATGCCCGACTTGCGGGTGCCGGCATGGAAGCCCTGCATCGCCTCGAAGTTCTCGCGGTTGATGTAGGTCTCGCCGAAATCCAGCTCGCGACTGGCCTTGAGTGCAGAGCTGAGGTTGCGGGTGTAGATCGACGAAGTCAGACCGTACTCGCTGTCGTTGGCCAGGGCGATGGCCTCGTCGAGGCTGTCGACGATCTGGATCGGCAGCACCGGGCCGAAGATCTCCTTGCGCATGATCTCCATGTCCGCCTTGCAGCCGGCCAGCACGGTCGGCTGGTAATGGAAGCCCTTGCCCTTGTCCGCCACCGCGCCGCCGGTGACCAGCTGTGCGCCGTTGCCGATAGCGGTCTTGACCATCTGTGCGACCTTGTCGAGGCCGGCCTGGTTGATCAGCGGGCCCATGTCCAGATCGGCCTCGACCGAGGGGTCGCCGTAACGCGTGGTCGCCATGGCGCTGGCGATCTTGTCGATGAACTGCTCGGCGACCTTGCGCTCGACATAGACGCGCTCGGCGCAGTTGCACACCTGCCCGGTGTTGATCACCCGCGAGGCCTTGATCGCATTCACCGCCAGTTCCAGGTCGGCATCGGCCAACACGATGGCCGGCGCCTTGCCGCCCAATTCCAGGTTCAGCTTGGTGATGTGCGGCGCGGCGGCGGCCATGATCCGCGAGCCGGTGCCGACGCTGCCGGTGAAGCTGATCAGGTCCACCCCGGCACTGCTGGTCAGCGCCTGGCCGGCCTTGGCGCCGGTGCCGCCGACCACGTTGAACACGCCCTTGGGCAGGTCGGTCTCGGCCACCAGCTTGGCGAACTCGAAGCAGTTGATCGGCGTCTCTTCGCTGGGCTTGATCACGATGGTGTTGCCGGTCAGCAGCGCCGGCGCCATCTTGCGCGCGATGAGGAAGAACGGGAAGTTCCACGGCAGGATGCCAGCCACCACGCCCAAGGGCTTGCGCAGCAGAAAAATGTGTTCGTTGGCGCGGTCGCTGGTCAGCACCTCGCCTTCCAGGCGGCGCGCCCACTCGGCCATGTAGTCGAGGTAATCGGCGGTGAAATTGACTTCCACCAGCGCCAGACCCGGCACCTTGCCTTGCTCGCGGGTGATGATCTTCGCCAGACGCTCGGCGTTGTCGCGCACCTTGCTGGCGATCTTGCGCAGGTAACCGGCGCGCTCGATGGCCGGCCTGGCGGCCCAGCCCTTCTGTGCCTTGCGCGCCGCGGCGATGGCGCGCTCGACCTGCTCGGCGCCCGCGCTGGGAATGCGTGCGAGCAGTTCGGCGTTGGCCGGGTTGAGCACCTCGATCAGCTCGTCGCTGCCGCTGAAGGCGCTGTCGATGTAGTTCTGGTAGGTGATTATGTCGCTCATCCTGTCTCTCCTGTCCAAGAACCTGTTCACGATCTGCTGCGCGTCGGCTAAACGGCGTTGAAAACACCTTCGGCATGCTCATTTACAGCACGTAAACTCCGCTGCCTCAGGCGTTTTCGCCCCCGTTTATCTCTAGCTCGCGAGACCCTGAATAGGTTCTTAAAATGAGGCGCCCTAACAGCGGGCGCCGAAAGGTCAATTGCTCGCGGTTTTCTTGGCTTCGCCCTGCTGCTCCTGCAGGTCGTAGGCGCGCTTGATCAGGTACTGGTGCACCGCCTCGGCCTGTTGCAGGTCGAGATGGCCCTGGAACGACGGCATGCCGTCAGGAATGCGCCCGCCGTAGATGATGCCGAGGAAGCGCTCGTGGTTTTCCTTGCTCATGGTGCGCAGGTCCGGCACCACGCCGCCGCTGATGGCGTTGATGCCATGGCATTGCGAGCAGCTTGAGTTGAACAGTTCGCGGCCCTGGTCGATCTGCGCCGTGGTGCCGGTCAGCTTCGGCGGCTCGGGCTTGCGCTCGGCGAACCTGTA
Organism: Pseudomonas sp. LRF_L74; assembly: GCF_965644255.1. NCBI lineage: Bacteria > Pseudomonadati > Pseudomonadota > Gammaproteobacteria > Pseudomonadales > Pseudomonadaceae > Pseudomonas > Pseudomonas sp. LRF_L74. Next base: position 150,357 of record NZ_CBFFRH010000008.1, on the reverse strand, counting down.
CTTGAGGTCCGGCAGCTTGGCGGTGCCGCCGAGCTTGTAGGTCAGTACCTGGGCATTGGGCTTGACCCCGGCGCGCAACGACAGCGCCCCGGCGAAGGTGGAAAACGCCCCGCCCCAGCCGGCCATGAAGGTCACGTACTGCTCGCCATCCACCTCATAGGTCACCGGCGCGGCCATCACCCCGGTATTGGCTGGCGACTCCCACAGTTTCTTGCCGTTGTCGGCGGCATAGGCCACCACGCGGCCGTCGGCGGTGCCTTCGAACACCAGGTTGCCGGCGGTACTCAGGGTGCCGCCGTTGAAGATGGTGCTGTATGGCACTTCCCAGGCCGCCTTCTGCTTGACCGGGTCCCAGGCGATCAGCTTGCCGGTCCAGGTGTCGGCGATCTTGCGCAGGCCCTCCGGGTCCTCAGGCATCATTCCGGTATTGACGTCGAGCTGGTAGATGCTCTTGAACGTGGAGCGCGGCGGCGCGCCATCGACGTCCTGGTAGTAGGCCGACATGATGTGCGCCGGGATGTAGACCAGGCCGGTACTCGGGTTGTAGGACATCGGCTGCCAGTCGTGGGCGCCCCAGAACGCCGGCTGGATGATCCGTGCCTTTTTCTCCGGGTCTTTCCAGTATTCCGCCACTTTCTCGTCGCGGATCGGCCGGCCGGTCTTCAGGTCCACGCCTGTGGCCCAGTTGATCGGGATGATGTTCTTCGCCGACAGCAGCTCGCCGGTGGCGCGGTCGATGACGTAGAAGAAGCCGTTCTTCGGCGCCTGCATCAGCACCTTGCGCTTTTTACCTTCCAGCTCGAGGTCGACCAGCATGATGTGCTGGGTGGCGGTGTAGTCCCAGGCGTCGCCGGGGGTGGTCTGGTAGTGCCAGACGTACTCGCCGTTGTCCGGATTGATGGCGACGATGGACGACAGGAACAGGTTGTCGCCCTTGCCTTCGCTGCGAATCCGCGGGTTCCACGACGAGCCGTTGCCGACGCCGATGTACAGCAGGTTCAGCTCGTGGTCGTAGGACATCGAGTCCCACACCGTGCCGCCACCGCCCTGCTTGACATAGTTGTCGCCGAACCAGGTCTTGGCGGCAATCTCCATGCCCTTGCCCTTGGGCATTTCCTTGGGGTCGCCGGGCACGGTGAAGAAGCGCCAGTCCTGCTTGCCGGTCTCGGCGTCATAGGCGGTGATGTAGCCGCGCACACCGAACTCGGCACCGCCGTTGCCGATGATCACCTTGCCTTTGACGATACGCGGCGCGCCGGTGATGGTGATGCTGCGCGACGGATCGGTGCGGGTATCGACCGACCAGACGCGCTTGCCGGTCTTGGCATCGATGGCCTCCAGGCGACCGTCGAGCACGCCGACGTAGACCTTGCCGTTCCACACCGCCACGCCACGGTTGACCGCATCGCAACAGGCCTCGCCGGCGCGCGAGCGGTCCGACTGCGGGTCGTACTTCCACAGCAGCTTGCCGTTGCGCGCATCCAGGGCGTAGACGATGGAGAACGGCCCGGTGGTGTACATCACGCCGTCGACGATGATCGGCGTGGCCTCGACGCCGCGGTCGATGTCGAGCTTGTAGCTCCAGGCCAGGCCCAGGCCGCCGACGTTCTTGTCATCGATCTTCTTCAGCGGGCTGTAGCGCTGCTCGTCGTAGGTACGCCCGGTGGTCATCCAGTTGCCCGGTTCGCTGTCGGCGTTGGCGATGCGCTTGCCATCCACGGCGGCGGCCTGGGCCATCGACGAGCAGGCGACGCCAAGGGCAACGGCGGCGAACAGGGTTTTCATCGAGGCGATCACTGGCGGCATCCGCCCACCGTGACGCCGCATCAGGCCAGTCTGGTTCATCGTCGATTCTCCGATTCTTATTAGGGCCACGGCATCGCGCCGCAGTCCAAAGGCATGGAGCAACCGCTGTGCCAGCGCTGCGTTTCAGGTCGGCAAGGCGCGTAGTAGAGGGGATTCGTGAACCTGCCAGGTATCAGCGCGGTAGGTTGTGGCGAAGGCAAGTGTTGCAGAGGTGGGACAGGTCACCGGTGGATTGCGACAGGTGCGTCATGCAGCGCACTGAGCAGGATCACCAGGCAAGAACTCTTGGCATATCAGGCAGGCAAACAGGCTCAGGCGCGCGCAGCTCATCATTTTTTCCACGCTGATCTTTTTTGTTACGAAAAATCCTGACAGACTATTTGTTAATAATTCTCATAAGCAATATTTATATCAGTCAGTCGGGAGCTCTCGTATGTCGCACCTAATTCCACTGCGTTACTGCAACCCCTCACGCAATCTTCTGGCGATGGCCATCTGCATGGCGACTTTGGCTCCAGCCACGGCCCTGGCCGATGACAATGCCAGCGACCCGGACAACTCTCAGCCTGCGACCATCGAGTTAGGCGCAACCGAAATCATCAACAGCCAGATGAGCAGTGTCACCGAAGGCACCAGTTCCTACACCACCGGCGACATGGCAACCGCAACCAAGCTGCCGCTGACAATGCGCGAGACACCGCAAGCCACCACTGTCATCACCCGCCAACGCATGGACGACGAGGCCATGACCAGCATCAATGATGTGGTCAGATCCACGCCCGGGCTGTTCCTCGACTACTCCAACGGCCCCGGCCGACAGGCGTATTCATCTCGTGGCTTCGATATCGACAACCTCATGTACGACGGTATTCCCAGCGGCTACACCGGCTGGGTGGTTGGCGCCCAACCCAACCTGGCCATGTTCGATCGCGTCGAAGTGGTACGAGGGGCCACGGGCCTCGTGACAGGCGCGGGCAATCCTTCGGCGGCAATCAACCTGGTTCGCAAACGTCCGCTGGCGGAGCAGAAAGTCACTCTGACTGGTTCGGTGGGTCGTTGGGACAACTACCGTGGCGAGATCGACGCCTCCAGCCCGCTCAATGAAAGCGGCACCTTGCGCGGTCGAGTGGTGGCGTCCTACGACGATGCAAACAGCTTCATCGATGACGTGGAAGAAGATCACGGCCTGTTCTATGCGATCACCGAGGCGGACCTGAGCGAAGACACGAGCCTGAGCATCGGGTTTTCGCATCAGAAGGACAGGACCAACTACTTCTGGGGCTCGTCGATGGTAGGCCTGGACGGTCATCACCTTGACTTGCCTCGCTCTTACAACCCCGGCACCGATTGGGAAGACAAGAAACAGGAAATCAACACCGTATTCGCCGAGGTCCGCCAAGGCCTGGCCAACGACTGGAAACTTCAGATCAACGCCAGTTACTCCGAACAGAACGCGCTGTTCTCAGGCTCCTACCAGTCACGCTGGGCTACCGATGCCAGCCTGGCGCGGACGGTCTACCAGTCGACCCATGACGAAAACCAGGCCGGCCTGGACGCCTTCGCCAGCGGGCCCTTCGATGCCTTTGGGCGCACGCATGAACTGGTGGTGGGTGCCAGTGAGCGCATTTATGACATGACGAGCCATGACTATTCCCCGTATGACACCAACTGGCCACTCAATGCGGGTAAACCGAACTTCATTCATACCGGCAACAGCCGCGAAGTGACCACCCAGGATGGCATCTACCTGACCACGCGCCTGAATCTTGCTGACCCGCTGAAGCTGATACTGGGCGGGCGTCTCGACTGGTATGACTACGATAACCGCGATGGTGACGGCGACTACAAAGTCACTCGCAATGTCACCCGCTATTCCGGCCTGATTTACGACCTGGACGATCATCATTCGGTCTACCTCAGCTACAGCGATATCTTTACGCCACAGAGTTCCAAGGACGTCACCGGCACCCCGGTCAAACCTATCGTCGGCAAGAACTACGAGATCGGTATCAAGGGCGAGTACTTCGATGGCGCGCTGAATGCGAGTCTTGCGCTGTTCCGCGTCGATCAGGAAAACCGCGCAGTCGAGGTAACCGTGGCGAATTGCCCGCAGACATCTTGCTACGAGGCCTCGGGAGAGGTACGTAGCCAAGGTATCGATATGGAACTGCAAGGTGCGCTGACCGAGAACTGGCAGATCGGCGCCGGCTATACCTATGCACGTGCGCACACCATCAAGGATGACGCGAACCCGCAGAACGAGAACCAGCGTTTCGATACCGACACGCCGGAACACATGTTCAAGCTGTCTACCTCTTACCGCTTCCAGGGCCCACTGGAAAAACTGCGCGTCGGTGGCAGCGTCTACTGGCAAAGTCGCATGTACAACGATATCGAGCTGCTCGATGGTAGTAATTACAGGCTCAAGCAAGGTGCCTACGCGATTGCCGACCTGATGGCTGGCTACCGGGTGAATCAGAACCTGGACCTGCAGCTCAACGCCAATAACATCTTCGATCGCAAGTACTACTCGTCCATCTCCAACTCAGTGCTCTATGGCGGCGATACCTACGGTACGCCGCGCGACCTGACACTGACCGCGAAGTACACGTTCTAAGTGTTCCAGGCGGCGCATGGACGCGCCATCGCAGGCAAAGCTCACCGATGGAGTGCGATCAACATTGACGCGCGTATCGAAGATACCCATGGGCATCGACTCCGTTGCGGAAGAAACCGGCTTCTTCATAGAGGAATCTTGCCGGATTATCAGCACGTACGCTCAAGCTCAGATGGTTGAAGCCCTGGCGTCGTGCGCTGGTCATATATGCATCGAGCAAAGCGCGGCCAACGCCTTTGCGCCTGAAACCCTGAGTGACATTGATCGTACAAAGCTCCGCGCAGGACTGCTGCGCTGTCCACAACGCATATCCGGCGAACTGGCCATCAACGACAGCGACCGTCAGCCGCTCGAAATTCTCGGTCCAGCGGGTAAGGTGCCGCTCCAGTTGCAAGCGCCATGACCCCTCATGATCTGGCTCCCAGCACCGGATATAGTCCTGTTCGCCCCGGTAGATGGATGGAAGATCGGTAACACGGGCTTGCCTTAATTCGAGCGCCATCCTGAAGCCTCATCTGTGCAATGCACGATGATGCAGCGACCGTCACTTCCTGACCACAACCCTCATCAATTTCTGTACGCGATACCTGCCCTGCCCCGATAAAAAAACGCGGCCAAAGCCGCGTTTCGATATCACTCGCCGAACCTGACGAATCACACCTGCTGAAGGTGCACCGATAAAGATGTCTATCGGATGGCCAGCCTCCCACAGAAGACCGGCCAAATGCTTTGAATCAGAAGAAACCCAGCGGATTGATGTCGTAGCTGACCAGTAGGTTCTTGGTCTGCTGGTAGTGGTCGAGCATCATCTTGTGGGTTTCGCGGCCGACGCCGGATTTCTTGTAGCCACCGAACGCGGCGTGCGCCGGGTACAGGTGGTAGCAGTTGGTCCATACGCGCCCGGCCTTGATCCCGCGGCCCATGCGGTAGGCGCGGTTGATGTCGCGGGTCCACACGCCGGCGCCCAGGCCGAACTCGGTGTCGTTGGCGATGGCCAGGGCCTCGGCTTCGTCCTTGAAGGTGGTGATGCCGACCACCGGGCCGAAGATTTCTTCCTGGAACACGCGCATCTTGTTGTTGCCCTTGATCAGGGTCGGCTGCACGTAGTAACCGGTGGCCAGGTCGCCTTCCAGCTTCTCGACGCCGCCGCCAGTGAGGATCTGCGCGCCTTCCTGCTGGGCAATGTCCATGTACGAGAGGATCTTGTCGAACTGCTGCTGCGAGGCCTGGGCACCGACCATGGTCTCGGTGTCCAGCGGGTTGCCGCGCTTGATCGCCTTGATCTTCTTCATCACCACTTCGAGGAAGGATTCGTAGATCGACTCCTGCACCACCGCGCGCGACGGGCAAGTGCACACTTCGCCCTGGTTGAAGAACGCCAGGACCAGGCCTTCGGCGGCCTTTTCGATGAACTGCGGCTCGGCCTGCATGATGTCTTCGAAGAAGATGTTCGGCGACTTGCCGCCCAGCTCCACGGTGCTCGGGATGATGTTGGCGGCGGCGCACTTCATGATGTGCGAGCCGATCGGGGTCGAGCCGGTGAAGGCGATCTTGGCGATGCGCGTGCTGGTCGCCAGCGCCTCGCCGGCCTCGCGGCCGAAGCCCTGGACGACGTTGAGCACGCCTGGCGGCAGCAGGTCGCCGATGATTTCCATCAGCACTGTGATCGACAGCGGCGTCTGCTCGGCTGGCTTGAGCACGATGGCGTTGCCAGCGGCCAGGGCCGGAGCGAGTTTCCAGGCGGCCATCAGCAGCGGGAAGTTCCACGGGATGACCTGCCCGACCACGCCCAGTGGCTCGTGGAAGTGGTAGGCGGCGGTGTGTTCGTTGATCTCGGCGGCGCTGCCTTCCTGGGCGCGGATGCAGCCGGCGAAGTAGCGGAAATGGTCGGCGGCCAGCGGCACGTCGGCATTCAGGGTCTCGCGCACGGCCTTGCCGTTGTCCCAGGTTTCGGTGACAGCGAGCAGTTCGAGGTTGGCTTCGATGCGGTCGGCGATCTTCAGCAGCACCAACGCGCGGTCCTGCACCGAGGTCTTGCCCCAGGCATCGGCGGCGGCGTGGGCGGCGTCCAGGGCTTTCTCGATGTCCTCAGCGCCGGAACGGGGGAATTCGGCGATCACTTCGCCGGTGACCGGCGAGGTGTTGGTGAAGTATTCACCCTTGACCGGTGCGACGAACTCGCCGCCGATGTAGTTGCCGTAGCGCGGCTTGAACGTGACGATGGCGCCGGCAGAGCCTGGGTTTGCGTAGATCATGTGCGAGGCCTCTCTTGTTGGTCCGGGCCCGCTCCCGGACGCGGAGCAGGTCATGCACCGATCTTAGTCAACGCTCCGCGCCAGACGGTATGGGCCCATGGCATGGATGGCCTACTTCCTTGGTAGTAGACGCCCGTTAGAGACGCTGAGGGCCGAACGCCGGACGAAAAAGCGGAGGGCCTCGTAGGGCTATAGAGGTTTCACTCTGAATGACGGCTTAGAGGCAATTGCGTTCGACTCGGTCCTCACTCAATCGTCATTCCCGCGAAGGCGGGAATCCAAATAAAAAAGCGCTTCTGGGTTCCCGCCTTCGCGGGAATGACGGCTAAACACACCGTGCAAGAAAGGCAATCGCGTGTACGTCCGCTCCTGCCTCCAAGCGGCCCGCCCGAGGCATCACCATCAAATCTGCGCAGCCAACCGCGATCCCTGATTGATCGCACGTTTGGCATCCAGCTCGGCAGCCACGTCGGCACCGCCGATCAGGTGCACGTTCTGCCCCGCGGCCAGCAACCCGTCCTGCAATTCACGCAGCGGGTCCTGGCCGGCGCAGACGATCACCGTGTCCACCGCCAGCACCTGCGGCTCGCCATCGGCGACGCGAATGTGCAGGCCGTCGTCATCCACCTTGAGGTACTCGACGGCATTGAGCATCTGCACCTGCTTGTTCTTCAGGCCCGCGCGATGGATCCAGCCAGTGGTCTTGCCCAGGCCGTCGCCGACCTTGCTGGTCTTGCGCTGCAGCAGGAATACCTGGCGCGCCGCCGGGTGCACCTCGGCCTTGATTCCGGCGATTCCGCCGCGCGCTTGCAGGTCCGTGTCGATGCCCCACTCCTTCCAGAACGCCTCGCGATCCAGGCTGGTAGAGGGACCGGCATGGGTGATGAACTCGGCAACGTCGAAGCCGATGCCGCCGGCACCGATCACCGCCACCTTCTGGCCCACCGGCTTGCGTTGCAGGATGGCGTCCAGGTAGGTGATCACCTTGGCGTGGTCGATACCCGCAATCGCCGGCGTGCGCGGCACGATGCCGGTGGCCAGGAGGATTTCGTCGAAGCCGCCCGCGACCAGGTCGTCGACACTCACCCGCGTGTTCAGGCGCAGGTCCACACCGGTGCTTTTTAATTTGTTGGCGAAGTAACGCAGCGTCTCGTGGAACTCCTCCTTGCCCGGCACCCGCTTGGCCACGTTGAACTGGCCGCCGATCTCCGGCGCCGCCTCGAACAGGGTCACCCCGTGGCCGCGCTCTGCGGCCACGCTGGCAGCCGCCAGGCCGGCAGGGCCGGCGCCGACCACGGCGATCTTCTTCGCCTGTGCCGCCTTGGTATAGTTCAGCTCGGTCTCATGGCACGCCCGCGGGTTGACCAGGCAGGTGGTCAGCTTGCCGCCGAAGGTGTGATCCAGGCAGGCCTGGTTGCAGCCGATGCAGGTGTTGATCTCGTCGCCCCGCCCGGCCGCCGCCTTGTTGACGAAATCCGGGTCGGCGAGGAACGGACGCGCCATGGAAACCATGTCGGCATCGCCCTCGGCCAGTACCTGCTCGGCGACTTCCGGGGTGTTGATGCGGTTGGTGGTGATCAGCGGAATGTTCACCTCGCCGCGCAGCTTGGCGGTGACCTTGGTGAACGCCGCGCGCGGCACCTTGGTGGCGATGGTCGGGATGCGCGCCTCATGCCAGCCGATACCGGTGTTGATCAGGGTCGCGCCGGCGGCTTCGATGGCCTTGGCCAGGGCGACGATCTCTTCCCAAGTGCTGCCGCCCTCGACCAGATCGAGCATCGACAGGCGATAGATGATGATGAAGTTCGGTCCCACCGCCGCACGCACGCGGCGCACGATCTCCAGCGGCAGGCGCATGCGGTTCTCGTAGCTGCCGCCCCAGCGGTCAGTGCGATGGTTGCTGTGGGCCGCCAGGAACTGGTTGATGAAGTAGCCTTCGGAGCCCATGATCTCGACGCCGTCGTACTCGGCCTGCTGCGCCAGCGTGGAGCAGGTGACGAAGTCCTGGATCTGCTTCTCGATGCCCTCCTCGTCCAGTTCCCTGGGCTTGAACGGGTTGATCGGCGCCTGGATCGCGCTGGGCGCCACCGACTTGGGGCTGTAGGCGTAGCGACCGGCGTGAAGAATCTGCATGCAGATCTTGCCGCCCGCCTCATGCACCGCCCGGGTGACGATGCGGTGCTTGTCGGCCTCTTCGGCGCTGGTCAGCTTGACCGCGCCGGCATACACCCCGCCTTCCTCGTTCGGACCGATACCGCCGGTGACCATCAGGCCGACACCACCGCGAGCCCGCTCGGCAAAGTAGGCCGCCATGCGCTCGAAACCACCGGGTTTCTCTTCCAGCCCGGTATGCATGGAGCCCATCAGGGTGCGGTTGCGCAAGGTGGTGAAGCCCAGCTCCAGCGGGGCGAGCAGGTGCGGATAGGGAACGCTCATGGATAGTCTCCAGAACAGGCTGCATATTTCACGGAATGCCGCGGTCTCTATGGAGCGCGGTCGGTTATTGAATGCACGATAGTGAGAGACCCGAGCTCGCTCAATGATCGAAATTGACAAGTTACTGATCCAATCGAGCAGCGGAACTTGGCTTTGCCGGTCGACTTCCCTACCCTGTGCGCAAACCCGGAACACCTCGGAACCATGCGAAAACTGCTGATCATCCCACTCATCGCCCTGCTTCTCTGTGTGAGTGGCGCCTATGCCGTATGGATACGCGAGACGTCCACCAGCCACTTCCTCTCGGACCTGAGTAGTGCCATCGACAGCGATCACGGCACTGCGAACGGCCAGGCCAACCTGCTCAGCCTCGACCCGGCCCTCTATCCGGCCGACTATCAGAGCCCCGAACGCCTGCGCCTGAAACTCGCGGCCGCGTTGGACAAGGCCCGCGAGACCGGCCTGTTGACCCCCAGGACCGTCGTCGCCCTGCCTGACCAGATCGGCACCTGGCTGATGCTTGGAGGCGAGAAACCCCAGCTTTACAGTGCCCGCTCGTTCGATGAAGCGCGCCATCTGTTCAGCCTCAACAACCCTGTGGCGCTGACCCGTACCTGGCTGCTCGCCGACAAGGGCTTGTCACTGCCCGAACTGCTGCTGCGCATGAAGGCCCAGCAGGCCGCCGATGACTACCTGCGGTTGTTCGGCGAACTGGCCCGCGACTACCGCATCACCCTGCACGCCGGCAGCATCCTGCTGCCGGAACCACGCATGGAGGGCCCGCGCCTGAAGACCGGCTACGGCAATCTGTACAATTTCAGCCTGACCTTCGACGCCGACGGCATGCCGCTGCAGCCGGCCTACAGCCAGCCCTGGCCGGCCGCCAGCGATGCTCAGGCGGTGCAGGAGGAACAGCTCGGTGACGCGCATCTGACAGTCCTGCGCAGCGGCCCGATCAGTACCCTGCAACTCACCAGTCTCGAACGAGCCGCCAGCGGCGCCACCCTGTTGCGTGGCCAATTGTGGGCCGTTGAAGCCGGCGGCCTGCGCCTGGAACTGACCGCGCCCACGGCACGCCAGGCCAAGGGCGCGCCGGCCACCTATCTGCACAATCGCTGGCTCGGCGAAGGATGAGCCGGCCACGCGTACGGCTCGGAGATTTGTCCGTCGGTTTCGTCCATGGACTGGCAGCGGCGCTGGCCAGCGGTGGCCAGGACGCCACTGCGTTGCTCGCTCAATTCGGCCTGGACGAACAGCGCCTGGGCGAAGCCCAGGGCCGCCTTTCCATTCCTCGCTTCATGCGCCTTGGCCACGCCGCCATCCAGCTCAGTGGCGACCCGGCCCTGGGGCTGGAAATGGCTCGGCATGGCCGCCTCGCCCACCTCGGGCTGGCTGGCGTCACTGCGGCGCAAGCGCCCAACCTGCGTGAGGCGGCACGCGCACTGACGCGTTTCGAGCCGCTCTACGCGCAGAACTATCGCGGCCAGTCCAGCTTTCATGAAGACCGTGACGGTGCCTGGCTGCGCTTCTATTCGATCAGCCCATACAACGCCTACAACCGTTTCGTCGTCGACTCCGTACTCGCGGGCTGGCATCACTATCTGCGCCAGGTGAGCGGCGAACGATTCGCGCCGCTCAAGGTTCAGATCGAATACCCCGCGCCGGCACATGCCAGCCGCCATGAACAGAGCTTCGCTTGCACGGTGGAGTTTTCCGCCGCGTGCAATCAACTACGCCTCGACCACGCCACGCTCGCCCTGCCCGTGCGCGAACACTGCCCCAGCACCTGGCAGCAGTTGCTGGGGCTGTGCGAACGGGAACTGGAGCTGCGTACGCGCACCCGCAGCCTGCGCGAGCGCATCACCCAACTGCTGGGCCCGCTGCTACACGGTCGCGAACCGGATCTGGAGGACATCGCCACACGCCTGCAAATGCCGGCCTGGACACTAAGGCGCCGGTTGGCGGAGGAAGGCACGCAGTACCGTGCGATCCTCAACGAAACCCGTCGGGACCTGGCAATGGCTTATATCAGGGATACCGAACTGGCATTCGGCGAGATGGCTTACCTGCTGGGGTTCGCCTCGGCCGAGGCGTTCCAGCGGGCCTTCAAGCGGTGGAGCGGATCGACGCCAGGGGAATTTCGCCGCCAGCAGCGCCGGCAGGCGCCGAACTAGAGTTCGGTCGCATCTTCGGCCGGTTCGACATGATCCTGCTCGATCGCACGGTATTCGAGCAGCTCTTCGACATAGTCATCCATCGGTTGATTCTCCTTGCATGTGACGATTCAGACTGAAACAGAGACCATGCAGGCAGCCTGAAGATTCCATGTGACAGTCGCATTACGCGAAAAAAATCACGCATCCGGGACAAACGAACGGAGTCGCCGGGAATTTCCACGCCCCCGGCAGGCAAAGCCTCTCTGAAACAACCATCAACCCATGCAATCGCCAGAACTGCGTGAGGTCGCCTGGCTGATACTGCTGTCGGCGGGCACGCTGCGGGTCAGCCAGACGTTGCCACCAATGGTCGATCCCGCACCGATGGTGATACGCCCGAGGATGGTTGCACCGGCATAGATCACCACGTCGTCCTCGACGATCGGATGGCGCGGTTCGCCTTTGTGCAGCAGGCCGGTCTCGTCGGCGGTGAAGCGCTTGGCGCCCAGGGTCACCGCCTGATAGATACGCACGCGATTGCCGATGATCGCGGTCTCGCCGATGACCACCCCGGTGCCGTGGTCGATGAAGAAGCTCTCGCCGATCTGCGCGCCCGGGTGTATGTCGATGCCGGTGGAGGAATGCGCCAGTTCGGCACTGATACGCGCCAGGAGCGGCAGGCCGGCGCGATAGAGGTGATGGGCCAGGCGATGGTGGATGACCGCCAGGATTCCCGGATAGCACAGCAGCACTTCGTCGACGCTGCGCGCCGCCGGGTCGCCCTGGTAGGCCGCGGTCACATCGCTGTCGAGCAGACGGCGTATGGTCGGCAGCGCGGCGGCGAAGTCGCGGACGATCCGAATCGCCTGATCCTCGCTATCGGTGCCCGGCTTGCCCAGTTGCCGGGCGGTATGGCGGATTTCCAGACGCACCTGGCCGAGCAAGCGATTCAACGCACGATCCAGAGTGTGGCCGACGTAGAAATCCTCGCTTTCCTCGCGTAGGTCACTAGGGCCGAGACGCATGGGGAACAAGGCGCTGCGCAGGTCATCGAGAATCTCGGCGATCGCCTGCGGCGATGGCAACTCACGACCGCCCAGCTCACGTGAGCGGCCACTGTTGCTGCGCCATTCATTACGAGCCTCACGCAGTTGCTCGACGATCTGCCCCAGTTGCCAGCTCACCGCCCCGCCCTCGGCACGGCCTGCATACTCATCGGACGCTTTCTTCGACATCGGACTTCCTCAAACACCTGGTCACGGTAGTAACGGACACACACTGTAAGCGAGCTTGCCGTCCTGAAACAGCCCGTGTTGAAGCCGGCAAGGGCTCAAGTGCCGGCTTCGATACGGGCGAGACGCTCTTCCAGCGCCGCGATGCGTGCTTCGAGTTCAGCGATGCGCGCATCGTCGGCCTGGCTGCGCGCACCACCCGCGTCGCCATGGCCGCGGCTGGCCAGCAGGGCCTCGAGATCGGCCGGGTCGCCCAGGGTATGCATGTAGCGGTCCTCACGCTGGCCGCTCTGGCGCGGCAGTTGGATGACCAATGAGCGAGCGGCCAGTCGCTCCAGTTGATGAAGCACCTCGGCCGCCTCGTCGAAGGTGTACAGGCGCGAACTGCGCGTAAGTAGTTCATTGGCGGTCTGCGGTCCGCGCAGTAGCAGCAGGCCGATCAAAGCCAACTGCGGCTTGACCAGTTCGAGCGTCTTTTCCGCGCGCTGCTCCCAGCGATCGGCCCGGCCGCCCATCACCAAGTGGGTCAGGCCGCGCCCTTCGAGACTGCGCAAGGCTTGTCCAACCTGGCCTTCGGTGACATTCATCAGCGGCTCGCGGCTGGTCTTCTGGTTACAGGCCAGCACCAGGGCGTTGACGGTCAGAGGATAGGTTTCCGGGGTCGTCGCCTGTTTTTCGATCAGGCTGCCCAATACACGGACTTCGACGGCAGTAAAGGGCTCCGGGGCGCCCGCAGTTTCTATATCGCTGGTCATGACTGCATCCTGGCAGAAAGGGAGATTGAGGTTGATCGACGGTTCACGCCAGGCTCTTTGTCTTCGTGATTCAGGGCAGGCGGCAGCCGGATAACGCGAAGCCTGCCACAGCGTGGCAACGGCGTCAGCAGCCGCTGGCGACCTGATCACGCCCCTGCGTCTTGGCCCGATAGAGCGCCTCGTCGGCAAGCTGCAACCATTGGCTGGCACTGGAATGCTCCAGGTCGTAGCCGGCCAGGCCGATACTCAGGGTGAAGCGCACGGCCGGCAAGGACTGCGCCTGCACCTGTCCGAGACTACGGCGAATGCGCTCCATGATCTCGCCGGCACGTTCGAGCGAGGTATGCGGCAGAATCACGCAGAACTCGTCGCCACCATAACGCCCGGCCAGGTCGCCTTCGCGCAGGTTGCTTTGCAGGTGCTCGCTGAGCAGGCGCAGTACGCTGTCGCCGACCAGATGCCCCAGGCGGTCGTTGATGTCCTTGAAATGGTCGATATCGATCAGCGCCACGCAAGCACTGCGTGAGTCGCGGCGGCAATGGTCGAACTCTCGCTGCAGCAGGTCCTTCCAGTGCCCATGGTTGAACAGATGGGTAAGGCTGTCGGTGCGGCTTACCGCCCGCAGCACCTGCTTGTGCTCGGCCAGCTTGATCGCCAGGCGATAGCTGACCATGCCCAGCGCCAAGGGATAGAACACCAGCATGGGCAGGCAGGTGTAGAGCTCCGCCGGGCTCGTTTGCGGGCTGAAATGGGCACCGAAAACCAGCATGCCCAGCAGTGCGCCAAGCACCTGGCTCAGGCTGCCAGCGAGGAAGAAGCGCAAACCGCCGGCAGCGATATTGTTCATCGCCATCATCGACAGGATAGTCACGCTCGGCAGTGCGTTGAACTGCATCGCCGCGACCCAGAAGCCACCGCACAACGAATCGCACAGAAGATTGCGGTACTCGGCACGGTATGGCTGGCGTGACAAGCGTGCCCACTGAAATGCCAGGTGCGGCCAGACGAAACCATTGGCGACCAGCAGGAACCAGGCCCATAACGGTTTCGGCTCGTTCCAGAACACGGCGGCGACGCAGAAGAAGCCGACACCAAGCCCGATGGCCCGGGGGAAATAGATACGCTTAGCGAAAGACAGGCCCGAACCTGGAGGTCTTTCCATTCACACACTCGACCCTGCGGTATGACGGAGAACATGACTATAACCCAGGGCCTGCGGCCTTTCATCCGGCCTTGCGGGTATCGCCCCGCCATCGGTGCCACGGCGGCCCGCTCTTGAGATCAGCGGTGACTCTGGGTAACGTGGCCATCCCTTCCGGAGAGCCCCGACCATCATGTTCCGCATGCGCCTGCTGATTGTTCTTCTGCCCCTGCTCGCTGGTTGCCAGGTGTATACAGGTCGCGACAGTGCGCCCCCTGTCGATCAGCGTATGCAGGGCGAGTTGAGCCGCCAGGGGGATCAGTTGCTGTTCCAACCCTGCGAGGAGAAGCGCCGTTTCAGCGTAAACGTGCACCAGAGCGATGAGCTGGCCGTGGATGCCAACAGCCTGTTCGCCGACGGTGCGCAGAACCTGTTCGTCGACTTCAGCGGTCAGTTGGGCCCCGGTTCGGTGGCCGATAGCGACGGGCAATTCACGCCGGGCCAGGTCTATCGCCTGCAGCAGGACGGCCCGATCTGCAACGTGGCGAACTTCGACAAGTTGATTCTCCAGGCGGGTGGCGATGCGCCACGCTGGAGTGTGAAGGTCGCCGGCTCCGGGCTGGTCCTGCAGCGCGCCGGTCAGGAACCGCTGGCCCTGCCCTATCTGGAAGAGTCGCTGCCGGGCGGCAGCTACAACCTGAGCAGCGAGGCCAACGGCCACAAGCTCGACCTGTGGCTCGCCCCGCAGCATTGTGTGGACGCCAGCAGCGGCGACGTGCAGCACCTCAGCGCCGAGCTGCGCCTGGATGACCAGGTGCTGCGCGGCTGCGCCTACTTCGGTGGGGCGCGCAACAACTGAGCCCGGCGTTTATGGTTTGAACCAGGCCAGCAGCACATCGAGCATGCGGTTGGCGTAAGCCCATTCGTTGTCGTACCAGGCCAGCACCTTGACCAGGTTGTCGCCCTGTACCCGGGTGTGGTTGAGGTCGACCACGCAGGACACTGGATAAGCGTTGAAGTCACTGGAGACCAGCGGAAGGTCGTTGCACTCCATGACGCCCAATGGAAGTTGCCGTGATGCCTTGAGCAGAATGTCGTTGATCGCCGCGCGACTGGTCGGGTATTCGCTGTTGAACGTCAGGTCGAGCAGCGAGACATTGGTGGTCGGGACCCGCACCGCAATGCAGTCCAGGCGCCCGTTCAACTCCGGCAGGACCTTGGCGATGGCCTTGGCGGTAGCGGTCCTGGCCGGGATGATCGACAGCGGCGCGGCGCGGGCGCGGTATGGGTCCGCGTGAGTACCATCGACCAGGTTCTGTTCGCTGGTATAGGAATGCATGGTGGTCAGCATGCCCTGGCGAATGCCCACCGCGGTGTGCAGCACGGAAGCCAGGGGCGCCAGGCACTGCGTCGTGGCAGAAGCATTGGAGACGACCTGCTGGTTACCGAGCAGGCTGTGATTGACGCCGTAGACCACCGTCAGGTCGGCAGTATCCAGGGGATGCGACAACAGTACCCGTGGCGCGCCGGCCAGCAGATGCTGTTCGACCTGGGCACGTTTCTTCATCTTGCCCGTGCATTCGAGCACAACGTCTACCGCCAGGTTCTTCCACGGCAGCGCGCTGGCATCGCGCTGGTTGAACAGGCGGATGGATTGACCGCGTACCTGCATCACATCGTCGTGCAGGTCGACCTGGCCGAGAAAGCGGCCAAAGGTGGTATCGAAACGGGTCAGGTGGGCGATGCTGGCGAAGTCGCCAACCTCGTTGATCGCTTCCAGGCGCAACTGGTTCTCCAGCCCACGCTCGAACAAGGCGCGCAGCAGGGCGCGACCGATACGGCCATATCCATTCAGGGCAATGCGCAGCATGACGTTCTCCGTTGCTGGACTCGCTACAGCATAGCGCCTGTTCATGGCGCCGGCCCTGGCGCGAGATCAGCGCTCGCGCAGGGCTTCGGCCTTGGCCCGGATGATCGGCTTGAGCAGGTAGCTGAGAATGCTCTTCTTGCCGGTGATGATGTCCACCGAGGCGACCATGCCAGGAATGATCAACAGCGGTTTTTCGTCCGTGCCCAGGTGGCTTTTGTTGGTGCGCAGCTTGATCACGTAGAAACTGTTGCCCTTGTCGTCGGTGACCGTGTCGGCGCCGATCTGCTCAAGCTCGGCATCGAGTCCGCCATAGATGGTGTAGTCGTAGGCGGTAAACTTGACGATGGCCTTCTGGCCGGGATGGAGGAAGGCGATATCCTGCGGGCGAATGCGCGCCTCCACCAGCAATGAATCATCCAGGGGAACGATCTCGACCAGGTCGCTGCCAGGCTGGATCACGCCACCGATGGTATTGACCAGCAACTGCTTGATGATGCCGCGCACCGGCGAGGTGACCAGGGTCCGGTTGACCCGGTCCTCCAGGGCCTTGCCCGTGGCCTCGGCCTTGTTCAGGTCGGTGCGCGCCTCGTTGAGCTGGGTCAATGCCTCACTGCGAAAGCGCGAGCGGGTCTCGCTGATTTTCTGCTGCACTTCCCTGATCGCCGCCTCGGCCCGCGGGATGGCCAGTTGGGTCGCCTGCAACTGCCCCTGGCTCTCCACCTCGGCCCGCCTGAGGCGCAGGACTTCCACCTGGGAAATCGCGCCCTGGGCGACCAATGGCTCAGAGATGGCGATTTCCTTGCGCAGCAGTTGCAAGCTGCTGCCGTACTGCCCTTGCTTGGACTGGAACTCACGCAGTTCCTGCTGTTTCTGCACCAACTGCGCTTCCAACCCCGCGACTTCATCGTGGAGTTGCTGCTGGCGGCTGCTGAACAGTTCCTCTTCGTTGGCCGCCTGGCTGGAGGCCGACTGGCGCAGTCTATCCGGGATATTCAGATCGCGGCCTTCGACCTCGGCACTCAATCGCTCCACACGCAAGGCCATGGCCTGGCGGTCCGCCTCGGTTTCGCCGACATTGGACTGGAAACGTGTCGGGTCCAGGCGCAGCAGAGGGGCGCCCGCTTCCACGATCTGGCCCTCATGGACGAACATCTCGGAAACGATGCCGCCCTCCAGGTTCTGGATCTTCTGCACCTTCGACGATGGGATGGCCTTGCCCTCCCCGCGCGTCACCTCGTCGATCTGGGCGATGCCCGCCCATAGCAACATGAACAGGACGAAGCCGAGCAGCGCCCAGATGGTCAGGCGCACAATGCGCGGCGCATCCTCGACCAGGGCCTTGCTGACCTCGGGAAGCGGCTGTTCGCGCATGCTCTCGCGGCCGCTGAAATAACTGCGAATGCCGCCATGGATGTCACGCAACACTGATCTGCCCCTTCTTCAAGGCTTCCAAAACCAGTTCCTTGGGCCCGTCGGCGATGATCTGCCCCTTGTCGATGATCAGCAGCCGGTCGACCAGCGACAGCATCGAGGCACGGTGGGTCACCAGCAGTACGGTCTTGTTGGCGATGAAGGCCGTCAGGCGTTGCTTGAGGCGCTCTTCACCGGCGTTGTCCATCGCACTGGTCGGCTCGTCGAGCAGCAGGATCGGCGGGTCCAGTAACAGCGCCCGGGCCATGGCCACGTTCTGCCGCTGCCCGCCGGAGAGGTTCTGCCCCCGCTCGCCGACCTGCAGGTCGTAGCCCTGCGGGTGCAAACGCACGAACTCGTGGACCCCGGACAGCTCGGCGGCCTGCAGCACCAGCTCATCCTCGACGTAGCGCGCCCCCGACACCAGGTTGTCGCGCAAGGTGCCACTGAGCAACTGGATGTCCTGGGGCACGTAGCCGACGTTATGGCGCAGGTCGCTGACATCCAGTTGGCGCATGTCGATGCCGTCGACCAGCAGGCTACCCTCGTCCGCCTCGTACAGGCCGACGATCAGCTTGGCCAGGGAGCTCTTGCCCGAGCCGCTGCGACCGACGATGCCGACTTTTTCACCGGGCCGGATCACCAGGTTGATGCCCTTGAGCGCGGGCGACTGCTGGGTCGGGTAGGTGAAATGCAACTGGCGCATCTCGATCGCGCCTTGCAGGGTGCGTCGCGACAGCGGTCGCTCGCCGATGTCGCGCTCCTGGGGCAAACCCATCATGTGATTGACCGAATGCATGGTCAGGCGCGCCTGCTGATAACGGGTGATCAGCCCGGACAACTGGGCCAGCGGACCAAGCGCGCGACCGTTGAGCATGTAGCAGGCGATCAGCCCCCCCATGCTCAGCTTGCCATCGATGATCAGGTACACCCCGGCGACGATCACCACCACCCCGGCCAGGGCCTGGATGGCCATGGTCAGGTTCAGCGACAGGCTCGACAGCATTTTCACCCGCAACTCGAGGCGACTGAGGGTACCGATGGTCTGCTCCCACAGGTACTGGCGCTCGCTCTCGGCGTTGTTGACCTTGACCGCATCGAGGCCGGACAGGGTTTCGATCAGGCTGGACTGGCGCTCGGCGGCCAGCGCCATGGTCCGGTCCATGGTTTCCACCAGTGGTTTCTGCAACAGCCAGCCGAGGCTCGCGGCGAGGATGAAAGCGAACACCGGAATCCAGACCAGATGACCGCCAAGCAGGCCGATCACCAGCAGGATGAGCACGGTGAACGGCAGGTCGATGACGCTGGTCATCGTCAACGAGGCGAGGAAATCGCGCAGTGTCTGGAACTCATGGATGTTCTGGGCGAAGCTGCCGACGCGTGCCGGTCGGTGTTTCATGGTCATGCCGACGATGCGTTCGAACAGCGTCGCGGAGATGATCAGGTCGGTCTTCTTGCCCGCCAGATCGAGGCACAGGCCACGCATGGTCTTGAGCAACAGATCGAACAGATAGGCGCCGGAAATGCCGATCGCCAGGACCCACAGGGTCGATTCCGCCTGGTTCGGCACCACGCGGTCATACACGTTCATGACGAACAGCGGCGCGCCGAGACCGATCAGGTTGATCAACAGGCTGGCCGCCACCGCATCGATGTACAGCCAGCGTGAGCGACGCAGGGTGTCGCGGAACCAGTGCTTGACCCGGGGAATGAGCTCGCCGTGGCTCAAGTCGAACTTGTGCTGAGGCTGGGCGAAGAACACCTGGCCCGTGTAGTCCTCGGCCAGCAACTCACGACCGACCCGCACCTCGCCACCGTCGCTCTCGCTGAGCAGCAGGCGCGCGCCGCCATTTTCATCCCAACCGAGCAATACCGCGCAGCGCCCTTCCTTGAGCAACAACAGCGCGGGCATGGCAATGGCGGGGATCTGCTCCAGACGGCGTTGCAGAATGCGCCCCTGCAACCCTGCCCGCGCCGCCGCGCGCGGCAACAACTCGGGAGTCAGACGCTGCCCCGGTAAGGGCAGGCCACTGGTGAGCATGGCTCGGCTGGCCGGTTTCTGGTGGTGGACGCATAGCGCCAGGAGGCTGTCCAGCAGCGGGTCATCGAGATGACCGCGTGGATCATCAGGGGTGTTGGCAATCTTCGATTCTTGATCCACGCGTCACACTCTTGCTTGCACGTTGCAGGGAAGTCAGTTCAAACCCGGCAGCGCTATCCTCGGCTTCAATTCGGACTGCACCACCGCCGCCATCGGCGCCACCACGCCCTGGCTCTTGAGCAACTCGCCCAGGGTCGCCTTGAGGCGGTACTGGGTGAACAACTCGGTGTAACGGATATCGGCCAGACGCCGGGCCGCAGTGAACTGCTCGTTCTCGCTGTCCAGCAGGTCCAGCAGGGTACGCTCACCGATGCTGAATTGCTTCTGGTACGACTCGCGCACACGAGAACTGTAGTCGACATATTGCTGGGCGATGGGCAATTGGGCCCGGGCATTGTTCAGCGCGTTCCAGGCCAGGCCAAGCTCCTCGTTGAGCTGGCGCAGCGCGTTGTTGCGAATGTCCAGGGCCTGGCCAGCCTCGTAGGAACGGGCTTCCAGGGTCGCCTTGTCGCTGCCGCCGGAGAACAGGTTGTACTGCATGCGCACCATGGCCTGCCATTCATTGGAGTGGCCATTCTCGCCATCGAGATCGTTGTCGGCATTGCGCGACAACTCGGCATCGAAACGCGGATAGAAGGTGGACTTGGCTGCATCGTACTGTTTCTCGGCCGCGGCCACGTCGGACTCGGCCGAACGCAGCACCGGACTGTTGGCCAGCAGATCCTGGCGGGCCTGTTCCAGGCTCTCCGGCAACTGGCCAGCGAGGCCGGCCGGTTCGACCAGATCGGCGGGATCGACCCCGACGGCGCTGTAGAAGTTGGTGCGGGCATCGGCCAGGTTGGTCTGCTCGGTAATCAGATTATTGCGAGCCTGGGCCAGACGCGCCTCGGCCTGGTCCTGGTCGGCCAGGCGCCCGACGCCGCGCTGGCTGCGCAGGCTGATCTGGTCGTAGATGCGCTCGTGGCTCTTGAGGTTTTCCTCGGCCAGGCGCACCAGTTCCTGCTCGCGCACCAAGGCGATGTAGACCTGGGCAACGGTCAGTGCCGTGCGCTCTGAAGTCCCGAGCAGAGAATAGGCGCGGGAGTTGACCGTGGCCTGCTGGCGCCCAACCTCGCTGGAGGTGGCGAAGCCATCGAAGATCATCTGGCGCAGCCGAATGCTCGACTCGCCACGGTCGAGGGTACGCCAGTCATAGCCTGCCGCTCGGCTCGTCGTGTTGTCGGTGCCTTCACGGCCATAGCCAGCCAGCACGTCGACGCGTGGCAAATAGCCGCCCCTGGCCGCTTTGAGTTGATAGTCAGCCGCCAGACGGCCATTTACACCCGCTTGAACTTCCGGATGATTTTCCAGAGCTTTCTGCATGGCTTCGGTAAGGGTCTGGGCATGCAGATGAGATGAAACGACCAGGGCTAAAGGCAGGGACAAGGCAAAGCGCAGACGCATGGTAATGGCTCCCGAAAGGACCGATTGATCAGACAGATAAGGCAGGAAATACATGTCATTGAAATGGCGTCAATCTAACCGACGAACTAATCAAATTCGCTGCATAAGACTAATTTGAAAAAAGCACGCCGCTGAGCAAATATCAATCTGCCATCACCCATGAATTGTTAAATGTGTCATTCGCCCTGTCAATCGCCTGGCTCTTTAATTCTCTCACGAGCATAAAGCCAATAAATTGGCATCTCACCCTCCGATAAGAAGCGTCTACTTTTTTAACCATGCCTGTCCTTGCCCCCGAATCGGCCAGGACGTATAGCCTCAGGAGAAACACCGATGAGCAGCGTCATCGCAGTCGTCAAAAGCGTAATAGGTCAAGTCGTCGCTGTTTCTCCTGAAGGTAGCCGTCGTGTGCTGGTAGAGGGTGATCGGATCTATCAGGGCGATCAGGTGGAAACTGGCGCGGCCGGCATGATTACGCTGCAGTTGAGCGACGGCCGCCTGGTCGACCTGGGGCGCGATACGCACTGGAATACCGCGGCAGTGGCCCAGCCGGAAGGCACCGAACAAGCCGCCCAGGCACCGAGCACCGCTGAGCTGCAAAAAGCCATCGCCGCCGGCCTGGACCCGACCCAGGCCTTCGAAGCGCCGGCGGCTGGCGGTGACGCCACCGGCGGCACTGGCGCCGCCGGTGGCAGCCGTTCGTTCGTCATGCTCGACGCCACAGCCGAGCGCGTCGATCCCCAGATTGGCTACGCGACCCAGGGGCTGGCCTTCGACGGCGCCGCCCTGGAAGAAAACCGCGACCCGTTGGCGAGCAATGCCGCACCTCGCTTCATCGATGGCAATGGCAACACGATCAGTTCGTTGAACGTCACCACAGACGAAGACGAGAGCTACCAAGGCAGCCTTGCCACGCGCGACGCCAACGGAGACACGATCACCTACAGCGTCACTACCAACCCGGGCAACGGCACCCTGGTGCTCAATCCGGATGGCACTTGGGTCTACACCCCCAACCAGGACTACAACGGCCAGGACAGCTTCCAGGTCACGGTGACAGACAGTCGCGGCGCGTCTTCCCAGCTCGTCGTCAATGTCGGCGTCACGCCGGTCAACGATGCGCCGGTAGCCAATACCGTGACACCGGTCGATCTGCTCGATACCAGCGCCAACGATAGCTACCAGCCGATCACCGGCCAGCTCACGGCGACTGATGTCGATGACACCGAGCTGACCTGGAGCGGCAGCAACAAAGGCGCCTATGGGGAGCTGACCGTCAATCCGGATGGCAGCTACAGCTATGTAGTCGACGCCACGGCGGTCAATGCACTGGCCGATGGCGAACAGGCCAGCGAAAACTTCGTGGTGACCGTGCGCGACCCCTCCGGCGCCAGTGACAGCCAGGTCATTACCATCAACCTGGTGGGCGCCAACGACACGCCAACCGCCAGTGCGAGTACCGCTGCCGTCAACGAAGACCAGCGTATCAATGGCGCCCTGTCCGGCAGCGATGCGGACAACGGCGCCGTATTGACCTACACCGTCGATGGCAAGGCGCCCGATGGATTCACCCTGGCGGCTGACGGTACCTGGAGCCTCGACGCCAGTGGCAGCACCTACCAGGCGCTCGCCCAGAACCAGACCACCACGCTGACCATCAACTACCTGGTCACCGACGAACATGGCGCCCAGGCCAGCAGTAGCCTGACCATTACCGTGACCGGGGTTAACGACCCGGCGATTCTCGGCAGCGCCGACGTGCAGTTGACCGAAAGCAACGCACCGCTGACCACCCGTGGCACCTTGAGCATCAGCGACATCGACAGCCCAGCCACCTTCGTCGCGCAGAATAACGTTGCCGGCCAGTACGGCACCTTCAACATCGATGCGGCCGGCAACTGGACCTACACCGCCAATTCCGCCTACAACGAACTGAACGTCGGCGACACGCTCAGCGAGTCCTTCAAGGTAACCAGTGCCGACGGTACCGAAACCAGCGTCAGCGTCACCATCAACGGCAGCAACGATGCGCCTGTAGGTGTTGCCGACCGTGTCAGCCTGGACGAAGACAGCGTCGCCCGTGGCAACGTGCTGGGCAACGACCACGACGTCGATAGCAACACCCTCAGTGTCACCCAGTTCAACGTCACGGGGCTTGCGCAGTTGAGCGCCAGGGCCGGAGAAACCCTGAATCTGCTCGCCGGCAAACTGACCATCCAGGCCAACGGCGACTATGTATTCGAACCGGCCGCCAACTATGCCGGCCCGGTGCCATCGATCACCTACACCCTCAGCGATGGCAACCTCAGCGCAACCAGCACGCTCGATTTCTCCATCCGGCCGGTCAACGATGCCCCGGTCAACCAGGTCCCCGGCGGCCAATCCCTGAACGAGGATGGCAGCAAGACCTTCAGCCTGCTGAACGGCAACAGCATTGCCGTCAGCGACGTGGACGGCGACCGCCTGAGCACCACCCTATCGGTGCAGCATGGCGCGCTGAACCTTGGCCCCAACACCCAGGGGGTGACGTTCAGTGGCAATGGCAGCTCCAGCATCACCCTCTCAGGCAGCCAGGCCGCCATCAACCTGGCCCTGCAGGGCCTGAAATACGTGCCCGCAGCCAACTACAACGGCCAGGACCAACTGACCATCGAGACCACCGACGGTACCCTGAGCGACCGCGACAGCATCGCCCTGACCATCAATCCGGTAAACGACGCGCCCCAGGCAAGCCCGAGCGAAGCGCATACCAGCGAGGACGCCCCGGCAATCGGCGGCAACCTGATCGCCAGCGATATCGACGGCGACAGCCTGACCTTCAGCCTCAGCGGCGCAACGCCGCCGGGTTTCAGCCTGAAGCCCGATGGCAGTTGGACCTTCGACCCGAGCGTTGCCGCCTACCAGGCCCTCGGCCAGGGCGCCCAGCAGGTCATCAGCATTCCGTTCAGCGTCAGCGATGGCAGCCTCTCGGCGAGCAGCACCCTGACCCTGACCATCACCGGCGTCAACGACCGCCCGGTGGTCAGCGCCGCTATCGATTTCAGCACCCATGAAGACGCACCGCGCCAGGTGCTCGACCTGCTGAGCAACGCCAGCGATCCCGACCGGGGCGATGTACTGAAAGTCGAAAACCTCCAGGAAACCGGCAAGCAGGACAGCGGTGGCGTCAGCCTCAGTGGCAACACGCTGCAGATCGACCCGTCGCACTACAACTACCTGTCCAGTGGCGAGCAGGTCGAGCTGAAATTCACCTATGACATCAGCGACGGCAAAGGCGGCGTCACCTCGACCAGCGCAATCATCGTCATCGAGGGTCGCAACGACGCGCCGGTGGTGACCGACAAGCAGGTCACCGTCGCCGAGGACAGCCACGGTACACCGCTGAACATCGCCGCACCGACCGACGTCGACATTCACGACACGCTGCTCATCAACGTCAGCGGCCTGCCCACTGTCGGCACTGTCACCCTGGCTGATGGCACGCTGGTCAGCAACGGCCAGAGCCTGACCCTGGAACAACTGCAAGGCTTGAAATATGACGGCCCGGCCGACTATAAGCCTGGCGATCCGGTGGGTGAGTTCACCTACACCGTCAACGACGGCACCACCCAGGTCGAAGGCCGGGTCAGCCTTGGCGTGACACCGCTGAACGATGCGCCGAAGGCCGAAAACGTGAGCGCCAGCGGCAGCGAAGACCCGGCGCAACGCATTCAGGTCACCTTGGCCGGCAGCGACGTAGACGGCAGCGTGAGCGGCTACCGCATCGAATCCCTGCCTGCCCATGGCACTCTCTATGCCAATGCCTCCGGCGGTGTCGCGCTGCTTGTCGGCGCCACGGTATCAGGGCCGGTCTACTTCGTTCCGGACGCCGACTGGAATGGCAATACCGGCTTCCAATTCAAGGCCATCGATGACCAGGGCGCAATTTCCGATAACACGGCAACCGCCAGCATCCATATCGATGCGGTCAACGACGCACCGACGGCCACACCGATCATCGAGTCGACCAACGAGGACGCCAGTGCCTTCTTCGTCAACCTGCTGTCCACCGCCAACGATGTAGACGGCGACAGCCTGAGCGTCAGCAACCTGCAGGTGAGCGGCGATGCCCGTGGCGTGGTCTTCATCCCAGCCGGCAACAACCTCTACGTCGACCCATCGGCCTACAACTACCTCGGCCGGGGCGAAAGCGTCACGCTGCGGTACAGCTATGACATCACCGATGGCAACGGCGGTGTGACCCGCAACACCGCGACCCTGACCATCGCTGGCCGTAACGACGCCCCGGTGATGGAGAGTGACGGCGTGGCACTGAAAGGCCAGGCCCTGCCCAACCACAGCATCCCGTCAGCCATCAACCTGGATGGCACCTTCGTGACGGGCACCAATCCAGACGTCCAGGACGCCGCCGGTACGCCCTTTGTATCGGTCCATGCCACGGGTGCGGGAGCCGCGGACTACTACGCCTTTACCGTCACCCAAAGCGATACCCGGGTAGTTTTCGACATCGATTATGCCAACGAAGGCGGCTTCGACTCCGTACTCACCCTGGTCGATGCAACCGGCAAGATCATCGCCTACAACGACGACAATCCCGCTAGAGATCCTGGCAGCGTGAGCGGCACCGACTCCCGCCTCGTCTATACCTTCCCCGACGCGGGCACCTACTACATCGTCGTCACCAACTTCACCCAGAACATCGTCCCCGCTGGCGCGACCTATCAGCTCCAGATATCGCTGCCGAACGCGGTCATGATGGCGCCCAATGGCATCACCGAACGTGCCGATGGCAGCGCCAATGAAAATACCGGCGAGCTGACCACCAGCGGCATGATCGGTTTTTCCGATGCCGACCTGAGCGACACGCACACCACCAGTTCCACCCTGCTCTCGGCGACCGACTCGAAAAACGGCGCCGTCACCGGCATCGGCACGCTGACGCCGGTCATCAGCAGTGATACCGATGGCAAGGGCGTGATCACCTGGACCTACAGCGTCGCCGCCGGTGCGCTGGACCACCTCGCGGCCGGGCAAACCATCACCCTGGTCTATCAGGTCAGTGTCTCCGACGGCGTTGCGAGCACCAGCAAGAATGTCACCCTGACCCTGACCGGCACCAATGATGTCGCCATCATCGGTGGCGCCAGCAGCGCCCAGGTCACTGAAGACAGCAACGACAGCGTGCTCAGCGCCAGTGGCACACTGACGGTTGACGATGTCGACGACGGCGAATCCGCGTTCATCGCCGGAGCGGCGACAGCGCAAGGCAATACCCTGGGCAGCCTGAGCATCGATTCAGCCGGTGCCTGGACCTATACGGTCGACAACGCCAAGGTCCAATACCTCGGCGATGGCCAGCAGCGCGTCGAGCAATTCACCGTCAAGAGCCTCGACGGTACGGAAAAGACCATCAGCATCACGATCAACGGCACCAACGACGCGGCGCAGATCAGCGGCACCAGCACCGGCGCGGTCACCGAGGACCGCAGCGTCAATCAGGCGGGCCAGCTGACCAGCAGCGGCACCCTGACCGTCAGCGATGCCGACCAGGGGCAATCCGCCTTCACCGCCGGCAACGGCACGCCGATCAGCACCAACCTCGGCAACCTGAGCATCGATGCCGAGGGCCACTGGAGCTACGCCGTCGACAACAGCGCCGTGCAATACCTGGCGGCCGGCCAGACCCGGGTGGAGGCATTCACCGTCACCAGCGTCGATGGCACCGCGAAAACCATCAGTGTCACCATCACCGGCACCAACGACGCCCCGGTGATCAACACCGCCACTTCGACCCTCAGCGGCCAGATCACCGAGCGTACAGATGGCGTTACCGGTGAAAATGACGGCGACCTGAGTGCCAGCGGCACCCTCCGCTTCAGTGACGTCGATCTCGCGGACAGCCACACCGCCACCGTCCGCCTGGTTTCCGCCAACGACTCGCGCAACGGCGCGGTCAGCGACATCGGCACCTTCACCCCGACCGTAAGCAGCCAGGGCGTCGTCACCTGGACCTTCACCGTCGCCGCCGGCGCCCTGGATCATCTGGCCGCCGGGCAGACCGTTACCCAGATCTATGCGGTCACCCTTTCCGATGGCAACAACGGCACGGCCACCCAGAACATCAGCGTCACCCTCACCGGCACCAATGATGTCGCTCAGATCAGCGGTGTCAGCACCGGCGCAGTGACCCAGGACAACGATGCCGCCAGCGGCCAGCTCACCACCACCGGCAAGCTGGAGGTCGCCGATGTCGACGATGGCGAGTCCGCCTTCAGCCCCGGCAACGGCGCACCGGTCGGCACCGTACTCGGCAGCCTGAGCATCGATGCCAACGGCAACTGGAGCTATTCCGTCGACAACGCCAAGGTCCAATACCTCGGCGATGGCCAGCAGCGCGTCGAGCAATTCACCGTCAAGAGCCTCGACGGTACGGAAAAGACCATCAGCATCACGATCAACGGCACCAACGACGCGGCGCAGATCAGCGGCACCAGCACCGGCGCGGTCACCGAGGACCGCAGCGTCAATCAGGCGGGCCAGCTGACCAGCAGCGGCACCCTGACCGTCAGCGATGCCGACCAGGGGCAATCCGCCTTCACCGCCGGCAACGGCACGCCGATCAGCACCAACCTCGGCAACCTGAGCATCGATGCCGAGGGCCACTGGAGCTACGCCGTCGACAACAGCGCCGTGCAATACCTGGCGGCCGGCCAGACCCGGGTGGAGGCATTCACCGTCACCAGCGTCGATGGCACCGCGAAAACCATCAGTGTCACCATCACCGGCACCAACGACGCCCCGGTGATCAACACCGCCACTTCGACCCTCAGCGGCCAGATCACCGAGCGTACAGATGGCGTTACCGGTGAAAATGACGGCGACCTGAGTGCCAGCGGCACCCTCCGTTTCAGTGACGTCGACCTCACGGACAGCCACACCGCCACCTTCCGCCTGGTTTCGGCCACCGATTCCAGCACCCATGCCAGCACCACCGCGCTGGGTAGCTTTACGCCGACCCTGGTCGAGGCCAACGGCAGCGGAACGGTGGCCTGGAGCTACACGGTCGCCGCCGGAGCCCTGGACTATCTGGCAGCCGGCCAGACCATAACCCAGGTCTACGAGGTCACCATTGCCGACAACAAGAACGGTAGCGTCACTCAGAACGTCACGATCACCCTGGTCGGCACCAACGACGCCCCGGTCATAGCCAGCAGCGGCAACCAGGTAACCGGCGCCCTGACCGAACGCACCGACGGCTCGAGCAACGAGAACGTCGGCAACCTGACCACCAGCGGAACCATCGGTTTCTCCGACGCCGACCGCATCGACAGCCATAGCGTCAGTATCAGCCTGGTCTCGGCCACCGACTCGAAGACCGGCGCCAGCAACACCGCGCTGGGCAACCTGACGTACAGCCTGAGCGAGTCCGCCGGCAATGGCAGTGTCGCCTGGAACTTCAGCGTAGCCGCCGCCAGTCTCGATTACCTGGCCGCGGGGCAGACCGTTACCCAGGTCTATGCCGTCAAGATCGACGATGGCAAGGGCGGCACCACTAGCCAGAATGTCACCATCACCCTGGTCGGCACCAACGATGCGCCAGTCGTCAGCAGCAACAGCATCACCGCCACCGAGCAATCGAGCACGCTGGTCAGCCTGGGGCTCAGCGCCCCAACCGACGTCGACATCGCCGACACCCTGACCATCAAGGTCAGCGGCCTGCCGACCCTGGGCACGGTGTTGCTCGCCAACGGCACGGTGGTCAGCAATGGCCAGACCCTGACCGTGGCCCAGCTCACCGGCCTGCAGTACAAGGCGCCGACCGACTATATCGCCGGGCAGAAAGTCGGCGACTTCACCTACACCGTCACCGACAGCAGCGGTGCCAGCAACGCGACCAGCACCGGCAAGGTCACCATTAGCGTCACGCCGGTCAACGACGCGCCAGTCGCGGTCAACGATGGTCCCATCATCACGGGCCTGCAGGGCAACTACTACGGCTACAAGGAAGGCGCGGCCCTCGATGGCAACAACCTGAGCGACCTGGCCGGGGTGCGTGAGTTCATTGCCACGCACAACCCGAACGCAACCTTCACCGCCACCTCGCTGAACTACGGCAACGCCATCAGCAACAACCTGGGGACCAGCGGCAACCTGGCGAAATTCCTCGGCAGCACCGACGCGGCATCGATCAAGGCCAGCTCGCTGGGCCTGGGTACGACCTCCGATGCGATCATCCAGCTAAAGGGCGAGGTCAAGCTCGATCAAGGCACCAGCTACAAGCTGAAAGTCACCGCTGATGACGGCTACAGCATCCTCATCGACGGCAAGGTGGTCGCCGAGTACAACGCCAACCAGAGTCCGACCACGCGCACTTCTGACACGTTCACCATCAGCGAGAGCGGCGTCCACAGCATCGAGATCATCTACTGGGACCAGGGCGGCCAGGCCCAGCTCAAGGTCGAGATCAGTAGCGACGGCGGCAATACCTATAGCGTCCTGGGCGGCAGCGCCCTCGCCTTCAGCAACGGTGACCTGGTCACCAACGAAGACACCAGCCTGACCATCGCGGCCAAGACCCTGCTGGTCAATGACAGCGATGCCGACGGCGATCCCCTGACCATCAACAGCGTCAGCAATGGCGTGGGCGGAACGGTCACGCTGGTGAACGGCAATGTGCTGTTCACGCCCACGGAAAACTTCAACGGCACGGCCTCCTTCACCTACACCGTGAAAGACCCCAGCGGCGCGGTCAGCCAGCCCGCTACCGTGCAGATCCAGGTCAACCCGGTCAACGACGCGCCAACCAGCCAGGACAATAGCGTCTCGGTCGGGGTCGGCGGCAAGACCTTCGCCGCCTCCGACTTCGCCTTCTCTGACGTGGACAGCGGCGACTCGCTCAAGGCCGTGCGCATCGATAGCCTGCCAAGCGGTGGCAGCCTGACCCTGAACGGCACCCCCGTGGCAACGGGGGCGCTGATCCCGGCTGCCAGCCTCGGCAATCTGACCTTCACCCCGGCAGCGGGCAGCGGTGGCGACAGTTCGTTCAAATTCTCGGTGCAGGACCAGTCCAGCGCATTCTCCGCCAACAGCTACACCATGACCCTCAAGGATGCCGTGGCGCCGACCGTTACCGGCATCACCCTCTCCGACAGCGCCTTGCAGGCGGGTGAAACCGCGACAGTGTCCATCACCTTCTCGGAGAAGGTCACGGGCTTCGACAACAACGATGTCACCGTGCAGAACGGCACGCTCGGCACCTTGAACAGCGTTGACGGCGGCAAGACCTGGACCGCGCTCTTCACACCCAATACCAATGTCGAAAGCGCGCAGAACCTGATCAAGGTCGTCGACAAGTCCTATACCGACACAGTCGGTAACCTGGGCTCAGGTGCCAGCGGCAGCAACTACAGCATCGACACCAAGGCCCCGACCGCGACCATCGTCATGGCCGATACCGCCCTGAAGATCGGCGAGACCTCGCTGGTCACCATCACCTTCTCCGAGCCGGTCACCCGCTTCGATAACAGCGATGTCACCGTGCAGAATGGCACCCTCAGTACACTGAGCAGCAACGATGGCGGCAAGACCTGGACCGGCACCTTCACCCCAGCCAGCAATATCGAGAACACCAGCAATACCATTACCATCGCCGACAACACCTACACCGACCTGGCCGGCAACCTGGGCAGCGGTGCCAGCACCGGCTATAGCATCGATACCAAGGCACCGACCACGGCCATCGCCATCACGGCGATCTCCGAAGACACCGGCACGCCAGGCGATTTCATCACCCGCGACCAGACGCTGACCGTCAGCGGCTCCGTTGGCACGCTGAGTTCCAGCGAACACGCGCAGATCAGCATCGACAACGGCGCCACCTGGAGCGAACTCAGCGTCAGCAACGGCACCTGGAGCTACGTCGACGGCCGCACCCTGTCCCTTGGCGAACACACCTATCAAGTCCGCGTGGTCGACGACGCGGGCAACCAGGGCAACCAGGCCAGCCAGGTGGTCACCATCACCGCCAACCATAATCCGGTAGCGCTCAACGACCCGGGCACCGGCACGGGGCTCAGCGGGCAGTACTATGCCTACCACGAGACCGGCACCTCGACGGTCGCCAACGACGGTGCCAACCTGACCTCACTGAGTCAGGTCAACACCTTCATCGCCAACAACGCCCCGGATGCGACCTTCATCGCCAAGAACCTCAGCTATTCGCTGAACGACGGCGACCTGGGCGGCAACAATAACCTGCGCACATTCCTCGGCAGCGATGCCAGTTCGTTGAATACCACCCCGGAGAACAGCAGCGATGCCATCGTCCGCCTGGCCGGTACGCTGCAACTGAATGCGGGCGACTACCAATTCACCGTGCGTGCCGACGACGGCTACAGCATCGCCATCGACGGCGTGATCGTCGCCAAGTTCGACGGCATCCAGTCCCCCAGCACCAATAATGGCTCTTTCACCATTACGGAGTCCGGCGCGCACAGCATCGAGATCATCTACTGGGATCAGGGCGGCCAGGCCGTATTCCAGCCGACCTTGAGCTTCAACGGCGGCACCGCGCAAACACTTGGCGCCTTCTCCCCGACCCAGGAGAACAGCGCGCTGGTGACCAAGGAAGACACCACGCTGACCATCAAGACCACGACACTGCTGGCCAATGACAGCGATGCCGACGGCGACCAGTTGAGCATCACCGCAGTGGGCAACCCGACCCACGGTACGGTTCAACTGCAAGGAAACAACGTGCTGTTCACACCGGAGGCGAACTACTACGGCCCGGCCACCTTCACCTACACCATTTCCGATGGTCACGGAGGAACCAGCAGCGCGACCGTGACGGTCAACGTCAATGCGGTGAACGATGCGCCGGTCGCAGCCAACGATACCGGCAACGTGAGTCAGGACGCGACGATCACCGTCAGCGCAGCCAATGGCGTGATCCTCGGCACCGGCAAGGACACCGATGTCGATGGCGACAGCCTCACGGTCAGCGCGGTCCGCACCGGCCCTGAAAGCAGTGCTACCGGCACTACCTCGGGCACCGTCGGCAGCACCCTCGCCGGCACTTACGGCACCCTGACCCTCCGGGCCGATGGCTCCTATACCTACGTAGCCAGCAATGCCAAGGCCCTGGCCAAGGATGTCGTCGCCCAGGACGTGTTCACCTACACCGTCTCCGACGGCAAGGGTGGCAGCGATACCGCGACCCTGACCATCAACGTCACCGGTACCAACGACGCACCGGTTGCGGCCAATGACACAGGCAGCGTCAATGAAGACGCCACCCTCACCGTCAGCGCAGCCAATGGCGTGATCCTCGGCACCGGCAAGGACACCGACGTCGATGGCGACAGCCTCACGGTCAGCGCGGTACGCACCGGCCCTGAGAGCAGCGCGACCGGCACTACCTCGGGCACTGTCGGCAGCGCCCTCGCTGGCACTTACGGCACCCTGACCCTCCGGGCCGATGGCTCCTATACCTACGTAGCCAGCAATGCCAATGCCCTGGCCAAGGATGTCGTCGCCCAGGACGTATTCACCTACACCGTCTCCGACGGCAAGGGCGGCAGCGATACCGCGACCCTGACCATCAGCGTCACCGGTACCAACGATGCGCCCGTAAACTCGATACCAAGCGCCGAGCAGCCAACCAACGAAGACACCGCACTGGTGTTCTCCACAGCCAAGGGCAACGCCATCACCGTCAGCGACGTGGACATCGGCAACGGCTCCTTGAGCGTGACCCTGAGCGCCACCCACGGCATTCTCAACCTGGGCTCGGTCAGCGGCGTCAGCGTAACGGGCAACGGCAGCGCATCGGTGACCCTGACCGGCACCCAGAGTGCGATCAATACCGCCCTGAACGGCACCAGTTTCACCCCGAGCAATAACTACAGCGGTGCGGCAGCCATCACGGTGACCACCAGCGACGGCCAGAGCACGGATGTGGACACCATCACCCTGAAAGTGGATGCCGTGGCAGATGCGCCAACGCTGGTGACCAGCTCGCAAACCATCACCGGCAGTACCACAAGCAGCAACCCGCTGCCGGCGAGCACAGGCCTGACGCTGCAGTACTACGAGCATATCCAGGCCCTGGACAAGAACAACGCCAACAACATCAATACCGTGGAGACCGGCGTGGAGGGAACCACGGCGACCAGAACCACTACGGCCAACGACGTATCGATCAGCTCGATCACTGAAGATGATGCCTACCGCTACACCGGCCTGGTTTATCTGGAAGCAGGTCACTCCTACACCGTGAGCGGATACCGCGACGACACCCTGCTGGTCAAGCTGGGGGGCACGTCGGTCTATGCCGTTGGTTACAACAACTACGGCAGCATGAGCGGCACGACCCTGAACGTCACCACCACGGGGTATTACACCCTCGAAGTGATCGCCTACAACGGCGACGGTATCGGCTCCCTGGACCTGAACATGTCGGTCGACGGCAAGACCGCCGTCGATCTGAACACGACCAACTTCCACCTCTACACCGGCACCTCGAGCATCACCGCGAACGGTACCGTGATCGGTGCCCTGGTGACCAATGGCGACGGTGGCTACTACCCGGCCCAGGCCGCCGGCGCAGAGGACAGCTACATCTCGCTGGGTAAGATTTCCGCGACGCTCAACGACAGCGACGGCTCCGAAACGCTGTCCATCGTGATCTCGGCGATTCCGGCTGGCGCGACCCTGAGCGATGGAACCAACAGCTTCCTGTCGACCAGTTCGGGAACCTCGGTGAACGTCACCACCTGGAACCTGAACAACCTGAAATTGCTACCGACCAGCGACTTCAGCGGTACGCTGAACCTGACCGTGACGACAACCGCGACCGAAGCCAATGGCTCCAAAGCCAGCAGCGTCGCCACCCTGCCCGTCAACGTGACCCCGGTTGCCGATGCGCCGAGACTGGTTGCACCGAACGCGATCAGCGTGGTCGCCAGTGGCGGTAACAGTGACGTGGTTTACCGAACCGTCGCGATGCCTATCCTGGCCTCGCTGGGCGATGGTTCGGAGATCCTGACGGTGGTGGTATCGAGCCTGCTGTCCGGGGTCACCCTGAGCGACGGCACGAATACATTCACTGCAAACAACAGCACGACCAGCAAGGACGTTTCGAACTGGAATCTGCAGAACCTGCAGGTCATCGTGCCGGCAGGCCTGGATACCACCGACGTCATCACCGTTACGGCTACGTCCACGGAGAGCAATGGCAGCACCAGCTCCGTGAGCCGTAATGTGACGCTCTATGCCGACTACACCACGAATTCGTTCACTAACAACAACGGCGGCACCGGTGACGATCTCATCAATGTGAATAACTCCACCAGTCGCTCTGGAGGCAGCGGCGACGACTTGATGATCGGCAACAGCTCGGACAACACCATGTCGGGTGGCGATGGCAACGACGTCCTGCAAGGAAACGGCGGCAACGATACCCTCAATGGCGATGCGGGCAATGATCGACTCGAAGGCGGTGCCGGTGACGATGTCCTCAATGGAGGGGACGGCGACGACTATCTGGATGGCGGTACCGGCAACGACGTGCTCAACGGCGGAGACGGCAACGATTACCTGGTAGGCGGCGCTGGTAACGACACACTCAACGGCGATAAGGGCGATGACATCCTCATCGGTGGCGCGGGCAACGACATCCTCAATGGCGGCGATGGCAACGACATCCTGATCGGCGGATCAGGCAACGACACCCTGACCGGTGGCGCGGGCAACAACCTGTTCATCTGGAAGAGTGGCGATACGGGCTCGGCGACCATCACCGATTTCGTGGTGGGCTCCAGCGGGACCAATCCGAGCAACGGCAACGGCGACCGCATCGACCTCAGTGATCTGCTGCAAGGCGAGAACGACGGCAACATCCTCAACTACATCCATGTCGATGTCGCCTCCTCCACCTTGCAGATCAGCACGACCGGGGCACTGAACGCAGATGCCAGCAACGCCGATGTCACGATCAAGCTGGAAAACAACGGCCATGCGGTGGACCTGTCCGGCTTCGGCTCGACCTCCTCGCAGATCGTCAACTCGCTGATCGCCGGCGCCGATCCGCTGGTCAAGGTCGACCACAGCTGATAGCGGATGCCTGCGGGGTCGCCAAACGACCGCGCAGGCGCTTTACTGTCGCCATGCGCGCCCGGATCGCTTCGTGCAATCCGGGCGCAGTTCATTCACCGTAACGAGGGTTACGCAATGCTGTACATCCAACGAGATGACCAAGGCCAGTTGCTGCG
Source organism: Pseudomonas sp. LRF_L74 (assembly GCF_965644255.1). Lineage (NCBI taxonomy): Bacteria > Pseudomonadati > Pseudomonadota > Gammaproteobacteria > Pseudomonadales > Pseudomonadaceae > Pseudomonas > Pseudomonas sp. LRF_L74. The sequence continues at coordinate 114,862 of NZ_CBFFRH010000008.1, read as the reverse complement.
CGTGGAAGCGGCCGAGTTCGAGGGCATGAACGGCACCCTGGCCGCCGATGACCAGGAGGCGCTGGCCTGGTACTCGAACCAGAACGTCGAGAACGGCCTGATGCAGCTCAAGCAGAGCGACCTGGAAATGATCCGGGTCATCGACGACCTGATCACCGTATTGATGGCCAAGGGCATCATCCGCATCACCGACCTGCCAGCGGCGGCCCAGGCCAAGCTGCTCAACCGCACACAGGCGCGGGAAGCACTGGGCGGCCTGAACCGGCTGATCAATATCGAAGAGCGTGGAGTGATCTGATTTAGCGGCAAGCTAGGGGCTGTTGCCGTTTCAGCGCGGTAGCGCCGAAACGGCAACAGCCCCTAGCTCACTGCCACGGCTCCGGGCTACCGAACAGTTGCCCTTTCACACCTTGAATACCCAGGGCCTGCAACACCTCCAGCTCACCCTGGGTTTCCACCCGCTCGGCGATCAACGGCACATCGATGCTATTGGCCGCACGCTGCATGGCCTCGATGAACAGGCGCTTGTCGTTTTCCTGGTCGATGGCGCGGATATGGCTGCCATCGACCTTGATGTAGGCCAGACCAAGCCGGGCAAGGTTGCCGATCATGCTGAAACGCCCACCGAAATGCTGCAAAGCCATGCTGAAGCCCAGGCCTTTGAGGCGTGAGGCCAGGACCTGCAGGTCGTCGGCGCCTGGCAACTGATTTTCTTCCAGTTCAAGAACCAGGCGCGGGCCGAACTCAGGGAACTGGCGCAACTTGTCGTAAAGCGCGGCCAGGGCCTGTGAATCGCGCAGGGTGCTGCCGGAAAGGCTCAAGGCAACTTGGCCGGGAAACGTGGCAAGGCGCTGCAACACGCTATCAAGCATGCTCAGGTCCAGCCGGGCGGCCCAGCCAAAACGCTCGACCCAGGGCAGGAAGCGCCCGGCCGGAAGCAAATGCCCTTGCTCGTCCAGCAGCCGCGCCAGGACCTTGTGATGCAGTACCCGCTGCGGCTGGCTGGCATCGACCACGGGCTGGATGTACAACTGCAGGCGCCCTTCGCTCAAGGCCCCATCGAGCAAGCGATGCCAGGTCTGTCGCTCGTCGACCGTCAGCGGTGCGCCACTCGGTTCGTGGAACGCCCAGTTACGGTCACTCTGGAGCAGTGCCTGCGCCAGCGCCTGATCAAGGGCCTGGTACAACAAGCCAACCTCATTACCCGGCGTGAAAACCGTGAGGCCGATATGAGCGACCGGCAGGTGTTCGACCAGTCCGGTCTGCTGCAACGTGGCCAAGGCCTGGTCGAGCGCGGTGGCCAGTTGTTCGGCCTCATCGCGGGCGATGCCGAACACCAGCATGGCGAACTCGCCGCCACGGTTGCGCGCCAGCAGATGCTGGCGGTCAAAACGCTTCAGTTGCTCGGCCACCGCCAGGAGAATGCGATCGGTATGCTGCCCTCCGAAGCGCTGGTTCAAACCGGCCAGGTCGTTGACCCGGATCAACAGGAAATAGCCACTGCTGGCATTTTCACCACTCAGCCGGGCCTGCAATTGCAGGTCGAAATAGCGACGATTGAACAGCCCGGTCAGGCTGTCGTAATAGGCCTCCTCGCGCAGTTTCTCGCTACGGGCCGCCTCTTCGGCGAACAGTGCCTTGAGCTTTTCCACCATCTGGTTCATCGCGTTGACCACACGCCGGAACTCCGGCGTGCGCGGCATCTTCGGCACACTGAGGAACTCCCGGCGGGAGATGGCCGTGGCCTGCTCCACCAGATAATCCAACGGGCGCAACTGGCGCTTGATCAGCAGTACGCCCAGGCAAATGCACAACACACTGCTGAGGGCCAGCCAGAGCAGCATGCCCAGGGCGCTCTGCCAGAGACGGCCAATGGCGAACAACGGATGACTCACTACCTCGACCCGCGCGGCCTGGCGCCAGCCATCACTGACAATGGCATCGCCGCTGGCCGGCTCCAGGTCGACCAGGCGAGCGAACCAGTCCGGCGCGATGGGGCTGACCGGGGCGCCGCTACGTTCAGCCAGGACCTTGTCGCTCTCCAGGTCGATCACCCGGATGCTCTGGAAATAACCGCTGTCGAAGATCGAGCTGATCATCAGTTCGACCGTCGCCACGTCCCCCACATGCGGGCTCAACGACAGGCCCAGGGCCGTTGCCGCATCCTGGGCATGGGCCCGCAACTGCGCGACCTGCTGACCGCGTGAGCTCTCCAGGCTGACCAGGAAGCTGCCGGAGAAATTGACCAGCATCAGCACGCAGATGGCGATCAATAGCTGCTTGAACAGTGACATGAACGATCTCCCTACAGATCGAAGCCTTCGGCTCGCATTTTTTGTAGCAGGTCCTGCCAGCGCGACAGGCGCTTGCTGTCGCCGACCTGCTTGTTACCACCGCTGCCTGGCAACCAGAGGCCTTCGGCATTGAAGGCATAGACCGGCATCAGGTCGGTACGCTCGCTGGCGGGCTCGATGGTATCGATCAGGTTATCCAGGACCAACGGCACCGCCGACGGGCTGGGGTAATAGGTCAGCACCATGTGCGCCTGGTTCAGGCGCAGGGCCTTGACGTAAGTGATGCGCAGCTTCTCGCTGGGTATGCCCAGTTCGCGCAGGCTGAAGTACTTGGCGATGGCGTAGTCCTCGCAATCGCCAGCGCCCTTGATCAACGCCTCGACCGGTGTCGCCCAGTAATCCTGGACTCGCCAGACCTGCAGGTCATCGCGAAAACGCACCCGCAGGTTGAAGAAACGGTTCACGGCCTGCAGCTGCTCGGCTTGCGCCCTGTCCTTCTGCTCCGTGAGCATCCGCTGCCAGTCGTTGATTCGCCCCCGGCCCTCGCCCAGTGGGCCGTAGAGCTTCTGCGCATTGGCGGCGATACGGGTGAAATCCCAATCGGCTTGCAGCAATCCGGCCACCAGCAGGCATCCCGACAGCGCGAAAGCAGCCAGGATTCTGCAGGCAGTGGATTGTAACGGGTTGGCCAAGGCCGGCTCCGCACCGATGAAGGAGAGGCATGGTGCGGAGCATAGCGGGAAAAGGCAATCCCGGAGTCAGCACGACCCCGGGGCACGATCAGCGTGGCAGGCGCCAGCCATTGGAAGGGCTTGGCGGGCGCCGGTCATGATCACCTGGCCTGCCGGGCCTGTCGAAGTCCGGCCGTGGGGGCGGCGGCGGACGCCGGAAACCCGCACCGGGCGGGGGCGGCGGCATCGGCGGCCGGAAGCCATCGAAACGGCGACGATCATCACGCGGTCCCGGATAGTAGTTACGTGGCGGCGGAGGGGGCGGTGGCGCGTAATAGCGGGGCTGGCTGTAGTAGCGGGGCTGCCCGTAGTAGTAGCGCGGCGCCGGGTAGGTGTCGTAACGCTCCACGTAAACGCCAGTGGTCACCGGAGCCTGGTAATAACGGTCATAGGCATAGGGATTGTCGTCGTAGGTCGCACAGCCTCCCAAGGTAAGGGCCAGTAACGCGAACAGCACGGATCGGGTTGTCATGGGCGGCCTCCTTCGACCGCGGCGCAGGCGGATGCCTGTGCAACTGCCTAACTAGGACAGACGGCCCTGAGCGAAGTGCTCGACCGCTCATCGTCAGTTGTATCGGCGCATTTCACGAGCCCCTGCAACGGCGCACCAAAATATGCCGCGCGCACCATAAATGGGCCGCCGAGCCCGAGCATTCTGCCATGACCCCCGCCAACTCAGACCGTGTGAAAGCGTAGCGAGAGAAGGTCAGGCAAGGGCTAGGCGCCCCCGCAAAACGGCGAAAAAGCGCAGTTTACGAGCTGTAAATGAGCATGTTGAGCCGTTTTTTAACGCCGCATGGCCGAGCGCAGTAGTTTTCACACAGTCTGAACGACGGGGGCAGCCCTAGCTGGCACGATGTTCGCTTTGTACCCCACATGCAGAAGCAGCCCCGCAAGGGCCGCGGCACGACAATTTGCAATGGCTGACTAGGGTTCCGGCTTGTCGCTCTCATGAGAGCACGAGTGACTGGTCCGAGAGTTGGCGACCTCGATCGGGGTTACACGGCGGGACAAAAGCCCGGGAGAACGCGCCACCTGATGATTCAGGCAGTGCCGCGATGCTCCTGCCCGTATTCCCCGACCTGGAGGTTCTTCCATGCGCAAAGCCCTGCTCTCCTCGCTGATCACCGCGGGTCTCGCCGCCGTTCTCGCCCTTCCCGCCCACGCCGAGAAGAAAGACCACTTCGACGTCTGCTGGACCATCTATGCCGGCTGGATGCCCTGGGAATACGGCGCCGCCGAAGGCATCGTCGACAAATGGGCGAAGAAGTACGGTATCGAGATCAAGGTCACCCAGCTCAACGACTACGTCGAGTCGATCAACCAGTACACCGCCGGCCAGTTCGACGGTTGCAGCATGACCAACATGGACGCCCTGACCATTCCCGCCGCTGGCGGCGTGGACAGCACGGCACTGATCGTCGGCGACTTCTCCAACGGCAACGACGGCATCGTGCTCAAGGGTGAAGGCAAGACCCTGGGCGATCTCAAGGGCATGGACGTCAATCTGGTGGAGCTGTCGGTTTCCCACTACCTGCTCGCCCGCGGCTTGGAAAGCGTGGGCCTCAGTGAGAAGGACCTGAAGGTGGTCAACACCTCCGACGCCGATATGGTCGCCGCCTTCGCCACCGCCGACGTCAACGCCGTGGCCACCTGGAACCCGCTGCTGGCCGAGATCGAAGCCACGCCCAAGGTCACCAAGGTATTCGATTCCAGCCAGATTCCGGGTGAGATCATCGACCTGATGGTGGTTAACAGCGACACCCTCAAGGACAACCCCGAACTGGGCAAGGCGTTGACCGGCGCGTGGTACGAAATCATGGCCACCATGAGCGCGCAGACCCCGGCCGGCAAAGCCGCCCGCGAGCACATGGCCAAAGCTTCCGGCACCGACCTGGCCGGCTATGAAGCCCAGCTCGCCGCGACCCGCATGTTCTATTCCGCCCGTGAGGCCGTAGCCTTCGCCACCAGCGCCAAGCTGCCGGAAACCATGAGCAAAGTGGCGGCGTTCTCCTTCGAGCACGGCCTGCTTGGCGAAGGTGCGCAGGCCGCCGACGCAGTGGGCATGAGCTTCGCCAACGGCGTGACCACGGGCGATGAAGGCAACCTCAAGTTGCGCTTCGACCCGAGCTACATGCAGATGGCGGCCGACGGCAAGCTCTGAAGCCCTGGCATCGTAGGGTGGATGACGCTCTTTTCATCCACCGTGAATCCGCTGTGGTGGTAGCGCCATCCACCCTACGCACTGACGAGAATTGCCCATGCGCCTGATCAACCGACACCCGGACCGTGCCGGACGACTCCTGCTCGTCCTGCTGCCCTTCGCCCTGGTGCTGTTCGCCTACTTCACCGGTTCGGCGACACGCCTGGCGGAAAACCCCAATGACAAGCTGCTGCCCAGTGCGGCGCAGATGGTCGATGCGGTGCAGCGCCTGGCCTTCACCGAGGACAAGCGCAGTGGCGGCTATCCGTTCTGGCAGGACACCGCATCGAGCCTGAGCCGCCTCGGCATGGGCATCGGCATCGCGGCGGCCGCGGGCCTATGCCTGGGCATCGCGGCCGGCATCCTGCCACTGCTACGGGCACCGTTGTCGCCCTTGCTCACGGTGCTGTCGATGGTGCCGCCGCTGGCGATATTGCCGATCCTGTTCATCGTCTTCGGCCTGGGCGAGTTGTCGAAGGTGATGCTGATCGTGATCGGCATCACGCCGATCCTGGCGCGTGATCTGGAGCAGCGTGCGCGTGAGATTCCCCAGGAACTGCTGATCAAGGCCCAGACCCTGGGCGCCAGCACCTGGACGCTGATCCTGCGCGTGGTACTGCCGCAGTTGTTGCCGCGTCTGCTGATCGCCCTGCGCCTGGTGCTGGGCTCGGCCTGGCTGTTCCTGATCGCCGCCGAGGCCATCGCCAGCACCGATGGCCTGGGTTACCGCATCTTTCTCGTGCGGCGCTACATGGCGATGGACGTGATCCTGCCCTACGTGGTGTGGATCACCCTTCTCGCCTGGCTGATGGACCTGGGACTGCGCCAGCTCACCCGGCTGTGCTTCCCCTGGTATGAGGGGGCGAAGGCATGAAGCCGTTCATCGAAGTCAGGAACGTCTGGCAGGCATACGGCGAGCAGACCGTTCTCGAACGCCTGAACCTGTCCATTGCCGAGGGCGAGTTCTGCACCCTGGTCGGCGCCTCCGGTTGTGGCAAGTCGACCTTCCTGCGCCTGCTGCTCGGCCAGGAGCGCCCCAGCAAAGGTCAGATCCTGCTGGACGGCAAACCGCTGGCCGGCGAGCCGGACGCCAGTCGCGGCGTGGTGTTCCAGCGTTACTCGGTGTTCCCGCACCTGAGCGTGCTGGACAACGTTGCCATCGGCCTGGAACTGCCTCGCTCCGCCCTGCTCGGCCGACTGTTCGGCAGCGCCAAGCGCGCCGCCCGCGAGCAGGCCGCCGAACTGTTGCAGAAAGTCGGCCTCGGCCACGCCCTGGCCAAATACGCCAGCCAGCTCTCCGGTGGCATGCAGCAGCGCCTGGCCATCGCCCAGGCGCTGATCATGAAACCGCGTGTGCTGCTGCTCGACGAACCCTTCGGCGCACTCGATCCCGGCATCCGCAAGGACATGCACGCGCTGTTGCTGGAACTGTGGCGCGAGACCGGACTGACCGTGTTCATGGTCACCCACGACCTCAGCGAGGGCTTCAGCCTCGGCACCCGCCTGATGGTGTTCGACAAGCCCCGTATCGACCCGCACGCACCAAACGCCTACGGCGCGCGCATTACCTACGACATCCCCCTCAACGAAGATCGCCGTGCCGCCCGCGCCGCGCTCGAAGCTCTGCCGGCCCACGTTGCCGACAGCCTGCACACTGCCCAACAAGGAGTCCGAGCATGACTGCCTCTCTCGCCCTGCGCCCAACCCTTTACGAGGAAACCGTCCCCGGCGGCGGCCACACCTCCTTCGTCCTCAAGCGTGGCCAGTTGCTGCGCATCACCGACCTCGAAGGCAGCGCCAACGTCAGCCTGCTGCTGTTCAACGCCACCGAGAAAAGCGAGCGCCTCAACCTGCCGGACACCCTCAAGGGCCAGCACACCGCCAAGCTCACCGCCGGCCACTGCCTGTACTCGGACATGGGCAAGGTGCTCGCCGCCATCACCGCCGACACCTGCGGCTGGCACGACAGCTTCGGCGGCGTACTGAATGCCGAGGAGGTCGCCGAGAAATACGGCCAGGGTCGCTATCAGGAACTGCGCAACGGCTTCTTCCGCAACGGCACGGACAACCTGCTGGTGGAAATGGGCAAGTGGAACCTGAACCTGCAGGACCTGCTGATGAACCTCAACCTGTTCAGCCGCGTGGATGTCGACGCTGATGGCACCTTCGGTTTCCAACCCGGCAACAGCAAGGCCGGTGACTACATCGAGCTGTATGCGCCGATGGACACCCTGGTGGTGCTCACCGCCCTGCAGCACCCGATGGACCCCAACCCGCAGTACGCGCCCAAGTCGGTGCACCTCGCCTGGAGCAAGGTCGAGAGTGACGGCATCAGCGTGCTCTGCCGCACCTCGCGCCCGGAGAACGGTCGCGCCTTCCACAACACCGAACGCCAGTACATCTGATTGGGTCCCCGCCTGCGCGGGGATGACGCAGTGACCTGCACAACTACCAACCCCACGCCTGCGCGGGGACGACATTTACCTCGTCACTCCCGCGAAAGCGGGAGCCCAGTAAACGATACCGAGGACATTACGATGAGCCTTACTGCCAGCGACGAGCACGCCGCTTCCGCCAGCTTCCGCCACACCATTGCAGCCGGCGAGCCCTACCTGTTCGAGGTCAAGGCCGGCCAGACCCTGCGCCTGCACGACCTGGAAGGCAACCAGGCGATCGATACCCTGTTCTTCGCCGCGGCCAATCCACGTGAGCGTTTCGATCCGCAACGCACCCTGCGCAAGCAGAACAACGTCTACCTCACTACAGGCACGGTGCTCTACTCCAACCTCGGCAAACCGCTGCTGACCATCGTCGCCGACACTTGCGGCCGCCACGACACCCTCGGCGGCGCCTGCGCCCAGGAAAGCAACACCGTGCGCTACGCCCTGAGCACGCGCTACATGCACAGCTGCCGCGACAACTTCCTGCGGGCCAGCCTGCACGACGGCCGCCTGGAGAAGCGCGACATCGGCGCCAACATCAACTTCTTCATGAACGTACCCGTTACGCCCGAAGGTGGCCTGACCTTCGAGGATGGCATCTCCGCGCCGGGAAAGTACGTCGAACTGCGCGCCGAGACCGACGTGATCGTGCTGATCTCCAACTGCCCACAGTTGAACAACCCCTGCAACGGCTGGAATCCGACGCCGGCGGAGGTGCTGGTATGGGACTGAGCCAACGCCTGCGCCGCTGGTTGCTGCTGCTCTGCCAGAGCCGTTCGGGGCAATGCCTGGAGCAAAAAAACAGGCCGTAGGATGGGTTACGCCTACGATACCCATCGCCCTTGTCGAGGCACCTTGGTGGGTATCGCTTCGCTCAATCCACTCGACGCAATCGCACAGGATTCCAACCACGGACGACCGTGGCGCAGACCGAATACCGGTGGGACGACCCACCTCCTTCGAGGGCACCTCGAATGTTTGAAAAACTGCTGATCGCCAACCGTGGCGCCATCGCTTGCCGCATTCTGCGCACCTTGCGCCAGCTCGACGTAAAAGGCGTCGCCGTCTATTCGGAAGCCGACGTCGCCAGCCTGCACATCCAACAGGCCGACGAGGCCTTCTCGCTGGGTGACGGCCCTGCCGCGCAAACTTACCTGGTGGTCGACAAGATTCTCGCCGCAGCCAAGAGCAGCGGCGCCAAGGCCATCCATCCCGGCTATGGCTTCCTCTCCGAGAACGCCGCCTTCGCCGAGGCCTGCGAAGCCGCCGGCATCGCCTTCGTCGGCCCGACGCCCGAACAGTTGCGCGTATTCGGACTCAAGCACACCGCCCGCGCCCTGGCCAAACAGCATGGCGTGCCGATGCTCGAAGGCACCGGGCTGCTGGAGAACCTAGACGCTGCGCTACTCGCCGGTGAGCAGGTCGGCTACCCGGTGATGCTGAAAAGCACCGCCGGCGGTGGCGGCATCGGCATGCGCGTGTGCCGCTCGGCCGAGGAACTGGGCGACGCCTTCGAAGCGGTCAAACGCCTGGGACAGAACAATTTCAGCGACAGTGGCGTATTCATCGAGAAATACATCCAGCGTGCCCGCCACCTGGAAGTGCAAGTGTTCGGCGACGGTCAGGGTGACGTGATCGCCCTCGGCGTACGCGATTGCTCGGTACAACGGCGCAACCAGAAGGTACTGGAAGAAACCCCGGCGCCTAACCTGCCAACGGGCATGGCCGAGGCGCTGTGCGCCGCCGCGATCAAACTGGCCAAGGCGGTCGACTACCGCAGCGCCGGGACCGTCGAATTCGTCTACGACAGCATCGCGGAGCGCTTCTACTTCCTCGAAGTGAACACCCGCCTGCAAGTCGAGCACGGCGTCACCGAACAGGTATGGGGCGTCGACCTGGTGCGCTGGATGATCGAACTGGCGGCCGGCGATCTGGCGCCGCTCAGCGAACTGGCCGCCGGCTTACAACCCAGCGGTCACGCGATCCAGGCACGCCTTTACGCTGAAGACCCAGGCCGCGATTTCCAGCCCAGCCCCGGCCTGCTGACCGCCGTCGATTTCCCGCCAGCCGATGGCAAGGCACTGCGCATCGATACCTGGGTCGAGGCCGGTTGCGAGATCCCGCCCTACTTCGATCCGATGATCGCCAAGCTGATCGCCTGGCAGCCGACCCGTGACCAGGCCCGCGCAGCGCTCGACAAAGCGCTGGCCGACTCCGTGCTGTACGGCGTGGAATGCAACCGCGACTACCTGCGCCAGATTCTCGCAGACGAGCCCTTCGCCAGCGGTTCGCCCTGGACACGCTGCCTGGAAAACCTCACCTACCAGGCCACTACCTTCGACGTGCTGAGTGCCGGCACCCAGACCACCGTTCAGGATTTCCCCGGACGCCTCGGCTACTGGGCCGTCGGCGTGCCCCCCTCCGGGCCGATGGACAGCCTCGCCCTGCGCCTGGGCAACCGCCTGCTCGGCAATCGGCAAGGCGAAGCGGCCCTGGAAATCACCATGAGCGGCCCGTTACTGCGCTTCAATACCGATGCGGTGGTGGCGGTGACCGGCGCCGAGATTCCAGTGAGCGTCGATGGCGTCGCCCAGCCAATGAACACTGCGCTCCTGGTCGAATCAGGCAGCACCCTGGCCCTCGGCACCATCGCCGGCAGTGGCGCGCGCAGCTACCTGAGCATTCGCGGCGGTATCCAGGTGCCAGACTACCTGGGCAGCAAGAGCACCTTCACCCTCGGCCAGTTCGGTGGCCATGGCGGTCGTGCCCTGCGTGCCGGCGATGTACTGCATATCCCGGCGCTGGCCGACCGCCAGGCCGGTGGCCGACTGGCCGCCGAGCTGTATCCAGCGCTGCCCGCAGTGCGCGAAATCCGCGTGATCTACGGCCCTCACGGCGCACCGGAATACTTCACGCCCGCCTATATCGACACCTTCTTCGCCACCGATTGGGAAGTGCACTTCAACTCCAGCCGCACCGGCGTGCGCCTGATCGGGCCGAAACCGGAGTGGGTGCGCGAGAGCGGCGGCGAGGCTGGCCTGCATCCCTCCAATATCCACGACAACCCCTACGCCATCGGCGCGGTGGACTTCACCGGCGACATGCCGGTGATCCTCGGTCCGGACGGCCCGAGCCTAGGCGGCTTCGTCTGCCCGGTGACCATCATCGAAGCCGACCTGTGGCAGTTGGGTCAGCTCAAGGCCGGCGACAAGGTGCGCTTCCTCGCCGTCAGCCTCGAGGCCGCACGCGAAACCGTTCGCGGCAGCGGCCAGGCGACGATCCTGCAGAATCCCGTCGTGCTGGATATCGGCCAGGACGACAAACGCCTGGTCGCCCGCCTCTCCGGCGACACCCACCTGCTCCTGGAAATCGGCCAGCCGGAACTGGACCTGGTGCTGCGTTTCCGTGGCCACGCACTGATGCAGGCCCTGGAAGCCAAGCAACTGGATGGCGTGATCGATCTCACGCCAGGCATCCGCTCGCTGCAGGTCCACTACCAGCCGGAAACCCTGCCGCTGCAAACCCTGCTCGATATCGTCGCAGGAGAATGGGACGCCGTGTGCATGGCGCAGGACCTCAAGGTGCCGTCGCGCATCGTCCATCTACCGCTGTCCTGGGATGATCCGGCCTGCCAGTTGGCCATCGACAAGTACATGACCACGGTGCGCAAGGACGCGCCCTGGTGCCCGAGCAACCTGGAGTTCATTCGCCGGATCAACGACCTGCCGAATCTCGACGAGGTGTATCGCACGGTGTTCGACGCCAGCTACCTGGTGATGGGCCTGGGTGATGTCTACCTCGGCGCCCCGGTAGCCACGCCGCTCGACCCTCGCCACCGCCTGGTCACCACCAAGTACAACCCGGCGCGCACCTGGACCGCCGAGAACTCGGTAGGCATCGGCGGTGCCTACCTGTGCGTGTACGGCATGGAAGGCCCCGGCGGTTACCAGTTCGTCGGCCGCACCCTGCAAATGTGGAATCGCTACCGCGAAGTGGCGGCGTTCAATGGCAAGCCCTGGTTGCTGCGCTTTTTCGATCAGATTCGCTTCTACCCGGTCAGCGCGGACGAGCTGCTGCGCATCCGTCGCGACTTCCCTCTCGGCCGCTTCGAACTGCGTATCGAAGACAGCCATCTGGCCCTGGCCGACTACCAGCAGTTTCTCGCTGACGAAGCCGATGGCATCGGCGCTTTTCGTCATCGACAACGCAGCGCCTTCGCCGCCGAACGCCAGCGCTGGATCGACTCAGGCCAGGGCCATTTCGAGAGCGACGAAGGTGCCGTCGAAGTGACCGAGGACGCACCGTTGAAGGCGGGCCAGCACAGCGTCGACAGCCATATCGCCGGTAACCTCTGGCAGGTTCAGGTCGAAGAAGGCGCCACGGTCGCGGCTGGCGATGTGCTGGTGATTCTTGAATCGATGAAGATGGAAATCCCGTTGACCGCACCGATAGCCGGCATCGTTCGTGACGTGCGCGTGCAACCGGGCTCGCCGGTCCGCGCCGGCCAGCGGGTGGTGGTCATCGAGGAGGCGTGAAGCGACCCGCGTCAGTTCAGCCCTGCTTTCGCAAGCTGACGTACAGCGCCTCGACCCTCTCCCGCGCCCAGGGCGTCTTGCGCAAGAAGGTGAGGCTGGACTTGATGCTCGGGTCACTCTTGAAGCAGCGAATGTCGATACGCTTGGCCAGGCCATCCCAACCGTAGCGCTCGACCAGTTCGGTGAGCAGCTTCTCCAGGGTGATGCCATGCAGTGGGTTCTTGGCGGTATCGGTCACGGGCAGCCTGCACAGGGAAAATGGTGCGCGATGTTATCCCGCGGTGCGCCAAACCTTAAAGCCGCTTTCGGAAAAACGAATACCTGTCGCGGGCCCACGCTCGCAAGCCCCATAACAAAGCAATAAGCATAGGTATCGCCATGCACGCCAAGCGCCTCGCTCCGGTGATGCTGCTGGCTGCCTCCCGCCGAGTTCATCGACGACGCCAGCGTCACCCGCAATGTCGATTTCAGTCGCGATTCCCGCCACTCGCAGGCCCTCCAGTCCAAGCGTGAAGAATGGGCACAAGGGGTCATATGCAAAGCGCAGTCAGGCTATGTGACTGCCTTGGCCAAAACCAACCATGCCCCCACTCAAGGCGAGCCTGCCGGTGCGCTGGCATCCCTGTGTACGGCACATATCCCTACGAAAGCGAAAGACAGAAAAAATACGGCCAATTAATCTTGAAAACGTCTATTGATAGGAGATAATCTGCTGAAAACGGAAAAACAATAGCCCAGTTGGAGGCGAAAAATGAAGATCAGCCTGTTGCAAGAAGGCGAAACCATACAAGGCGTGAGCGTCGCTCAGCGCTACCAGGAAATGATCGCCGAGGCCTGCCTGGCAGATAAGCTGGGCTTCTACGCGTGGGGCACATCGGAGCAGCACTTCAACCCACCGAAATTCACGGTCTCCGCTCCGGAAGTGCTTTACGCAGCGATTGCGGCACAAACCAAGGACATCAAGCTGCGCACGATGTGCGCGGTGATGCTTCAGTGGAACCACCCGATCCTGGTGGCCGAGCGCACGTCTACATTGGATATCGTGTCCAACGGCCGTGCTGAAATCGCTACCGCGCGCTCGAACAACCTCGTCACTCTCGAAGCATTTGGCGTTGATCCGAGTACCACTCGAGCACAGTGGGAAGATGGCATGGAGGTTCTCATCAAAGCGTTCGCCGACGAGACGCTGCAGCATGAGGGCCCAATCTGGAATATTCCGCCTCGTACCGTGGTTCCGCGTCCACTGCAGACCCCTCATCCGCCGATCTATGTCTCGGCCTCCAGCGTCCAGACACATGGCAACGCAGGCGAGCGGGGTATTGGCGTGCTCAGCTTCGAAAACTATTTCGGTTTCGACTACCTGCAAGAGTGCATCGATGCGTACCGCGCAGGCCTGGCGACCAAGAAGAGCAGTGTTCCTCGTCGCACCGAACAGGCCGGCCTGTACGTTGCGACAGCGTTCTGCGACACCACCCGCGCTCGCGCTGTGGATATCGCCCGTGACGTTACCACCAGCTACTTCAAGTTCATCATCGACCTCTACGCGCCACTGGGCAAAAAAGGCTCTTATGAGTACTTGGATGGCCGCATGTTGCGCTTGCTTGAGCACGAAGGCGACATGGACTTCCTGATCTCGGAAACACCGTCCGTGATGGTTGGCGACCCCGATGACTTCATCAAGCGTATCCGCCAGCTTCAGAAGATGGGCATCGACGAAATCCTGCTGCGCATCGACGGCATCCCACATGAAGACATCATGCGCTCGATCACGCTCATCGGTCGCGAGGTCATGCCGGCAATCAATGGAGGTGGCCAATGAGCCAGTCTCAGGTGAAGACGCCGGCCACTGCCCGCGAAATTGATCTGCAGGTATTCAAGGAAGCCATGGCGGATTACCCAGCCACCGTGACGGTAATCACCACCTGGGACGACGATGGTCGTCCGCTGGGCGCAACGCTTTCGGCTGTATCGTCGCTGTCTGCCTCGCCGCCCATGATGCTCGCCTGTTTCGATCGCAAATCGAAGACGCTGGAGTTCCTGAAAAAAGGGAAACCGTTCCTGATTCACGTGCTGGGCAGGGAGCAGGAGCCGTTGGCCATGCTTTTTGCTGGAAAAGCTGAAGACAAGTTCGGCGGGATCGCATGGAGCAAAGGCGACCTGGGGCTGCCTACTCTTGCCGGGGCCGCCTGCGCCCTGGCCTGCGAAGTGGAAGACATACTCCCCGGCGGTGATCACCTTATCGTGACCGGCAACGTCCGTCATATCGCCCATGATAATCAACAGACGCCACTTCTCTATCACCGGCGCAAGATGTTCTCCGTGCCACAGGCGGAGGCCCAGCCATGAAGACCGTAGTGGTTGTATACGGCGCGCCGGAAAACCCCGTCGAGTTCGAACGCCACTACAGGGACGTGCACGTTCCTCTCGTCAAGAAAATGCCGAATCTGGTCGGCTTCGAAGCCAGCATCAGCCCCAGTACGGATGCTCGGCAATGGCATGCCATTGCGCTCCTCAAGTATGCGAACCAAGCAGCCCTGGACCAGTCGATGGCATCTGCCGAGGGCGTGGCAGCGGTTGAGGACGTAGCCACATTCGCCACTGGCGGTTGCAGCATCTACACCTGCGAATTCGAAAGCTTCTAAGAAAAAACAAAGTGAGGCCTTGCTATGAACCTACCACTGGACCCTCTGAAGCATCTAAACGCTAGCGTTCAGACCTTTTTGCAGCAGCCCATGAAACTGATGATCGACAATCAGTTCGTCGACGCCTGTGAGGGTAAGGTTTTTCAAACCTACGACCCTGCAACCAGCCAACTCATCGCGAACGTCTCAGAGGCCGGCATAGCCGATGTCGAGGCTGCCGTCGCCTCTTCCAATCGCGCACTTGTCGGGCCATGGGCCAAAATGCTTCCCAACGAACGCGAAGCCATTATCCATCGCCTCGCCAACCTCATAGAAAAGCACGCGGACGATCTGGCTCAGATCGAAAGCCTGGATAGCGGTAAACCTGCTGCGCAAATTCGCGCGGTGGATCTTGAACTGGCGATTGCAGCCCTTCGATACAACGCTGGCTGGCCGACAAAACTTCATGGCCAGACAGTACCGGTCAGCGTACCTGACATGCATGTCTATACCCGTCGAGAACCGCTGGGTGTGGTCGCGGCCATCGTCCCGTGGAACTTCCCTCTCTGCCAGGCGTGCTTCAAGCTTGCACCGGCACTTGCCGCAGGATGCACCGTGGTACTCAAGCCGGCGGAGCAGACTCCACTTTCCGCCCTCTATCTGGCGAGGCTTGCAATCGAGGCGGGTCTGCCAGCGGGCGTACTGAACGTGCTTCCAGGTTTCGGCAAGGTCGCGGGCCAGGCCCTGGTCGAGCATCCGGGCGTAGCCAAAATTGCCTTCACGGGCTCCGAAGCAGTAGGCAAGCATATCGTCAGGACCGCGGCCAGCGATCTCAAGCACGTGTCCATGGAACTGGGAGGCAAAAACCCCAACGTAATCTTTGCTGACGCAGACGTGGACAAGGCTGCCGCTGCCGCCGCTACAGCCATTTTCTTCTACTCCGGGCAGGTTTGCGCCGCCGGCTCGCGCTTGATGGTGGAACGCAAGGTTTATGCGCGTGTACTGGAAACCATAGTGGCTGAAACCGCGAAGCTGAAGGTTGGCCATGGCCTGGCGCCAGACACATTCCTCGGCCCCCTGATCTCTGCCGATCAGTTCGCCCGGGTTAGCGGTTTCGTAGAGCGCGCCAAGGCGCAGGGCGTTGAATGCGTCGCCGGCGGCAAGAAAGTGGGCGGTGCCCTGTCCGACGGCCATTTCCTGGAGCCGACCATTCTGCTGAATGCCAAGGACAACCAAGAAATCGTGTCCGATGAAATATTTGGCCCGGTGCTGGTAGTCCAGACCTTCGATACGATCGACGAGCTCACGACCCGCGCCAACAACACCGGGTTTGGCCTATCCGCCGGCGTCTGGACTCGTGATGTCGCCAAGGCGCATAAGGTCGCAGCGGCGCTCCAGGCAGGAACCGTCTGGATTAATACCTACGGCAACTTCGACGGCGCGGCGCCTTGGGGGGGTTACAAGCAATCGGGGTACGGACGCGATAACGGTGCCGAAGGCATCGACAAGTTTCTGCAAACCAAGACCGTCTGGACGAGCCAGAACTGATCCAAGCTGCAGAGGATGCAGCCCTATCGTCATTATGCCGACCGCAAGGTCGGCTTTTCATAAACGACCGGGGCCAAGCCTCTTGTACAGGAGATCGATATAGGGAAAGCTTTCGATGCGCTCGATGCCATCGACCATGCGCAATTTGTCATCTATCAGGTCAAACAGGTTCGACCTGGAGGCGCACACTACTTCCACGAATAAATCGAAGCGTCCGGCGCAGATCGTGATGTAAGACACCTTCTCGATGCTACGCAGTTGCTCAGCCACGTCTTTGACTCGAACACCCGCCCGGACGGTTATAGCCACCCAGGCTATTGCTCGATCTTCCAGATTCATTGGGCTGGTGATGGCCATGATATTTAACAAGCCAGTCTCGACCAACGTGTTGAGGCGTCCCCTGACCTGCGACTCTGAAATCCCCAGCGCCACGGCAATGTTCTTCAATGGCGCCCGACCATCAAAGCTGAGTTCTCGTACGATCTTCCTGTCCACCTCGTCCATTTCCTTGCTCAGCACTCCCGAAGGCTGCGCGGCAGGCGCGCCACCAAAGAACTGGGCTTGCTGGTAATAAACGCTGTAGTACGGGAAAACCTCGATGCCCTTGACACCCGGCAGCGCCGCAATTTCCCTATCGAGCACATGCTGCATCCGCGCCATGTCAGTGCAGATGATCTCCACGATAAGCGAAAATCTGCCTGTCGTTGTTACGACGTAGTCGACATCGGCAATGCCTATCAGCGCCTCGCAAACCTGGGCAATCGGACGGGTCAGATCCAGGACGATCCCCGCTAATGCGCCGGCATTGAATCCCAGAGAAGCCGGATCGGTCAGCGCGACAATCTGGATGACATTTTGCTCAAGCAACTGATGCACGCGGTTGCGCACAGTACGTTCCGAAATATCCAGCTCTCGCGCAATAGCGACAAAGGGGCGACGACCATCCTCTTGAAGATGAGCGATTATTTTCCGGTCCGTAGAAGACAGTACCTGCTCGGAAAGAGGGCCATGCCCACGGGGCTGTAGCCTGGTGACGGGGAACACTTCTTTTAAGTTGGTGTTATTCATGTCAGATGAATGTAGAGGGCAGATCGACCTATTATCCACTCACCCACTGCATGGGCAAGCTTCAAGATTCGCCCTCTGCCGAAGCTCCTCGCCGAACGCTGAATCATGACCAGCCAATCCTGACGATAAGCGTCGTCGCAAGGCATAAGGCCATCTGCACAAGTACCGACCCTTGGGGAATGGTCTGGCCGCAACTACTGCAAACAAGCCTCGAACGAGGCCCGTAGTGCTCGAGCGTCCAGGTTGCGGCCAATGAACACGAGCTTGCTTGAGCGAGGTTCGTCCTCGCGCCAGTAACGCTGGACGTCGCCATCCGCCATGGCCTGTACGCCTTGGAATACGAACCTGCGGGGCTCGTTGGTCATCGCCAAAACGCCCTTGTAACGCAGCAAGTCCTCACCATACTGAAGCTGCAGCGTTTGTATGAAAGCCATGAAGCGGTCCGGCACCACTTCCTTATCCGTTGTTAAGGAAATGCTGCTGACCTCTTCATCGTGTCGATGCAGAAAAGCAGGAACGAAAGCGCCAGGTGCGCCAAGCTCGAACTCGGCAAGGCTATAGGCCCGGCGTCCTGTCAGAGCGGCGACGTCCATTTCACAACGACTGGTTCGGAACAGCCTGGACAGAGGGCTGAGCTTGCGCAGGAGCCGCTCGATGTCGTCAGTTCGATCCGCTGTCAATTGCTCGCATTTGTTGAGCAGCACGACATCGGCAAACGCAAGCTGCTGAACGATCTCGGGGTGCCGCTTCCAATAGCCACCAATGTGCGGCCCGTCGACGACACAAACGACCGCATCGAGCACTAGGCGATCGTTGAGGTCGTCATCGAGCATGAAGGTCTGGGCAATCGGGGCGGGATTGGCCAGGCCAGTGGTCTCGATGATCAACGCATCGAAGCCTCCCTTGGCGACCAACGCTTCGAGACTGGACAAGAGATCACCCCGTACCGAGCAGCAAAGGCAGCCGTTGCTGAGTTGAATCACCTCTTCGTCACGGCTCTCGATCAGCTCCGAATCGATACCAAGCTCGGCAAATTCGTTGACTATAACCGCAAACTTCTGCTCTCCAGGGTTGGCCAGCATCCTCCTGAGCAGGGTTGTTTTGCCTGCACCGAGATACCCGGTCAAGACGGTGACGGGAATTTTCACTGCAATGACTCCTTAGGCAAGCCTCGACTACGTCGCCGCATGGACGAGCACCTTTTCGACATGTAAAAAGACGTTGACATCGAATTTATTTGCTGATTATGTAGCATTCGAACAATAAAAAAAACAAAAGCGGAATTCTTAGGAAGAAAAAATAATTTTTACGTGACTGCCACGAACCACACTGAAGCGCCGTTGCAACGCGCTCCACTTCCCAAGTCCTCCGCGCTGGAGAAGCTACGATGATCGAAAGAGAGACCCCTTCCGAACGGATTATTCTTGGCGGAAAGGTTATTGCGATGAGCCCGGATGCGGACCCGCATGCAGAAGGCGTCATAGTACGAGGCGATCGGATCGTCAGACTGATCCGCCGTCATGAAGTCGAGCATTACCGCAAAGAATCCACTGTTGTCACAGACCTGGGCAATCGGACCTTGATGCCGGGATTCGTAGATGTCCACGCTCACGCAGAGGTGGTGTGCCGTACGACCTTCAACACGATCGACTGCCGGGCACCGGAGTGTTCGTCGATCGAAGACGTATGCAATCTACTGGCCAAGGCACGGGATGAAAGAGCTCCCGGTGAATGGGTTGTCGGCCAGGGCAACCTGTTCTTCGACCGCAAGCTCAAGGAAGGCAGGCTGCCGAGCAAAGCCGAGCTTGATGCCGTAAGCAAAGACTCGCCTATTGCAGTGCGTGCTGGTGGGCATATTACCGTGCTGAACAGCAAGGCATTGGAAGTGTCTGGCATCAACCGGAGCTATGTACCGCCAGCATTCAGCGTCACGGGCCTGCCTATCGTGGAGCGGGACGAAAATGGCGACCCCACGGGCATCGTAAAGGAGATGGACACCCTCCTCCCGTTTCCAGGCTGTGATCGGTCCACCCTGAAAAGCGCGTTAAAGGAAGGACTTTTCGAATACTTCACGCGCTTTGGCGTTACCACCATCGGCGAGATCTCCGAGACAGTCGAGGGTATCCAGTGCATGGATGAAATGGCCTGCGAAGGTTCGCTGCCCGTATCCATGCGTATCTATATCTGGGCTCCAGGTACGATGGAGTTGGATGAAGCGTGCAATTGGCAAAGCAAATTCCAGCTCAGCGCCTCTGAAAACATGATCCGCATGCAAGGTATCAAGCTGTTCTCCGATGGCGGATTTTCAGCCAAGAGCGCTGCGGTAAGTTGCCCCTATCTTGGCTTGAACGGCCAGTGCGGTGAGATCGCCTTTCCTAAATACTTTTTCCGCCGGGCCTACGAACAGTCGCAGAAAGCAGGTCTTCAGCTTGCAGTACATGCGAACGGCGATCGAGCCCAGGAATGGCTTTGCGAATTGGTGCAATCAATGGGCGGCGCCAGCAGCGGCCGTACCCGCATGCGCATCGAACACGCGGGCAACTTCATGCCCCGCCAGAAGACGATGGAGGCTTGGGCCTCTGCGGGCATCATTCCGGTGCCTCAACCCGTCTTCATCTATACCTTCGGCGAATACTTCCCTGATTATCTGGGCGACACCGGTCGTATTGGCCGCTTTCCGTTCAAGGATCTTCTCGCTCAAGGTTGGCGGCTATCCGGCAGTTCGGATGTCTGGATCGGTTCCGAGCGCGAGGCCACCAACCCGTTTTTCAGTATCTGGTGTTGCGTAAAGCGCCAAGCCTATTCCGGAAACTACATAGATCCAGAACAAGCCGTGTCACTGGAGCAAGCGTTGCGCATGCATACGCTGGATGCGGCGGCAACAATGGGTGAAGACGATATACGCGGCAGCATCACCCCAGGCAAGTTCGCTGACATAATCGCACTTGACCATAATCCCTTCGATATACCCGTAGATGATCTAAGAACAATAAAAGTTGAATACGTTCTTGCTCAAGGACGCACCGTCCTTGACTTTACCTGATAACTGCTAATTATCCGGCCCCAAGCCTGGACTCACAAGAAAGGTTGCAGGAGTTACTCTATGCGTGCGCTACCTATTGAGTTAGAAAAAAGAATATCCCTATTGGAGCAAGAGCAGAATCAAGGAGCGGACTTCGACAGCAACACCTGGATCTGGCTTATTGCGCTGGGCGTCGTATTCCCCGTTGCAATTGCCGTTTGGGGGTGGCTATGAGCAAGCAAGATCAGCTGGAGCCTATTGCCGATACATCGGCATGGCCGCTTCTACCTGTCGAGCGGGTCTGGGGGAGCTGGCAACTCCTCATCGCCCTCACAACGGCGGGCGCTGCGACGTGGTGCTACATCATTGGCGAGTACGTCGGCTACTACCTGAACTTCCGCCAAGGACTTGCCTCACTGACAGCAGGTTGCATGTTTGGAATGCTGCTGACCGTACTGGCAGCTCTTCCTATCTGCTGCCGCTTCGGGGTCGACTCAATTGCCTCCAGCAAACCAGCCTTTGGTTCAAAAGGCTGGATCATCCCGGCCACATTGCAGTTCCTCTCTATTCTAGGGTGGAATTGCCTACTTCTAATCTTCTTTGGAAAGTCCGCTGCACAGTTTCTTGTGGCCGTAGGGCTGACAGGGCCAGAGCACAGTAAAATAGTTGAGCCATGCGCAACTTTCCTGGCTTGCGTTCTAGTCATGCTTTTCTTGATAAAAGGCTCTGGAGGCGTCGACAAGGTTGCAAAAATCCTGGTTGCCCACGTCTTCGTCGGCCTGTGGATGCTTTACATCATCGTGGATGAACGATGGGATGATCTGGCAACCGCGCAACCTGTCCAGGCCTCAGCGGACCCGGTGTGGAATTTCGTGACCGGGCTCGAGCTTGGAATCGCCGCATCGCTGTCTTGGTGGCCCTATATCGGGGCAATGTCCAGGATGGTGCCGAACGGCAGGAAGGCTGCCGTCCCGGCCATGATCGGGCTCGGCGGCTCGGTAGCGGCACTCAGTTTGATCGGCATCGCGGGCGTGCTCGTCCTCAAGGTTTCTGATCCCTCGGAATGGCTCGCCACCGTAGGAGGTCCGACCTATGCAATCATATCCCTCGCCTTCGTAACGGCGGCCAACCTGGGCACCGCAGTCGCGGGCATATATTGCTCGGCACTGGGCCTTCGCCACTACAAGACGTTCGAGAAAATTTCATGGAAAGTCCTGCTGCTGATCGTGATTTCCCCGATTGCCTTGATAGGTCTGTTCATCCCCAATCTATTCTTCAACAACTTCTCGACATTCCTGGGATTGATCGGGGTCGGATTTGCTCCGCTATGCGGCATCTTGATCGCTGACTACTACATCCTACGACGTGGGGTTATCAATGTCCGCGGTCTCTTTGATGATCAAGAGCCGAGCTACCACTACTGGAAAGGTGTCAACCCGGCAGCGGTGCTTGGGATGATCATCGGCGTGGCCACTTACATCTATGTGCTCAACCCCCTGACCTATACCTCAAACTTCCCGTACCCGCTGGTACCGGCCTCTGTCTTAGCGGCGCTCACAGCAAGTGTTGTCTTTATCCTGGCGTCGAGAATCATAGTTATCCCGGCCGGTAAAGGTGGATACGCCAAAAGCAAAACAACATCCCCTGGAGAACATATAACCCCTCCCGTTTGATATATAGACCTATCTCAATAGGTCTCCGAATTATTTGGAGGCCTACTTGAACTGGACATAATGGCGCTACCACCGCTTTATTAATTGGCACGGATTGAGCGGTATGAAGTGATCAACATAAGTTGACGATCACCGGATACAGGCGATGACAGAGCTGGCACAAGCCAGCTCGTACTTGATGGTCATGCACTGATGAAGTTCGTGGCAGCTAGCATTTCCATTGTCCATTTATCCGGGACGCCCCTGAATAAACCACGCCATGGCAGCAAGCCCTGACGTGCGTATCTACTCACCCAGGTAGGCCTTCTGCACCTGCTCGTTATGCAGCAACTCATCGGCCTGCCCTTCGAGCGCAATCCGACCGTTGTCGATCACGTAGGCTCGCTGGCAGGTCTGCAGCGCGAGCCGGGCATTCTGCTCGACCAGCAGCAAGGTCACGCCACCTTTGACCACCTCGACGATGGTCTCGAAGATCTTCTGCACGATGATCGGAGCCAACCCCATCGAGGGCTCGTCGAGCAGCAGCAACTTGGGCTTGCCCATCAACGCGCGGGAGATCGCCAGCATCTGCTGCTCGCCCCCGGACATAGTGCCGGCCAACTGATTGGCGCGCTCCTTGAGGCGCGGGAAGATGGAGAACATGCGCTCGATGTCGGCAGCGATAGCTGGCTTACCGTCGGTACGGGAGAAAGCACCCATTTCCAGATTCTCGTGAACACTGAGCTTGGAGAAGATGCCGCGCCCCTCGGGCACCAACGCCAGCCCGGCACGAATCAGGTCATGGCCCTTGATCGCCGCATGCGCCTGACCGTCGAAAGTAATGCTGCCCGCCGCCGGATTTAGCAGACCCGCCAGCGTCCTCAGGGTCGTGGTCTTGCCGGCGCCGTTGGCGCCGATGAGGGCGACCATTTCACCCTGCCCCACGTGAAAGTCGATGCCCTTGATCGCCTGGATCGCCCCATAGGCAACTTTCAGATCGCGTACTTCAAGTATGTTGTTCATGCTCAGGCTACAGCCTCCGCCCCCAGATAGGCCTCGATCACTTTCGGGTCCTTTTGCACATCGGCCGGCAAGCCATCGGCGATTTTCTTGCCAAACTCCAATACCGTCACGTGATCGCACAGGCCCATGACCAGCTTCACGTCATGCTCGATCAGCAGCACGGTCTTGCCATCGGATTTCATCTTGCACATCAGCTTGCGTAGCCCTTCGGTCTCCGAGGCATTCATGCCGGCGGCCGGTTCGTCCAACGCCACCAGCAAGGGCTCGGTAGCCAAAGCGCGCGCGATTTCGAGCCGGCGCTGATCACCGTAAGACAGGTTCTTGGCCAGTTCTCCGGCCAGGTGGGCGATACCCACGTAGGCCAGCCAGTGGCGGGCCGATTCGCGGATTTCCCGCTCCTCGCGGACGCAGGCCGGCGTGCGGAAGATCGCACCGAATACGCCGCAGCGGGTGCGTACATGCCGGCCGATCATCACGTTTTCCAGGGCGGTCATGTTGTGGAACAGGCGAATGTTCTGGAAGGTGCGGGAAATTCCCGCCTCGACCACCTTGTGCGGCTTGCGGATGAGCAACGGCTTGCCATTGAACTCGACCTTGCCCTGCTCCGCCCGGTACAGGCCGGTCAGTACGTTGAACAAGGTGGTCTTGCCGGCGCCGTTAGGTCCCAGCAGCCCGCGAATTTCTCCACGCTTGATCGACAGGTCGATGCCATGCAAGGCCTGCAGGCCACCGAAGAACTTGCTGACGGAGCGCAGCTCCAGGAGTACGTCACTCATACCTTGTCCGCCAACTTCACTGGGTATTCATAGTCAGGCTTGTTTGGCTCATCCACCCTAATGGACAGGTCGACAGGTGCCTGATCGTTATCATGCAATTCGGCTCGCCGGCGGCTGGAAGGCCATAGCCCCTCCGGTCGATAGCGCATCACCAGGATCAACGCCAGGCCGAACACCAGCATGCGCAGGGTCGAAGCATCGAGAATATTGCGCAGCACCTCGCGACTGACGAAGGTCACGTTGTCCATGACAAAGGGCTGAATCCAGTTGACCAGGTCGCGGAACAGCTCCGGCATGATCGACAGGATCAACGCGCCGAGCACCACGCCGCGAATGGAACCCATGCCGCCGAGCACCACCATGGCCAGGACCATGATCGACTCCATCAGGGTGAAGGACTCCGGACTGACGAAGCCCTGGTAACTGGAGAACAGTACACCCGAAACACCGCCGAAGGTCGCGCCCATGGCGAAGGCCAGCAGCTTCAGGTTGCGCTTGTTCAGGCCCATGGCCTCGGCCGCGATCTCGTCTTCGCGCATGGCCATCCAGGCCCGCCCAATACGCGACACTTCCAGGCGCTTCGACAACACGATGGCAAAGATCACGATGGCCAGGAAAAACAGGTAGTAGCTGATCACCGGCGTGACCTTCAGTCCGAACAGGCTCCAAGAGGCCTGCAACGACAGGATCGCCTCGGGCGCTTGCCCGGCGGCATATGACCAGCCAGCACCGTCGATGTGCAGCGGTGCGATATTGCTGATGCCCTGCGGGCCGTTGGTGATGTTCAGCGGCTGGTCGAGGTTGTTCATGAAGATGCGGATGATCTCGCCGAAGCCCAGGGTCACGATGGCCAGGTAGTCGCCGCGCAGCTTGAGCACCGGCGCACCGATCAGCACGCCGCAGATGGCCGCGGCGACTGCAGCGATAGGAACGATCATCCACAGCGGCCAGTTCAATACGTTGTCGACCAGCCCGGCCATGTTCAGGTGGGGTGAGGCCAGTAGCGCGTACAGGTAAGCACCAATCGCGTAGAAACCGATGTAGCCCATGTCGAGCAGGCCGGCATAGCCGATCACGATGTTCAGCCCAAGCGCCAGCAGCACATAGAGCATGGCGAAGCCCAGGATGCGTACCCAGGTCGGGCCCAGCACCGGGATGGCGTCGACGATGAAAGGCAGGGCGATGAAAGCCAGTGCCAGCAGAACATACTGTGCGCTCTGTTTTTTCATGATCATCCCCTCCCTACGCCCGGTCTGCCTGGCGCTCACCCATCAACCCGTTAGGCCTGAACAGCAGCACCAGGATGAGAACTGCGAAGGCGAAGATGTCCTGGTAGTTGGCGCCCAGGAAGCCGCCGGTCAACTGGCCGGTGTAGCCAGCCGCCAAGGACTCGATCAGCCCCAGCAGCAGGCCGCCGAGCATGGCACCGAACAAGTTGCCGATGCCGCCGAGCACAGCCGCCGAGAACGCCTTGAGCCCGAGCAGCAGCCCCATGTAGGCATCCGCCTGGCCGTAGTTGACCGCACGCATGACGCCCGCGATGGCACCCAGCGCGGCACCGATCAGGAAGGTCAGGGAGATCACCCGGTTGATGTTGATACCCATCAGGCCGGCGACTTCCTGATTTTGCGCAGTCGCACGCATCGCCTTGCCCATGCGCGTCTTGTCGACCAGCAGCCACAGGCCGAACATGATCACCACCGAGATGATCATGATGCTCATCTGTACGTTGGTGATGGTGGCGCCGAACACCTCGACCGGCTGGGTCTCGACCACTTCCGGAAAGGTCTTGTAGCCACGTCCCCAGATCATGATCGCCAGGTTCTGCAGGAAGATCGAAATACCGATGGCCAGGATCAACGGGGTCAACCGGGGCGCCTTGCGCAGCGGGCGGTAGGCGAACTTCTCCATCCCCTGGGCCAGCAGCATGCAGACGATGGCCGCCACCATGATCGCCAACAGCAAGGTCAGCATGCCTGGCTGGAAGCCGAAGCCCGCCAGCATGGTCAGGACCGAGACAGTGACCATCGCACCGACCATGACGACCTCGCCATGGGCGAAGTTGATCAGGCCGATGATGCCGTAGACCATGGTGTAGCCGAGCGCCACCAGCGCATAGATGCTGCCAAGCACCAGACCGTTGAGGATCTGCTGCAACAAGATATCGAAATTGCCTTCCACGTGCTGAATCCTCGAGACCGCATGAGTGTCTGCCGCGCCGGCTGGCAGCGCGGCGACAGATTGGGCAGGTCAGAAATGTGCGCTTCTTATTGTTGTCGCGAGGCCGCTGCTGGCCCTGTTCTTATTGGGTAACGGGCAATGCTCAGTCGCGTTCCACGGACAGCGTTTTCCAGCCACCATCAACGAACTGGAAGATCGTCGCCGCCGGGCTCTTGAGGTTGCCGTACTCGTCGAAGGCGATCGTGCCAGTCACACCTTCGTAGCTGGAGCTTTTCAGCACGGGCAGGTACACCGCCGGCTCTACCGACTGCGCCTTGACCATCGCGGTGATTGCCGCCCAGGTCGCGTCATAGGCCGCAGGAGACGACTGCACGACACCGGTGCCGAACTTGTCCTTGAGCTTCTGCTCGAAGGCCGCCCCCTTGGGCATGTCCTGCAAGGGTGTGCCGTAGTTCCAGGCATAGACGCCTTCGGCGGCGCTGCCAGCCATTTTCTTGAAGTCGTCGTTGGGCAGGTTGCCGATGTTCATGAAGCGAGCCTTGAGACCCAGGTTCTTCATTTGCTTGGCCATCGGCGCAGCCTGGTAGTCCAGGGCGGCGAAGAACACGGTGTCGACCCTCTGCGCCTTGGCCGTGGTCAGGATCGCGTTGAAGTCGGTGGACTTGTCGTTGGTGTACTCGCGCACCGTGACATCGCCACCGGCTGCCTTGACTGCCTTGGCGACCTCGTCGGCCAGGCCCTGGCCGTAGGCAGTACGGTCGTCGAAGATGGCGATGCGCTTGGCTTCGAGCTTGTTGACCAGATAGTTGCCTGCGTAGCGGCCCAGTGTCGCATCGTCGTTGACCACCCGGAATACCGACTTGATGCCCTGGCGCGTCAAGGCCGGGTTGGTGGCCGATGGCGAAATCTGAGGAATGCCAGCATCGCCGTAGATTTTCGATGCCGGAATACTGGTACCGGAGTTGTAGTGGCCGATGACCACAGCCACCTTGGCATCGACCAGGCGCTGGGCCACTGCAGTGCCGGTGCGCGGGTCGGCGACA
Source organism: Pseudomonas sp. LRF_L74 (assembly GCF_965644255.1). NCBI lineage: Bacteria > Pseudomonadati > Pseudomonadota > Gammaproteobacteria > Pseudomonadales > Pseudomonadaceae > Pseudomonas > Pseudomonas sp. LRF_L74. The sequence goes on along the minus strand of NZ_CBFFRH010000008.1, from coordinate 87,724 downwards.
TCGTCTTGCGAGACGAGCTTGAATTCGGCGACCTTGTCGCCAATCTTCAATTGCTGCTGATTGGCCTCCTCGATCGCGATACTCACCCCATGCTCCACATCCAATCCCTGATGTGAGGACGGACCAGTCAGAGGGCCCGCGAAACCGATCTTCACCACCTGGGTCTCGGCTGCAAAGGCACTGCCGACACTCGCCAACGAGGTCATGACCGCGACAAGGGCTTTCACCCTCAAGTTGTTCTTATTCATTCTCAGCTCCCAGTAATCATCAGACGAAACGTTTGAGCACAGGGCGTTAGAGCAATGGGTCGTGCGTACTGCTACACGGACGCATCCCCTCGCCCATCGGTACCACTTCGTTGCACGCTGTCGACCGAACCGGCGAAAGCACTTGTAAGATAACAGTCAGCAGGCAACTGTCAATAACTGTATACTGATGAAAATCGAAAAAGAGAATAAGGGCCGCAGAAAGCGAATGGCTTGCACAGCGATGGAGCAGAGAACGGCAGGAAAAGCGGCCCCTTGCACCATCACAAGTCAGATGTTTGATAACATATAGGTACAAAAACGAAGCGAATGCCGAGGGTTTCTCAGGTTGAGCTCAAATAGCTCTGGCGATGTCTACCCGAGCTGACGACTATTACTATCCATTCACCGTGATAAGCAATCTGCTTCAGGAGCTACATGTCTATGAATGCGTCGTTAGGTACGCGCAGGGGCAATCTGGCGGAGACCGTGATCCAGGAACTGTCCAACCGCATCGATACAGGCGTCTATGGCCCTGGCCAGAAACTGCCGTCGGAGCAGGAACTGTGCAAGGAGTTCAGCGTCAGTCGCCCCGTCGTTCGCGAAGCCGTGGCCTCGCTGCGCCTGGGTGGACGGCTGATCGCCCGCCAAGGCGTTGGTGTGTTCGTCGTCGAGCAGAACGTCAAGCGCCTGGGTTTCGCCCTCAGCACCGTGGTCGACGATGTCAGGGCCGCCGCACAGATTCTCGAGCTGCGCCTGGGAATCGAGACGGAGTCGGTGGCTCGCGCAGCGGAACGTCGCAGCCCAGCCAGCATGGCCCAGATCACCGAGGCTTATGACCGTTTCAACGCACTGGACGGCTCCAGCCTGGAAGAAGAAGCCAAGGCGGACTTCGAGTTCCACCTGGCCATCGCCCGCGCCACCAACAACCCGCACTTCACGCAACTGCTCGAAGCGCTCGGCCCGGACATCATCTTCGACCTGAACCTCAAGCACGGCCAGTCGACAGGCAAGAACCGCCAGGCCCATATCAAGAAGATCGGCCGCGAGCACGGCGCCATCGTCTCCGCCATCACCATGGGCGATGTCAGTGGCGCGCGCTCGGCATTGCGCAAGCACCTCGAAGAAAGCCTTTCGCGCTACCAGCGCCTGGTCGACAGCGGAGAGTAATCTCCGCGGTCAGTTCAATCCAAGGCAGACGTATTTGCTCTCGAGGTAATCCTCGATCCCGTAACGCGAGCCTTCCCGGCCCAGCCCCGACGATTTCACACCGCCAAACGGTGCGACCTCGGTGGCTACCACGCCAACATTGACGCCGACCATGCCATACTCGAGCGCCTCCGAAACCCGCCAGATCCGCCCGACATCCCGCGCGTACAGGTAGCAGGCCAGCCCGAACTCGGTGTCATTGGCCAGGGCTATCACTTCGTCTTCATGGCTAAAGCGGAACAACGGTGCCACCGGGCCGAAGATTTCCTCGCGTGCCACGCGCATGTCGGGGGAGACATCAGCCAATAAGGTCGGCTCGTAGAACGCTTCGCCCAGGTGGTGACGCTTACCGCCGGCCACCAGGCGAGCGCCGGCCTCGACCGCCTCACGCACCATCGCGTCGACCCCGGCAACGGCATTGCCATCGATCAGCGGTCCTACGGTCGTGCCCGACTCTGCGCCGTTGCCGATGACCAGCCCGGCAACACGCTTGGCGAACTTCTCGATGAAACGCTCGTAGATGCCGGCCTGAATGTAGAAGCGATTGGCGCACACACAAGTCTGTCCGCTGTTACGGAACTTGGCGATCAGCGCGCCCTCCACCGCAGCGTCCAAGTCAGCGTCATCGAAGACAATGAAGGGGGCATTGCCGCCCAGCTCCATGGTGACTTTCTTCACCGTGGCAGCAGACTGCTGCAGCAACTGGATGCCGATGGGCGTGGAGCCGGTGAAGGACAGCTTGCGTACGATCGGGCTGGACGTCAGCTCGCCACCGATGGCCGATGAGTCGCCGGTCACCACGTTGAGTACCCCGCACGGAATACCCGCTCGTTCAGCCAGCACGCACAGCGCCAGCGCGCTATAAGGCGTCTGCGATGCAGGCTTGAGCACCAGCGTACAGCCAGCCGCCAGGGCTGGAGCGGCCTTGCGGGTGATCATCGCTGCCGGGAAGTTCCAGGGCGTGATCGCCGCGCAAACCCCGATTGGCTCCTTGGTCACGATCAGTCGTCGGTCGGCATTCGGCGAGGGAATGACATCGCCATAGATGCGCTTGCCTTCCTCGGCGTAGAACTCGACATAGGCTGCGGCGAAAGCGATTTCGCCCCGCGACTCGGCAAGCGGCTTGCCCTGCTCGGCGGTCATGATCTGCGCCAAGTCGTCCTGGTGCAGCATGATTTCGCGGAACCAGGCCTGCAGGCGGGCCGCACGCTCCTTCGCTGTCAGTTTTCGCCAGGCAGGCAAAGCCGTCTCGGCAGCCAGGATCGCCCGGCGGGCTTCATCGGCACCCATGCGCGGTATGTGACCCAGGCGCTGCCCGGTCGCCGGATTGATGACGTCGACGGTTCTCGCACTATCGGCATCCAGCCAGGCGCCATCGATATAGCAACGCTCACGCAGCAGATCAGGATCGGCAAGTTTCATGCTGATTGGCTCGTTCGAATCGGAAAAAAGAAGCGGAAGCCGAACGACTTCCACCGGCGGAAAATCAACGCGATGCCAGCGCCTTCTCGCGAATCTGGCTGAGGGTCATGCGCGGCGTCAGGGCTTCGGGGTCGATTTGCACCTCAATCAGCGCCGGTTTACCCGACGCCTGGCAGCGCTCGAAGGCCGTGACGAATTGCTCGGTCGCGGCGACGGTTTCACCATGCATGCCGTAGGCCCGTGCCAAGGCGGCGAAGTCTGGATTGTGCAACTCGGTGCCGGAAACCCGCCCCGGGTAATGGCGCTCCTGGTGCATGCGAATGGTGCCGTACATGCCGTTGTTGATCACGATCACGATCACCCGGGCATCGTAGTGAGCGGCCGTCGCCAGCTCCTGGCCATTCATCATGAAACAGCCATCGCCTGCGAATGCCACCACCGTGCGCTGCGGTGCGGTGAGTTTGGCTGCCACCGCCGCCGGCACGCCGTAGCCCATCGAGCCGTTGGTGGGCCCCAGCAAGGTACGGAAGGTACGGTGCTGGTAACCACGGTGCACCCAGCCGGTGTAGTTGCCCGCGCCACAGGCCAGGATGCTGTCGTCAGGCAGGTTCTCGTTCAGCCAGGCGATCACTTCGCTCATCTGCACCTGGCCGGGAGAGCGAGGGCACTCGAAGTTGGCGCGATAGCCGGCGTTGATTCTCTCTACCCAGGCCGAGAACGCTTGTGGCTTGACCGAGGGCAGCGCAGCCAATTGCGCGGTGACGGTCCTGATGCCGGCATTGATCCCCAGGGTCGGCTGGTAGACGCGCCCAAGCTCTTCGATGCCCGGATAGACGTGCACCAGTTTCTGCTTGGGCACGGGGATATCGACCAGAGCATAGCCACCGGTGCTCATCTCGCCGAGGCGCGCACCGATCACCAGCAACAGATCGGCGTTCTTCACCGAGTCGACCAGCTCCGGGCCTGCGGCCAGACCGAGGTCACCGGCATAGTTCGGCAACGTATTGTCGAACAGGTCCTGGCAGCGAAACGATGCCGCGACCGGCAGGTTCTGGGTTTCGATGAAGCGCCGCACATCGGCGACCGCCTGGGTGTTCCAACCTCCCCCACCGATCACCACCAGCGGCTTTTGCGCCGCCTGCAGCAGCGCCTGCAACTGCTGCAGACTCTCGGCAGGCGCAGCCGGCTCGATCAGCTTCGCCGGCCCTGCATCGACCGCCGCGCAGCGGTCGGTCAGCATGTCTTCCGGCAAGGCCACCACCACCGGTCCCGGGCGACCGTTGATGGCGCGGTGAAACGCCTGGCTGACCAGTTCTGGAATCCGCGCGGCGTCGTCGATCTGCACCACCCATTTGGCCATCTGGCCGAACATGCGTCGATAATCGATCTCCTGGAAAGCCTCGCGCTCGATCTGGTCGCGGGCGACCTGACCGATGAACAGGATCATCGGCGTGGAATCCTGGAAGGCGGTGTGCACGCCCACCGAAGCGTTGGTCGCACCCGGACCACGGGTGACGAAGCAGATACCCGGCTTGCCGGTCAACTTGCCATAGGCCTCGGCCATGTAGGCGGCGCCGCCCTCTTGGCGGCAGACCACTAGCTCGATGTCATCCTTGGCATCGTGCAGGGCATCGAGCACATCGAGGTAGCTTTCGCCGGGCACGCAGAAGGCGCGATCCACGCCATTGACGCGCAAGGCATCGACCAACAGCTGGCCGCCGCTACGCAGGCCTTTGTTTTCAGTATTCATCTTGTTGTTCTCCCTCAGGCATCCCGGTCAGATCACCGAGTCTTCCAGGAACGGCTTGTTGTCGATGACCCGCTGGTAGGACAGCGCGCCCAGGTCCAGGCTGCGGTAGCCGCCGTAGGTGATCAGCTCCGACAGACCACGGCCGATAGCCGGCGCCTGTTGCAGGCCATGGCCGCTGAAACCGTTGCAGAACAGGAAGTTTTTCACTTCGTTGTGCGGGCCGACGATGGCGTTGTGGTCGAGCACGCAGAAGTCGTAGTGGCCAGCCCAGAAGTTGACCACCTTGATGCCTTCGAACGCCGGTACCCGCTCGGCGAGAATCGGCCAGACCTCTTCGTCGAACTCGTCGTGCAGCACGTCGAAGTCTTCGAAATCCACTTCCGGGTCGTGCTTGGGATAGGTGCCACCCAGGTAGAACTGGCCTTCAGGACGGAAGAACACCCCGGTCGGGTCGATGGTCAGCGGCACGTTGCCTTGCAGCGGCGTGCGGCAATCGAAGACGAACAACGAACGGCGACGCGGCTCCACCGGAATATCCAGGCCAGCCATACGTGCGACCTGGGTACCACGGGTTCCGGCACAGTTGACCAGGGTGCCGCAGCCAATGCTTTCGCCACTCGCCAGGGTCACACCGGTGATCCGCTCGCCCTGGCGCTGGATACCCACCACCTGGTTTTCGATGTACTCGATGCCCAGCGAACGCGCCTTGCGCCGGAAGCCCTGGAGCATGCCGAGGCTGTCGAACCAGCCCTCGCCACTCTTGCCATAACTGGCGCCAGCCAGCGAGTCGATATTGACCCAGGGGAACTGGCGCGCCAGCTGTTCGGGGTCGAGCAGGTGCACGTCGGCGCCATGGGAGACCTGGGTATCGTGCAGGCGACGCAGGACTTCGAAGCCCTTGTCGTCGCCAAGGAACAGGTAGCCGTTCTCGTGGAAGGCCAGGTCCGGGCGGTCGCCATCGACTGCCATGACGTCCGGGAAGCTACGCACGAACTCGGCGCCGAACTTGGAGATCTCGATGTTGATCGGATTGGAGAACTGCTGGCGGATCGAGCTGCTGGACAGCGCAGTGGCCGACTTGTTGTAGGTCCAGTCGCGCTCGATGACCAGCACGGAGCCCTTGAAGTCCGGATTGGTGGCCAGGAAATAGGCGGCGGAACTGCCGTTCACCGCACCGCCGACGATCACCACATCGTAATTCTGTTGTTTCGCAGTTGAAGCCATGGAATGAGCGCTCTTCTGATGTGGGTGTTATTTCGGATCTTCGAAGTGGCCGGCACCGGCGAAATTGCCGCCGTGGTAACGCGCTGCCGGCTCGTTGCGATCGAGCGGCGGATGCTCGGCCAGCACCTTCTCGCGGTAATCGTCGGCACTGTCCTTGGGTACATAACCGATGGACGAGGCCATGCGGTTGTCCCACAGGCTCTCGCGGTTGTTGGACATGCCGTAGACGATCATGTGGGCGACGCGCGGCGCCAGCAGCGAGCGCTCGACCAACTGGGCGAAGTCGCCGAACGACAGCCAGGTGGCGAGCATACGGCGGTCCAAAGGTTCTTCGAAGGAAGAGCCGATGCGCAGGTTGACCGACTCGATACCGAACTTGTCCCAGTAGTAGCGGCCGAGGTCCTCGGCGAAACATTTGCTCAGGCCGTAGAGGCTGTCCGGACGATGCGGCACGCTGGCGTCGAGGGTTTCGGTGCGATCATAGAAACCGATGGCATGGTTGGAGCTGGTGTACACCACCCGCTTGACGCCGTGCTGACGCGCCGCCTCGTAGATGTTGTAGGTGCCGACGATGTTGCCGTTGAGGATCGCAGCGAAGGTGTTCTCCAGCGGCACGCCACCGGCATGCACGATGGCGTCCACGCCCTCGGCCAGGGGCAACACGTCAGCGAAGTTGCCCAAGTCGCAGCGCACCAGCTCTTCGTGAGCGGCGGCCTCGCCCAGGTCGGCGATATCGGTCAGGCGCAGGACCTCGGCGTAGTCGCGCAGATGCTCACGCAACACACGTCCCAGGCGACCGGCGGCGCCGGTAATCAGCAGTCGTTTGAATGGCTTGCTCATGATCAGAATCTCGAATAGGTGAAATTATTTCAGCGCCGCCAGGGCTTCGCGCATCTGCACGATGGCCTGCTCCAGTTGCTCGCGCGAGGTGGCAAACGACAGGCGTATGTAGGGCTCCAGACCGAACGCCGAGCCCGGCACGGTGGCCACCTTGCCGACCCGCAGCAGATAGGCCGAGAGATCGGTGTCGCTCTCGATCACCTGGCCATCCGGTGTGCGCTTGCCGATGAACGCAGCGCATTTGGGAAAGGCATAGAAGGCGCCGTCCGGCATTTGCAGCTCCAGGCCTTCGATATCCGACAGGCCTTTCACCACCAGGGCCCCCCGCGCCTGGTATTCGCGATTGGCCTCGCGTACGAAATCCTGCGTGCCATTCAGGGCCGCTGCGGCAGCCAACTGCGAGATGGTCGAGGGACAGGTGGTGGTCTGCGACTGGGTCTTGTTCATCGCCACGATTAGCGCCTTCGGCCCGGCGGCGTAGCCCAGTCGATACCCGGTCATCGCATAGGCCTTGGACACGCCGTTGATCAGCAGGGTGCGCTCACGCAACTGCGGGCACGCCTTGACGAACGAGACGAAGGGCTTGTCCGTGAGCAGGATGTGTTCGTAGATCTCGTCGGAAATCACCAGCACCTGCGGATGACGCTCCAGGACCGCTCCCAGGGCGGCGAATTCCTCGCGGGTGTAGATCGCGCCGCACGGGTTGTTCGGCGAGTTGAGCATCAACCAGCGGGTCTTCGCCGTGATCGCCGCCTCCAGTCGTGCGGCATCGAGCTTGAAACCGTACTCCGAACCGCAGGGAATGACCTTGGGTACACCGCCGTTGAGAATCGCCATGTCGGTGTACGACACCCAGTAAGGCGCCGGCGTGATGACTTCGTCGTTCGGCTCCAGCGTGGCCAGGAAGGCATTGAACAGCAGTTGCTTGGCGCCATTGCCCACACAGATTTCATCGAGGCCGTAGCGCAGTCCGTTTTCCCGCTGGAACTTGTCGACGATGGCCTGACGCAGCACCTCCAGGCCATTGGGGCCGGTGTAATGGTTGTTGCCATCCAGCATCGCCTGGTGCGCCGCCTCGATGACGTGCGCTGGCGTATTGAAATCCGGCTCACCCAGGCTCAGGTTGATCACCGGCTCGCCGGCAGCCAGCATTTGCTTGGCCGCGACTGAAATGGTCATGCTCGGCGAACTCTTCACCGAGCGTACACGTGCACTCTGGAATTCCATGGTCAGCGCCCCAGTCCGGCTTCGAAGCCGTAGTCGTCCAGTGCCTGTTCGGCGCTGATGTAGCCGAAACGCACATCGCGCTCGACCTGCTCACGCGGCCGCTGGCGCGGATCGCCATAACCGCCGCCGCCGGGCAGGCGCAGCACGAGACGGCGTTCGGCCGGAACGAATTGCAGGCCCTTGCCACGCAGCACCGTGCCGTCGTCCAGCCCGACATAGCCCTCTGCCCCCTCCTGGCCACCCGCCAGGCCACGAGCCGGGTACTGAATGCGGTCGAACATGGCGCTGAAGCGGAAGCTGTAGCCCTCGGCTGCCGAGACCTCAATCTCCTGGCCCAGGCCGCCGCGCAACTGGCCAGCACCACCGGAACCGTCACGCAGCTCCTTGCGCCATACCACCACCGGCCCGGCGTGTTCGGTGGCCTCAACCGGCATGGTGTGCACACCGCTCGGGAAAGCCGTGGCGCTGAGCCCGTCCATGGTCGAGCGCGCGCCCATGCCGCCGCTGTTGAACATCAGCATTTCGGCGTTGCGGCCTTGCGGATTGCTTTCCAGCGGGCGCACGCTCAGGTGCAGGTTCCACAGGGCACTGGCACCCTCTGCCGGAACCTTGCCTGGCAGGCACTTGTGCAACGCGCCGAGCACCAGATCGGGAACGAAGTGGCCCAGCACATGCCGTACCGATACCGGTGCCGGGTGCTTGGCATTGAGGATGCAGCCTTCCGGCGCGGTCACCTCGAATGGTGCCAGGGAGGCTGAGTTGTTGGGGATCTCCGGCGCCACGATGCACTTGAGTCCATAACAGGCGTAGGCCTTGGCATAGCCCAACGGCACGTTGATGCCGAACTGGCTCACCCCTGAAGTACCCACGAAATCAGTCAGGATGCCATCCGGGCCGACTGTCAACGTCACCGCCAGCGTGACCGGAACGTCGTAGCCGTCCAGGGTCATGCTGTTGCTGTAGGTGCCATGGGGCAACGATTTGAAGCACTCCAGGGTGGCGCGACGGCTGTGTTCGAGAATGAAGCTGCCAATGTGCTCGAGGTCGACCAGATTGAACTCGTCGAGCATGTCCAGCAGGCGTTTGTGACCGGTTTCGTTACAGGCCGACAGGGCATAGAAGTCGCCAACCACGCGGTCGTTCTCGCGCACGTTATTGCGCAGGATGTTGATCAGGTCGCGGTTGACCTTGCCACGCTCGAACAGCTTCATGATCGGAATGAACAGGCCTTCTTCGTAAACCTCACGGGCATCCGGGCCGAAGCCGCGCCCGCCGATGTCGACCACGTGGGCGGTACTGGCGAAGTAGCCGATCAGCCGGCCCTTGTAGAACGACGGCGAGACGATGGTGATGTCGTGCAGGTGACCGGTGCCCTTCCACGGGTCGTTGGTCACGTACACATCGCCGTCGAAGATGTTGTCTTCGCCGATATCGTTGATGAAATGCACCACCGCCTCGGCCATGGTGTTGACGTGACCGGGCGTGCCGGTCACCGCCTGGGCGAGCATGTTGCCAGCACGGTCGAACACCCCGGCCGACAGGTCGCCGGCTTCGCGCACACTGGTGGAGAACGCGGTACGAATCAGGGTCAGCGCCTGCTCTTCGACCACCGAGACCAGGCGATTCCACATCACCTGCATTTGAATATCGATCATTGTTTCGCTCATGGAATTATCACCTTCCAAACGAGTTCGGCTTAGCGCCGGACGACCAGTAGGCAGCCGTCGGGCTGGACCGTGGCGGTGAACGAGGACGACACGAAGGTCGAGGTTTCGCGCTCGGCGATGATCGCCGGGCCGTCGACCCGGGCACCGACCTGCAGCGCTTCGCGCTGGTAGATGCCGGTATCGACGAAACCACCGGCAGCGACGTCGAACACCTCGCGGCGGGCTACTTCGTTGGCGCGATGGGACGCCTTGGCCGGCTCCACCGCAGCCACTGGCGGCAGCGGCGAACTGGCCTTGACCGACCAACTGACGATCTCGATATCCGGCCCTTCGATCGGACGGCCGAAGAACACCGTGTAGGCCGCTTCGAACAGCGCTTTGAACTGTGCGGTATCGGCACTGCTGAACGCCTTGAACGGCAGGCTCACCGGGATTTCCCAGCCCTGGCCGACGTAGCGCATGAACGCGGTGCAATCCATCTCCGGCTCCCCCTCGGGCATACCCTGGCGTAGAAAACCGATCGCTTCGCCTTTCATCTCTTCAATCAGGCCATTGACCCGTGGCGCATCGAATTCGGAAAGACGCACGAAGGCACTGCGTACCGCTTCATAACCGAATGGTGCACGCAAGAAGCCGATGGCCGAACCGACACCGGCACCGGCCGGCACCAGAAAACGCGACACCCCCATCTTTTCGCACAGTCGCGCGGCATGCAGCGGGCCGCCACCACCGAAGGTGATCATGGTGTAGTCGCCAATATCCTTACCGCTCTCTACCGCATGCACACGGCCGGCGTTGGCCATGTTTTCGTCCACCACTTCGCAGATACCGAACGCCGCCGTGCGCGCATCCATGCCCAGAGTCTGACCGATCGCCGCAGCCGTGGCGCTGGCAGCGTTATCGGTGGAAAGACGCATGGCACCGCCAGCGAAGTTGTCGGCATCCAGGCGCCCCAGCAACAGGTTGGCGTCGGTGATGGTCGGTTGTTTGCCGCCACGGTCGTAGCAGGCCGGGCCGGGCTCGGAGCCGGCGCTTTGCGGACCTACGCGGATCTGACGCATGCTGTCGATGCTGGCGATGGAGCCGCCACCGGCACCGATCTCGACCATCTCCACCACCGGAATGGAAATGGGCATGCCGCTGCCCTTCTTGAAGCGATAGGTGCGGGCGACCTCGAAGGTCTTGGCGGTCTTCGGCACCTGATTCTCGATCAGGCAGATCTTCGCCGTGGTGCCGCCCATGTCGAAGGACACCACCGAATCCAGTTCATATTTGCGCGCGATATCGGCGGCGAAAATCGCGCCGCCAGCCGGCCCGGACTCGACCAGGCGCACCGGGAACTCGGCGGCGCTTTGTACGGAGATGATGCCGCCGCCAGAATGGATCATGAACACCGGACACTCCGCACCAGCCTGCTTCAGGGTGACGACCAGGCGGTCCAGGTAGGACTTGATCAGCGGCTTGACGTAAGCGTTGGCGCACACCGTGTTGAAGCGTTCGAACTCGCGCATCTGCGGCGAGACTTCACTGGAAATCGAGATGGACACTTGCGGCAGGCGCGCCTGCAACGCATCGCGCAATTGGCGCTCATGAGCGCCATTGACGTAGCTGTGAATCAGGCCGATAGCCACGCTCTGGTAATCGCCCGCGGCGATACGCTCGACCAACGCGTCAATCTCGTCCTGCTGCGGCGCGATCAGCACCTTGCCGTGCACATCCAGGCGCTCACGCAAGGTGTAGCGATGCTCGCGCTCGATCAGCGGTGGCGGCAGGGCAATATTGATGTCGTACTGTTCGAAGCGGTTTTCCGTGCGCATTTCCAGAGTGTCACGGAAGCCTTCGGTGGTGACGAAGGCGGTACGCGCACCACGGCGCTCGATCAAAGCATTGGTCGCGAGGGTGGTGCCGTGGATCAACTGATCGATATCGGACAACTGCAGTCCGGCGGCGGCGATGACGTGCTTGACCCCGGTGAGAATCGCGCGCTCGGGTAGTTCGTAGTCCGTCAGAATCTTGGTCGAATGCAGCACCCCGCCGACATCCAGCGCGATATCCGTAAAGGTCCCACCTATATCCACGCCGACCCGGCATGATGTAGCAGTCATCTTCATATCCCCTCGATGCTTGGACTTCTCACGACCTGTTGATTCGGTCGATTTAATGTAAGTTATATGTTGTCTTACATGTGGTCAAGCACTAATCCCTCATAGCTCGACCACTTGCGCACGCAAGAAAGCCGGCACTCTGGCGCCGGCCCTTCATCCTCAACCGCGCGTCTTCACCATCCGCGCACCGCCGACCGCCTGGGCCGTCGGGAATACCTCCAGACGCGATACATCCACCTGCTCCGGCAGACGTAACGCAGCAAGCAGCAACTGCGCGATGTCCTCGGGCATGATCGACTCATAGCCGTCATACAGTTCGGCACCCGCCGCCTGCATCCCCATCGCCGTGCGATAGAGCTGGGTCTGCACCCGCCCTGGCGCAATCTCCGTCACGCGCACGCCGGAACCCAGCAGGTCGCAGCGCAAGGCATCGCAGAACAGGCTGACCCCCGCCTTGGAGGCGCCATACACCGCCGCCCCCGGATGAGGCGCGCGCCCCGCGCTGGAACCGATGAAAAACAGATGGCCATGACCGCGCTCGACCATGCCCGGCAATACCTGGCGCGCCAGATGCAAGGGCGCCTTGAGGTTGATGTCGAGCATCGCGTCGATTTCCGCCGGATCGATCTCCTGAAAACTGGCACGCGTCGATAGCACACCGGCGTTGTTGACCAGCACATCCACCGGATACTGGCTGAGCACCTCGGCGAAAGCATCGGCCTGGCGCACGTCGGCCTCCAGGGTGATGACCCCCTCCTCCTGCGCCAACGCCTGCAGCGCGTCACGACTGCGCCCGACGGCAATCACCTGCAGACCGGCATCGCGCAGCGCGAGCACGACAGCCTTGCCAATACCGCTGGTAGCCCCGGTGACCAGCGCACGCCGATAAGAAGCCGGTAACGAAAGCGCATCAGGCATAGATATATCCCCCACTGACGATCACGTTTTCACCCGTGGCGTAGGTGTTGCGGCGGCTGCCCATCATGATGATCCACTCGGCAATCTCTGCCGGCTCAGCGGCACGTCCGAGCGGGTTGGCCGCCGCCAGCTCACCGAGAAAGCCCAGTTGGCGCGCACGCTCCGTGGCGAAGCCCGCTGGCGCCACCGAGTTGACCAGGATCTGGTCCTTGGCGCAGGCATGGGCGAAGGATTTGGTCAGGCTCACCACTGCGGCCTTGGTCGCTGCGTAGTGGGCATTTTGCGGGTGTGCCTTGAAGGCATCCACGGAGGTGACGTTGACGATGCGCCCTGTCACTTCCGGAGCCGCAACGAACGCCTGCATGTGGCGTACGGCAGCGACCATCATGTGGTAGGTGCCCTTGATGTTCACCGCATTCTCGACATCCCACTCATCATCGGTAATGTCGAAAATATCCTTTCGCGGGTAGATGGCCGCGCTGTTGACCAGGCAATGCACACGCCCGAGCTGGTCGACGATGCCCTGGAATGCAGCGTGGGCGCTCTGCTGCCGGGAGATATCACCGACGGCTGTAGCGACCTCGCAGCCTGTCGCCGAAAGCAACTCTGCCGCCTGCACCAATAGCTGCTCGTTTCGGTCGATCAGACCGATTTTGCCGGCGCCATGCGTGATCATGAGTTTCGCCGTTTCCAGCCCCAGACCCGACGCCCCACCTACGATTACCACCGTTTGCTGCTTCATGATCCCCTCCGCGATTTAGCCTTTACGTAAGATGCCTGTTGTCTTACATTTGGTCAAACGCAATTTACGCGCCCCGCTCGACACCCACAGGCTCAATCCCAGGAATCGATCATGCCCGCGGCCCCTGCACATCAAGCACGCGATCGCGTCATCAACGCGGCGATCCAACTGTTTGCCAGCCATGGCTATCACGCCATTGGCTTGAGGGACCTGGCCGGGCACCTGGGGTTACATGCGGGATCGCTCTATCACCACATAGAGAACAAGCAGAGCCTGCTCTTCGAACTGGTCGAGTCAACGTTGGCGGACCTGTTGTTCAACACCCAACAGCAGGTAAAGAATTGCAAGAGCGGCAGTGAACGCTTGCGAAGGTTCGTCGACACCTTCGTCTCGTTCAGCCATTCGGATCGGGATCGACTGACACTGCTCACCCGCGATGCGGTGTACCTGACCGCTGAGCAAGGCGCGCAGATCGAACAACTGCGCAGCAGCTACAGCAAGCTGCTTGACAGCATCATTGCCGGCGAAATGAAGAGTCAGGGCAATGCTCACGACATTCGCAGCGGCCTTGTTGCCAATGCCGTCATTGGCATGCTGTTTGGCCACCACCAATGGCACAGCCCGGACAAGAGCGGGCCTGGGTTATGCAAGTATCTGACTATCCTGGCGCTAGGAATGATAGATAGCGGGAAAAGATACGAAAGCCCAAGCCTAAAGTCGGCGCTTAGAAGCTGTTCACGATCTTTCCAATAGCAATGCCAGGAATGCCAAGTGGATGAACTGCAAGCTGGTATCGAGACCATGCCCACCGTTCTTTCACAGCCTGCGGCTCTTATCTAACCAGGCAAAACCACGGAGAAAGCTGGACGCAGCGAGCGGAAAAACCTTCCGCTCGCCGACCGGCGCTCAGCGTCGCTTGCTGCCCCCCAGCAACGAGCCCATCAGGCCGCGCACCAGTTGCCGACCGATCTGGTTGGCCATCTGCCGCACCGCCGTCTTCATCGCCTGACTGGCCAGGTTGCCGAGTAATTCGCCGGCCATGCCGCCCAGGTCGCTGCCCTTGGCCACGTCGCCGGTTTTCTTCGCCGGCTCCTCGGGTTCGGCGGGCGTGGCGCGTGCCTGCAGGACCTCATAGGCCGATTCGCGGTCGATCGGCTTGTCGTAGCGCCCGAGCAACGGCGACTGGCGCACCAGCGTCTCGCGCTCGGCGTCGTTCAGCGGCCCGATCCGCGACTGCGGCGGAGCGATCGCCACGCGCTGGACCATCGCTGGCGTGCCCTTTTCCTCCAGCGTGCCGACCAACGCCTCGCCGATACCCAGTTCGGTCAGTACGGCCAGGGTGTCGAACGCCGGATTCGGCCGGAAGCCGTCGGCCACCGCGCGTAGCGCCTTCTGCTCCTTGGCGGTGAAAGCACGCAGGCCATGCTGGATGCGCAGGCCGAGCTGGGCCAGCACGTCGTCCGGCAGGTCGCTCGGCGACTGGGTGACGAAGTACACGCCGACGCCCTTCGAGCGGATCAGCCGGACCACCTGTTCGAGGCGTTCCTGCAGCGCCTTCGGAGTGCCGTTGAACAGCAGATGCGCCTCGTCGAAGAACAGCGCCAGCAGCGGCTGGTCGGCATCGCCGCGCTCCGGCAGTTGCTCGAACAGTTCGGCCAGCAGCCAGAGCAGGAAGGTCGCGTAAACCTTCGGCGCCTCGTGCACCAGGCGGCTGGCGTCGAGCAGGTGGATACGCCCGCGGCCATCGGCGGCCGGGCGCAGAATATCCTCCAACTGCAGCGCCGGCTCGCCGAACAGCGCCTCGGCCCCCTGCTGTTCGAGGGTCGCCAGGCGGCGCAGCAGGGCCTGGGCCGAGGCGCCGGCGAACAGCGCGCGATTCTCGCCGAGCAGTTCCGGATGCTCGCGCAGGTGGTTGAGCAGCGCCTTCAGGTCCTTCAGGTCGAGCAGCAGCAGGCCTTCGCGGTCGGCCACCTGGAAGGCCGCGTAGAGCGCCGCCTGCTGGCTGTCGGTCAGTTCCAGCAGGTTGCCGAGCAGCAACGGCCCCATCTCACTGAGGGTGGTGCGCAATGGGTGGCCACTGTGCCCCGCGACGTCCCACAGGCTGACCGGATAGGCCTGCGGGCGGTGCTCCAGCCACGGCATCGAGGCGATCCGCTCAGCCACCTTCCCCTGCGGTGCACCGGCGGCTCCCAGCCCGCACAGGTCGCCCTTGACGTCGGCGGCGAACACCGCCACCCCGGCGTCGCTGAAAAGTTCGGCGAGGCGCTGCAGGGTCACCGTTTTGCCGGTCCCGGTGGCGCCGGCGATCAGCCCATGGCGGTTGGCCAGGCGCAGCGACTGGGAAACCGGCTGGCCGTCTGGAGCGGCGCCAAGGACGAAGGAACTGGATAGGGGCATCTCGCCACTCCTTGTATTCAGGTTTTTTCCGCCGCCAGTCTATCGCATGGCTCGGTTCCCGCCGACATCGCGCAGCGGGCCATGTGCAACTTTCCGGATGACGCTTGACCCGAGCATGGACCACTCCGGGTTTCACGGATGCTATTGGCCTATAGCCGACTTGAGTCTATCGATAAAAAAACGACCCCGGTTGGGGTCGTAAAAGTACCAAGGAAAGCGTTGGCAGGATCAGAAGATACTCAGCGGGTAATCCATGATCAGGCGGGTTTCGTCGAGGTCGCTGTCCAGCGCCGAAGATACGTTCTTGGCATGCCGCACCTGGAACGCCAGGCCTTTGGTCGCGCCGCTCTGGATCACGTAGCGCAGCGATTCGTTGCGCTCCCATTCCTTGCCGTTGCGGGTCACGCCGTTGTCGATGTCGTCACCACGGATGTAGCGGATCATGAAGGTCAGGCCGGGAATGCCGTAACCAGCGAAGTCCAGGTCGTAGCGCACCTGCCACGAGGTCTCGTCCTTGGCGTTGAAGTCCGAATACTGCACCGAGTTGCCGAAGTCGTAGACCGCGCCGCCATCGGCGCCGTACACGTAGCCGGTGTCGCCGCTGTTGCGCTGGTAGCCGAGCAGGACCTGGTGCGCGCCCACGGCGTAGGCCGCCGTCAGGCTCCAGAGGGTGTTGTCGACATAGCCACTGAGTTCCTGGCCCTGGCTCTTGCTGCGGTAGATGTTGAAGTCGTAGGTCAGCTTCTGGTCATCGCCGATGGGCTGTACCAGGTTGAGGTTGGCGTACTTCTTCTTGAAGTTGTCCTCGATGTCGGAGAAGTACAGCGAGCCACTGAAGTTGTCGGTGAACTGGTAGCTGCCGCCCACCGCATCGGCTTGCTTGAGGTTCTTGCTGTCCTCGCCGGACTTGAACTGCGAGCTGAGCGCGGTGATGTGTGCGGCGTTCAGCTCCAGGCCCTCGATCTCGTTGCTGGTAATCAGCAGGCCGCGCGCAGTTTCCGGCAATAGCCGGCCGGGGTCGGTGGCCAGCACTGGCAGGCTGAGGAACTGCGTGCCGTACTTGATCACGGTGTTGCTCACCCGCACCTTCACTGCTGCGCCGCCCTTGGAGAAGGAGTCCTCGGTACGCCCGTCGCTGTCCTTGGGATAGGACGCCGAGGCGTTGTGTCCGCGACTGCTGTCGAACTTGATGCCGGTGAGGGCCAGCGCATCGATACCCAGGCCCACGGTGCCCTGGGTGAAACCGGAGTGGAACTGGGTGGTGATGGCCTGACCGAAGTCGGCGCTGTAGCTGTTGCTGGCATCGTGGTTGTGCCAGTCGCGGTTGAAGTACAGGGTCCTGGCGAACAGGTCCAGGTGGCTGTCCTCGACGAAGCCCTGGCTGTCAGCCTGGCTCCCCAGGGCCAGGCTGCTGAGGAGCGGAAGACCGACGAGAACAGCGCGCTTGCAATGCTTCAGAGTGTCCATGATTTACCTATGTGCATAGCTTGGTTGGTTTTTTTATTGGCAGCCGGAATCCCGGCCGGGCTAACAGCAGGCAAGAGGAAGGCGTGACGGTCGCGTACACGACCGTCGTGGGTTCTTGTTGTTATTGGGTGTTATCGAATGAAGGGATCAGGTGACGCCGACAATCCCCTTGATTTCAGTGAAATCGTCCAGCCCGTATGCCCCGTATTCACGACCGTTGCCGGACTGGCCAAAGCCGCCGAAAGGCGCGTACGGGTCCCATTGCGGGTAGTTCAGGTAGACGTTGCCGGCGTGCAGCCGCGCCGCCAATCGCCGGGCCAACGTCGAGTCGGGGCATTGCACATAGGCGGCCAGGCCGTAGGGGGTGTCGTTGGCCATGGCGACGGCCTGGTCCAGATCGTCGTAGGGCTGGAGGGTGAGCACCGGGCCGAATACTTCCTCGCGCACGATGCGCGGGTTGCCCTGCCGGCAGGCGAAGACCGTCGGGCGCACGAAATATCCCTCGGACAGGCCGTCAGGCCGCCCCGCTCCGCCGCAGACCAGTTCGACGCCCTCTTCCAGCGCCGACTCGATCAGTGCCTGGATGCGCGTGAACTGCGCCTGATTGACCACCGGCCCCAGATCCACACCCTCCGCATCCGCCGGCCCCATGCGCAACGACAGAGCCGCTTCGCGGGCGATCGCCAACGCGGCCTCGAAATGCTGGCGCGGCACCAGCATGCGCGTGGGGGCGTTGCACGATTGGCCGCTGTTGTCGAAACACTCGCGCACGCCCTGGGCGACGGCATGCTGCAGATCGACGCCATCGACCAGAATGTTCGCCGACTTGCCTCCCAGTTCCTGATGCACGCGCTTGACCGACGTCGACGCGGCCTGGGCCACGAGCACGCCCGCGCGGGTCGAGCCGGTGATGGAAATCATCGCGACGTGCGGATGCCTGGCCAGCGCCTCGCCCACTGTCGGCCCGTCGCCATTCAGCAGGTTGAAGACACCTGCGGGCACGCCCGCCTCGTCCAGCACCTCGGCGAGCAACAGCGCGTTGAACGGCGCCACCTCGCTGGGTTTGAGCACCATGCTGCAGCCAGCCGCCAGCGCCGGAACCACCTTGCACAGGATCTGGTTGAGCGGCCAGTTCCACGGCGTGATCATGCCAACCACGCCGACGGCTTCACGCACGACCTCGGTAGTACCGCGACGCTGGACGAAGCGATAGTCGGCCAGTACATCGAGCATCACCTCGATGTGCGCGGCACCGCTGGCAACCTGGTTGTCCAGGGCCATGCCCAGCGGCGCGCCCATTTCCCGGCTGAGCACCACGGCCAGTTCGGGGGCACGGCGCCGGTACACCGCGAGAATTCGCTGCAGCAACGCCAGGCGCTCTTCGCGGCTGCTCGCCGCCCAGCCCGGCAATGCGCGTCGTGCGGCCTGCACGGCCTGCTCGACGTCCTGCGCATCGCCCAGTGCAACCTCGCCCAATGGCTGTTCGGTGGAGGG
The DNA here is from genome assembly GCF_965644255.1 of Pseudomonas sp. LRF_L74. NCBI lineage: Bacteria > Pseudomonadati > Pseudomonadota > Gammaproteobacteria > Pseudomonadales > Pseudomonadaceae > Pseudomonas > Pseudomonas sp. LRF_L74. The sequence continues at coordinate 69,017 of NZ_CBFFRH010000008.1, read as the reverse complement.
ATCGATGACGGTTTGCCGCGGCCGTCCCGGCGCTGCCTGCCAGCGACCGTCGATGTAGAAGCTCAGCCGCCGGCCGACGTCCAGAAGGTTGCTACTCAGCATTTTTCCACCTCTCGGCTCAGGGTACGAAACAGGGCAATGTTCAAGGCATCGAGGTCGTCATCGGCGGGCGTCGCCTGGGACGACTGCTTGGCGATGACGACGCCACGTGCCGGGTCGATCCAGATCCACTGGCCATGGATGCCGATGGCACAGAACACGCCCTCGTCCGCCCCCGTCGGCGAGTACCACTGGCTGCGGTAACGCGCCTCGGGGAACAAGTCGGTCATCTCGCCATGCGCCCAGGCCTGCGGGTCGCCGGCACTGCGGATGTCCCGTACCCACTGCGCGGGGATCACCTGCCGCGCGCCGTGACGCCCCTCGTTGCGCATCAGTTCGCCGAAGCGCGCCATGTCCCCCAGGGTGCAGCAGATGCCGCCCGCGGTACGTGCCGCGCCCTGGTGGTCGAGGGTGATCAGCGCCATGTCCTGCGCGCCCATGGGCTGCCACAGGTGGCGCTCGATCAACTCGGCCACCGGCGCGCCGCCCGCCACCTCAAGCAGGCGCCCGAGCAGGTCGCTGTTGGGCGAGACATAGTGGAAGCGCTGGCCATGCTCGCCCTCGCCACGCGGCAAGCCGGTGACGAAGTCGATCAGGCCGACGCTGCCGTCCACCAGGCCGAGCGGGTTCCAGGCCATGGCCACGCGGTAGCGCGCCACGTCGCCGAGCGGGTCGAGATAGTCCTCGACGAAGCGGATCGCCACGGTCATGTCCAGGACATGGCGCACAGTGCAATCGGCATAGGCGGAGCCGGCCGGCAACGACAGGTAGGCCGACACCGGGCGCTGCGGATCGAGCAGGCCTTGCTCCACCAGCACACCGGCCAGGGCGCCGGTGATCGACTTGCTCACCGAGAACACGATGTGCCGGCAATCCGCGGTCTGGCCATGCCCCAAGTAGCTGCCGAGCACTTGGCCGTGACGCAGCACGATCAGCCCATCGGTGTCCCCTTCGCGCAGCGCTTCATCGACGCTCCAGGCACGCCCACGGTGCTCGAAGCACACGGTTTGCAAGTCCAGCGCCAGCGACGCCTGCGGCAGCTCCAGCGGCGCATCGCCGGGAAGCATGCGTGCACAGTCCACCAGCGTGTCGACATGGCGGAAGGCATGGTGGCTGTAGGGTACCGTGCGCCAGTTATCCAGGCGCACGTCGTCGGCCCCGCTCATGGCCGCACACTCAGGAAGGCCGCGCTTTCACGCACCTCGATCACGGTCGGGCCATCGGCCGTGTGCGCCGCACGCACCGCGGCGATCAACGCATCGAGGCTGTCCGGACTGGCGGTATGGCAGCCGTAGGCGCGGGCGATGCCGAGGAAGTCCGGGTTGTGCTGGTTGACGCCGATGGTGGGGATGTCGCGGGAGATCATGCCATCGCGAATCTGCGCCAGGCTGTCGTTGTTCCACAGGATCACCGCCATTGGCAGGCGGTTCTCCACCGCGGTGCCCAGTTCCTGCAGGGTGAACTGGAAGCCACCGTCCCCGACCATCACCATCACCGGCAGGTGTGGCGCGGCGATCTTGCCGCCGATGGCCGCCGGCAGTGCGTAGCCAAGGGTGCCGTAGCCCGCCGGGAAGAACCATTGGCGCTGGCGTTCGCAGGGGTAGAAGGCATAGCCGGTATAGGCCAGCTGGGTCATGTCGGCGAACACCACGCCGTCGTCGGGCATGGCTTCGCGCAGCGCCGCCAGCACCTCCAGGTGCTGCCGTTCGAGAGGCCGCAGGGCAGCCCGCTCGGCGGCGCGCACAGCGGCGATCTCGTCTTCGGCGATGCCCTCGCCCCGGTAGCCTTGGCCATGCAGACCATCGAGGATGGCCTGCACGGCAAGTGCCGCGTCGGCCTGGATGGCGACGGCGGCATCGTAGTCGCGCACCAGGGTTTGCGGGTCGATATCGATGCGGATCATCGGCCCGCCCATGGGCAGGTTGCCCTGCAGCCAGTGATCCGGCTCGGCCAGCTCGGTACCCACGCACAGCACCACGTCGGCACCGGCGATCAATGCCTGGGTGGCCTCGCGATCGAGGGTGGCCTCCAGCACGCGCGGATGGCTGTCGGGCAACACGCCCTTGCCGGCGATGGTCGGCACCACGGCCGCGCCCAGGGTTTCTGCCAACTGACGCAAAGCGTCGGCGGCGCCCAGGCTACCGCCACCGGCGATGATCAGCGGGCGGCGGCTGGCCTTGAGCAGAGCCACGGCCTCGGCCACCGCCCCCGCGTCGGCGGCCAGGCGCTGGCGCACGCGACGGCGCTGCACCGGGTCGGCGTCGATCTGCTTGAACACGTCCAGCGGAATCGACAGGTGCACCGGGCGCGGCCGCTCGCTTTCGAACAGGGCGAAGGCGCGGGCGACGTACTCGCGTACCTGGACAGGATCGTTGGCGGTCGCCGAGAAGGCCGTCAGCGGTTCGGTGATGCGCGACTGATCGGTAACCTCGTGCAGGCGGCCACGGCCCATGCCGGCGTCGCTGGTGGCGCCAACGCTGGTGATCATCAGTACCGGCACGCTGTCCGAGTAGGCCTGGCCGATGGGCGTGGCAGCATTGGTCACGCCCGGCCCGCTGATCACCAGGCAGACGCCAGGCTTGCCGGACACCCGTGCATAACCATCGGCCATGAATCCGGCACCCTGCTCGTGACGCACGCCGATGTGGCGGATGCCGGCAGCATTCATGCCACGGTAGGCCTCCAGGGTGTGCACGCCGGGCATCCCGAACACCGTGTCGATGTCATAGGCGCGCAGCAGATGCATGAGTTTGCTTCCGCAGGACATGGAGTCAGACATTTGCAGCTCTCTTCAATGGACGTGGAGTTAACGAGCGGCTTCGCTCAGGCCCCATTTCAGGGAGCCGTATTCGTCGATCACGATCAGCAGTTCGGCGCCCAGTTGCGCGGCATAGGCGCGCTCGGCGTCGCTCCAGGCCGGCATGATCCAGGGCTTGCCGGCCTTGGCGCAGGCACTGGCGATGCGCTGCAGGTCAGCGCGGTCGGCATCGCTGAAGCTATACGCGCCACGTCCGCGATCCAGCGACAGGTCACTGGGGCCGACGAACACACCATCGACGGTCGGCAGTGCGAGGATCGCCTCGATATCCTGCAAGGCAGCCGCCGATTCGATCATCGGATAGCAGCGGGTCTTGTCGTTTTCGCCATCGAAGTAAGCCTGCCCTGCCCCGCCATAGCCGGCCAGACGGGTGCCGGAGAAGCTGCGGATGCCCAGCGGCGGGTACTTGGCGGCGCGGGTCACTTCGCGGGCGTGCTGCAGCTCGCCGATATGCGGGATGATCACGCTGTGGCAGCCGATATCCAGTGCCTGCTGGATCGGGATAGTCTGCGGGCCGAGCACCTTGCCATGTACGGTCAGACCAAGGGCGCGCGCCAGGGCCACGGTGCGGTCGAGGGCTTCGAGATCGAACAGGCCATGCTCGATATCCAGCACCACGTGGCGATAACCGATCTCCTCGGCGATTTCGAGCATCGCCTGGTGCGGAGTGGACAGCCAGAAGGCCAGTTTCTGCAGTGCCTCAGCCATGGCTCACCTCGTCCAGACGATTGCGCTCGGCGATCATCGCCTGAATGTCCACCAGGTCCTGCAGGCGCTCGCCGGCCTGGATACGCTTGACCCAGGTGCCTTCGTCGGCCTGGTCGGCCAGGGCCACGTCGGCGATGCCGGCCACCTGATCGGCGGGCACCACGAGAATCCCGCAGTCGTCGGCCAGTACCGCATCGCCAGGGCTGACGCTGACGCCGCCGCAGCTCACCGGAATGTTGAAACCGCCACCGAAGTTGAACAGCTTGGTGGTGATCGGCGAAACGCCACGGGCCCAGGTCGGCACGCCCGCTTCGATGATCGCCGACGGATCGGTGACCATGCCGTCGATGATCACCGCCGCCAGCCCGCGCACTTTCGCCACGGCCGCCATGAAACCGCCCCAGGCGGCATGCCGCTCGTCCTGGCCACGGTCGATCACCAGCACATCGCCAGGACGCACCTGATCCATGGCGTGGTACAGCAACGTGGAGTCGGCCCCGGCGATGGACACGGTCACGGCGGTGCCGGCCACCCGTGGTCCGACCAGCAGCGGGCGCAGGTCGTTGCGCATGAAGCGGTCGTGCAGGTAATGGCCGACGGTGGCAGCCTCCACCCGGGCGAAGCGCGCCATCAGGCTCGGGTCCAATTGGGCAGGCATCGGGTTGATGCGGTAGGAACGTATCGACATGATCATCTCTGTTCAGGTGTTTCAGTGTTGAAGAAAGTGCAGCGCCGCCAGCGGGCAACTGACCTGTACCGGGTCGCCGCTGCGCAGGTGCAGCGGCTGCGCGCTGGCAGGGTTGGGCACCCGCACCAGCAGGTGTTCGCCACTGGGCAAGTGCACGGCGTAGCGGCGGTCGGAACCGATGTAGATGGCCTCGCCCAGAGTGCCGTCGAAGACCACGTGATCGATCTGCGTGGAGCCGCCCAGTTGCAGGGCCTCCGGGCGCATGGCCAGGGTCAGCGGCAGGCTGCCGTCGACTTCGCGGGCATGAGGGATATGGCTGCCGCCGGCATGCAAGCGACCGTCCGCGTGCCGCGCCTGCAGCATGTTCATCTCGCCGATGAAGCCGGCGGTGAATCGATTGCAGGGCCGCTCGTAGATGCCTTCCGGGTCGTCGACCTGTTGCACATGGCCACCGCTCATCACAGCGATCCGGTCGGACATGGTCAGCGCTTCTTCCTGGTCGTGGGTGACGAAGATGAAGGTGATGCCCAGGCGCCGCTGCATCTCCTTGACCTCCAGCTGCATCTCGCGGCGCAGCTTCATGTCCAATGCCCCGAACGGTTCGTCGAGCAGCAGTACCGCCGGCTCGTTGACCAGTGCGCGCGCCAGAGCAATGCGCTGCTGCTGACCGCCGGAGAGCGCCGACGGACGACGATCGGCAGCATGGTCCATGCGCACCAGTTCCAGTGCCTTCATCGCACGCTCGCGGCGCTCGGCGTGGGGGACGCGCTTGACCGCCAGCCCGAAGGCCACGTTGTCCAGCACCGAGAGATGCGGGAACAGCGCGTAGCTCTGGAACACCGTGTTGATGTTGCGGCGATGCGCCGGCAGGTTCGAGACATTCTGGCCTTCGAGCAGGATGGTGCCGCTGCTGGGCAACTCGAAGCCGCCGATCATCCGCAGCGTGGTGGTCTTTCCGCAGCCCGAGGGGCCGAGGAAGGTGAAGAACTCACCCTCGCGGATCTGCAGGTTCACCGAGTTCACGGCGTATTCCGGTTCGCCCTGCGCATTGCACATGAACGTCTTGCAGACGTTATGCAATTCGACGGCAAAGGGGGGGCGGGCCTGGGTGAGAGTACTCACGGGCTATCTCCGTACTACGGGGTTTGGGGGAGCGCCTGCTCCCCGGAGCGAGCGTTACAGGATGGCGATCACTGCGCGGTCTTCACGCGGGTCCAGCCGTCCTGGTAGAGCTGGGTCGCCTGGCCCAGGTCGAGGATGAAGTCGGCCTTCTTCAGGCGCTCCTCGTCGGGGTAGATGGCGACGTTGCCGGCCACTTCCGGCGGCAACAGCGCCTTGGCGGCACCGACCGTGGTAGCGGCCTTGCTCAGCGTCGCGGCTTTCGCGGCCACTTCCGGCTGCAACAGGTAGTCGATGAAGGCATAGGCGGCCTCGCGATTGGCGGCGCGCTTCGGAATCGCCAGGCTGTCGATCCACATCGAGCCGCCCTCATCGGGAATCACGTAGTGGACATGCGGGTTCTGCGCAGTGATCTGGCTGATGTTGGAGTTGTAGGCCTGCACCACGCAGGCTTCGCCGGAAGCGACGAGGTCGGCGAAGTTGGTGCTGTTGTAGCCGCCGAGTATCTTCTTCTGCTCGATCAGCGAGGCCGTGGCCTTCTCCACCTCGGCCTTGTCGGTGCTGCCGGAACGGTAGCCATTCACCTGCATGGCGGCGATGTATGCCGAAAGCATGTTGTCGAGCATGTAGATGCGCCCGGAATAAGCCGGGTCCCACAGGGCCTTCCAACTGGTGATCGGGGTCTTCACACACTCGTCGTTGTAGGCCAGGCCGGTCGTGCCCCAGACATACGGGACACTGTACTGGTTGCCGACGTCGTAGCTGACGTTGCGGAAGGTCTCGGACAGGTTGCTCAACCCCGGCAGCAGCGAGTGATCCAGCTTCTCGACCAGCCCCTTGTTGACCAGTATCTGCACCGCGTACTGCGACGGCTCGATCAGGTCGTACCCCGATGCGCCGGCTGAAAGCTTGGCGATCAGCGTCTCGTTGCTGTCGAAGGTATCCAGGCTGACTTCGATTCCGCTCTTCTTGCTGAAGTCATCGAGAATCTCCTGCGGCAGCTCGCTGGACCAGGCGTAGATGTGCAAGCTCTGTGCGGCCTGGAGTTGCGCGCTGCCGACCAGAATGGCAGTAGACAGCATCAATTTTGTTGTAAGACGCGACATCGATACATCCTCAGGTGAGTAGCTCAGTAGGGGGCAGATCAACGTATGGTTTTCATGAACCGGCGTAGCACGGCAGCCACGACCAGGACATTCAGTGCGATCAGTACGGTGCCGAGCGCATTTATCTTGGGAGTCAGCCCTGACTTGAGCATCGAGTAGATCTGCAACGGCAAGGGCGTGGTACCCACGCCAGAGACGAAGGTCGACATGACGAAGTTGTCGAACGACACCACCGCCGACAGCAGCATCCCCGAGAGGATCGCCGGCAACAGCAGCGGCAGGGTCACCCGCAGAAAGGTCTGCGCACCGGTGGCCCCCAGATCAGCGGCGGCTTCATCCAGCCGAGGGTTGAGGGCGCTGGCCGAGGCCCGCACGATCAAGAAGGTGAATGGCACCGAGATCAACAGGTGCCCGGCGATCAACGTCAGATACCCCAGGCTGATACCCGCGGCGACGCTGGAGACCAGCAGCCCGACGGCCAGCACGATCTCCGGCAGGATCAGTGGAGCGATGATCAGCGTGGAAAACAGGTTCTTGCCACGGAAGTCGCGCTTCACCACCGCCAGGGCGGCGCTGGTGCCGATGGCCGCACTAAGCAGTGCCGATGCCACCGCGACGATGGCGCTGACCACCAGTCCGTTGCGTAGGCCACGGTCGTTGAACGCTTCGGCATACCAGGCCAGCGACAACCCCTCGAAATTCACGGTAGAACGGCCGCTGTTGAACGAATAGATCACCAGCACCACCAGCGGGGCGAACAGAAATACATAGCCGAGCAGCGTCACCAGCGGCACGTAGAGGCCGGCCAGTCGGCTGCCAGCATCGGTCAGGCGGATACTCATGAACGAGCCTCCTCGATACGGTTGAGCAGGCGCATGTACAAGAGCGTGATGACGAACGAAAAGCCGAGCAGGACAACCGATACCGCCGCGCCCAGGGGAATATTGCGGAACTCCAGGAACAACTGGACGATCAGGTTGCCGATGATGATGCTCTTGCCGCCACCGAGCAGAACCGGAATGGCATACACCCCCATGGCCGGCACGAAGACGAACAGCACCGCGGCCATCACGCCCGGCAGCGACAACGGAAAGGTGGTGCGCCAGAAGGTTTCCACCGGTCCCGCGCCAAGGTCGGCGGCCGCTTCCATCAGACGCCGGTCGATCGGGCTCAGCGCGGAATAGATCGGCAGCACCGTCGCCGGCAGGAAGGCATAGAGCATGCCCACCATCACCGCACCATAGGTACCCAGCAGGCGCAGCGGCGAGTCCACCAGCCCCAACGCCTGCAGCGTCTCGTTGATCAGCCCGTTACGCCCCATCAGCACCATCCAGCTCGACACGCGGATCATGAAATCGACCCAGAACGGAATCAGCAGCAACGCCAACAGCAAGGTCGCATGGCGCGGCGCCTTGAAGGCCAGGTAATAGGCGATGGGGTAACCCACCAGCAGGCAGACCAGGGTGGAACACAGGGCGATCTTCAGCGAGTTGAAGAAAATCGGCAGGTACATCGGCTGGAACAGCATGCGGTAGCTGTCCAGGCTGAAGCCGCTGACTACGCCACCATAGGGATCGCGGGGGGCGAAGCTGTAGGCCACGATGATCAGGAACGGCAGCGCCAGCAGCAGCACGCTCATCACCAGCGACGGCGTGAGCATGGCCAGGGTGACCAGGCGTTGGCTACGCGAATTCATGAGCGGTCGGCCGACTGCGGGTTGCCGGAAGACGATGGGCCGCGCTTGCCGGCGGGCACCAACTGCACAGCCGGTACGTCGAGGTGGCGGCGGATTGCCTGCTCGGCGGCGTCCGGATCATGGGCCGCGAGCGCGGCGTAGATGGCGTCAAAGTTCTCCAGCTCGTCGTAGATCAGCGTCACCGGCACCCGTGCCACATAGAGGCTGCGCACCGACAGCGCATACAGGCGGCTCAGTGCCTGCACCAGGTAGCGATTACCGCTGGCCTCGGCGATGAGCTTGTGCACACGCTCATCGATGCCCAGGTGCCAGTCGGTTTCCATGATCCTGGCAGCCACGCCGGCGCGGGCTTCGTCGAGGATGCCCTTGAGCGTGGCCAGTTGCGCATCGGTGATACGCAGGGCCGCATTGCGACAGGCCAGCACTTCGGAGTGCTCGCGGAACTCGTTGAGCTGGAAGAAATCGCTGGCCGAGGTGGACGAAACGAAGTAACCACGCTGTGGCACAGCCAGCACCAGGTCTTCCTGGGCCAGGCGCTGCAGGGCCTCGCGCAGCGGCGTGCGACCAATGCCGAGGCGCTCTATCATCTCGCGCTCCTCAATCAGCGAACCGGGTTCGAGCTCCGCGCGGATGATCGCCGAGCGCAGGCCGTCGTAGGCGGAATCGCTCTTGCGGTTTTTTTTCAGGCTGTCCATCAGGGGCTGTCGCTCCTTTGAAATACTAAAAATATATTTCTAATATTTCATGTAAAACCGCCGAGTTCTACCCCTGCATCCAAGCAATGTCGTTTTTAGATAAGGGGGTCGCTTTCAGGATTCGTGGAGGCCTCACCTTTCGAGAGGTTGGAACGACGATTCCAGCACTTGAATTCTCTTCCGGAGCCCATGAACGAGCCGTGCGGATCGGCTACGAAGCCCACGAATTGCAAGACGCCCAATGGGACTGCAACAGAAGCTGTATCCCGCAAGATTGGCCGCATAACCCAGACTTGATGACTGGATTCAGGCTGCTTCGCCCCTCGAAAGCGCCCCTCGCTTTTCGATACGACCGACGACCTGCCTACTGAATCTCGTAGATGGTGATGCGCTACATCGCCGGATAGCTGCTCAGAAATAGAGAAAATGCCAAGCTTTGCTGCCGCTCGCCAAAACGAACAGATAAAGCCCATCATCATCGCGGAGGGAATAATTTTTCGGAGGAGGCAGCTCGTTTGATCGCCAGCTCGATGAGGGACATGCCCAACTCCTTCAAGGTGAGTTGGTGGCTATATCTGCCCCTGCGCTGATCGTCTCCAGCGAAAAAACGAAGCGTAGAATCCCGTTTTCGGTGTACCACTCCGTGTACCATTTTGATCTGGCTTTGGGTGGTTTTCGCTGAAAGTGACTGGCTCGGGATTTTCTTAAGAAATTTACCGATCAATCACTTGAGACGCTTTCCGGAGCTTATTAGGAAGCCCCTGGAAAGCCTATATGGTGCGGACGGAGAGACTCGAACTCTCACACCTTGCGGCGCCAGAACCTAAATCTGGTGTGTCTACCAATTTCACCACGTCCGCGTGGTTTTTAACCTGAAACGAAAACGCCAGGCTTTTAGCCTGGCGTTTTCTCGAATATGGGGTGGACGAAGGGGATCGAACCCTCGACACCAGGAGCCACAATCCTGTGCTCTACCAACTGAGCTACGCCCACCATATTGCTTTGCTTGAGCCAAGATGCCAGATGGCACGCCCGGCAGGACTCGAACCTGCGACCATCCGCTTAGAAGGCGGATGCTCTATCCAGCTGAGCTACGGGCGCTTATACATCTGCAATCGCAGATTCTAAGCTTCGGCTTATCGCATCTATTCGACTTGATTCACCATCTTACCCAGCGACTGGCTGTGCTCGACAAGCGGGGCGAATGTTATAGACGAGTCCGTATCCCGTCAACAGGGAAATCCAAAAAAATTCAAAAATATAAAGGGCTTACAGGAAATTCGCTGACCTGCGCCTTTGTTCCCCTGCCCCAGCGTGCGAGAATGCACGCCCTTTTCACCTCCCTCGATGGTTACCTCAGCGTCATGACCGCAAAACTGATCGACGGCAAAGCCATAGCCGCAAATCTCCGCCAGAAGATAGCCCAACGTGTCGTGGAACGGCGCCAGCAAGGTCTTCGCGCTCCCGGCCTTGCCGTCATTCTCGTAGGCACCGACCCCGCCTCGCAGGTCTATGTTTCCCACAAACGCAAGGATTGCGAGGAAGTCGGTTTCGTCTCCGTGGCCCATGACCTGCCAGCCACCACCTCCCAGGACGCGCTACTGGCCCTGATCGATAGCCTGAACAATGACAGCGCCATCGACGGCATCCTGGTCCAGCTTCCTCTTCCAGTGCATCTGGATGCATCGCTCCTGCTCGAGCGGATCAGCCCCGACAAAGACGTGGACGGCTTCCATCCGTATAACGTCGGGCGCCTTGCACAGCGCATCCCCCTGCTACGCCCGTGCACGCCGAAAGGGATCATGACGCTTCTGGAAAGCACTGGGATCAACACATACGGCCTGGACGCCGTGGTCGTCGGTGCATCGAATATCGTTGGCAGGCCAATGGCCTTGGAACTGCTGCTCGCGGGCTGCACCGTAACCGTCACGCACAGATTCACGCAGGATCTGGCCAAGCACGTTGCGAATGCTGATCTGGTCGTGGTCGCCGCCGGTAAACCGGGACTGGTGAAGGGCGAATGGATCAAGCCTGGGGCCATTGTCATCGACGTCGGCATCAACCGCCAGGAAGACGGCAAGCTGGTTGGGGATGTGGAATACGAAGTCGCGGCACAACGCGCCAGTTGGATCACACCGGTTCCGGGCGGTGTAGGCCCGATGACTCGCGCCTGCCTGCTTGAAAACACACTTTACGCGGCTGAACACCTGCACGCCTGAATGCAAAACCGGGTTACACCTTCAGGCGTAACCCGGTTTCAACCACGAACATCAGTAACGCTCGATATCAGCCTTGGCCTTCAGCTCTGCACGATAGGCAGCGAAATCCTCTTGTCCCTGGCGCGATGCCAGCGAACGGCGATACATGGCGCGCTCCTGATCGCTGATAGCAGCCTCGGGCTGACCAACGCCACTCAGGCGCAGCAACACATAATCACCATTTCTCAGGCTGACACCGGCGAAGGTCGACTTACCGTCTTCGGGCTTGGGCATACGAAACAGCGCTTGCAGCACCTGCGGATCGACCCCTTCCTGACCCCGCGTAGCGGCTTCGGTGACATTCCAGCCCTGCCCTTCGATAGCCTTGTCGGCAGCGAGCTTGCCATCACGTAGATTGGCCAGCAGCTCTGCGCCCTTGGTCTTGACGGCCTCATTGGCACGCTGCAACGACAGGGTTTCGCGAATATTGGAAGCTACCTGTTCGAGCGGCATCTGCTCGGACTTGCGATGTTCCTTGACCCTTACAACCACAACGGTGTCGGGATCCAGCTCGATGGCACCGCTGTTGGCGCCACCTTCCAGCAAATCCTCGCTGAATGCAGCCTGGATCACCTGGCGATTGGCAACCACGCCCTCACTGCCACCTTCACGCCCGAAAGCCGGAGTCGTCTTGACCTGCAAGCCTTGCTCCTGGGCGGGCTGAGCCAGATCCGAAGCCTCATAAGCCGCCCCCTCGAGCGCCTTGGTCGCCTCGACGAAACGCTGCTCGACGAGAGGCGCCTTGAGATCGTGGACCAACTTTTCCTTCAGGCTCGCGAAGCTGGGCACGTCGGCTTTCTGCACATCGAGCAGTTTGATCAGGTGCCAGCCGAACTCACTGTGCACCGGCTCGGAAATCTCCCCCTTGCTCAGCGCATACAGCGACTTCTCGAACGCCGGATCGTAGACACCCTGCCCGGCGAATCCTAGGTCACCGCCATTGGCTGCCGACCCTGGATCCTGAGAAAACTCCTTGGCCAGCGTGGCGAAATCTTCGCCTTTTTCCAGGCGCGCCCTGAGTTCTTCAAGCTTGGCCTTGGCCTGCTCGTCGGTCATCTTGTCGTTGACCTCGAGAAGGATGTGAGCGGCCTTGCGCTGCTCGGTCAAACCGGCGATCTCTTTCTGATAAGCCTCTTGCAACTGCTCATCAGTGACCTCGCTGTCCTTGAAGAACGCAGATTTTTTCAGCTCCACGTATTCCAGAACGACCTGCTCGGGACTCATGAACTGGCTGGCGTGTTCGTTGTAGTAGGCCTTCAGATCGTCGTCCGAGAGCGTTACGGACTTGCTGTCGGCATGCAAGGTCAATGCAGCGAAGTCGCGAGTCTGCTTTTCCAGGCGGATGAATGCGTCGACTTCGGAATTAGTCAAGAAGCTGGTACCCATGATTCCAGCCTGCAACTGACTGATCAGAACGTCCTGCTCGAAGCGATTGCGGAAGTCCATGCGGGTATAGCCTTGCTGACGCAGCAAGGCGTCGTAGCGGGCCGAGCTGAATTGGCCATTTTCCTGGAACAGCGGCATCTGCAGGATCAGTTGATCAACAGACTTCTGGGAAAGCGCCATTCCAACGCCCTTGGCGCCCTGCAGCAGCACATCGCGCTCAATCAGCGACTCAAGCGCCGACTCGCGCAGCATCTTGTCATCCAGCAAGGAAGGATCGAAGTCCTTGCCGAATTGTTGGATGTAGGCACTACGTTGCATTTCCACTGCGCGATTCAGCGCATCCAGCGTGATTTTCTCACCGTTGACGTCGGCGGCATTTCTACCGTTGCCCGTCGAGCTGACGATCGCGTCGAAGCCGGTCAGCGCCATCAACGCGACAATGACGCCGATGATCGTCTTGGCAATCCACCCCTGTGAATTGTCCCTAATGTTCTGCAGCATGCATCCCCCGAAACGACCGTGTCGACTGACCGGCCATGGAGCGTGGGTAAAACTCGGATAAAAGAAAGGCGCATCCTAGGATGCGCCTTCTCGTAACTCACGGGATCGACTAAGTCGTCGCCCCATTTCCAGAACGGAGTCCGTCCGGGAAAGGCAAACCCGGAGAGACGCTTAGTTAACGGCGTCCTTGAGGGCTTTACCGGCTTTGAAACCTGGGATCTTGGCAGCAGCGATCTTGATCGGCTTGCCAGTCTGCGGGTTACGGCCAGTGCGAGCAGCGCGCTCTTTGACAGCGAAAGTGCCGAAGCCAACCAGTACCACGGAATCACCAGCCTTCAGGGCGCCGGTGACAGACTCAATCACTGCGTCCAGCGCGCGGCCGGCAACAGCTTTCGGGATATCAGCAGATGCAGCGATGGCATCGATCAGTTCCGACTTGTTCACTCTAAGTCCCCTTATTTCTGTTGAGTTGTTTCTTAATAATTTGGGTGTAAGCAAAGCGGGCGCTAGAAGAACCTGCCGACACATTAGGAGCCGCTTTATATCAAGGGCTCGAAAAATGTGTCAAGGAAGGCTTCCGGCTAATGCGTGCTGATTCGCTCCTTGGAATCAGTCTCGCGCTTGTCATCCTTTGCAACCATCTCAGGAACCGCATCGGGCAAGGGCTCCGGGGCGTATTGCAGCGCAATTTGCAGGACTTCGTCAATCCATTTGACTGGCTTAATAGTCAGGTCCTGCTTAATATTTTCGGGAATTTCTTTCAAATCGCGCACATTCTCTTCCGGAATGATCACTGTCTTGATTCCACCCCGATGCGCAGCAAGTAATTTTTCCTTCAAACCACCAATGGCAAGCACCTGGCCGCGCAAGGTGATTTCTCCGGTCATGGCCACATCGGCCCGCACCGGAATCTGAGTCAAGGCAGATACCAATGCCGTGCACAAACCGATACCGGCACTCGGACCATCCTTCGGAGTGGCACCCTCCGGCATGTGGATGTGCACGTCCCGCTTCTCGTGAAAGTCAGCCGGAATACCCAGACTCTTCGCCCGACTGCGTACCACCGTCAAAGCAGCCGTCATCGACTCGGCCATGACATCGCCCAGGGAACCGGTCTTGATCAGTTGCCCCTTGCCTGGAACAACGGCAGTTTCGATCGTCAGCAATTCGCCGCCGACCTGGGTCCATGCAAGGCCCGTGACTTGACCGACCTGATCCTGCTGCTCGGCCAGCCCATAACGATAACGACGTACTCCCAGGAAATGCTCAAGGGAATCAGCGGTAACCACAACCTTGAAGCGTTTCTCCTTGGCGTGCTCCTTGACCACCTTGCGGCAGACCTTTGCAACCTGACGTTCCAGGCTACGAACGCCCGCCTCGCGGGTGTAGTAGCGAATGATGTCGCGGATCGCCGCCTCCTCAAAGATCAGCTCGCCCTTCTTCAAGCCATTGGCTTCGATCTGCTTCGGCGACAGGTACTTGACCGCGATGTTGACCTTCTCGTCCTCGGTATAACCAGGCAGACGGATAACTTCCATGCGATCGAGCAGTGGACCGGGAATGCTCATCGAGTTGGCTGTGCAGATGAACATCACATCCGACAAGTCGTAGTCGACCTCCAGATAGTGGTCATTGAAATTATGGTTTTGCTCTGGATCAAGCACCTCAAGCAATGCTGACGCCGGATCACCGCGCATGTCGCTGCCCATCTTGTCGATCTCGTCGAGCAGGAACAACGGGTTGCGGACGCCAACCTTCGTCATCTTCTGGATCAGGCGGCCTGGCATAGAGCCGATATAGGTCCGGCGATGCCCCCGGATCTCAGCCTCGTCACGCACGCCACCGAGCGCCATGCGCACGAATTTGCGGTTGGTCGCTCGGGCAATGGATTCCGCCAGCGAGGTCTTGCCTACACCAGGTGGCCCGACGAGACATAGAACCGGCCCTTTGAGTTTTTTCACTCGTTTCTGCACGGCGAGATACTCGAGGATTCGTTCCTTTACCTCTTCCAGGCCGTAATGATCCGCATCGAGGATGTCCTCGGCCTTGGCCAAATCCAGCCGTACCTTGCTCTCTGCAGACCACGGCACATTGACCAGCCAGTCGATATAGGAACGCACCACGGTTGCTTCGGCAGACATCGGGGACATCTGCTTGAGCTTGCTCAGCTCGGCATTGGCCTTGGTCAGCGCGTCCTTCGGCAAGCCAGCATTGTCGATGCGCTTTCTCAACTCATCGAGTTCGTTATGCCCCTCATCGATATCACCCAGTTCTTTCTGGATGGCCTTCATCTGCTCGTTCAGATAGTACTCACGCTGGCTACGCTCCATCTGTTTCTTGACGCGGCCACGAATACGCTTCTCGACCTGCAGCAGATCGATCTCGGCATCGAGCAGCGCCAACACATGCTCCACACGGACCGGTAGCTCGGTGAGCTCGAGAATTTCCTGCTTCTGCTCGATCTTGAGCACCATATGGGCAGCCATGGTATCGACCAGACGGCCCGGCTCATCGATGCTATTGAGTGAAGAAAGGACTTCGGAGGGCACTTTCTTGCCCAGTTGCACATATTGCTCGAACTGGCTAAGCAGGCTACGCGTGAAAACTTCCGCCTCACGCTCGGCAACATCCAGCTCATCGATCAATTGGACTTCTGCACGAAGATGGCCATCAACCTCGATGAAACGCTCGATGGCACCACGCTGCTCCCCCTCGACCAGCACCTTTACCGTACCGTCCGGCAACTTCAGGAGCTGCAGCACAGTCGCCACGGTACCGACCCGATAAAGACCATTTTCATCCGGATCATCATCGGCAGGATCGCGTTGCGCCAGCAACAGAATCTGCTTGTCGCCAGTCATTGCCGCCTCGAGGGCTTCGATGGACTTTTCACGTCCGACAAAAAGCGGGATGACCATGTGCGGATAAACCACGACATCGCGCAGCGGCAGGAGTGGCAATTCAATGGATGTCTTCATGATTTCAACTCTGCAGCGGCCAATTGGCCATAAACTGACGGGGACCCATCGGCCTAAGATGGGGCCATGCCCATGAAAAAACAAGCAAAGCAACGGTAAACAGGATGAGAACGGCTAGCATGCCCGCGACGGGCGGTGCTACGAGGAGCAGGATACGCCTCGCTCACCAGCATGCATCGAATGACGAAGCCCGCCTCCGGCAATAGAGGCGGGCTCGACAATGACAGGGGAATCGATATCTTTCAGGCTAGGCGGCGACGCGAACTATCACTTCACCTTATAGATGATGCCCGGGCTGCATTGGACCATCTGGTATAGATCCGGCAGGCCGTTGAGCGCCTCGGAAGCCCCGAGAAACAGGTAGCCTCCCGGCTTCAGCGTGGCATGAATACGCGTAAGGATGTCCTTCTTCACCTCAGCAGAGAAGTAGATCAGGACGTTACGGCAGAACACGATGTCGAACTTGCCAAGCGCAGCATAACTATCCAACAGATTGAGCGGACGAAACTCCACACGACTCCTGATCGCCGGCTTGACCGCCCAGCGCCCCGGCCCTTTGGGATCGAAATAGCGCTGCAGTCGGTCCTGAGACAAACCACGCCCCATCGCCAGGCTGTCGTACTCACCGGCCTTGCAAGCCGTGAGCATGGATCCTGACAGATCGGTCGCGACTATCTGCACGCCCGCCTTGAGCTGCCCCAGATTGACCTTTTCGAACTCATCGATACTCATCGACAAGGAGTACGGTTCCTGCCCCGACGAGCAAGCTGCCGACCAGATGCGCAAACGCTGGTTGGGCGAGGTCTTGATCATCTCGGGCAGAACACGGTTCTTCAGTACCTCGAATGGATAGGTGTCACGAAACCACAGGGTTTCATTGGTGGTCATCGCATCAACCACCTGCTCACGCAGGCCGCCACGGGGTTGCGCCTGCATTTTCTGCACAAGCTCCCCCAGCGACTTGATTCCCTGCTGCTCCATCAGCTTGTTGAGGCGGCTGGAAACCAAGTATTGCTTGTTACTACCCAGCAAAATGCCGCAAGCCTTTTCCAGAAATACCCGGAATTGCTCAAAATCCAAATTTCCAGAAGACACTAATGTCGCCTCACCATACTTAAACTCTGCGGAGGCTGACCTCAGCCCTCATCCGCGACACGAATGCGTTCGACTACACGAGAAGCCAGTTCGTCAGGACGAAACTTCGCAAGGAAATCATCTGCGCCAACCTTCTTCACCATTGCCTGGTTGAACACTCCAGACAGCGAAGTATGCAGAATTACATGTAGCTTCTGCATCCTGGGATCCGACCGGATCTCCGCAGTCAGTGTGTAGCCGTCCATCTCGGGCATCTCGATGTCGGAAATCAGCATCAGGAACTCGTCCTCTGGCTTCTTGCCATCAGCCACCAACTGATGCAGGTATTCATAAGCCTGACGCCCGTCGTTGAGCGCAACCACTTCTACCCCGACACTTTCCAGGCAACGAATCACCTGCTTGCGGGCGACCGACGAATCGTCGCAGATCAGAACGCGCTTGCTGACGGCACGTGCCTGGGTCTCACTGTCAATCACTCCTTCGGAAATAGCCTCCGACATAGGTGCGACCTCGGCGAGGATTTTCTCCACGTCGATGATCTCCACCAGTTGCTGATCGAGCCGGGTAACCGCCGTCAGATAGTGAGCGCGGCCGGTTCCCTTGGGTGGCGGGTGGATCTCCTCCCAGTTCATGTTGACGATGCGCTCCACCGAGCGCACCAGGAAGCCCTGAACCTTGGTGTTGTACTCGGTGATAATCACAAAGCTATTGCGCAAGTCATCCAGCCCAGGCCTGCCCGTGGCCAAAGCCAAGTCAAGGATTGGGATGGTGCCACCACGGATGTTGGCCACACCACGCACAACAGGACTGGATTTGGGCATGATGGTGAGCTTGGGGCATTGCAGCACCTCCTTCACCTTGAATACGTTGATGCCATAGAGCTGCGGCCCTTCCAGCCGGAAAAGCAGTAGCTCCAGGCGGTTCTGCCCGACTAATTGGGTACGCTGGTTAACCGAATCCAACACCCCGGCCATATACCCAGGCTCCTCTGTTATCTATCACTGGACGCTGTGCCTAGAGTAGCAGGCGGCACGAGCTTTGCTTTAGCGAGCACATGAACATTTTCATGACGCTTTATCGACTCTGGCCGATGAAACACCACACGCTTGCTGGTGTTTTACCTGCTTTATGCCTGCTCGGCTACAGTTGTACGCCGGCGCTGGCAAACACGCTTCCCGAGGAGCTTATCGGCGCGACCGAAGGCTTTCTTGAGTACACCGTGGATGACTATTTACAGCGTAGCGAAATCCAGGGCCGCCACGAGATTCGTGTTAGCGCTCTCGATCCGCGCCTGAACCTCGCCTCGTGCGACGAAGATTTGACGCAATCCCTGCAAAGCAGCGGCCCCCCACTGGGGCGAGTCACCGTAAAGGTCAGCTGTGAAAGCGGAACGCCCTGGAGCATCTTCGTGCCAGCCCAAGTCAGCCTGTACCGCGAGGTTGTCATTCTGGTCCGCCCCCTGAAACGCGAAGAGGTGATCGGCCTGGGCGATATCGGCATGGTCGAAAAGGACGTTGGCACGCTCGGTCGCGGTTATCTGACCGATCCTGAGCAGGCCCTGGGCAGAAAAGTGACGCGCACCCTGCAAGCCGACCTGGTACTGACACCGAACGTCTTGCAACTGGCCGACGCCGTTCATCGTGGTGACCAGGTCATGATCATCGCACGCAGCGGCAACATAAGCGTGCGCATGCCCGGCGAAGCGCTGGCCAATGGCGTGCTTGGCGAACAGATCAGCGTGCGTAATGCCGGTTCGAAACGCGTCATACGGGCCAGAATCATCGGCCCGGGACAAGTGGAAGCGGAGCTGTGAGTGATGGCACAATCGGTCTTGCGCCAAGCAGGCGGAAAAACTAACGAATACGCCCTAAAGTTTCATCGGGACCGGCCGAAAAGCTTGGCAAGCGTCCAATATCGTCCGAGGTTTGCATCATGGTCATCGACTTCAACCGCCTGAACAATGCCGCCACATCCTCCGGCATCAGTAGCACCCAATCCAGCGGGCGCAATGAAGCCGTTGGCACCAATCAGGCCAGCACGCAGGCCAGCACACTCGACAATTCGCAGGAGCTGGCGCAGGCTGGCAAGAGTGGAGAAAACGTCCAGCTCAGTAGCGAAGCCCAACAATTGCAGAAAACCAGCGACCAGCTTCGCGACCTTCCCAGCGTGGACCAGGAACGCGTAGCCAAGCTGAAGCAAGCGGTAGCCGATGGAAGCTACCAGGTCGACAGCCAGCGCGTAGCAAGCAAGCTGCTCGACTTCGAGTCCCAGCGCTAGTCCAAGGGCCGCGCTGGGGGTATATGACGCCCAACCCCAGAGCCAGCGATGTCAGACCTCAATCTGCTTCAACTCTTCAAAGACGATATCGACACTGCACGACGCCTGCTTGAGCTGATCGATATCGAACACACCGCCCTCGGCGAGAAAGACCTGCCGCACCTGCAGTCGATTATCAACGAAAAGCTACCGTTGCTCGGCCTGCTCGAACAGCACGGCAACCTTCGCAGCCACACGCTCACCACCATGCAGTTGTCGCCTGACGCAGAAGGTCTGCAGCAATATGCGCAGCGGATTGCCGAAGGCCCTCAGTTGCTTGAGCTGGCAGATGAGTTGAATACCCTGCTCGAACGCTGCCGCGAGGCCAATCTGCGCAATGGCCGCATCATTCGAGTCAACCAGACGACACTGGCCAGCATGCTGGAAATCCTGCGTGGCGGCGAAGCCCCCGGACTCTATGACAGCCGAGGCTCAGCCGCTAGAATCGGCGGTCAGCGCCCGCTCAGCCAGGCCTGACCCGATCCTTCATCAACCTGCCCGCTGCCGCTCGTGTTCCGGGCATCATATCGTTGCCTGGAGAACACCGGACCGTGTCCAATCCATTTGCCGCGGAAAATGGCCCGCAGCCGCCGAAGATACTCAAGGCGCCACTGGAAATAATCGCCAGCCTGCGCCAGCTACAACAACATCACGACCCGCTGGTCCTGACCTTCAAGGATCGAAGCCAACGCTTTCAGAGTTACCTGGTCGAAATCGATCGCGAACGCAGCATCATCACCCTCGATGAACTGATTCCCAACGATGGCGAACGCTTCCTCAAGGCCGGCGAAGCTTTCAGGATCGAAGGCTTCCATGATGGCGTGCGAATCGCCTGGGACTGCGAGGACCCAGTGCAGGTTGGCGAATACCAGGGCGCTACATGTTATTGGTGCCACCTGCCCGAAGAAGTCATCTATCACCAGCGCCGTAGCGCCTATCGAGCTCCGGTACAGCTGGGCGAGACGGTAGTGAGCGAGCTATCGGGCACTCGCCTCAGCCGACCACTGAAGGGGCTGCTCCTGGATATTTCTGCGACCGGCTGCAAGCTGCGCTTCGTTGGCAATGTCACCGCCGGCCTGCAAACCGGGCAAGTCTATGAAAACCTCAGCGTACAAATGCCGTTCGGCACCATGACCACAGCAGCGGAGCTTCGGCACATCTCCTACGAAGAGAAAGTCGACAGCAGCTTCGCGGGCCTGCGCTTCCACCACCTCGGCGGCCAGGAACAACGCCAGATCGAACGCTTCGTTTACCAATTGCAGCGTGAAGCGGCAGCCAAGCGCAAGGATGACTGATCAAAGCAGAAAGCGCGCGACCTGATCGGCATCGAAGGGCCAATCCAGTTCTGCGCCGCTGTCACAGCGGTGCAGAACTGGAATTCGCAAGCCATAGCGCTCGACCCAGTCGTCACGGTCGGCGATATCGACCAGCTCCACCAGCAACCCATGCTCGACGAATGGCATGAGCTCGGCTTCCGCCACTTCGCAAAGATGACAGCCGAGCGTGCTGAATAGCTGGCATTCGGGAAGCATTGCAGCGTCTCTATCGATCGGAGATCGCAAGTTTAGGATTGCCTGCCAGCCCCCGCAACCCTACTCAATCAGGCCGAGACGCACTGGCCTTGATGTCATTACCGCTTGCAGATAAGGCCATGCTAGCGCCGTTGCGGTAGACGAATCTCTACCTCCAGCCCTCCCAGCTCCGACTCCTGCAACACCAGGCTACCTTTCCAGGCATCAACGATATCACG
Source organism: Pseudomonas sp. LRF_L74 (assembly GCF_965644255.1). Lineage (NCBI taxonomy): Bacteria > Pseudomonadati > Pseudomonadota > Gammaproteobacteria > Pseudomonadales > Pseudomonadaceae > Pseudomonas > Pseudomonas sp. LRF_L74. The sequence goes on along the minus strand of NZ_CBFFRH010000008.1, from coordinate 47,804 downwards.
CACGATACCGAGCCCAAGGCCATGCCCCCTGACCTGTTCGTCCAACCGCACGCCACGCTCGATCACTTCCTCGCGCAACGCTGACTCGATCCCCGGACCGTCATCTTCGACCAGCAGCAGAACCCCATCGGACTCCCGCACGATACGCAAGCGAACCCTCGAACGCGCCCACTTGCACGCGTTGTCCAGCAGATTGCCCAGCAACTCCAGCATGTCCTCGCGATCCCATGGCAGGCGTAGCGCCTGTGGTGCCTCCCAGTGCATATCCAGCCCGGCGCCATGGATCATCCGCAAGGTATTGAACAGACCCGGCAGTTCGGTGGCGCAATCGAAATAGGCGCCAGGCAGAACGTCGCCGGCGAGCCGCGCACGCCCCAGCTCACGAGCCAGCCGTTGCTCGATCTGTTCGAGTTGCTCGAGCAAACCGTGATGCAACTGCGGACACGCTTTCAGTTGATCCCGGTTGGCCAGGCTGACCAGCACCGCCAAGGGGGTCTTCAAGGCATGGCCGAGATTGCCCAAGGCATTGCGTGAGCGGCGCAACGTTTCATCGGTATGCCGCAGCAAGTGGTTGATCTGCCCCACCAAAGCCTCGAGCTCGACAGGAACCTCGGCATCCAGTTCACTGCGTCGCCCTTCCTGCAACTGCGCCACCTGCCGACGCACCTGCTCAAGGGGACGCAAGGCATTGTGCACGGTGTAACGCTGGGCAAGCAGGATCAGCAACAGCGCGCCAATCCCAAGCCCAAGCCCGACCCATTGAATACGCTGGAAACTCGCCAGTACCGGGGTGTAGTCACGAGCGACGACAATGGCGAAACGCTCGCCATGCCGGGAGAAATCCTCGCGATAGGTCAGCAGCAGTTGCCCGCGCGGCCCGTCCCCCAATTGATCCTGCAGACCGGGCACGGCAGGCTGCACCAGTTCACGATCCCAGGCGGAACGCGAACGCCAGGTCTTGCCGGCGAAGTCGATGCGAAAATACAGGCCGGACAACGGTCGCTGGTAGGCGGCACTCAAGCGCTGCTCATCCAACTGCAGACCGTCCGGCCCACGCACGATGGCGACAACCAGAGACTTGGCCTCGTCTTGCAGTGAGGACGCCATGTAGCCGCGCAAACTGCCATCGAGCAACCACAGTCCCAACTGCATCACGCCCAACCCGACCACCAGCAGCACACCGACCAACCCCAGGCTTAGGCGGCGCTGGATGGACCTCACTGCGCCACACCGGTGAAACGGTAGCCCTGCCCGCGCCGTGTTTCGATCACCTCGCGCCCGAGCTTGCCGCGCAGCCGGTTGACGTGGACCTCCAGTACATTCGAATCGCGTTCGGTCTCGCCATCGTAGAGGTGCTCGGCCAGGTGCATTTTCGACAACAGTTGCCCTGGATGCAGCATGAAGTAACGCAGCAGACGAAATTCGGCAGCGGTCAGCTCAACGTCGCTACCGTCGCGTACCACGCACTGCCGGCTCTCATCCAGTTGCAAGCCGGCCGCCTCCAGTTGCGGCTGGTTGGCCAGGCCACGCGCACGCCGCAACAAGCCCTGGATACGCAGCAACAGTTCCTCGGGATGAAAGGGCTTGGTCAGGTAATCGTCGGCCCCGGCCTTCAACCCTTCGATGCGCTCCGACCAGGAGCCCCGTGCCGTCAGGATCAGTACCGGCGTGGCGAGCTTCTCCGCACGCCATTGCTGCAGCACTTGCAAACCGGGAATGCCGGGCAAGCCAAGGTCGAGAATGATCAGGTCATAGGGCTCGATCACGCCCTGGCTCAGCGCGTCGCGGCCATCGGCCAACCAGTCGACGGCATAGCCTTGCCGGGTCAGCGTGGCGCACAGCTCATCGGCTAGCGATACCGTATCTTCCACCAGCAGCAAACGCATCAGTCGTCTACCTCGTCCTTCAGAATGCGGCCGTCACGGGCATCCAGTTCCAACTCGCGCACCACGCCATTGTCAGTGAGCAACTCGACCTCGTAGATCAGGATGCCATCGTCCTCCTCCAGCTCGACCTCCAGCAACGACGCGCCGGGGTATCGCGCGAGAGCGGCCTGCATCAACTGTTCGAGTGGCATGATGATGCCCTCACGCCGCAGGCGCAGGGCTTCGTCCTGATCCAGGTCACGCGCCTCGGCCTGCAGCGCGAGAACCGCAAGCACCAGGGCGACGATACTGATATAGCGCGCGATGAATCTCATCAGCGGTCCTGATGCTCCTTGAGCACTTCGCCGGTCTTGGCATCCAGTTCGAGGTCCCATTCGACACCCTGGGCGTCACGCAACTCGACCTGATAGATGTAGCGGCCATGCTCTTCTTCCAGCTCGGTATCCTTCACTGTGGCGCCAGGATGCTTGGCGATGGCCGCCGCGTTGAGCTTCTCGAACGACTGGATGGTACCGGCATCGCGCAGCTTGAGTGCCTCGTCCGGCCCCAGGTCACGAGCCTGGGCAGCAAGGGTGGTCAAGGCGATAGCGGAAGCGGCGAACAGGGCCGTCAGTTGTTTCATGTTCATCTCCTGATGAAATCCATTGATTGGCGATACACATCGACAATAAGCGCAACGACTTAACTCAACCTGAATCATCGACTTGGCCTGCCACCCGATCGCACTATAATCGCCTGCCCGCCCATGGAGCCAAGCCATGACCGCCATCCACATCAAGTCTCCGGCACTGACCCTGCGCGCAGGGAAACGGGCCATGGCACGCATCCGCGAACGTGGCCTTACGCCTCAGGACGTCGGCATTCTGCCAGGCGCCGCCGGCGGCCCCAAGGGGCTTGGCATCCAGGGACTGGACCTGGCGCTGTTCGGCGACTGGCTGCAGCGTGTGCCACGGGAGCGCACCCTGATCGGCGCCTCCATCGGCTCCTGGCGCTTCGCCAGCGCCTGCCTGCCCGACGCGGCCGCCGGCATCAAGCGCCTGGGCGAACTCTACACCGCGCAATGCTTCGCCAAAGGCGTGACCATGGCCGAGGTGTCGCGTAGCTGCATCAAGCTGCTCGACGACCTCCTGGAAGGCCGCGACGCCAGCATCCTGGACAACCCTCACTACCGCCTGAACATCATGCTGGTACGCAGCCACGGCCTGCTGCGGGAGGATCGCAAGGCTCATCTGGGCGTCGGCCTGTCGTCGGTGATAGGCAATAACCTGCTCGGCCGCAATCGCCTGGGCCGGCACTTCGACCGGGTCATCCTCCACGATGCGCGCCTGGCGCCGCCATTGAGCGAACTCACCGATTTTCGCTCGCACTTCCACACGCTGGATACCGGCAACCTGCGCCAGGCCCTGCTGGCCTCGGGCTCGATCCCGATGGTCATGGAGGCCATCCGCGAGATCCCCGGCCTCGCGCCTGGCGCCTATCGCGACGGCGGATTGCTCGACTACCACCTGGACCTGCCCTATCGGGACGACGGCATCGTGCTTTACCCGCACTTTACCGACCGAGTGATTCCCGGCTGGTTCGACAAGGGCCTGCCCTGGCGCCGCGGCGATGCCACGCGCCTGCAGGATGTGCTGCTGCTTTCGCCTTCGCCCCGCTACCTGAGCCGCCTGCCCCACGGCAAGCTGCCGGACCGCAGCGACTTCAAGCGCTACCTGGGCAACGACAGCGGCCGCCAGCGCTACTGGCATCAGGCGATGGCGGAAAGCGCACGACTGGGCGACGAGTTTCTCGAACTGGCCGACAGCGGACGCCTGGGCGAACGCCTGCTGCCGCTCTGATACCTGTTAGACTGCGCGCCCCATCGACTTCACGCGCAAGGTCCCGGTTTGGAACTGTTCAAGGAATTCATCTTCGAGTCCGCCCACCGTCTTCCCCATGTGCCTGCTGGACATAAATGCGGGCGTCTGCACGGGCACTCTTTCCGGGTTGTGGTGTGCATCGAGGGTGAGCCCGACCCGCATACCGGCTGGATTCGGGACTTCTCGGAAATCAAGGCGATCTTCAAGCCGATCTACGAGCAGCTCGACCATAACTACCTGAACGATATTCCCGGCCTGGAAAACCCCACCAGCGAAGTCCTGTGCAAATGGATCTGGCAAAGGCTCAAGCCATTGCTGCCCGAGCTGTCGCGCATCCGTATCCATGAAACCTGCACCAGCGGCTGCGAGTATCGCGGCGACTGATCAGATTCGCACCGCGGCATAGAGCGCCTTGATCAGGTCGGACTGGGTGATGATGCCCACCAGACGGCGTTCCCCGTCGATGATCGGGATATGCCGGTGCCCCCCATCGGAAAACACCGGAACCAGATCGATCAGTAGTCGGTCGCTGCTGGCCACGCGCACCGAGCGAGTCATGATCTGGGCGACGGTATGGGCGTGCCCCGCACCATGACTGTCGCCCCGGCGCAGCATAGCCCGCAGGCGCCAGGCGATGCCCTGGTGCACGTCCAGGTCGATCTGGCGCATGAAATCCGCCACGGTCAGGATGCCCAGCAGATGCCGCTGCCGGTCGATCACCGGCAATGCCTTGATCCGGTGCTTGCGCATCAATGCCCAAGCCTCGGTGAGCAGCATTTCCTGGCGCGCCGCCACCGGTTCGCGGCTCATCACATCGGCGCAACGCATCTCCCCCATGGTCCGTTGGTACGCCACGGCCTCGGCCTTTTCGAACAGGCTTTGCAGATCGTCGCGGCTGATGTCCAGCACTTCCTGGTACTGCGCCAGCGCCGCATCCAGGTCGCCACGGGTGAAGTGCGCCGGTTTCTCCTGCGGCTTGGCCGGTGCAGGAGCGACATGCGGCCAACTGCGACGGGTCAGGTTGTTGTAGAACAGCCCGCCGGCTACCAGCAACAGCGAATCGAGCAGAACCGGGCTGAAGGCGAAGGAAAAATGATCGCAGCCAATCAGTACCATCAGCAGCGCCGAGGCACCGCCCGGTGGATGCAGGCAGCGCAACCCGAACATCACCGCAATCGCCAGGCCCACGGCCAGCCCGGCCGCCAGGCTGGCATCCGGCACCCATTTGAAACAGGCGATGCCGATCAGCGCAGAAAAGGTATTGCCACCGACCACTGACCAGGGTTGCGCCAGAGGGCTGGCCGGCACCGCGAATACCAGCACCGCGCTCGCTCCCAGGGGGGCCACCAAGGTCAGTGCCAATAGACCGTGCTCATGGGCTGGCAGGCCGTTGAGCCACCATCCCGCACCGAGTGCGACCAGCAGGATGCCCAACAATGCCCCGCAACTGGCCCGCAGCTTTTCGCGGTGAGCGATCGCCTGAGGCTTGGGCCAGAAGGCTTTCAGCGACTGGTACAAACGCAGGCGCAGTGACGACGAATTCGATGGGCTGGACATGAAACTCGGCAGGCAGGTTGTGAGCGATCTTGGTGCATCATACCGGACCAGGCCAGCACCTGCTGGCTGCAAGGACCGCCCAAGCATGGCAAGCTGACGGCCACGACACAGCGAGGACAGTGCCATGACTCTACGAATGCTCGCAGGCCTGCTACTGGGCGGCCTGACGATGAATGCCCTGGCGGACTGCCCGGCGCTGCTGCAGAGCGATCTGCAACAACTGCGCTCCAGGGACCGCATCGATCTCTGCGAACGCTTCGCCGGCAAGCCGCTGCTGGTGGTCAACACCGCCAGCCACTGCGGCTTCGCTCCGCAGTTCAAGGGACTGGAGGCGCTGTACCAACGCTTCAAGGGCCAGGACCTGCAAGTGCTCGGCGTCCCCTCCGACGACTTCAAGCAGGAGGCTGATGATTCCGCCGAGACGGCCAAGGTCTGCTACGTCAATTACGGCGTGACCTTCACCATGAGCGAGCCGCAGGCCGTCCGTGGCGACGATGCCATCCCGCTGTTCAGGGAACTGGCGAAGCAGACCAGCGCACCGCGCTGGAACTTCTACAAATATGTGGTCGACCGCAACGGCAAGGTCATCGCCAGTTTCTCCAGCATGACCAAGCCGGACGACGAAAGCCTGGTCAAAGCGGTCGAGCAGGCAATCGCTAGCACAACCGCTCAGTAAGACCTGGCGCCGCAACAAACGGCGCCGTCGTCCATCAGGCCTTGCTGGCCAGCAGCACTTCCAGCTTTTCCTGGTCGCGGGCGAACAGGCGGATGCCTTCGGCCAGCTTCTCGGTGGCCATGGCGTCTTCGTTGTGCGCCCAGCGGAATGCCGCCTCGTCCAACTGCACTCGCGCCTCGCCACTGGCATCGGCCTGCAACAGGCGCGGCAGGTCGCCCTGCTCGTCTGCCAGCTTCTGCAACAGGTCGGGGCTGATGGTCAGGCGATCGCAGCCTGCCAGTTGCTCGATCTGCCCAAGGTTACGAAAGCTCGCCCCCATAACCACGGTCTGATAGCCATTGGCCTTGTAGTACTGGTAGATGCGTGCGACGGAACGCACGCCCGGATCGTCGGCACCGATGTAGTCGCGGCCTTCGGCCTTCTTGTACCAGTCGTAGATGCGGCCGACGAAAGGCGAGATCAGGAACACCCCGGCATCGGCACAGGCCGCGGCCTGGGCGAAAGAGAACAGCAGCGTCAGGTTGGTCTGGATGCCGGCCTTTTCCAGCTTCTCGGCTGCGCGAATGCCTTCCCAGGTCGAGGCGATCTTGATCAGAACCCGCTCACGACCAATGCCAGCCTGCTCGTACAGGCCGATGATCCGTTCGGCACGGCTCAGGGTCGCCTGGGTATCGAACGACAGGCGCGCATCCACTTCCGTGGAAATCCGACCGGGAATGACCTTGAGAATCTCCTGACCGACGGACACACCGAAACGGTCACTGGCCAGGCCCAGATCGCCCGACGCACCGCGCACGGCCTCGCTCAACAACCCGGCGTAACGGGGCAGCGAGGCGGCCTTGAGCAGCAGCGACGGATTGGTGGTGGCATCGACGGGCTTCAGGCGGCTGATGGCATCGAGATCGCCGGTGTCGGCGACGACAGTGGTGTATTGCTTGAGCTGTTCGAGCTTGGAGGTCATGGATAACGCTCTTGTCAGTGCGATTTGCACCTGACCTTACCCGAGAGCCGACGAGGGCTCAACGCCCGGCAAGCAACTCGATGGCGCGATCCAGAACGGCCAGAGGCTCATCCGCCTTGTGCACGTCGACCGACAGCAGTTGGCGAAAACGTCGCGCCCCAGGGAACCCCTGGGCCAGGCCCAGCACATGACGGGTGACATGGTGCAGCATGCCGCCCTCGGCGATGTGTCGCTCGATATAAGGCCGCAGTTGCAGCAGCGCATCGGTGCGGCTGACCGGCTCATCGCCACTGCCGAACAACGCGGCATCGACCTGCGCCAGCAGATAGGGATTGTGGTACGCCTCACGCCCGAGCATCACGCCATCGAAGGTCCGTAGGTGCGCCTGGCACTCTTCCAGCGTCTTGATCCCGCCGTTGAGGATGATTTCCAGATCGGGAAAGTCAGCTTTCAGCCGTGCGGCGATGTCATAGCGCAGTGGCGGTATCTCGCGATTCTCCTTGGGCGAAAGGCCTTCGAGAATGGCGATCCGCGCATGCACGGTGAAACTGCGACAACCCGCTTCGCGCAGCGTACCGACGAAATCGCACAATTGTTCGTAGCTGTCGCGGCCGTTGATACCGATGCGATGCTTCACCGTCACCTGGATCGACACCGCATCCTGCATCGCTTTCACGCACTCGGCGACCAACCGAGGATGACCCATCAGGCAGGCGCCGATCATGTTGTTCTGCACCCGGTCGCTCGGGCAACCGACGTTCAGGTTGACCTCGTCGTAGCCCCATGCCTGGGCGAACTGCGCGCAGGTGGCCAGATCGGTCGGATTGGAGCCACCCAATTGCAAGGCCAGCGGGTGCTCGCACGCGTCATGCCGCAGAAAACGCTCGCGATCGCCATGCAGCAGCGCGCCGGTGGTAACCATCTCGGTATATAGCAGCGCATGACGCGAAAGCTGGCGCAGGAAGTAGCGGCAGTGGCGGTCAGTCCAATCCATCATCGGCGCCACGCTGAAACGGCGGGAGAAGACTGGAGAATTGGCGAGCGTTTCTGGATGCATGGCAGGGATCGACCGGGCGGAAAGCGGCGCGGAGTTTATCAGGAATGCCTCAGAACCACAGACTCATCCGACGCAACAGCCTCACGACGCAATCGTCGTATTGCCGGACCAGCGCCAGCAGGTCGGCGATACCTGGATCGATAACGCAACAAGGCAGTGATCCACACGAATGAGGGCGGTCGGTGGTTGAAGGGCAACGTCAGCAGTGGGGGTCTCACGCTTGAATACTACGCCGCCGCCAATACAGCCACACGCTCCAGCTGCAAATAACGATCTCGACGGCGAACGACCAGTGCAACAAGAAATTCAACCACCACGGCTGATAACGTGCCGGCACAGTGAACAGTGCATAAGGCTGGTCGACAAAGGGGGCGAACCACCAGATATCCCCCACCAGCGTATCCAACAGCAGATGAAGCAGTGCCGCCAGGCAAAACATCAAGGCCAGTCGCCCATGCCGAGACGACTTGTCCAGGTACGTGAATAGTCCGGCAAGCGCAGTCAGCCCCAGCCACAGGATTGGCCAATGCGTGACGTAATGATGGTGGTGGGTCTGGCGGTTATCGACCAGATAGAAATAGAGCATGTCGATATCGGGCGCCAAGGCGCCGAGAATACCGGCGGTAACGACGCTACGCGTAGAGAGCAAACGGCACTTGAACGCCTTCGATACATATGCCGAAAGAATGTAGCCGGAGGATGCGTGAGCGATGAACATCTATCTACATTTCGCGTGAGTGAATTACGGTTAGCTCAGCAATGAGAAGCTGCCATTAAAGGAGCATCGCGCCCCCGGATACGGCACGGGGCTTGTCTTTCAAATTGAAAGGCATCACTCCGGCGCGACGCTCGCCCCTTGCGATTAAGACGCAGTCCAGCCTATGGGCCCTGCACCTGATACTTCCCCTGCGCTTCCTGCATCTGCACCAACCGCTTGAGCTGCGTCTGCACGCCTTTCAACTCCCTGGCCAGCTTCTCGAACCTGTCGTCTTCGACCAGGGCTTCGCGCAGCAGGCCATTGATCAAGGTCTGGTAGCCGATGCCCTTCGAGTCTGCTTCGTTGCGAGCGGCTTCAAGGACCGCGTCGTCCAGCATGATGGTGATTCGGGTCTTGCCTTTGCTGGGCGCCACTGCGCCACGTTTTGCCTGGCTGAAATCATATTCGTCGTTCATTCGATCACCCGTTCTGGTACTGGTCGGTTTCTCGGCGAGTCGCATGCCTGGCAGAAATCAACCTGATGACGTTGGGCTCCCGATAGGTATAAACGACAACGAGAAGCCTGCCTGTTCCGTCTCGCCCAAGGACTCTGAAGCGCTGTTCAGGATGGTCAGGGTCTTCGACTCTGAGTGCCATGTCGTCGTAGAGCACATGCTCGGCCTCGGCCAGGCGCACACCGTGCTTGCGCCTGTTTTCCACTGCCTTCCGTGGGTCGAACTCGATCTGGAATGCGTCCATTATGCATATCCTGTATGTATAGAATAGTCAGCGCCTGACAAACGGCGAATATTTGACAACCTTGTCCTATTTGCCTGAAGCCTCGCTCAGGGTGATTCAGCCTTCGTCCTGCGGATACCACCTTGGCGTATAGACCCACTCGCCCCCATCGGCACGCGGAAAGCGCCGGGTGGTGCTGGAACCGATGATCACCAGGGTGCGCATGTCGACCCGCTCGGGCGTCAGCTCGCCCAGGCAGAGCACGCTCAGGCGCTCCGCCGGGCGGCCGATGTCGCGGCCGAGGACTACCACCGTTTCCGGCGAACGATGCTGGCGAACGATGTCCAGGGCGCGGCCGAGCTGCCAGGGGCGGGCCTTGGAGATCGGGTTGTAGAAGGCCATGGCGAAATCCGCCGCACCGGCGTGGTCGAGGCGTTTCTCGATCATGCTCCAGGGCTTGAGGTTGTCCGACAGGGAAATCAGGCAGAAGTCATGCCCCAACGGCGCGCCCGCCTTGGCCGCGGTGGCCAGGGCGGCGGATACGCCGGGTAGTACCTCAAGCTCGACGCGGTGCCAGGCTTCTGGCGTGCCCTCGGCCTCCAGCGCTTCCAGCACGGCAGCGGCCATGGCGAACACGCCAGGGTCGCCCGAAGAGATCACCACCACGCGCCGACCACTGGCAGCGAGTTCGAAGGCATGGCGAGCACGCTGCAACTCCTCGCGGTTATCGCTGCAATGGCGTACTTGATCGTCACGGAACGGGCCGGCCATGGTCACGTAGGTTTCGTAGCCGAGCAGGTCTTGCGCCTCATCCAGCGCCCTGCGCACGGCGGGGATCATGCAATCCGCCGCACCGGGACCTAGGCCGACCACACTGAGGCGGCCACGCGGGCGGCCGATGCCACGGGCAGCCTCGGGCGAATCGGCCTGCAGCAGGCGCACCGATCCCGCGTCGAAACGTACGTCCGGCAACACCTGGCCATCAGCGACGAAACGCAACGGCACGGACAACGAGGCGGCGCACAACCGCAGCCGCTCATCCGCCATCAGCGACTGCGGGGCGATGACCGCCGCCAGTGCCTGCCGCGCCAGCCCCGCCGCCTCGAGCGACCGAACGATCCGCTCGGCCAGTTCCTCGCTTGCCTCATCGACCCTGGCCAGCAGCACCTGTGGGTGGATCAGCAGCGACTCACGGTCATCCGCCAGGCGCTCGACGCTGACCCGAACCTGACGCCGCGCATCGGCGGCCAAAGGCAGGCTCGCCTGTTCCAGCCAGGGCGCAGCGCCTTCTATGCGCAGAGCTTCGCCCCCCAGCAAGTCGGAGACGAAACGCTTGCCCTGCTCCAGGTCGGCCAGCACGTAGCCGCTCGGTGGATCGAGCAGGCAGGTGCCGAAGCGCAACTCGCCACTGGTGGTGATGGCCGGCGCCACGGCGAAGACCTGGGCGATCTCGCGGGCCATGCGATTGACCCCGCCAAGCCCGCCGAGCAACGGCACCACCGCGCTGCCATCCTCGGCCACCGCCAGCACGGGTGGTTCGCCCCCCTTGCTGCTCAGCAGCGACGCCAGGCTGCGAATGACGATGCCGGCGGCGCACAGGGCGATGATCGGCGTGCCGGCGCGATACAGGCTGCGCAGGGTTTCGCCGAACTCGTCATAGGCCTGATCGGCCTCGACCCGCTCGCGCAGGCCATGCACCACGGAAGACGGATACAGCGCCTGGATACGCCGTGCGCTGGCCAGCGCCGAGGCGCCGAGGATAACGATTGCGGGACTCATGAAAACCTCAGCCGCGCCACTTGATGCCGGGCACGACGATCATCGAGAAATACGGCGAGGCCATCGGCTCGACCTCGTCCAGCGGCACGATGCGCTGGTTGCTCATGGTCGCGCGCTCGACATAGTGGGCACGCTCGGCCAGGCCCAGTTCGCCCAGTACGCGGCGCACCTTGTCGAAGTTGCGGCCGAGCTTCATCACCACCGCGGCTTCGGCATCGCGCAAGCGTTCGCGCAATTCATCCTCGGACAGTACGCCGGACAGCACCGACAGGCTCTGGTTGCGGTACACCAGCGGTACGCCAAGCACGGCCGCACTGCCGAGCATCGAGCAGACGCCGGGGATCACCTCGGCCTGGTAACGCCCGGCCAGGCGATCATGCAGGTACATATAGGAGCCATAGAAGAACGGATCACCCTCGCAGATCACCGCCACGTCGCGGCCGGCGTCCAGGTGCTCGGCGATCCGCACCGCGCAGGTGTCGTAGAAATCGCTGATCACGCCTTCGTAGGTCAGCGGCGGCGCCAGCTTCTCGGTGGTCACCGGATACACCAGCGGCAGGCGCTGCTGGGCGTTGCTCAGGTGCTGCTCGATGATGCCGAAGGCATTGCCGCCCTGCCCCACGTTCGCCTTGGCCTTGGCCACGAAGTAGCCGACCACCGGCGCCGCCTGCAGCAAGCGCAGGGCCTTGAGGGTGATCAGCTCCGGATCGCCCGGCCCGACGCCGAGCCCGAGCAGGCGACCTTTACCAGCGCTCATCACTCGACCTCCGTGGCCAGGGCATTGACCGCTGCCGCGGCCATGGCACTGCCTCCCCGGCGGCCACGCACGATCACGTAGGGCACGCCACGGCTGTCGACGGCCAGCATGTCCTTGGATTCGGCGGCACCGATGAAGCCCACCGGCATACCGAGGATCAGCGCCGGTTTCGGCGCGCCCGCATCGATCATTTCCAGCAGATAGAACAAGGCGGTCGGTGCGTTGCCGATCACCACCACGCTGCCTTCGAGGTGCTCGCGCCAATGCTCCAGCGCCGCCGCCGAACGGGTATTGCCGATCTCACGGGCCAACTCGGGCACGCCGACATCGTGCAAGGTGCAGATCACCGGGTTGTTGGCCGGCAGGCGCGCACGGGTGATGCCTTCGGCGACCATGCGCGCATCGCAGAGAATCGCCGCCCCCTTGGCCAGGGCCTGGCGACCGGCCGCGCCCGCGCCCGGCGAGAAACGGATGTCCTGCACCACGTCGACCATGCCGCAGGCATGGATCAGGCGCACCGCGAGCTTTTCCAGGTCGGCGGGGATCGCCGACAGGTCGGCCTCGGCACGGATGGTGGCGAAAGACTGCCGGTAGATTTCCTGGCCGTCGCGGATGTAATCGATCATGCGTTTTTTCCTGAAAGCCTGTTCACGAGCTAGAGCAAAACGGTGGCGAAAGTGCCCGGGGAAGCGGAGTTTACCTGCTGCAAATGAGCATTCCGAGGGTGCTTTCAACTCCGTTTGGCCGATGCGGCGAACCAGGCACCGGCCTCCTCGATACTGAGTGAAGGCGCCAGCAGGCGGCCGAAGCCACTCGCCTCGCTGTCGCGTTGATAGAGCCGATAGGAATCTTCGGCCTGGGCCAGCAAGGTGAACGGCGCGACATGCGCCGCCGAGCAGGAACGCGCGCAACCGCACAGGTGCACGCCTGGCGCTTTGCCGCTGTTCTGCAGAGCCACTGCGAGGCGACGGGCATCGCCCTTGGTGTCGGCCAGGCCCTTGGCGCAGGCGCTGGAGCCGGTGCAGGCGATCAGTTGCGCGAGCGGTTCGCTGGCGTCGACCAGCAAGCCGAGCGCGACCAGGGCCTGGCGCAATTCGGCGAGCCGGGCATCGCCGACGTTCGGCAACAGCACGCCTTGCCAGGGCGTCAGACGCAGGCTGCCATCGCCATGCCGCTCGGCCAGGTCAGCCAGCCCCTGCAACTGAATCGCATCGATCCGCCCCAGCCTGGCGCCCACCAGCAACATGTTCATTCCCGCCTGATGCTGGGCATGGACACCGAGCGGAACGCCCGCCTCGCTGCGCGGCGAAACCGCCGGGCTGGCAGGATGCAGCTCGAACGGCAAGCGAGCCCGCAAGGCGTCGATGAACGCTTGCGGGCTGAGAGTCGCCAGCAACTGGCGCATGCGCGCGTGTTGCGATCCCGCCAGTTCAAGGAACAGCTCGAGCACCGCGGCGACCAGTGTCACCGCCTGCTCGGCAGCGACGGCGGCCAGCGGCGCATCCTGCGGGCAACCGGCAAGGCCGAAGGCCAAGCGCTCGCCCGGCACCGCCCGCAACCACAGGTCATGGGCGTGCTCACGCATGGCCAGGGCCTCGCCGCCGTCCAGTTGCAGGGCGAACTTCGGCGACAGCGCGTGGAACGCCGGCGTGTCTTCGAGCAAGGCCAGCAGACTGGCCGCCAGTGGCCGGATGTCGAGCAAGGCCTGCGCGTCGAGACCGGCAGCCGGGCTGAGCAGCACATTGCGCACATCATCGGCGGCGGCGTTGCGCGGCCCCAGGCCGGCCGCCAGCAACCTGTCGATCAGCGCCCGCTGGCGGTCGTCACGTACGCCGCGAATCTGCAGGTTGCTACGATTGGTCAACTCCAGCACACCGCTGGCATGGGCTTGCGCCGCTCCGGCGATCGCCCGCGCCTGGGCGCTGCTCAGCACGCCGCCAGCCAGTTTGACCCGACAGATACCACCGTCCAGCGCGGGGACGATACGCAGCAGGCCAGGACAAGCAGAGGGGCGGATGGAAGTCAGGCTATCTGACACGGTAGGGTCCGGGCGGCCAGCGAAGACGCTATTATGCCCGCTTTGCCCGGCCTGGCGCCAAGCCTGCTCGTCGCCGGGCCAGGCCTGTAGAGAGGAACGCCGATGGCACAGTGGTTGACGATAGTGGGGATCGGCGAAGACGGCTATTCGGGGATGGGCAAGCTCGCTCGCCGGGCGTTGCTCGACGCTCGCCTGATCGTCGCCGCGCCGCGCCAGCTCGACCTGCTGCCACCCTGCATCCGCGCCCCGCGTGAGGCGTGGCCTTCGCCCTTCAGCCTGGAGCCGGTTCTGGCCCGGCGCGGCACGCCGGTGTGCGTGCTCGCCAGCGGCGACCCGATGCTGTTCGGTGTCGGCGCCAGCCTGGCGCGGCAGGTGGCCAGCGATGAACTGCGCGTGCTGCCGGCCCCCTCCTCCTATTCCCTCGCCGCCGCGCGCATGGGCTGGCCGCTGCAGGAGGTGACGCTACTCTCGGTCGTCGCCCGGCCGCTGGCCGCCCTCAACGCCCACATTCACCCTGGCCGACGCCTGCTGATCCTGAGCAATGACGGCCACAGCCCGGCCGCCATCGCCGCCCTGCTGCGCACGCGCGGCTTCGGCTGCAGCCGCCTCAGCGTACTGGAGCATCTTGGCGGCCCCCAGGAACGACAGGTCGAAGGCCTGGCGCAAAACTGGGCCTTGAACGAAGCGGCAGCCCTCAATCTGGTCGCCGTGCAATGCGTCCCCGACAATGATGCCATTCGTTTACCACTGACCTGTGGCTTGCCCGACAATGCCTTCAACCATGATGGCCAACTGACCAAGCGGGACGTGCGTGCGGTGACCCTCGCCCGCCTCGCGCCAAGCCCCGGCGAGCTGCTGTGGGATGTCGGTGCCGGCTGCGGCTCCATCGGTATCGAGTGGATGCGCGCCCATCCAAGCTGCCGCGCCCTCGCCATCGAAGAGGACGCAGGCCGCCGGCAACTGATCCAGCAGAACCGCGACGCCCTTGGCGTACCCGGCCTGCAACTGGTCGCCGGCAGCGCCCCCGAGGCTCTACATGGCCTGGAGGCGCCGGACGCGGTGTTCATCGGTGGCGGCGTCACCATTCCCGGCGTGCTCGAACGCTGCTGGGATGCACTGAAACCCGGCGGGCGCCTGGTCGCCAATGCAGTGACCCTGCAGAGCGAGTCGATGCTGATCAACTGGCGCGAGCGCCATGGCGGCGAACTGACCCGCCTGGTGGTATCCCAGGCCCAGCCACTGGGCGGCTTCGACACCTGGCGCAGCGCCCTGCCGATCACCCTGCTCGAACAACGCAAGCCATGACCCGCCTCCTGCTTCTCGGCGGCGTGGGCGACGCGCTCAAGCTCGCCCGCCAGTTGGGCCCGACGCATATCTACAGCCTCGCCGGGTTGGGCAAGGTCCCGGATGACCTGGACTGCCAGGTTCGTGTCGGCGGTTTCGGCGGCGCCGAGGGCCTGGCGCGCTTCATCGTCGAACAACGCATCGAGTTGCTGCTCGACGTGACGCATCCCTATGCCTCCAGGATCAGCCGCAACGCCGCCCAGGCAGCCAGTCAGTGCGCCATCCCCTGCTGGGCATTGCGCCGTCCCGGTTGGCTGGCTGGAGCGGATGACGATTGGCGCGAGGTGGCCGACTGGGATGGCCTGGCTCATGCCCTTGCCTCGTTCCAGCGGCCGTTCTTCACCCTGGGCCGCGAACCGCTGGCGCACCTCGAAAACATCCCGGCCACGCAGTTCTGGACCATTCGCATGCTCGACGCCCACCCCGGCAACGCACAAGCCCGGGTGATCGGGGATCGCGGGCCGTTCGACCTGGACAAGGAGCGGCAGCTCTTCGCTACGCAACGCTTCGATGTGCTGGTGAGCAAGAACAGCGGCGGCGCGGCCACCGAAGCCAAGCTGCAGGTGGCCCGCGAGCGCGGCCTGCCGGTGCTGATCATGGCCCGCCCTGAGTTGCCGGGGGTGGATAGAACGTTCGCCGACCTCGCCAGCCTGCAACAGGCGCTGGTGACGGCCGGCATATCGCTTCGCGACCTTCCGCCAACACGCGCCTGAATTGCAACCTGCGCCTAGGGTCTGTTGCCGTTTCGGCGCAAGACGCGTTGTCGCGACGAAACGGCAACAGCCCCCTAGGTTAGACTGTCCGGCCTTTCAGCCTTGGAACACCCATGTCCGCGTCCCCTTACACTCGCGTCCTGTTCGTCGGCCCCGACCTGCTGCGTGGGTCCTTCGCCGAACTGTTTCGCCAGCAACTGAGCATGCAGTTCGGCGAACAGGCCCTGGCCGCTATCGTCGACACGACGACCAGCTACGAAGCACTCTGGCAACGGCTAGAAAGCCTGGACGGAACGACCCTGCTGATCGATCTCGACCCGCAGACCAGCAGCCAGCAATTCGACTGGCTGCGCAGCGAACTGCAAGTCCGGGGCAAGCCGGAGTGGCTGTTCGTCGCGCCGGGTGATGCCGCACAGGTCGCCGCCCTGCCCATGTTGATCGCGGACACGAGCAAACACCTGCCCTGCGAGCGGGTCGAAACGCTGCCGACGTCGCATAGCTGGTCGCACATCCCCGTGCATGACTACCGCGTATTGCTGTGCAATGGCCCACGCTGCACACGCCGTGGCGCCCTGCCGTTGTGGAAGGCACTGCGCGAACAACTCAAGGCAGCGGGCAAACTCGAATGCGCGGGAGGCGTGCACATCACCCGCACCCAGTGCCAGTTCCCCTGCGACCAGGGACCGACCCTGAGCGTGTATCCGCCTGGCGCCTGGTATCAGGTACGGGATGAAGCGGACGTGCGCAGGTTGGTGGAGGAACAGTTCATCGGTGGTCGCGCCGTCGACGAACTGCTGATGCGCCCGCTCTAGCGGCGACGTTCAGACAGGATCGTTCATCCGCAGCAGTTCTTCAGGCAGGTGCTCGATGTATTCGTCCTCGGGGGGCGGCATCTGCAAGTGATAGCCCTGGGTTTCCAGGTTCTGCAGCACCTTGCCGATGTCTTCGCGCGCCAGCTTCTTTTCCGGCGTGAGGATCATGTCGAACGCATGCCGAGGCGCGCCGAAGGCCGTCAGCAGGCCCTCTGGCACACGGCCAAGGGCTTCGGCCTTGAGCACGTAGAGATACATGCCTTCCTTGCGCGGGCTTTTGTAAATCGAGCAGATCTTTTTCATGTCATTTTTCCAGGGCCGCGAGCAATGCCTGGCCCATCAGTTCACGGCGCCATCCACGTAGGCTGTCTGGCAGTTGCCAGGGCCCGTCGGGATAACCGGAGCGCAACAGCGCCTCCAGGGGTTTCTTCTTCAGCATCAGTTCCGGGGCGATGTGCAGGCGTTCGCCCTCGCGCTGACCGACGGCACGCAGGGTCTTGAGCAACGCCGCGGCCTCCAGCGGCAATGGCGCCGGCAACGGCTCAGGCCAGGCCTCCGGCGGCAACTGGCCAGCCTCGCGAATGATCGTCAGCAAAGTCTCGCCGTCCTGGCGCACGGTCTTTGGATGCATGTCCTCGATGCGTGCCAGGGCCACGTTGTTATCCGGCTGGAAACGCGCCATCGGCCACAGGCAATGCTCGCGGATCACCCGGTTGCGCGGCTGGTCGCGCGCGCGCGCCTGACGTTCGCGCCAGGCATACAACGCACGCAGCACGGACAATTGCTGGCGCGAAAGCTTCCAGCCCAGCTTGGCTTCGCGGTAGGCCTCGTCCGGGTCCACTTCGCGGCGTTGGTTGATCACCAGTTCGGCGCCATCCTCGAGAACCCAGGCCAGCTTTTCCGCCGCAAGCCTCGGCAGCAGCGCGCAATACAGCTCGGCCAGGTGCTGGGCATCCTCGGCGGCATAGCTGATCTGGGTGTCCGACAGCGGTCGCTGCAGCCAGTCGGAGCGGGTTTCGCCCTTGGGCAACTCGAGGTTCAGCACCTCCTGTACCAAGCGCGAATAACCCATGGAAAAGCCGATGTTCAGGTAACCGGCGGCCAACTGAGTATCGAACAGCGGCAACGGCAGGCTGCCGGTCAGGCGCAGGAATACCTCCAGGTCTTCGCTGCACGCGTGCAGAACCTTGGTCACCCCGGTGTCTTCGAGCAGCGCGGCGAACGGTTTCCAGTCATCGATCCGCAGCGGATCGATCAGATAGGCGGTCTGGCCGTCGCCGACCTGCAGCAGCCCGGCGATCGGATAGAAGGTGTCGACCCGCATGAACTCGGTGTCGAGGGCGACGAATGGCAAGCGCTGCCACTGCGCACAATGACGCGCCAGGCTGGCGTCGTCGGTGATCCACTGAATATCGATGGCCACGCGGCCCTCCTATGACAATGCCGCGCAGTATATACGGGACGCGCTCACACCGCTTCGCTGGGAATCGGCTCGAGCAACGGCGCAAGCTCGTTCTCTTCGCCCAATAGCGCCAGCATGCTCAGGCGGGTATCGGTCATCAGCTCGGCCAGGCGCTCGACGTCATAGGCGCTGCTATCGATAGGCTCGCCCACATGCAACTGCACGGCCTGGCCGGGGTTGAGCTGCCAGGTGCGGGCCGGCTGCAGCCGATGGATACCGCGAAAGGCAATCGGCACGATGATCGCGTTGGTATTGAGCGCCAGGTGAAAGCAGCCCTTCTTGAACGGCAACAATTGCCCATCCTGGGAACGCGTCCCCTCCGGGGCGGCCCAGAGCACGATACCGCTCTCCATCATTTGCCTGGCCCGCTCCAGGTCGCGGCGTGCCTGCGAGGCATTGCGTCGATCGATGGAAGGGAATTCGCCGGCACGAATCGCGGGCCCGAATAGCGGGATGCGGAACAGCTCGCTCTTGGCCAGCATGCGCACCGAGCCAGGAATCGAAACGAAGGTTGCCGGAATGTCGTAATGGCTGGAATGGGTACTGAGCAGCAGATATCGACGACCGTCGTTGAAATCCGGCAATGGCGCGCCGTGGATGCTCAGGCTGACCCTCGGCAGACGCAGCAGTTGCTTCGACCAGCGCCGGGTGTAACTGTCGATATGCTCGCGGCGCAGTTGACGAAAGGTCGCTCTCAGGATGATCAGGGAACAGAAATGAAAGGTCACCAAAGCGGTGCCCAGGATCACGCCGGCGCGCTGGATGACGTTGGCGCCTCGCCCGGCGGGGTGCAGATTGAACATGAAATCTCCTCGATGACACTCGTCGCGCACGGTCGCGTAGAGTGCTTATCCTTTTTTCAAGCCGCTCTTATGATGGCCAAAATTACAGTTTCGATACAGGAGTTCCCATGCCAATCGCCCAATTGCTGACGGCCGAGCAGCTCGGCGGTCGCCTCGACGACCCCGAGCTGATCATCCTCGACTGCCGCTTCGCCCTGGAAGATCCCGAGTACGGCGCACGCAGCCATGCCGCCGGGCATATCCCTGGCGCGCACTTCGCCGACCTGGAAAAACACCTGTCAGGTCCGCTACGCAAAGGTTTCAGCGGGCGCCACCCGCTGCCCTCGGTAGAGGCATTCATCAGCGCCGCGCGCGGGTGGGGAATCAATGATGACTCGACCGTCGTGCTCTACGACGACGGTCCCGGCGCCTTCGCCGCCCGCGCCTGGTGGCTGCTGGCCTGGCTGGGCAAGCGCGACGGCGTATTCCTCCTCGATGGCGGACTGAAGGCCTGGAAGGAAGCCGACCTGCCACTGACAACGGCAACGCCGCAATCGGCACCGGGACAATTCGACGGCAAGCCCGACAACGAGCTGCTGATCAATGCCGAGCAATTGCACCTGCTGCTCGGCGATCCGGACCTGACCCTGCTCGATGCCCGTGCATTGCCGCGCTTTCGCGGCGACGTCGAACCGCTCGACCCGGTCGCCGGCCATATCCCCGGGGCGCAATGCGCGGTATTCACCGACAACCTGGGTCCTGATGGCCGCTTCCTGCCAGCCGGGACACTGCGCCAGCGCTTCGACACGCTGCGCGGCGAACGTCCGCGAGAAGCCCTGGTGGCCTATTGCGGCTCTGGCGTCACCGCCTGCCACAACCTGTTCGCCCTGAGCCTGGCCGGCTACCCATTGACGCCGCTGTACGCCGGCTCATGGAGCGAGTGGATCACCGACGAGCAGCGACCGGTGGCGAAAGGTGACTAGGGGGTGTTGGCAATATTGGAGAATATCCTTGCCAACATTTCGCACAGGCAGCTTCGAGGCAACAGCCCCTGGCTATGCCTTGCGCAAGCGCTTGGGCGTCAACCCAAGATAACGACGCATCGCCGTGGTCAATGCGCTCTGGCTGGAGAAACCACACTCTTCGGCGATGCGCACCAGCGCCAGCGGCGTCTCGCGCAACAGGCGCGAGGCACGGTCGAGGCGTGCCTTGAGCAGGTACTGGTGCGGTGTCAG
The DNA here is from genome assembly GCF_965644255.1 of Pseudomonas sp. LRF_L74. Classification (NCBI taxonomy): domain Bacteria; kingdom Pseudomonadati; phylum Pseudomonadota; class Gammaproteobacteria; order Pseudomonadales; family Pseudomonadaceae; genus Pseudomonas; species Pseudomonas sp. LRF_L74. The sequence continues at coordinate 27,451 of NZ_CBFFRH010000008.1, read as the reverse complement.
GCCGATGGCATCCTTGAACTGGGCATGAAAATGGCTCGGGCTGAGGCAGGAAACCTGGGCCAGTTCGACTACGGTGATGCGCCGGGCCAGGTTCTCGGCGATATAGCCGTCCAGGCGTTCCAGGTTGAGGCTGCCGCCGACCGCTACCCGCTCGCCGAACAGGCGCAGGTGCAGCGCACGCAACAACACGCCGCCCAGGGCCCTGGCCAAATGCGGATCGCTGCCATAGCGAGCCAGTTCGGCACCGGCATAGCTCAGCAGGTTCTGGAAATCCGCATCCAGGGTCGGATAGCGCGGCATCTCGAACATCTGCGCCAGCAGGTCCAGGTCCTCGGGCGGCGTGTCCTGCTCGTCGAGGTCGAGGATCAGCATGCGGTTGTCGCCAACCCCGGCGAACTGGTGATCGGCATCGCCCGGCACCAGGCACGCACGCATGCGACAGACCTCGCCACCGCTGCCGCCAACCTCGAACTCGGCCCGCCCGGACAGCGACATCACCAGTTGATGATGATCGTGGGCGTGTTCGTGGCTTTGGGTATCCAGGCACAGCAGGCGGGCATTGAGCATGAGTGGGCACTGATCAGGTTTTGCGCACTCTACTGCAATCGGCATGGGTTGGCAGCCTGCCCGGCAAAAAATTGCCGGGAGCAATTTTTGACGTCGCTCGCGATGGCCCGAAGGGTGGCGGCCAAGGATGGCGAGCCACAAAAAAATCCGAGGATTGAAAAGCGCTCCACGGCATCCCATTAAAAGGAACAGTAATCGAGCCAAGGTGCCCCATGAGCGAAGAAAACTCTGCCGAATTCATCGAAGCGCAGGCCGCAACCAGCCTCGCCCTGCCCGACCAGGCACTGCCGGACAAGCTGTATGTGATCCCGATCCACAATCGTCCGTTCTTCCCGGCGCAGGTGCTGCCGGTGATCGTCGATGAAGAGCATTGGGCAGAAACCCTGGAGCTGGTGGCCAATACCGGGCATCACAGCCTGGCGCTGTTCTACGTCGACCAGCCGGTCAGCGACCCGCGCCACTTCGACACCGAGAGCCTGCCCCAGCACGGCACCCTGGTGCGCGTCCACCACGCCAGCCGCGCCGACGGCAAGCTGCAGTTCGTCGCCCAGGGCCTGACGCGCGTCAAGGTGCGCGGCTGGCTCAAGCGCCATCGCCCACCCTACCTGGCCGAGGTCGATTACCCGAAGAATGCCGAAGACACCCGTGACGAGGTCAAGGCCTACGGCATGGCGCTGATCAACGCGATCAAAGAACTGCTGCCGCTCAACCCGCTGTACAGCGAGGAGTTGAAGAACTACCTGAACCGTTTCAGTCCCAACCAGCCTTCGCCGCTGACCGACTTCGCCGCCGCCCTCACCACGGCCTCGGCCAGGGATCTGCAGGAGGTCCTGGATACCGTGCCGATCCTGCAGCGCATGGAGAAAGTCCTGCCGCTGCTGCGCAAGGAAGTGGAAGTCGCGCGCCTGCAGAACGAGCTGTCCGAAGAGGTCAATCGCAAGATCGGCGAGCACCAGCGCGAATTCTTCCTCAAGGAACAGTTGAAAATCATCCAGCAGGAGCTGGGCATCACCAAGGATGACAAGAGCGCCGACGCCGACGAGTTCCGCGCCCGCCTGCAAGGTCGCACGCTACCGGCCCAGGCGCAGAAGCGTATCGACGAAGAACTGACCAAGCTGGCCATCCTCGAATCCGGCTCGCCGGAATACGCGGTCACCCGCAATTACCTGGACTGGGCCACCAGCGTACCCTGGGGCGTATTGGGCAGCGACAAACTGGACCTCAAGCACGCCCGCCAGGTGCTCGACACCCAGCACGCCGGCCTCGACGACGTGAAGAACCGCATCCTCGAATTCCTCGCCGTGGGCGCCTTCAAAGGCGAGATCGCCGGCTCCATCGTCCTCCTGGTCGGTCCGCCGGGCGTGGGCAAGACCAGCATCGGCAAATCCATCGCCGAGTCCCTGGGGCGGCCGTTCTACCGCTTCAGCGTCGGCGGCATGCGCGACGAGGCGGAGATCAAGGGCCATCGGCGCACCTACATCGGCGCCATGCCTGGCAAGCTGGTGCAGGCGTTGAAGGAAGTCGAGGTGATGAACCCGGTGATCATGCTCGACGAGATCGACAAGATGGGCGCCAGCTACCAGGGCGATCCGGCCTCGGCGCTGCTGGAGACGCTCGACCCGGAGCAGAACGTCGAATTCCTCGATCACTACCTGGACCTGCGCCTGGACCTGTCCAAGGTGCTGTTCGTCTGCACCGCCAACACCCTGGACTCGATCCCCGGCCCGTTGCTCGACCGCATGGAGGTGATTCGTCTCTCCGGCTACATCGCCGAAGAGAAACTGGCCATCGCCAAACGTCACCTGTGGCCGCGCCAGTTGGAGCGCGCCGGGGTGCCGAAGAACCGGCTGTCGATCAACGACGCCGCGCTGCGCCTGGTCATCGAAGGCTATGCCCGCGAGGCGGGCGTGCGGCAGTTGGAGAAGCAGTTGGGCAAGCTGGTGCGCAAGGCCGTGGTCACGTTGCTGGAAACCCCCGACAGCAAGATCAAGATCGGCCCCAAGGACCTGGACGGCTACCTGGGCATGCCGCATTTTCGCACCGAGCGCCTGCTATCCGGCACCGGCATCATCACCGGCCTGGCCTGGACCAGCATGGGCGGCGCGACCTTGCCGATCGAAGCGACACGTATCCATACCCTCAACCGCGGCTTCAAGCTCACCGGCCAGCTTGGCGACGTGATGAAAGAATCGGCGGAGATCGCCTACAGCTACATCAGCTCCAACCTGAAGACCTTCAAGGGCGATCCGACCTTCTTCGACCAGGCCTTCGTCCACCTGCATGTACCGGATGGCGCCACGCCCAAGGATGGTCCCAGCGCCGGCATCACCATGGCCAGCGCCTTGCTTTCCCTGGCGCGCGACCAGGCCCCGAAGAAAGGCGTGGCCATGACCGGCGAGCTGTCGTTGACCGGCCAAGTCATGCCAATCGGCGGGGTACGGGAAAAAGTCATCGCGGCCCGGCGGCAGAAGCTCCATGAGCTGATCCTGCCGGAAGCCAACCGTGGCGATTTCGCCGAACTGCCCGACTACCTCAAGGAAGGCATCACCGTGCATTTCGCCAAGCGCTTCGGCGACGTGGCCAAGGTGCTGTTCGACTGAACTCGGCGCGACGGGCTATGCTGGGCGCGACCCGCCGCCCAAGGAGCGCTACATGACCCGCCTGCTGTTGCCCTGTGCCTTCGTTCTGCTGGGTGCCTGCGCCCAGCATCCGCCCAGCGTCACCCTGCTGGATGACGACCTGAGCGACTGCCCGGTGAAGGTCTACACCGGCCAGACCCTGACCGTCACCCTGCCCAGCAACCCGACCACGGGGCTGCGCTGGAAAGTCACCGAAGCGGCGCCGAGCGTCCTGCGCAGCCTCGGCCCCGAGGTCTACAGCGCTCCCGAGGATGCCGGCCTGGTTGGCGGCGCGGGCCAGTCGAGCTGGCGCTACCAGGTCAAGCAAGCTGGCGAGGGTCGCCTGCTGATGACCTATCAGCGCCCCTGGGAAGCCGACCTGGCGCCGGAAAAGACCATCGATTGCGGCATCACCGCCCGTTGACCGCGCCCGCCTCGATTTCCGCCTGGAATACGCACAGGCGGTTGCGCCCCTCGTTCTTCGCCCGGTAGAGCGCCAGATCGGCGTTATGCAACAGGGCCTCGGCCTCTGTGCCGTCACGCGGGAACCAGGCCAGGCCCAGGGAAATGGTGATCGGGCCGAGTGGCTGGCCGCCATAGCGCACCTGCAGGCGACTGACGGCCAGGCGCAGGTGCTCGCAACGTTCGATGGCGTCCTGCATGCTGATTTCCGGCAGGACCAGGGCGAACTCCTCCCCCCCGTAGCGGCACGCCAGATCGCTGCCGCGCACGTTGCGTTTCATTTCCAGCGCCAGGTGACGCAGGATCAGGTCGCCCGCCTCATGGCCGAAGGTGTCGTTGAAACGCTTGAAGTGATCCACGTCCAGCAGCACCACCGCCACGCTGAACTGGTTACGTGAGGCACGCAGCAGTTCACGGCGCAAGGTCTCGTCGAGGAAACGCCGATTGTGCAGGCCGGTCAACGCGTCCATCAGCGACTGCTGGCGCAGGCTGTCGCGTAGCGACAGGTTGGCCACGCCGAGGGACACCTGCTCGGCGAACGCCTCGGCCAACTCCAGATCGACCAGTACGCTGTGATCCAGGGTCAGCACGCCCAGCGGCTCGCCCTGGGCCATCAGCGGCACGCAGACGTAGCCGTGGCTGATCACCGAGGTGTCATGCAAGTGCGGGCAGATCAGGTCCTTGTCCGGATCCAGCACCGCATGGCTCTGCCCACGGCGGATGGCCCAGCAGGCGTTCGGCTCGAAGAACTGCAGCTCCTTGGGCCAGTCGCCCCAACTGATGGCGCCTTCGAGAATGTCCCGCGACGGATGATAAAGCGCCAGGCAACCACTGTTGTGAGGGAACAGCTGTTTGGCGAAACGATTGATGATGGTGTAGCACTCGTCGAACTGAGTGACGGAATGCAATGCGCCCGCCATGCGACTGAGCAGCGACACTTCGAGGTTGCGCTGCTCCAGGCGCTGCACGCCTTCGGAAAGTTTTCCGCTGAGGCTGATGTGCTCGTTGCGCACCTTGCGCGACTCGCGCAGCGTATGAAAGGTGAAATGGAACAGCATGCCGATCACGACCAGGTCGAGCACGCCTATCAGCATCAGGCCGGCCAGGCTGATCCGCTCGCGCCACTGCTCCTGCAACTCCAGTGCGACAATGCGCCTCTGCTGAACGCTGAGGCTTTCCGCAACATGGTCACGCAGGCCTTCCATCAGGCGCTTGCCATTGCCCTGGTTGATCAGTTCGCTGGTCGCCTGCAGACCGGACGCTCTCCGCGTGTCGATGACCAGAGAGAAATACGTGCGCTGCTCGGCGATGCGCGCCTCCATCTCCTGCATCCGCCCCCCCAGCTCGGGGTCGTTGACCAGTTCGCTGTTGAGCTGGCGCGTCAGGCGGTCGACATCGGCATAACCGGCATACAGGGGCGAGAGGAAATCGTCGCGCCCGGTGATGGCAAAACCACGCTGGCCGGTCTCACCGTCCTTGAGGGCAGACAGGAGCAGAGAGATTTCCGCGTTCAAGTGCTGCTGCCGGTCGTATTCCTTGCGGTTCTGCGAGATCCACAAGGTACTGACCAATGGCAAAAGCACATTGAGTACGAGCATCAGGATCGCCAGCATGAAACCGGCCCTGAGTCTGGCTGCGGCTCTCATCTTGTCTTCACACTCCATTGATTTGACGACCATAGCTTAACCCTTACAGGGCCGGCGTGCCGCCCGTAAGGCTCAAGTCTGGCCACGTGCCACGCTGAAGTCTCGACATCCCGGGATGTCGGTCGGCGCAACGGTGGTTGGGTCGCGGGCCCCACTTGGATAAAATGCCGGCCTTTTTACCCTCGCCGGAACCGCCGTGACCGACCAACCCGACCGTCTTTTCTCCCAACCGCAGCCACAGATCAGGGATTTCGTCTTCAACGAGGACGTGGTGCGGGTCTTCCCGGACATGATCAAGCGTTCAGTGCCAGGCTACCCGACCATCGTCGAGAACATCGGCGTGCTGGCGGCCGAGTTCGCCCAGGCCAACTCGGCGCTGTATGACCTGGGCTGCTCGCTCGGTGCGGTGACCCAGTCCCTGCGTCGCCATGTGAAGGCGGATGGTTGCCGGGTGATCGCGATGGATAACTCCACCGCGATGGTCGAGCGCTGCCGCGAATACCTGCACGCCCAGGACTCAATGTTCCAGGAGCTGTTGCCGGTCGAGGTGCTCGAAGGCGACATCCTCAATCTGGCATTTCAGCCGGCCTCGCTGGTGGCCATGAACTTCACCCTGCAGTTCATCCCGCCCCAGGAGCGCCTCGGCCTGCTCCAGCGCATCCGCCAGGCCTTGCTGCCGGGTGGCGCACTGATCCTCTCGGAAAAGCTGCGCTTCGAGGACGACTCGCAGCAGGCCCTGCTCACCGATCTGCACATCGCCTTCAAGCGAGCCAACGGCTACAGCGAACTGGAAATCGCCCAGAAGCGCAGCGCCATCGAGAACGTGATGAAGCCCGACAGCTTCGAGCAGCATCGCGAACGCCTGCACGCCGCCGGTTTCAGCCAGGTGCTGCCGTGGTTCCAATGCATCAACTTCGCCTCATTGATCGCCCTGCCATGATTCACCAACTCGACCTCGACGCCCTCCAGCAAACCCTGGCGGGCACCCCACTGCAAGACTGGGCCGCCGATCTGCCCGGTCATCTCGATGCCAAGCTGGCCGTCGGCCACGGTGACCTGCAACGCTGGTACGCTGCCGTGCTCGACTTGCCGCCGCTGGTCGCGCAGCTCCGCTCGCTGAAACACGGCCTGCGCCTGGACGGCCCTTGTGACGAGGCCTCCCGCGACGAACTGCGCAGCGCCCTGCAAGGGTTGATTCCCTGGCGCAAAGGGCCGTTCGACCTGTTCGGCGTGCATGTCGACAGCGAATGGCGCTCGGATTGGAAGTGGGAGCGGGTTTCGCCCCATATCGACCTGCAAGGGCGACGGGTACTGGATGTCGGCTGCGGCAACGGCTACTACATGTGGCGCATGCTCGGTGCCGGTGCCTCCAGCGTGATCGGCATCGATCCGAACTGGCTGTTCTTCAATCAGTTCCTCGCCATCAAGCGCTACCTGCCCGACCTGCCGGCCTGGCACCTGCCACTGGCGCTGGAAGAATTGCCGCCGCGCCTGGAAGGCTTCGACAGCGTGTTCTCCATGGGCGTGCTCTATCACCGGCGATCGCCCATCGATCATCTGCTGGAACTCAAGGACTGCCTGCGCCGTGGCGGTGAGCTGGTGCTGGAAACCCTGGTCGTCGAAGGCGATGCGCAACAGGTACTGGTGCCGGAGGATCGCTATGCGCAGATGCGCAATGTCTGGTTCCTGCCCTCGGTGCCGGCACTGGAACTGTGGCTGCGCCGCGCCGGGTTCCTCGACGTGCGTTGCGTCGACGTCTCGACCACCCGTGTCGAGGAGCAGCGCGCCACCGACTGGATGCGCTTCCAGTCGCTGCCCGACTTTCTCGATCCGGCCGATCACAGTCGCACCCTCGAAGGCTTGCCAGCGCCAGTACGAGCCACACTGATCGCCCGCAAGCCTTAGAACCTGTTCACGATCTCAGGCGTCAGCGTTATTGAAGCGGTCGAGGGCTGGACATTCGTGCGATAACCGTTCCTACGCGGTGTGTTTGACCGTCACTCCCGCGAAGGCGGGAGCCCAGATGCTTTGAGTCTTCTGGTTTATTCCCCTGCGGGCCAGCGCAAGCGCTGTTCAGCGATGGAGCCGCTGTCCCGCCTTCGCGGGAATGACGAAGGCTCCCAACCGGCTGCGACGTGTATTCACAATTGCCTTAATGCAGCCATTTAGACGGGCTCGAAAAGATCGTGAACAGGTTCTTACAGCGGTACGGTCAATTTCAGCCAGTAGGCATCGCCTTGCGGACGGTTGCGCACGCCGCTTTCCTGTTGCCACTTGCCGGTCACGAACCAGCCAGCCGCGCTGCTGTACTTGATCGACGGGCCGATGGCCAATGCCCTGCCCTTGCTGTCCGCCACCCGCTCGCCGGATTGCCGGTCAGCGCTGACCTGGCGATACAGGTAGCCGCCCACGCCGATCACCCAGCCATTGCCCAGCCCCCAGCCGACGGCATAGTCGGCATGGGCTTCCTGCCCGGAACGGTAGTCGGTGGACGGGTTGCGCAGGTTGAAGTCGTACATCAGCTTGAGATCGAGATTGAGGCCATCCGGGTCGACGTAGCTGAATGCGGCGACCGGTTCGAACGCCCAATGGTTTCGGCCGATGTTGGCCTGCCGATCACGCTCGTAACTGCCGGTCGGGGCGATGATGTCCAGGGCATAGACCGCATGAAAACGCTCGTTGTAGTGGTAGCCCAGGGCCGGACCGAAAATCACGTCGCCCAGGCCCCGGCGCCGCTCGCGATCGCCATTGACGCTGACACTGAGGTCGACCAGCGGGGCGATGGCCTGGAATGCCAGGTCGCCCCCCAGCACCTTGCTCTCGCTCACCCATACCAGGCGTGGCGCGACGACAGTGGCGCGCAGGCGAAAATCCAGGTCGAGGGCGTGCCCATCGTTGCCCTTGAGGTCGTCGGCCGCATAGTGCTGCGCGTACACTTGGGCATACCAGCCCGGCGGCGGCAATGCCCCGGACATGTAGTTCTCCGCCCCCATCGGGTAGGACGAGCCGCCGCCCTCACTGGCCATGCCAGGCGATACCACTCCCAGCAGCAAGGGAATGACGAGCAGTGCGTGCTTGTTGTTCTTGTGCATCTACGGACTCCTTTGTCGAGACGAGCGAACGCCATGCACCGGGCCTCATGGCCGGGTACCTGGAAAGCAATGGAAAAGGGTCAGCGGCGGCGCAATGGCCAGAAATCGAAGAACTGGCTGAATGCAACCAGCACAGGGAAGGTCATCGCCAGCAGTGCCGAGGCCAGCCAGAATTCATGGGCGTAGTCCACCGCGCCCGCGCTCATCGGGCCACTGAGCCAGGGCCCGGCGACCCAGTACAGGCGGGGCAGCACAGCCCCCGCGAGCAGCGCGACCAGCAGTTGCAGCAGGCCGCGCAAAGGCTGCGCGAGCCTACCGAACAGCTCGCCCTCGAAGGCCAGCAGCGGCACCAGGCAACCAAACAGCAGGGCAATCGCGCCATGCACCATGAACGGCACCGCCGCGATCCCCAGTAACCGGGTGGCGCCCAGGTACAGCGCGGCGCTGAGCCCCAGGACCAGCGCGCTGCGCGCCAACCCGGCCCATGGCTGGAGGCCTTGCAGCCGAGAGCCGAGCGGCCAGAAACCGAGCAGCACACAGGCAAAGGTCACCCCCACGGTGGTCACCGCGAAGGCCAGTATCTCGAACGCCGGGGCCAACCCTTGCGGGTCGAGCTCGGCACGGTAGAACGGCGCGCCGGCCATCGCCGAAAAGTCGAACAGCCAGGCAAACAGCCGGTAGCCAAGCAGATAGGCGACCAGCAGCGTCGCCAGCCCCAGCGCCAGCGGGTGGCGCAGCAGCCTGGACAACGGCCAGCACTCCCAGATGATCACCAGCCAGAAGCTCAGCAGCACGCAGAAGATCACGTACATCAGGGTGAAAGGCGTGGGCGGCCCGACTTCCCGGGCCTGGGTGAAGAACACCAGGCTGGCGATCAGGGCACCGCCCGCCAGGCTCATGGCCACCAGGGCCAGCCCGCGCCATGGCTGCGCCAGTTGCTTGAGCCAGCCCGGATACTGGCCGCGCCAGAGCATCGCCAGGACGATCTGCACAGGTACGCAGCAGACCACGAAGAAAGTTACCCAGGTGGCGAAGAATGCGCCGCTGAAACAACCGATCAGCGCCAGCGACAGCACGATCACACAGCCCAGCCCGACGCCGCCGAGAAACGGCTGGTTCCCCAGCGAGAGGCGTTGAGCGGGTTGCTGCAGGAGCACATCGCTATTGTTCTTGTTATGCATGTTCGAATCCCTCGTGCAGTGACGTCAGGCAGGCGTTCCCAGCAAGTCCAGTGCGACATCGACGATCATGTCCTCCTGACCGCCGATCATTCGCCGTCGCCCCAGCTCGACGAGGATGTCGAGGGTCTTCAGGCCGTAGCGCTCGGCGGCGATCTCGGCGTGCCGCAGGAAGCTCGAATAGACCCCGGCATAACCCAGGCCGAGGGTTTCCCGGTCGACCCGCACCGGCCGGTCCTGCAGCGGTCGCACCAGGTCATCGGCGGCATCCATCAGCGCATACAGGTCGGTGCCATGGTTCCAGCCCAGCTTGTCGGCGGCGGCGATGAACACCTCCAGCGGCGCGTTGCCCGCGCCGGCGCCCATGCCGGCGAGGCTGGCATCGATACGATCACAGCCCTCCTCCACCGCGACGATGGAGTTGGCCACGCCGAGGCTGAGGTTATGGTGGGCATGCATGCCGACTTCGGTGGACGCGTCCAGCGCATCCTTCAGGGCACGCATGCGCTCGCGCACGTCCCGCATGTTCATCGCCCCGCCCGAGTCGGCCATGTAGATGCAGGTCGCGCCGTAGCTCTCCATCAACCGGGCCTGCTCGGCCAGCCCCGCTGGCGTCTGCATATGGCTCATCATCAGGAAACCGACGGCGTCCATGCCCAGCGTACGGGCGTATTCGAGGTGCTGGCGCGACACGTCCGCCTCGGTGCAATGGGTTGCCACCCGCACCACGCTGGCACCGGCCTGGTAGGCATCCTTGAGGTCATGCACGGTGCCGATGCCGGGCAGCAGCAAGGTGGCGATGCGCGCCTGGGAAATGCTGTCGGCCACCGCCTCGATGTATTCCAGGTCGGAGTGGCGGCCGAAGCCATAGTTGAACGACGAGCCCTGCAGGCCGTCGCCGTGGGCCACCTCGATGCTGGCGACGCCGGCACGGTCGAGCGCCGTGGCGATGGCCCGCGCCTGCTCCAGGGTGTACTGGTGGCGGATGGCATGGCTGCCGTCACGCAGGGTGACGTCGGATATGTAGAGTTTCTTGCTCATTGGAGTCCCCCTGGTTATCAGGTCATCACCGTGAGGAAGCGCTCGTTGAGCACCCGGCTGTGATAGAAGATCGCCTTGCCGATGTCCTTCTCCTGCCAGATCACCGGTTTCTGGTCCGGATAATGGACATCGCCACCGGCGAACACCTCGTTGCGGTTACCGGACGGATCGAAGAAATACATGCTCTGCCCGTGGGTGATGCCATGCCGGGTCGGGCCGACGTCCAGCGAGGTGTCGGTCATCGACAGCAGGTCGCCAGCCCTGAGCAGGGACTCCCAGGTGTCCAGGTAGAACGCGGCATGATGGAACGCCCCGACGTTGCCATCGCCGACGAAGGCCACGTCATGGGCCTTGATCGACAGCGACAGCCAGTCGGCCACGCTCTCGCCGTTGCCATCGAGCACCTGCTCGGTGACGTGGAAGCCCAGCACATCGACGAACAGCTCGCGGTTCAGCGCCAGCTCGCTGCCATGCAATTGGCAATGGTCGAAAGCGTGCGCACGCATGCCACGCAAGCCTCGCGGCCAGGCCTCCGGGTTGATTTCGCCGACGCCCCAGCGGCCGGTGTACTGCTTGTCGGCATACAGTTCGATCCAATGCCCGGTCGGGCACAGGAAACGCACGCGCCGCCCGCAGAAATCCAGCTCCCCGGCGGGGATCTGCTCCACCTGGCAGCCAAAGGCCTGTAGATCCTGGGTCAGTGCAACCAGTGTCTGCTCGTCGCGCACCTTGAAGCCGGTGAAATCCATGCCCGGCACCTCGGCCTCGGCCAGGATCACCGAGAACCGGTCGGTCTCGGTCCAGCCCTTGAGATAGACGCGCCCCTGGCTGTCCTGATGGGTCTGGATCAGGCCAACCAGCTCGACATAATGCCGGAGCGCCTGCTGCATGTTCATCACACGGATCTGGACGTGGCCGGGACGTAGAACACCTTTTCTCATGTCATCACCTGTTTGTTGTAGTTGTTCTGGCTGGGTCAGCGGCTGACTCAGGGTTGCCTTGCAACGGGTTCGAGGATGCGCTCGACCTCCAAGTCGGTTAGTGGATAAAGACGGCAGGCCAGGGCGAATCCCTGCTCGCACTCCTGCGCCGTGACCTGGCGCCGACTCATGGCGCCACAGGCGAAATCCCCCGCGAGCACCCTGACCTTGCACACCCCGCAGCCGCCGTTACGGCAGCCCACGGCGATGGCCTGGCAGCAGGAGCGCTCCATGGCCTGCTGCAACGAAACGCCCTCATCCAGCTCGAAGCGAGCGCCACTGACTCGCTCGCGAATCGACAAGCGGCGCGGCGCCATGGCCTTATGCCCTTGCGCCGGCAATACGCTCGGCACAGGCCAGCGCGGCGGACGTCATGATGTCCAGGTTGCCCGCATAGGCCGGCAAGTAGTGCGCGGCGCCTTCGACTTCGAGGAACACCGAGACCTTCAAGCCCTGGCGCAGGCCGAGCCCCGGCACGTTGATCGGCGTGTCGATGGCCTCGAACTGCACCTGCTGCTTGAGTCGATAACCCGGCACGTAGTCGCGCACCCTGGCGACCATCGTCTCGATACTGGCCGCGATGGCCTGGTGCCCGGCCGGCTCGCACAGCACGAACACACTGTCACGCATGATCGGTGGCGGCTCGGCCGGGTTGAGGATGATGATCGCCTTGCCCCGCTGCGCGCCGCCGAGCCGTTCGATGGCACGGCTGGTGGTTTCGGTGAATTCGTCGATATTCGCCCGGGTGCCAGGCCCCGCCGAACGGCTGGAGATGGCCGCGACGATTTCCGCGTAATGCACCGTCGTGACCTGGGAGATCGCCTTGACGATAGGAATGGTCGCCTGGCCACCGCAGGTGACCATGTTGATGTTCGCTGCCTGCCATTCATCGTCGAGGTTGATCGCCGGGATCACATAGGGGCCGATGGCCGCCGGCGTCAGGTCGATGACCTTGACGCCATGGGCTTGCAAGGCCTCGTTGTGACGCCCGTGGGCCTGCGCCGAGGTGGCATCGAAGACGATGCCGATTTCATCGAAGCCCGGCAGCCCCAGCAGGCCTTCCAGGCCGCCCGCGGTGGTCGCCACCCCGAGCCGCCGGGCACGGGCCAGGCCATCCGAAGCGGGGTCGATGCCGACCAGCGCCGCCATTTCCAGATGCTGGCCATGGCGCAGCACCTTGATCATCAGGTCGGTGCCGATATTGCCCGAGCCGATGATCGCGACCTTGCAGCGTGAACGTGTCGAGGTCATGGGATCTCCTGTAATTGTGCTTGTTGATCCAGGTGAAGCGATGTGGGCTCAGCGCCCACGTTGCTTGGCGGTTTGCCCGGCGATGCCGAAATCGGTGCTGGGCACCTCGTTGATGATTACCCGGATCGACTCGATGGGCGCATCCAGCGTATCCACCGCGGCCCGGCTGATGGCTTCGATGAAATGGGCCTTCTGTTCTTCGCTGCGCCCGGCGATCAGGTGCACTTGAATGATTGGCATGACAGGCTCCGTTCAGACGAAACGCATGGAGACGCTGCCCAGGTGCTGGAAGCGTACGTTGATGTTGTCGCCCACCTCGACGGCGATGGCCTCGGTCACCCCGCCAGTGAGGATCAGGGTGCCGGCGGGAATATCGCGGTCGCGGGCTCCCAACATGTTGGCCAGCATCGCCACGCTCTGCGCGGGATGGCCGAGAACGGCGGCGGCACTGGCGGTGGCCACCACGCGGCCATTGCGCGCCATGACCACGCCGAGATTGCGCAGGTCCAGCCCTTGCGGACGCAACGTGCGCCCACCGAGCACATAGCGCGCAGACGAGGTGTTGTCGGCGATCACGCTCTTGAGGTCGAAGCGGAAATCCTCATAGCGTGAGTCGATGATCTCCACCGCCGGCAAGACGAACTCGGTCGCCGCCAGGACTTCGCCGATGTGGCAACCCGGCCCCCGCAGCGGGCGGTTGGTGACGAAGGCGATCTCCGCCTCGACCTTGGGATGAATCAACGTGCCGGTGTCGATCTCGCCGCCATCCGCCACCGCGCCGTAATCGGTGATGAAACCGTGGATCGGTTCGACCACGCCCATCTGGCGCATCTTGGCGCTGGAGGTCAGGCCCATTTTCAGGCCGGCGATGCGCACGCCACGCTGCCGCTGGAGCTCGCGGATGGCGTCCTGGATGGCATAGGCATCGGCCCAATCCATCTCGGGAAAATCGTCGGTGATCTTGTGAACGGCGTGCGCCTGCCGCTCCGCGCTGTCGAGGTGCAGGGCCAGTTCATTGATGGTGGTCGCGTTCAGCGCCATGTCGTCACACTCCGTTCAGATGAAGCGCACGCTGGCGGAACCGATGCCGCCAAGACTCATGCGCAGGTTGTCACCGGCCTTGACCGGCACCATGGCGGACAGCGCGCCGGACAGAATCACCTCGCCGGCATTGAGGGACATGCCCAGGCGTCCGAGCGTATTGGCCAGCCAGGCCACGGCATTGGCCGGATGACCGAGCGCCGCCGCCCCGGCACCGGTGCCGACGACCTCGCCGTTGAGTTCCAGGGTCATGCCGACCAGGCCAAGATCGAGCTGGCGCGGGTCGATGGCCCCGTCCCCCAGCACGAAGAGCCCGGAGGATGCGTTGTCGGCGACGGTGTCCTGGATGCTGATCTTCCAGTCACGAATGCGCGAGTCGACGATCTCGAAGCACGGCATGACGTACTCGGTGGCACGCATTACGTCGGCAACGGTCAGTCCCGGCCCGCACAGGTCGTGCTTGAGCAGAAAGGCAATCTCCCCCTCCGCCTTGGGCGCGATCAGGCTGGACACGGCAATGGAGGCACCCTCTTCGCGCAGCATCGCCGAAGTGAGATGGCCGAAGTCGGGTTGCTCGACGTTCAATTGCTCCATCACCGCGCGGCTGGTGACGCCGATCTTCTTGCCGATCACTCGCTCGCCGTTTTCCAGACGGCGAGCGAGCACGCGCAACTGCAGTTGATAAGCCTGCTCCAGCGTCAGCTCGGGGTAGCGTTCGGTGAGGGGGGAAATTGCCTGGTTGTCCTTGAGCGCGCGGTACAGCTCGTCGCTCAACTCGTCTAAATGTGTGGATTGCATGAAATGCCTGCCATCAGTGCCGAAAAGAACCATCCGGCGAGTCGCCGGTAGCCGTGGCATCAAGGTAGGGCTGGGCAACGATGCAGTCCAATACCGTATACTCAACGAACAATGACTAAAACGCATCGTTGCACGTCAATGGGCCAGGACATGGAAATCAGGCAATTACGCTATTTCATCGCCGTCGCGGAAGAACTGAACTTCAACCGGGCGGCCGAACGCCTGTACATCTCGCAATCGGCCTTGAGCCGGCAGATTCAGCAATTGGAGGATGACATCTCGGCGGTCCTGCTCGAACGCAACTCCAAGCGGGTCGCGCTGACCAGCGCCGGGGAATCCTTTTATCACCACGCCCAGCGCATTCTTGGCGACCTCAGCTTCGCCGCCGAGGAATCGAAGCTGTTGTCGTCGGGCCAACGCGGCAAGCTGGCGATCGGCATTTTCGGCTCATCGATACTCGACCTCATCCCACAGGTGCTCAAGCGCTTCACCAGTGCCTATCCGGCAGTCGGCGTCTCGCTGCATCCCATGGACAAGGACGCGCAGATCCAGGCGCTGCGTGAACGGCGCCTGACCATCGGCTTCAATCGCCTGGTCCCGGCCGAACCGGATATCGAGCAGGAAGAAGTGCGTCGCGAACCACTGATGCTGGCGCTGAGCGAACAGCATCCGCTGAGCGGGCGCGACAGCATCGACCTGGGCGAGATTCTCGCAGAGCCCATGATCCTCTACCCGCGCGGCGTACGTGGCAGCCTGGTGGTGCAGATTCAGCAAATGTTCTCGCGATACGACGCCCATCCGGTGATCGCCCACGAAGTGACGGACGTCACCACCAGCATCGCGCTGGTCGGCGGCGGGTTGGGTATGAGCATCGTGCCGCGTGCGGCGACCAACCTGCGCCTGCCTGGTGTGGTCTACCGGCCGCTGAGTTGTCGTGGCGATTCGGCGATTGAACTGATCTGCCTCTACCGCAAGGGCGATCAGTCACCTGTCCTGCAGGCGTTCTTGCAAACGCTCAGGCGCTTCGGCCAGGAAAACGAACAGGCAGCCGACGCGCCTTGAAGACGCACCGGTGGCTCAAACCGCAGCCGACTGACGCGCGGCTGCCTTGTGGGCATCCAGCTTGCGGCGGGCGAACAGGGTTTTCGAGGCGGTCTGCTGGATCGGTCCGCCAGTGAACGTCGGCAGATCGTTGAGCACCCACTGGCTGCCGTGGGCAATGGAGACCTCGCCCGACGCCAGCTTGATATCCCGCAGCAAATCGCGAATCACCGCACGCACACGCTGCTGGCAAAACACCGCATCACTTTCGATGGCCTTGTTCAGCGTCGCCTGGCCGCCCTGGCTCAAGGTCAACAACAGCTTGCCGTCGGGACGCGGCTTGATGGCGACTTCATGGCTTGGAAAGGCTTGGAACAGCTCACGGATGACGATTTGCATGATGAATCTCCCCGCTCAGGTGGCTTTCACTGCCAAGGAGCGGTGCATGCTACGTGCCAAACCAATTACAAAAAATTATTATTAAAAATCATATAGATACGAAAATTCATGGCAGCTTTGACATTGCAAATTGCAAGATCCATGCGGCCTGTACACATGCAAACTGCACGGCGACGCATACTCCAGCTGTTCCATGCACGCGTACGGCCGGCGCTTACTGGAGCGAATGGCCAGCCATAAAAAATCCGATGCCGGCAACCGGCATCGGATCTTTCTGAAACATTGCGCAGCTTGAAAGCGGGCTTATTCCGCGCTGGCTTTTTGCGCGGCTTCCTTGATCAGGGTCTGCAGTTCACCCTTCTCGAACATCTCGGTCATGATATCGCTGCCGCCGACCAGCTCACCGCCAACCCATAGTTGCGGAAAAGTCGGCCAGTTGGCGTACTTGGGCAGGTTCGCACGGATTTCCGGGTTCTGCAGGATATCGACGTAGGCGAACTTCTCGCCGCAGGCCATCACCACTTGCGAGGCGCGCGCGGAAAAACCGCACTGCGGCGCGTTCGGCGAGCCTTTCATGTACAGCAGGATGGTGTTATTGGCGATCTGGTCTTTGATAGTGTCGATAATGTCCACGGTTCACTCACCTCGTCTGAACGTTCCCCGGTCGGGCTTTCCCGGTTCACAGCCGGGTACGGTGCGCCGATTGTAACCGAAAAAACCCAGCCGGGGGCTCGGACAAGGCCATGCGGGTAGCCTCGCCCAACCGCCCTGGATCAGGTCCTGAAGCGTCCGACCAGGCCGTTCAGCTCGGCAGACAGGTGCTCCAGTTGCTGGGAGTCGGCGCGCGCCGATTGCGCCAGTTCCTCGACCAGCAAGGCGTCGGAATGGATCTGGGCGATATGCCGGTTGATGTCCTCGGCGACCTGGTGCTGCTCTTCGGCAGCCGTGGCGATCTGCGTGCTCTGGTCACGAATGTTATCCACCGAGCTACGGATCTGCTCGAAGCTGTCACGCGCCTGGCGGATACGCTCGACACTGCTCTGCGACATTTCCAGGCTGCTCTGCATCTGCCGGGTCACTTCCTGGGTGCGCCGTGCCAGGTTACCCAGCAACCCGTCGATCTCTCCCGTCGAGTCGGCGGTACGCTTGGCCAAGGCACGCACCTCGTCGGCAACCACCGCGAAGCCACGGCCCTGGTCACCGGCCCGGGCCGCCTCGATGGCGGCGTTGAGCGCCAGCAGGTTGGTCTGCTCGGCAATCGAGCGGATGGTGTCGAGGATGGCATTGATGTTCTTGCTGTCCTGCTCCAGCACCTGCATGGCCTGGGTCGATTGTTGCAGGTTGTCGCTCAGTCGCGAGACGCTGCCGGTGGCTTCGTCGATCTGGGTCTGGCCGTTGTACACCTGGCGATGGCCCGCGTCGGCGGATGCCGCCGCTTCGCTGCACGAGCGTGCCACTTCGTTGGCGGTCGCGACCATTTCGTTGAACGCCGTGGAAACCAGCTCGACCGCCTCACGCTGCCGGCCAGCGGCATCGTTCATGTTGTGCGCAACGCGGGTGCTGGCATCGGATGCCTTCTGCAGTTCTCCGGATGCACCGATGATGCGCTGTACCAGTTGGCGAATGCTGCCCAGGAACTGGTTGAACCAGCGTGCCAGGGTCGCGGTTTCATCCTTGCCCTGGATATCCAGGCTACGGGTCAGGTCGCCCTCGCCCTGGGCGATGCCCTCCAGGCCACTGGAAACGCTGCGGATCGGCCGTACGATCATGCCTGCGAATGCCGCCCCGGCCAGGGCGAATACCAGCACGAGAACCGCGGTGATCAATACGATCAACCACGTGAGACGCGTCGTGGCGCTCATGACCTCATCGCGCTGAATCAAGCCGATGAATCGCCATCCCAGCGCATCCGATGAATAAACATTGGCCATGTAGGTCGTGCCATTGATATTCAGCTCGGTAAAGCCACTGCTGATTTTTGCCAGCGCCGGATAATCCCCTTCCAGATCGGCCAGGGACTTGAAGGTATGCGCGGCGTTGCCCGGATCGACGAGGACGTTGCCACTGTTCTCGACCAGCATCAGGTAACCGCTGTCACCGATCTTGATCTGCTTGACCAGATCGGTGAGCTGCTTGAGCGAGACATCCAGGCCGATCACGCCAATGGGTTGGCCATTCGCCCCTTCCAAGGTGTGCACCGTGCAGATCAGGACGGTGTCGTCAGGCGCCCAATAGTAGGCCGCGGTCCGGGTGGTCTTTCCTGGAGCGGCCATGGCGGCCTGGTACCAGGGACGAACGCGCGGATCGTAGTTGGCCAGTTTGCTGTCGTTCGGCCAGCTGGCATAGCCGCCGTCAGGCCGGGCGACGGAAAGATAGGCCGTCGTCGGGTGGTTTTCCGCAAAGCGCGTGAACATCGCCAGCAACTGCTGATTGTCCTCGGTCAACGGCGTCTGGGCCGCATCGGCGCCCATGTATTTCTTCAAGTCCCCCAGGCTATTGACCAGCGGCTCCTTGGACAAATAGCTCACGTTCTGGCTGATGCTATCGAAGAACAGACGCATGGCATTGTCGATCTGGCGGATCTCTCGGCCACTGCTTTCAACGAAGCCATCCTGCGCCTGGCTGCGTAAATTCAGCACGACGACGAAAGCGACCAAAATGACTGGCACACACGCGACGGCCGCGAAGGCCCAAGTCAACTTCTGTTTGATGTTCATCGAGTTCTCGAGCCTTGGTGACGGCAGCAATGAGGGGTGTTGTTCTTGTTTCTATCGGATCGGCTGTGACCCGCTGAACTTTAGCAGCCGTCGATCAAGCAAGAAAACCAATGGCTCTTGCCAGAGGCCAGCGTGTCGGTTCTGGATAAGCAGGCGCATGAAGGCGACGCAGGCGCCGGGCAATCAGCCTGATGGAAAACGATGAGTGCTGCCCAACGTGGGTAGACGGCACCTGGAAACACCCCAGGTGCCGCTGGCAATCAGAGCGAAATGCAGTCGAACTCGACGAAAGCCGATACGTCGGCGTCGTAGTCCACATCCTTGCGCTCGAAGCCGAACAGCTTCAGGAACTCGCGCTTGTACGCGGCGTAGTCGGTGATGTCGAACAGGTTCTCGCTGGTCACCTGCGGCCACAGGGCCTTGCAGGCATCCTGGACGTCGTCACGCAGTTCCCAGTCGTCCAGACGCAGGCGACCTTCTGCATCGACCTCGGCCGGCTGCCCATCGGCACGATACAGGCGGTCGCGGAACATGCGGTTGAGCTGCTCGATGGTGCCTTCGTGCAAGCCCTTTTCCTTCATGATCTTGAACACCATGGACAGGTACAGCGGCATCACCGGGATCGCCGAGCTGGCCTGGGTGACGACCGACTTCAGTACCGCCACGTTGGCGCCACCCCCAATGGCCTGCAGGCGCTGGTTCAGGCGCACGGCGGTCTCGTCCAGGTCCTGCTTGGCCTTGCCCAGTGCGCCATGCCAGTAGATTGGCCAGGTGATTTCAGTGCCGATGTAGCTGAACGCCTGGGTTTGCACACCAGGAGCCAACACCTCGGCCTTCTGCAGGGCATCGATCCACAGTTCCCAGTCCTGGCCGCCCATGACCGTGACGGTATCGGCGATTTCCTGCTCGCTGGCCGGCTCGATGGAGGCCTCGATGATGACATCCTTGTTGGTGTCGATGGCGGTCGACGTGTACGGTTGGCCGATAGGCTTGAGCGCGGAACGGATCACTTCACCGCTCTGCGGCAACTTGCGTACCGGAGAAGCCAGGGAGTAGATGATCAGGTCGACCTTGCCGCCCATTTCGTTCTTGATCAGCTCGATGACCCGGGCCCGCGCTTCGTCGGAGAAGGCATCGCCATTGATCGATTTGCTGTACAGGCCCTCGGCCTTGGCGAACGTGTCGAATGCGGCGGAGTTGTACCAGCCGGCAGTCCCGGCCTTGGTCTCAGAGCCAGGCTTCTCGAAGAATACGCCCAGGGTATCGGCCTTGAAGCCGAAGGCGGCAGTGATACGCGCAGCCAGGCCATAACCGCTGGAGGCGCCGATCACCAGGACCTTCTTCGGACCATCTTCACGCACGCCGAGGGCGCGGGTGGCTTCGATCTGCTCGAGCACATTGCGCTCGCAACCCACAGGATGCGTGGTGGTACAGATGAAACCGCGAACTTTAGGATGGATGATCAACTTGTCTTCCTCATCGGCAAATAGACCGGCGGCTGATCGGCGATCGCCACAGGCGTCAAGAAATTTTCACTCTCCGGGATTAGGCACGGAGAATTGGCACAGGTCTTTGATTGTCAGGAGATATCGACGCTACAACTGGGCTGCAAGCCACACCTCGGGCGATAATGCTGCGGCAAACGGAGCGGTTCGACAACCTCCGCCGGCTCTGGCGACTCATCGCGCGGACGCAAACATTCTCCGGCAAGGCAACAAAGCCAGCGCCATCCAGCAAAATAAATGCAGCATACGAGCAGTTTTATCCATTGGTCGGCACCCGGCTCGACGATGCAGACTTGCGCATCGCTTTTGGAGTGGTCTGCAAGCACCGCTTCCCGACCGGCCATGGCCGATCAGGAATCCTCCAAAGCGATCCTCCACGTGGGCTCCTCCTTCACTGGACGAGCCCCGTTTTTTTTGGCGAGCGGTCAAAGCACCGGATTCCAGCGCTGGGACCAGTCCGTGCTGTGACGCACGACATGGCGCAGCGTTTCGAAAGCGCTCTGCAACGAGGCGCAGTCCCGCTCGCGGGAATAAACCAGGTACGTGGGATAGGTGAACTCCGGTGCCTTGGGCACCCGCTGCAACAAGCCACATGCCAGGTAGCGCTCGACCACCCGCGTACGGAAATAGCCGCTGCCGCCCCTGCCCAGGATGTATTGCAGGGCCAGAGGGCCGAGATTGAAGCTCACTGCGGCGCGTGCCTTTTCCGGCAAGGCGCTGTCATGCTCCTGGCGAAAACCCTCGCCCCAGTCGATATAGACATAGGGATCGGGGTTGGCCGCCCGAACCAGGATCAGCTTTTCCTCGAGTACCTGTTCGACCTGGTGGCCGGGCCAATAGGCAGGCTGGTAGACCAGTACGGCATCCAGTTCACCGTCTTCGAGCTGACGCAACAGGTGCGGACCGGAACCGATCTCACTGCGTATCGCGTGACTGGGAAGCGCATCCTTCAGCGCACCGATCCACTCCAGCATGAGCGGGTTGCACAGGCTCGTCTCACCGCCGATACGCAGTAGATTGTCGCAGCCGACGGGCATCGGCAGGTCGCGTCGCGCAGCCTCCCAGGTCTGTAGCAACTGAGTCGCATGAACCACGAACCGCTCGCCATCGACGGTCAGGCGACAGCCGCCACGATTACGCACGAAAAGCTGGCACCCGAGCAGGTTTTCCAGCTTCTGAATGCGTGCCGATACGGCGGTCTGGGTCACGCACAGGCGTTCGGCAGCGGAAACGAAACTGCCATAGCGGGCGATGTCGAGAAAGGTTTTGATGCTGTCCAGGTCCATGGGGCTTGCTCCCTACTCACAACAGGATGTAGTCGCTGCGGCGAACGATATCCGCGGTCTGTCCCTCGATCAGCCTGACGTAGCGCCCGCCCACCTGGTCGATGGCGATGCAGTCGTCCACATCCACCAGCGCATCGGTATGCGGCTTGTCCCACGAGCCTGGCATGCAACGCTTGCCTTTGAGCTTGGCCTCGGCCTTGTCACGAGCCACGACCAGCACATAGTGATGGGCCTCGCCAAAATCATGGGGTTCGTAGCCGCCCAGGTTGACGAAGAACAGACGGGGCTCGCCAGCAGCCGGCATCAGCTCGCTCAGTTCGACACGGAAGCCGTCCACGCCACGTACTTCCAGCCAGGAATCGATATGCATGCCGGCCGGGCTGCCGAACCACTCCTGGCGCAGTTGCGGATAGGTGTCTTCAAGCGTTTCGGCGAAGGCGAACACCACGTCATGGACCTCGATCTTGGCCCTCGGATGTTTGCCGCCCAGCATGACAACGAACAGCATGATCAATCACTCGGTCGGTTAACGGCGCGCCGCAGTCTGCCGCGCCATTGGCCATCTTTCAATGCACCGTCGCCGAGAGCGCGTCCGCCTGCCAGCCACCGCCTAGCGCCTTGTACAAATCGACCAGGGCCAACGACACCTGGCTGTCACTGTCCACCAGCGCGGCCTGATTGGCCAGCAAGGTATTCTGCACGCTGAGCACATTGAGAAAATCCACCGTGCCCTGGGCATATTGCTGCTCGGCATTATCCAGCGCCTGGCGCGTCTGGCCGACGGCCTGCTCCAGGCTGGCATAGCGACGCTGCTCGGAACGATAAGCCATCAAGGCATCGTCGACCTCATGCCAGGCAGCCAGAACCGTCTTGCGATAGAGGATAGCGGCCTCCTGCTGATGGGCTTCACGCAGTTGCAAAGCACCACGCAGGCGCCCACCGTCGAACAGCGGCACGCTCAGCGACGGGCCGAAGGCGAAACGGCGCGAATCCCAGCCTAGGTCGCTCAACTGCAGCGATTGCAGCCCGACGTTACCGTCAAGCGTGATACGTGGATAGAAATCCGCCTGCGCCACGCCGACCTGCGCGATGGCACCATGCAGGGCCGCCTCGGCACGGCGGATATCGGGTCGCCGCTGGGCAAGTTCGCTCGGCAAGCCAACCGGTATGCGGGCCGGCCCCTTGGGCAGTGCGGCGGCGGTCTGCACGTCGCTCTGCAGTGCCTGCGGCGGCTCGCCCAGCAACAGGCTCAGGGCATTGATCAAGCGAGCCTGGTGCTGCTGCAACGGCGGCAGGCGTGCCTCGATGGCCGCGACCTGGGCAGCCGCCTCGGCCACTTCCAGTTGAGTCGCCACGCCATCGGCGAGACGGGTCTGGTTCAGCCCCAGAGTGCGTCGGGCGATCTGCAGATTCTGCTCGACGATAGCCAGGCTTCTCTGCGTACCCCGTAGCTGGATGTAATTGCGCGCGGTATCCGCCATGACCATCAGGCGTACGCCATGCAGCTCTTCGACGGACACCTGAACGGCCGCATCGGCGGCCTCGACCTGACGCCTCACGCGGCCCCACAAATCAAGCTCCCAGCTACTGTCGAACCCCGCCTGCCAGAGGTTGTAGGCGGACTTGCCGCTATGTCCCGAAGGATCGCTCAGGCCGTTCTGGCTGTTGCGCGAACGGCTGTAGCCGGCAGTCCCATTCAGATCCGGCCACTCATCGGCCGCCGTGCCAATGCGGGCCGCCCGGCTCTGCTCAAGGCGGCTGGCGGCAAGTTGCAGATCCAGATTGTCCTTGGCCACACGCTGGATCAGCGCAGACAGCTGCGGGTCGTTGAACGTATCCCACCAGCGCGCTTGCACTTCGCCTTCGACGGCCTGGCTGTTCACTTCATCACCGATAGGCAACGCCCAGCGCGATGCGAGCACCGGCTCGGGCTTGACGAAATCGGTACCCAGGCTGCAGGCGCCCAGTATCAGGCTGGCAAGAACCAGCAGTGCATGACGTGTCATTTCAATTCACCGCAGCCGTCGCCTGGGGCTCGAAACGCGTGTCGATACTGGCCTCCACGGACATTCCCACGCGCAGATGGCCAACCAGCGGCTGCCCGGCATCCAGCACGATACGCACCGGGATACGCTGGACAACCTTGGTGAAATTCCCCGTGGCATTGTCTGGCGCCACACTGGCGAACGTGACCCCGGTCGCCGGGGCGATGCTTTCCACGTGGCCACGCAAACGCTCGCCGGGAAAGGTATCGACAGCGATCTCGACCGGCTGGCCCAGTCGCACATCGGTCAATTGCGTTTCCTGGAAGTTGGCGACGACATAAGCCTGATCCAGAGGCACCACGGCCAGCAAGGCATTCCCTGGGCTGACGAAAGCGCCAACACGTACGGCTCGACGTCCGACCATGCCATCCATGGGCGCAACCAGTTCGGTATGGGAAAGATCGAGTTCGGCACGGACCGACAAGGCATCTGCACGCTGTACCGCTGCAGCTGCGGCATCGCGCTGGGCAGTGAGGACATCGGTCTGCTTGCGCGTCGCCAACAAGGCCGCCTGGTGTTCCAGTTGATGCGCTTTGGCGGTATCGAAACGCGCCTGGGCCTGCTGCAAATTCTGCAGGGTCCCCGCGCCCTGGCCAGCCAGGTGCGTATAGCGCTCCACCTCGTGCCTGGCAAACAGCACCTCGGCCAGGTCGACCCTCACCGTAGCCTCAGCTTGCTCGATCAATGACGCCTGGCGCTCCAGAATGGCCTGGGCATTGGCAAGCTGTGCCTGGGCACTGGCAACCTCGGCCTTGGCCCCTTCAACAGCTGCGCGATAGTCACGATCATCGATGCGTGCCAGAACCTGGCCAGCCTTCACGCGTTCGTTATCAGCCACCAGCACTTCGCTGATAAAGCCCGAAACCTTGGGTGCGACCAGGGTGTAGTCGGCGTTGACGAAGGCATCATTGGTTGCCTGTTCGCCATGCTCCGCTGTCATCCGCCAAGCCGTCCAGACCAGCAGTCCGGCAGCCATTGCTGCAGCGCAGAAAATCAGTGGTTTTTGCATGCGTGTATCACTCATGTCGAATTCCGTTGAGTCAGGTGGCACGAGGCGGATAGATGCGCGTCGGAACGAAGGGGATGATCAGAATCAAAGCAGCCGCCAGCACAGCCATGTACAGGTAAAGGTCGGCATAGGTCAGTACCATTGCCTGCTGCTGCAGGCGGCGAGCGAGACCAGCGCCATCCACGAATGGCATGTTGCCCAGGCGATCAACCAGCATGGTCGAATGAAAATGCAGGCGGGCTGTAGTCAGCGCATCCAGCACACCGCCGGCCAATACTGCAGCGAAACCTTTTACGGAGTTGAACCAGGCTGAAGCGAACGGCCCCTCGGGCGGAGCGATGCTACCGGTGGAGAGCATCAGTAGCGGCAGTACCGCCATCGGCTGTCCGAAAATCTGCAACAACTGCACGGTGTAGAAGTCATCGCGAATCCAGGCCGAGGTCATATGGCTGCCCAGCCAGCATGACGTCGCCAACATCGCGAAACCACAGGCAAGTACCCATCTGCAGTCGATCCAGCGCAGGTTGCACAGCGCTGCGACCAGAGGTAATGCGAGCAGTTGTGGCATGGCGACGATCAGCATCAAAGGCGCAGTCTGCAACGGCCGATAGCCCTGGACCTGAGCCAGGTATCCCGAAGGAATGACCACGACCGCAAGCAGTACAACCAGGACTCCCGCCAGGGAAAACAGCGCAAAGCTCAGGTTGCGGATTTTGAGCATCTGCAGCTTGAAGAACGGCAGCGGGTGGGACCACTCGTTGACCATGAACAGGATCAGTAGCAAGCCCCCGCCAATCAGTAGAAGAGCGATGAGCGGCGATTCGAACCAGGCCAGACGTTCGCCTTGCACCAGCCCGATGACCAGCATGGCAATGGCCGGAAAGCCGAGCAGCAGCCCACGCCAATCGAACTGCTTGAAACGCTCCAGGCGCACAGGGTCCTGCGGCAGCCCCCAGGCGACGGCAACCATAGCGACCAGGCTCAACGGAATGACCTGCCAGAATGCCCATTGCCAACCAACATACTCGACCCAGAAAGCAGCCAGAGGCGTGCCAAGACCTGGTCCGAACGTCGCCGTCAGGGCGTAACTGGCAAGCCCGTAGACCTTGATGTTAGGGGGCAGGAAGCGTAGCGCGACCGTCATTAGCATGGGCGGCAACGCGCCTCCGGCGAGCCCTTGCAGTGCCCGGAGAACCATGAGCGAACCGAGGTTCGGCGCATGAGGCGACAACAATCCCAGGAGCATGAACCCCGTGATTACGCATAACGTGAAGCAGCGCAGTGAGAAGGTCACCGAAAACCAGGGGGCGAAGGCCATGGCACACACCGAAGGCGCGGCATACAAGGCGATCAGCCAGGAACCTTCGTCATGACCGATCCCCATGGCCCCACGAATGTCACTCAGGGCGATCTTGGTAACGTTCTCATTGAAACCTGAAACGAGGACGGCTAGGAGAACCCCCAGCAGGCCGACGATGATCCGCAGACCAAAAGGAGTAGGCACGGACTTAATGGCCGGTGTAGATACTTGGCCCGCCAACACCGCGGCGGTCATTCTGCGAACGGCCCGAGAGAAAAACTAAAGTGATACATGAAACATTCCGGTACTACGGGTACCGGGAAAGTCTATGGTCATGGACGCATAACGAAAACTGCAATCTATTTAAATAGTCATTGCGCTTGGCGCACGACTAATCATTAGCCGAGCTTAGCGTTACGTGCCCTCGATGCAGCATTGCTTGATCATCGCCCTCAACCAGCAATGCGCCGGATCATTATCAAGACGCGGATGCCAGGACTGCCTCACCCTCACACTATCGAGTGCAAGCGGGATCTCGAATGTCCTCAATGGCAAACCCAGCTCGATACAAGTGCTTCCTACAAGATCGGGCATGGGCAGAATCAGGTCCGACTCACGCAAGGCAAGCACAGCGGAAAAGAAGCTCGGCGAGATCATCGCCACCCGGCGACTCAACCCCAGCTCCGCCAAGGCATGATCGATAGGGCCTCTGGTAATGCCACGTCGCGACACACTCATCTGGTCGAAAGTGGCAAAACGTCTAGGAGTTATCGGCCCATCGAAAATCGGATGCCCTTCCCGTACAAGCCCGACGAAGCTGGCCTCGAACAAGCCTTGCGACTTGATCTCCGGAGTCAACCGATTTGAAGCGCCGACGATCAAGTCGACACGGCCTTCGCGCAAAGCCTCATCATCGCCATTGATTTCCGGTACGAAATGCAGAACGGCATTAGGGGCCTCGAGGTGCATCCGCTCGAAAAGACGACCGCCATAACAAACCATGAAGATGTCATTGGTTCGAACATGGAAATGACGATCCAGGCTGGACAGATCGACTGCCGATGACCTGAACAGCCCCGCGGCCTGTTCAACGACACCACGAACCTGGTCCCGCAACTCCAGGGCGCGCGGCGTCGGCACAAGGCGTCTACCAGCCCTGACAAGGATCGGATCGCCGACAGCTTCTCGAATACGCGCCAATGTGCGGCTCATGGCGGGCGCACTCAGATGCATGCGCCGAGCAGCCCCAACAACACTACCTTCCTCCAGCAGCACATCCAGCGCCACGAGAAGATTGAGATCTGGTAATTGCATGAAACGCATCCATTAGAGATATCAGATGCTTAAATATGCAATTAAACGGGCACTCAGAGTAGATAATCCGCCAATATGCCCAATATTTTCCCTAGCCCAAAGCCAAACCCCCAACCCGATTGCTCGGATTGGGGGTCTGGTGATAGGAGCTTGACGATGAC
>NZ_CBFFRH010000007.1:0-359309 GCF_965644255.1 Pseudomonas sp. LRF_L74 | reverse complement strand
CCGACCTGGTGGGCCGGCTCGGACGAGAGCGACACGCGCCCGATTGGCACCGCTCGCGGCTATGCCGTTCGCTACTTCCAGCCCATCGCCCACGGGCCAGTTCCAGTAGAGACTTGATCATGCTGAGCATCATTGTGGGTTCGCGCTGGAGCAAAGCGCGGCCGGCATCGGCGCGGCCGGTGGATTCTGCGTGGGATTCCAGCGAGCGGCTGGATTGTTCGATGGCGCCAGGCTGGCAGCAAGCGGGCGCGGCTGACATCGACAGCGGGTCGGGCTGGGATGCCGTGCCGGCGCTCGACAGCGCCACGGATGGCCGGTGGGGCATTGCCTCGCCTGCTGATCCTGCTGCCACTGCTTCGCCCTGGGATGAAGTGGCGACGAAAGATTCGGGCGTGCGCGCAGCGTGGGACCGCAGCATCAAGCCGCGTGATGTGGCGTTGCTACTGATCTACAACCCGAAGCCGGCATGGAAGGACTCGTCTATCAGCGCGCCCGTGCGCCGGGTCGACGAATTCGGCAAGCGCTACGACGCGGCGACCGAGTTGCAAGACAGTCTGTATGTGCCTGGCACCGGCCCGCTGGTGTTCTCGTTCGGCGGCAAGCCGTACTTCCCCAGCACCCAGCCCAGCGTCTACTTCAACTTCATCTACACAGCGGCGAGCCATCGTATCCAGCCGGTCGACAGCGGCGGGGCGGTGCGTTGGCAGGCGGCCCGGCGCCTGCAGCTCGACGCCCGCCTGCCTTGGGGCAGGGCACGCGTGCTCGACGGCAAGATCACCGGGATCACGTATCCCGACTACAGCGGCCCGGTAAAACCACTGCCGGACCCGCCCCCCGATCCCGAAACTCTGGAAACCTACATGATCGCGAACACCGTCAATCTCGTTGTGCTGCCTGACCGCACGCCGGTCGAGGCAAAGAACATCCGCGTTTCGTGGGACGCCGACTCGTTCAGTTGGAAATGGAGCGGCGATATCTTCACGCACGCCGCCCTCGATCTTGTGCGGCCGGATGGCACCGGCGCTGGCGAGCTGGAACTTGATATCAACGGCTGGACCTGGGTGCTGCTCGTCGAGCGCTACAGCCGGAATCGCCGCTTTGCGAACGAGGCCTACACGATCAGCGGCGGCACCCGCCAGCAACTGCTGGCCGAGCCCTACGCGCCGCTGCGCACCGGCGTGAACAGCGCGCCGATCACTGCCAGGCAGGCCGCCGAGGAGCAACTGCTCAACACCGGTTTCACGCTCACATGGGATGCTGAGAATGCTGGCCCTGCTGACTGGACCTTTCCGGCCGGCTCGTTCAGCTACCAGAGCCAGACCGCGATTCAGGTCATCGCGAAGATCGCCGCAACGGTCGGCGCCATCGTGCGCCCAGCTCGCGACAGCGACAGCCTGGAGGTTATCCCTCGCTACCCGACCGCGCCCTGGGAGTGGAACGGCGTCGAGGCTCCTATCTCGCGCATCATCCCGCCAGCGATGATGACCGACCTGTCGGGTGAGTGGACTCCGCAGCCCGACTGGAATGCTTGCTACGTCAGCGGCACCAGCCACGGCGTATCGATGCTCGTCCGCCGTGCCGGTACCGCCGGCGACAACCCGACAGCGGATGTCTTCGATGACTGGATCACTGGCGAAGAAGCCAACCGCGCCCGCGGCGTTCACGAGCTGAGCAAGGGCGGCAACATCGAGATCGTCGGCTTCACCATCCCGCTGTTCCCGCTCACAGACGATCACGGCGTTGGCCTCTGCCTGCCCGGCAACCTCTACCGTGTGCCCGAAGAGACCGGCAGTTGGGACGGTCTGTGTCTATCGGTCGAGATCAGTGCAGACGGCACGGGGGCGGTCAAAGTCGCCCAGGTGCTCAAATTGGAGAGGCACTACTGATGGCCACTGTGAATCCCTGGAAGCGTTTCATCGGTCTGCTGCCCGGCGGGGTGCGCACGGTTGCAACCGTACTCAGCATCGATACGACAATCGGCCTGGCCCAAGTCGAGCTGCGCACCGGCACCCGCGTCACTGTGCGCGGCGTCGACGTGCCGGCGAACTCAAAGGCCTACATCGCTGACGGTGTGATCGTCGGCGCCGCGCCGGACCTGCCGCACCTCGATGTTGATGTCTAAGCCACAGCTTAGATTTTTACCTTAATCGCTCAGTATCTGAGCAAAACGAAACCACAGCTTAGATTTTGGCCCGCCAAGTGCGGGCTTTTTTGTGCCCGGAGAAAAGAAACCATGGCAGCTACACGAGGCGTTAGAAACAACAACCCCGGCAACATCGACTTCAACACGCGCAACCCGTGGCAGGGCCAGCTCGGCCTGGAAGCGGGCGTAGCGAAGCCGCGCTTTGCTCGGTTCGACTCGCCTGAGAACGGTATCCGTGCTCTGGCAAAACTGCTGCTCAACTACCGTGGTAAAGACGGTCTGCCGGGTGTGGGTGGACCTGGTATCGATACTGTGCGTGAAACCATCAGCCGCTGGGCTCCGGGTAACGAGAACGATACCGAGGCCTATATCGCGGCCGCTGCTCGAGCGTTAGGTGTGGGGGCTTGTGAGGTGATTGATGTCCGGCGCCCGGCGGTTTTGCGCGGGCTTGTTGTCGCGATCATCAGGCACGAGAACGGTGGAGTTCCCTATGACGGGGCTGTGATCGATGAGGGCGTGCGGAGAGCGCTGCAATGAGTATTGAGGCTGGTCGTCTGCTTGCCTATGTCCTCGTAACTCTTCTCGGGCTTGCTACTGGCTGGCAGGTCCATGCCTGGAAGGCCGGCTCAGATGAAGCGATCCGCCTGCAGGCTAAGCAGGATTCCGAGGAGGTCGCGCGCGGAATGGTTGCGGATATAGCCAAGCAAACCGTGGCGGCAATCAGCGGAATCAGGATAACGAACAAAACCATCTATCAGCGGACTCAGCATGAAATCATCAAAGAGCCTATGGACCCTGGTTGCCGCATTCCTGCTAGCTGGATGCGCAACATCAACGACGCCCGTGCCAATCGATCAGGCGTTGCTGCAGCGCTGCCCTGATCTGCAGCCGGTGTCTGTTGCAGAGGACGGGACCGGAGATCCTGCTGACCTGACGCTGGCTGACGTGGATCTGTCCGGCGAGTATCTGGAGTGTCAGCGTAGGAATGATGGGCTGATCGAGGCTGTACGAGCGTTGGGGCTGGACGCGTCGCCGGGGCAGGGGGGCATTTAGATACCGGCTGTATGGTTCTGCTTATAGCCCCGCATGAACAAGTGCCACCCGTAGGGGCTGCGTTGGCAATATTCAGCGCAGCCTAGTGGGTGGGCGCTCCTGATATCACGGCTGACGTTTCTGAACGTACTCTTGGAAAAGTACACGAACGTATTTGATTTCCTGTGCGCTCAGTCTGCGTTCTAGGCTTTCGCCCGCTCTGGCCAGCAGCTTCCCATCAAACTCTCTTGGGATGTCATTTTTTGTTGACCAGTATGTTTTTAGCTTCACCACATCATTTGATACAATACTATCGCAGTGTTTCGCCATAAAAGCGTCGAGCAAATCAGTCGTGCCGGGGTTTGCTTTGTTGATGATATTGGGTAGCTGATCTGTCGTAGATTCTTTGCTCACCACAGGCGCCGTTGGAGCTGGTGTGGTTGCAGTAACCTGTTTCGTAACCGTTGGCTTTGGTTTGGTGGCGGTAGGGGGGCGAATCGTTAGGAACGATGAAACGATTGCGGCGTCCCACTCACAATGAGTATCTGCCTCTTGGATAAGTGCGATTGACTGCGAGCCTCGGCTCGGGACGATCCCAATGAGGTGGACTCTCACGCCGTAGCTCTGTGCGAGCTGAACACCGACACGAACATCCTCATCTCCAGATATTAGTACTGCATCAGAAATCGCATGATTTCTCGCTAGCTCAATAAGGTCCGTGACGATAAGGGAGTCCACACCTTTCTGCTGGCCATGCCCGTTGAGGGCGCCAAATCGAACCTTCACGTTCTTGCTGTATGCTAAACGGTCGTGGTCTGCTGTGGGGCCTCGTCGCACATCTATCGCGTCATACCAATAGATGCGTAGGAGAGGGATTTGACCGGATAGCTCATCGGCGGTTTGCAGCAGTTGTGCGATAGCTGCTGACTCGTTCAAAGATAGGTCGGTTCTTTGTTTTTTCGCGCCTGAAATCGCAGTTGAGCCTTGTGCGAACAGGTAGCCAGCATCGACAAAAATAGCAAGTCTGCGCATTTTCTATCCCTAGAAAGTATTAAGGGCCCCCGCAGGGACCCTTTGTATGTTCTGCCCTAGCCAATAATAGTAGTGGTCAGGGCAGTAACGGACGTTAATCTAGTGCGTTTTGACGTGGCAGTCAACACAAGGATGGGGCAAAAATGGGGCAGCTCATACGCCACCACATGCCACCCAATGCCCATCTGATCTATGTTTGTATTTGCCCATCATACCTTGGCGCCTTAGTGCTGTAAGGCTTTGGCTGTTTTTACGGGCGATACTTGATCATCATGGGGGTGTGGGCAGAGAGATCACTCATCGTTCTTGCTGTCCGGTCAATTCGCAAAAGCGCGTAGTGTACGGCATCCGCCCGGCGCGCTTCATCATCGAGGAGAGCGAAAATGGATTCGATCACCGCCATGGCGGAACAACTGGGCCAGCGCCTGCAGGCCATTGCTGCCCATGTCGCGACCGCCGAATCATGCACGGGAGGCGGTATCGCCGAGGCGATCACCCGTGTAGCGGGCTCGTCGGCCTGGTTCGAGGCCGGTTTCGTCACTTACTCCAACGAACAGAAGACTCGTCAGCTCGACGTGCCGCCGCAGCTTTTCGAGCAGGTTGGCGCGGTCAGCCGCGAAGTGGTCGAGGCGATGGTGAGTGCCGCCCGGGACAAGGCTGACGCGCGTTTTGCCGTGGCGGTCAGTGGTATTGCCGGCCCCGGTGGCGGTTCCGAGGAGAAGCCCGTGGGCACGGTCTGGCTGGCCTGGTGCGACGGTCCGAGCATTCATGCCCGGCGCTGCCATTTCCTCGGCGACCGACAAACAGTGCGTTTGCGCACGGTCGAACAGGCGCTCGACGGCTTGCTCCGACTGACGGCGGGGGAAAATCCATCACGGGGGTAGGCGAGTCGTCCCGCATATGAAATACTACTGTCTACTTATACAGTTGTTGGTGGGCTGCTTGCCCCTGTGAATTCGTGAGGATGGAAATGGACGAGAACAAGAAGCGCGCTCTGGCGGCTGCCCTGGGACAGATCGAAAAGCAATTCGGCAAGGGCGCCGTGATGCGCATGGGCGATCATGACCGTCAGGGCATCCCGGCCATTTCCACCGGTTCCCTGGGGCTGGACATCGCGCTGGGCATCGGCGGCCTTCCGAAGGGCCGTATCGTCGAGATCTACGGACCTGAATCCTCGGGTAAGACAACGCTGACACTGTCGGTCATTGCCGAAGCGCAGAAGCAGGGGGCGACCTGCGCCTTCGTCGATGCCGAGCATGCACTCGATCCCGACTATGCCGGCAAGCTGGGCGTTAACGTCGACGACCTGCTGGTATCCCAGCCGGATACCGGTGAGCAGGCGCTGGAAATCACCGACATGCTGGTGCGCTCCAACGCGGTCGACGTGATCATCGTCGACTCCGTGGCCGCACTGGTGCCCAAGGCCGAGATCGAAGGCGAGATGGGCGACATGCACGTGGGGCTGCAGGCCCGCCTGATGTCCCAGGCGCTGCGCAAGATCACCGGTAACATCAAGAACGCCAATTGCCTGGTCATCTTCATCAACCAGATCCGCATGAAAATCGGCGTAATGTTCGGTAACCCGGAAACCACCACCGGTGGTAACGCGCTCAAGTTCTACTCATCCGTCCGCCTGGATATCCGCCGCACTGGCGCGGTGAAGGATGGCGACGAGGTGGTGGGCAGTGAAACCCGTGTCAAAGTGGTCAAGAACAAGGTTTCTCCGCCGTTCCGCCAGGCCGAGTTCCAGATTCTCTATGGCAAGGGCATCTACCGTACCGGTGAGGTCATCGACCTGGGGGTTCAGCTCGGTCTGGTCGAGAAGTCCGGTGCCTGGTACAGCTACCAGGGCAACAAGATCGGTCAGGGCAAGGCCAACGCAGCCAAGTACCTGGAAGACAATGCGGAAGTCGGCAAGGCTATCGAATCGCTGATTCGCGGCAAGCTCCTGGCCAATACGCCGCGCGCCAATGCACAGAGCGAAGCAGAGGCTGACGATACGGCCGATCTGGACGCCTGATTTCCATGATGCTCGATACGCCCGTGGCCGTACGCCGAGCGGCAATGGATTTTCTGGCGAGGCGTGAGCATGGCCGTACGGAGCTTGAGCGCAAACTTCGCCAGCGTGGGGCCAGCCCTGAACTGATCGACGAGGCGCTCAACCGCTTGGCGGAAGAAGGGCTGTTGTCGGAAAACCGTTTTCTCGACAGCTTCGTCAGCAGCAGGGCACGCGCCGGTTACGGCCCCTTGCGTATTCGCGAGGAACTGGCGCAGCGTGGGCTTTCCCGCTCCGACATCGAGCAAGCACTGCAAGATGCCGGGGTCGACTGGACGGACCAACTCCGTGAGGTCTGGCGGCGCAAGTTCGCCGGTAATCAGCCAACTGATATGCGGGAGCGTGCCAAGCAGGGGCGTTTCCTCAGTTATCGGGGCTTCGCTCCCGAGCAAATAAATCGCCTGCTGCGCGGTGCTGACCTGGAGTGATTGCTTCAACCATTGCTTGCCCAGTTCTGCGGCAGGTTGATGAAGTCCACCAGCAGGCGTAGCCGCCCCTGATGGCGGGCGTTGAAAGCGAAGGCCAGGCGCGTCAAGTCAGCAAACTCAGGTTCGTCATTCTCGAATTCGCTCGATGCTTGTTGTGAATATTGACCATCCAGACAAATATCGGCGAACTCCCGGTTGAGCGTGTGCATGGCCGATTCGTTCAGAGGATGATGCATGCGAATCAGGAATTGCCCCTTGAGCCAGCGAGTCGAGTGGAAGTTGCGGTAGAAACGCATGATTTCCTGAACGGCATCGTCGGCACTGTGGACGAGCCGTACCAGTTGCAGGTCTTCTGCGAGGATGTAGCGCCGCTCCAGCAACTGCTCGCGAATGTAGTCGATCCAGTGTTCCCAGTAGTGGCTACCGGGCTCGTCGAGCAATACGATGGGCACCAGTGGGCTTTTGCCCGTCTGCACCAGTGTCATCACTTCCAGGGCCTCATCCAGGGTGCCGAAGCCGCCCGGGCATAACACCAGTGCATCAGCTTCCTTGACGAAGAACAGCTTGCGCAGGAAGAAGAAGTGAAACGACAGCAGGTGCTCGCTGCCATGCATGGTGGCGTTGGCACTTTGCTCGAAAGGCAGGGTGATATTGAAACCCAGGCTGTTGTCCGTGCCCGCGCCTTCGTGGGCGGCGGCCATGATGCCGCCTCCCGCTCCGGTGATCACCATCATGTTCTGGCGAGCCAGTGCTTGCCCAAGTTGCCTGGCCAGCAAATAGGTTGGATTGTCGGGCAGGGTGCGCGCGGAACCAAATACCGTGACCTTGCGCCGCCGCTGGAAATGCTGCAGTACCGAAAAGGCGTTCTCCATTTCTCGTAACGTCTGCATCATGATCTTGGCATCCCAGCGGCTGCGGTCTGCCTGGGCCATGCGCACCACTGTCGTGAGCATCTCCTGGTAGAGGGCCAGGTTTGGGCTGCTGGGTGGCACCATGAGGCTGGCCAGCTCACTGACCTTTTCGCTTATATCGGCACTACTGGTCTGTACATGGCGCGATAGGTAGTCGCCTGTTTCGTAAGGCATGGAGTGCTCCTTCCATCTATTCAGGCTAGGGTCTGTTGACGTTTCGTCGCGACCGCGCCGGAGCCAGTTTTTACACGAGGCGAGGCGCGAGATGTGAAGTTTAGTGGGCTAAATGAGCCATCGAGTAACGCTGCATCGTGTAAAAACTGGCCCGGCCCTGCGGGTTGTGCGAGAAATAACCCCCGCTGTCGTTGCAGGACTTGCCAAGGGAATGACCATTGCCTGCGTCCTGCGCCTAACCGGGGGCTATTTCTCGCGACAACGCGGCTTGCGCCGAAACGTCAACAGACCCTGGCGCTATCGAGAGTATGGCTGGCCTGTGACACTTGATCGGAGGAGTGGATGGCGAGTTTTTATTTCAGGTCGCAATCCGCTTTGCTGAATTGCTCGCTGGTGACCGGAACGTTGGTCTTGTACTCGACGAAGTCGTAGCGCAGGACTGCGCCTTTCGCCAGCAACTGCTTGTAGCCGGCGTTACTGCATACGCTGCTGGCAAGCTGCTGACGAACGGTGTCGGGGTTGCCGCGCATCTGGGCCGCGTGGCGTGGGCGGACGCTGAGGCGATTGATCAACTGGTTGCCGCTGGCGCTGTAGCCTTCGTCGAGGATGTCTTCATTGATGGCGCGGGGAGTACCGGCGCTGCTTTCCTTGGCGACCTTCTGCAGCAGGGTGGTCAGTTCGAAGTCCTTGAGGGACGCCGCGTCCACAACGGGAATGGCAAGGCAGGCGGCAAGCAGGACAGCGAGGCGAGGCATGGAACTTCTCCTGAAAAAAGGCTGAATCCTTCGACCGGCGGGCGCTCGGTGGGTTCAGATCGGATGCGATCTTACCCTACACTTGCGCGCCTTTCGTC
The DNA here is from genome assembly GCF_965644255.1 of Pseudomonas sp. LRF_L74. Taxonomy (NCBI): domain Bacteria; kingdom Pseudomonadati; phylum Pseudomonadota; class Gammaproteobacteria; order Pseudomonadales; family Pseudomonadaceae; genus Pseudomonas; species Pseudomonas sp. LRF_L74. The sequence continues at coordinate 350,680 of NZ_CBFFRH010000007.1, read as the reverse complement.
CACCCCCTTGGTATAAACAATGACACACGCGGTTTTCCGTCTGCGCAGCGAGCGCCTGGCCCGTAGTCTCAAGCCTTTCGTGGCAAGGGGCTCGCGGGCGCCCCGTTGCCCGCGCTGCCGGGTATTTCTCAGTCATTGCCTGTGCGCCTGGCAGCCGCAGGTGGAAAGCCGTTCGGCGATGTGCCTGATCATGCATGACGTGGAGGCGCTCAAGCCAAGCAACACGGGTTGGCTCATCGCTGACCTGGTCGAGGACACCTACGCATTCAACTGGCAGCGCACGGCTGTCGACCCACGCTTGCTGGAGTTGCTCGCCGATCCGCGATGGCAACCTTATGTAGTGTTTCCTGCGGAATATGCGGCACCTGGGCGCGTGGTTGCCGATGCCAGGCCGGGGCCAGGCAAGCGCCCGTTGTTCATCCTGCTCGATGCCACCTGGACCGAAGCACGCAAGATGTTTCGCAAGAGCCCTTATCTCGAAGGGTTGCCCGTACTCAGTCTGCAGCCGGAACAATTGTCTCGTTATCGGCTGCGCCGTTCCAAGCGCGACGATCATCTGTGCACTGCCGAGGTGGCGGCGTTGTGCCTGGAACTGGCGGGTGACGAGCGCGCAGGTGAGGCACTGGATGCCTGGCTGGACCTGTTCAGCGAGCGCTACCTGGGGGCCAAGCATCACCGGCCTGTCGATGAGGGCAATCAAACCCACATGGCGCTCAAGCCATTTCTCGATTGATCGCAGGCGTTTCACGGCGCGACCACAGTTGCGCCACCAGCATGCCGGCGAGCATCAGCAGGCAACCCACATACCCCCGACCTGAAAGCGATTCGCCGAGGAACAGCGCGCCAGCGATGGCGGCGAACACGGCCTCCAGCGACAGGATGATCGCTGCATGGGAAGCGATCGCGTGTTTCTGCGCGATGACCTGGAAAGTGAAGCCCACGGCCACCCCCAGCAGCCCGCCATAGAGGATGGCCGGTGTTGCCTGGATGATGGCACCGAAGTCGATGGGTTCCAGCGCTACGGCGAGCAGCAGGCTGATAACGGTGCATGTCAGGAACTGCAGCAGGGCGAGCAGCAGGGCGTCGTATCGGTTGGCGAAAGCACCGACCATCAGCACGTGAACACCCCAGACGAAAGCCCCGGCAAGTTGCAGCCAATCCCCCGGCGCCACATGGAAGCCATCGCCGACGCTGAGCAGGAACATGCCGACCACCGCCAGGGCTGCGCCCAGCCAGGTCCCGGCGCCGGTTCGCTGTTTCAGGAACAGGCCGAGCAGCGGCACTACGATGACATACAGGCCGGTGATGAAGCCGGAGTTGGTGACGCTGGTGAACAGTAGTCCCACCTGTTGCAGGTTGATGCCGAGGGTGATGATCACGCCCATGAGTACGCCACTGCCGACCAGGCCTCTGCTTATCGGCCTTGCCTGGCGTGGACCGAGAAGCATGATCAGCGGCAGCAAGGCGAGGCTGGCGAGTGCGAAGCGCAGGCCGGTATAGAGAAAGGGGCCGATGGCATCCATGCCCAGGCGTTGGGCGACGAACGCGCCGCCCCAGATCATGGCGGTCACCAACATCAGCAGGTCGGCGCGCAGGGCGTGTTGTCGCATCAGGCTTCCCATCGTGAAAAGCAGGCGACTTTGCCCGAAAGCGTAACGCTTGACCACCCCGCCCAGGCTGGGCATGCTTGGCGCCGCTTTGCGACGCGACGCCGGCGTCCGTTCCGGTGACAACCAGACCAGGGAATGCCATGGCTGCCTATGAAATCCTGATCGCTGATGACCACCCGCTGTTCCGTAGCGCGCTGCAACAGGCGTTGAGTCTGGGCCTGGGCGGAGAATCGAAGCTGGTCGAAGCGGCGAGCATCGCCGAACTCGAGGCGCGTCTTGGTGAGAAGTCGGACTGGGACCTGGTACTGCTCGATCTGAACATGCCAGGCGCATACGGCTTTTCCGGCTTGGTGTTGCTGCGTGGGCAGTATCCCCAGGTTCCGGTGGTGATGGTGTCCGCTCAGGAAGAAGCTGCCGTCGTGGCCCGGGCTAGGGAGTTCGGCGCCAGTGGCTTCATTCCCAAGTCGAGCGCGCTGGAGACCATCCAGGAGGCGGTCCGTGTGGTGCTCGATGGTGACGTCTGGTGGCCGCCTCAGTCTGCCGATGTCGCCAGTGTCTCCGAAGAGGCGAAAGCTGCAAGTGCCGGACTCGCCAGCCTCACGCCGCAGCAGTTCAGGGTCCTGACCATGGTGTGTGATGGCCTGTTGAACAAGCAGATCGCTTATGAGCTGAACGTCTCGGAAGCTACGGTCAAGGCGCATGTGACGGCGATCTTCCGCAAACTCGGGGTGCGTACCCGGACCCAGGCGGCGCTGTTGCTGCAGCAGTTGGAGTCCGTCCCGGGGCAATGACGTTTTTCACGCAAATTTGATCGCCATCCCTCTAGGGTGGCGGCTCGCTTTCCTGGAAGATTCTCTGCATGTCTCCATTCAAGGGCAAGACCGGCCTGACGCGGGTCATCAACGCCGTGGGTTATTCGCTGGACGGCCTGCGTGCCGCGTTCATCGGCGAGGCGGCGTTCCGCCAGTTGGTGCTCCTCAACGTCGTTCTGGTGCCATTGGCATTCTGGCTGGATGTCGCGCCGGTGGAGCGTGCGCTGATGATCGCGGTCGGCTTGCTGTCGCTGATCGTCGAATTGTTCAACTCCGCGGTGGAGGCGGCCATCGACCGCATTTCCCTGGAGCGCCACCCTCTGTCGAAGAATGCCAAGGACATGGGCAGCGCGGCACAGTTGATGTCGTTGAGCATCATCGCCATCGTCTGGGGCGTGATCCTGATCGGCTAGGCGCAGAGCCTCAAGCGCCAAGAGAAGGGCAAGCGCCGGATGCTTCGAGCTTGAGGCCGCCTGTGCCGCCTCAAAGCACCCCGGCTTTCTTCCAGGCAAGGTAGCTGCTTACCAGCTCCGGGCCCAGTTCGCTCGGGCGGGCATCGAGCACCGGTATGCCATTGGCCAGCAGTCGTTCGTGCAGGCCAGCACGGGCGCCGAGGTAATCGACCGTGCCGCAGTAGGCCAAGGCCTGTTGGTAGGTCTCGACGGGTTTGTGCCGCAACTGGTCGAGAACCTCCTCGCGCAGGCTGGCGACCAGTACGCGGTGCTGGCGGCTCATGCGCTTGACGGCACCGATCAGCTCTTCATCGTCCTCATCACGCAGGTTGGTGACCAGCACCACCAATGCGCGTCGACGCTGGCGGGCGAGCAGGGCATTGATTGCCGCTGCGTAGTCGGCCGGGCGCCGTGTGCTGTCGAGGGCATACACGGCATTGAGGATCGCGCTGATCTGTGCCTGGCCCTTCAGCGGAGCAAGATACTGGTCGCGTTCGCTGGCGAAGGTCGCCAGGCCGACGGCGTCGCCCTGGCGCAGGGCCACGTAGCTGAGCAGCAGGCTGGCGTTGAGGGCATGGTCGAAGTGCGACAGGTCGCCATCCTGGCTGCGCATGCGCCGGCCGCAGTCGAGCAGGAAAACGATCTGCTGGTCGCGTTCGTCCTGATATTCGCGGGCAATCGGCATGTGTTTGCGGGAGGTCGCCTTCCAGTCGATCTGACGCAGGGTATCGCCTTCGCGGAACTCGCGCAGTTGGTGGAATTCCAGGCCCAGGCCGCGACGTGGCCGCTGGCGTACGCCGAGCTGGTTGAGCCAGTCATCCACGGCCATCAGTTGTGCGCCGTAGACCCTGGCGAAGTCCGGGTAGACGCGGGTTTCGCCGGCGGCCTGTACATGGCGGCGGCCCTGCCAGAGGCGCAACGGGCTGGGCAGGTTTATCTCGCAGCGCTGGAACTGGAAATGGCCGCGCAGCAGCGGGCGTACCCGGTAGGCCCATTGCGTGCTCTCGCCGGGGCGCAGTTCCACGTTCTGCGGCAGGTGCTCGAAGTCCATGCGTTGCGGGATGTGGTCGAACACGCCGATGCGCAGCGGCTGCTTGAACTCGTGGTGCAAGGTCAGGCGTACCTCGCTCCAGCGGCCCAGCGGCAGGTTGCCTGGCAGGTGGCGCTCCAGCGTCGGTGATGGCAGGCGAGCGAGCCAGAGCGCATCCACCGCCGCGATCAGCACGACGGCGAGCAGGCTGGCCCAGCACAGTGTCATCAGGCTCGCCGGCAGGGCGATCCGCAGCAGCGGCAGGGTGCCGACCACGATGGCGAGCAGCAGCAGGAGCGTCAGCAGGATGAGCAACAGGCGCGAAGGTTTCATGGCTGGCAGGGCCCTGTCTGACTCACAGGCGTGGCGCCGCTACTTGGTCGAGCAACTGTTGCAACACCTGATCCACCGACAGCCCCTCGATATCCAGCTCGGGGGACAGTCGTACACGGTGGCGCAGCACTGCCAGCGCGCAACCCTTGATGTCGTCCGGCAACACGAAGTCGCCACCGCGCAGCAGGGCACGAGCGCGCCCGCCACGGACCAGGGCGATGGACGCGCGCGGCCCGGCCCCCATGGCCAGGCCTGGCCAACTGCGGGTCGCGCGGGCGACGCGCACGGCGTAGTCCAGCACCTGTTCGTCGATGGGCAGGTCACTGGCGATCCTCTGCATGGCCAGGATGTCCTTGGCTTGCAGCAAGGCCCGCAATGGGGCGACGTCGAGCATGTCGGCCTTGGCCGAGCGAGTGACCTGGCGTACCAGCTCCAGTTCTTCGCTTGCCTGTGGATAGTCGATCTTCAGCTTGAGCATGAAACGGTCGAGTTCGGCCTCGGGCAGGGGATAGGTGCCCTCCTGCTCGATCGGGTTTTGCGTGGCCAGCACCAAGAAGGGTTGCGGCACGGCCAAGGCGCGGCCTTCCAGGGTGACCTGGCGCTCTTGCATGACTTCCAGCAAGGCTGCCTGGGTCTTGGCCGGCGCGCGGTTGATTTCGTCAGCCAGCAGCAGGTTGGTGAAGACCGGGCCCTTGCGCAGCTTGAACTGCTCGCTCTGCATGTCATAGACCGCGTGGCCGGTGACATCGCTGGGCATCAGGTCGGGGGTGAACTGGATGCGCGCGAACTCGCCACCGAAGCAACGGGCGAGGGCACGGACCAGCAGGGTCTTGCCCAGCCCCGGTACGCCTTCGATCAACACATGACCGCCAGCGACCAGGGCTGTGACCACGTCGTCGATCACGGCTTGCTGGCCGATCAGGGCTTTCTGCAATTCGCCGCGCAGGGCCTGCAGCATCTGGCTGGCCCGTTGCCGTTGCGAACTGGCTGACGGGGCTGCGGCCGAGGGGGCATGCTCCGGGGCGGCAGGTGTGGATTCCGGTGTGTGTTCGCTCATAGGGCATTCCTGAGTGTTTGCAGGTTCGCGACCTGGCGGGTGAAGTCGGTAGCGGACATCCGTTTGACCGGGCTGGGCTTCATGGCCTGGCTGATGGCGCTGCTGGGAAGTCGGGTGAGGCGGCCCAGCGCGTGCCATTGGTCGGCGATGGCGAGGCGCTCGAAGCCAGGGTGGCGGTGGCGGGCACGGCGCAGGATATCGCGCTGCAGGGCAAGCAGCAGATGCTGTTGGCCGCTGTGCCGCAGGAGGAAGTCGGCACCGCCGCGCAGGTGTTCCTCAAGCTGCCTGCGGGCACGTTCGGGGACGACCTGCAACGGGCCGTGGCGCAGGCCGACATGCCACAGGCTGGCGATGATCAGCAGGACCAGGACGACCAGCGCCAGCGGGTAGTGTTCGAGCAACTGGCTGGCCAGGTTGTCACGCTCGGTGTTGTAGACCAGGGTAACGCTGGTGTCCTGGGTCAGGTACCAGAGCAGCCAGGCGTTGTCGTAATCGGCGATTTCGTCGTTCTGCCAGATCCACGCGTCAGTGAGCACGGTGACCAGGCCTTCGCCGTGGTCGAGCTGCATCATGTGCGTCGCCTCGCCGCTGTTGGCCCAGGCATAGACCTTGTCGTTGGTATCGTAGAGGTGGTACTCGGTATCGAAACCGATGTAGGCGGGGGCCTCTTCGTTTTCCAGATAGATCTTGGTCAGTTCCGGGTAGCGCTCTTCTTCATCGTCGTCTTGCGCCTGTTCCTCGGATTCACTGGCGGAATGCTCCGGTTCGTCTTCGGAGGCCTCTTCATCCTCGGACTCGTCGTCGGCGTCCAGCTCTTCGGTCATGATCTGGTGGATGCCGACGCTGTCCAGCAGCAGGTCTTCGCTCTTGCCCTTTTCCTCGTCCCACAGGCTTTCCGCGATGAACACCAGGTGACCACCCTTGGCTGTCCATTCGAGCAGGCGGCGTGCCTGGCGAGGCGTCATGTCACTGCGGTTGGCGAGCAGCAACAGGGTATGGCCTGCCGCTGGCAGGTCGTCCAGGCCGGCCAGGGTTTCGCTGCGACTGACCTCGATCTTGCGCTTGCGCAGGAACATTTCGGCGGCCAGATAGGGGTTGGCGCTGACTTCGGGGGCCGCGCCATGCTTGATGGTCTTCTGGTAGGGCTCGGCCTGTTCGGCGGCGTATTTGCCGAGCAGCGCCAGGCCGATGAGCAGTCCGCCGCCGATCAGCAACCCGATGATGCGCTTCATGCCGGCGCTCCGGCGGGAAACAGGCGACGCCAGCCCTCACACAGCCCACGCCTGAGAGTGTCTGGCGGCAGGCGATGTCCATAGGCGAGGTTCTGCCAGTGGCGGGTCAGCGTATTGCTGAAGCGGCTCAGCTCTTCCTTCTCCAGTCTTTGTATCAGTCCCAGCACTTCGCCTTCGGTGTGAGAGCCCTTGAGCGGCAGATGGAAGTCATGCAACAGGCGGCTGAGCAGGGCGCGGTAGAGCAGGCCAAGGGCTTCGCGCGGCTGTTCGGCCCAGAGTCGTTCGGCTTCACTGGCCACGTCGTCGGGCAGGCTTTCCGGGGCCACTTCCAACCCGAAAAGCTGGCTCGGCATGGGGCGCACGCGACGCTTGGGCAAGCCAACACCGCTGGCGAATGTCCTCAGCCATTCGCGGTAGCGCCAGGCCAGCAGGACGATCAGGCTCACCAGCAGTCCCCAGAGCAGGACTTCGAAGACTTGCGCGAGGACCTTGAAGCGCTCGAGGCTTTCGAACAGGGCTTCGAGCGCCTTGGACAGTTCCTTGTCGGAGGCGGTGTCTTGTTTTTTCTCTTCTTTCTTGTCGGGATCGCTGAAGCGCCAGAGCGTGACGATTTCGCGATTCTCGAACGGTGGCTCGTCGAGTATCTGCCTGATGTCATCCTGGGAGGCTTTGCTGCTCAGGCTCTGGTGCTGCAGGCGCTCGGCTTCGGGACCGATGGGGTCGACGAAGGGCACCGGGCAACTGGTCGCCTTTTCGCTGTCGTTGGCAAGGACGTGGTCGACGGGGCTGAACAGACAGACACCCAGCGCCAGCAGCACGGCATAGGCACTGCCGCTCAGGCGCTGGCGCAGGCGACGGAAAACCAGTTCGATGTCCCAGGCTTCGAGGGCTGTCCTGCGGTTGAGGTAGAGGGTGAAACCGCAGGACACGTAGATCGGTTCCCAGAACACCAGGGCGAAGGCGTAGAGCAGGTTGGACAGGTGCTCCAGCCACAACCAGTCAGCGTCGCTGCTGAGCAGGCTCTGCCATTCCCAATCGGTCTCCAGTTGCTGTGGCAGCATCATGTACATCAGGCCGACGAGGCCGAAGAAGAACACCACTTCCAGGCCGACGCCGATCAGGGTCAGCCATGTCGAACCGGCACTGTTGCCATGGTTCAGGACTGACAGCCGCCTGCTACGCGTTTCGCCGCTCAGGCCTTCAAGTTGCAGGACCGGCAGGTCGAAGCTGCGGGTGGGGCTGAAGCGGCGCCAGGTCAGGCTGGCGAAAAGCTGTGGCTTGAGCAGGCGCGGCAGGGCTTTGAAGGCCTCGCGCAAGGTTGGCGCGTCTCCGAACAGCGCCTGGGACAGGATGTAGAGCGGCAAGCGTTCCCAGGCGGGTTTCAGCCACCAGAAGATGAAGAATACAGCTGTCGGGTAGCGCCAGAGCAGGGCGGCCAGCACGGCGAAGACCGGCAGGGTCAGCACTGCCCAGGAACTCATCAGCAGCCAGGCATGCCGCTGGGCCAGCAGGACACCCAGGTCGAGGGCCTCCCACGCGCTGCGCGGGCGGATGGCAACGCTGGCGTCAGTCAGGCGCATGGTGGCGTCCGGCAAAAACGATGTAGGCGATCACCAGCGTCCACAGTCCAGCACCCACGGCGTATTTCACGGTGGCGGTGGTGTAGGTCATCGATGACCAGAACGCTTCGATGAAGGCAGCGATGAGCAGGAACAGAATGACCCCCGCGACCAGTTGGATGGCGCGTTTGGATGCCAGCCGCAGCGCCTCGCCGCGTCGCAGTTGGCCGGGGGCGAGCAGGGCCCAGCCCAGTTTGAAACCGGCCGCGCCGGCGAAGGCGATGGCCGTCAGTTCGAAGGCGCCATGGCCGATGACGAACGACCAGAAGGTCTCGCTGTAGCCGATACGGGTCAGGTGACCGGCCACCGCGCCGATCATCAGGCCGTTGAACAACAGGAAGAACAGGCTGCCCAGGCCGAACAGCAAGCCGCCGGCGAAGGTCTGAAAACCGATGCCGATGTTGTTCATGATGTAGTGGCCGAACATCATCCAGTCCTCGCTCGAACCCCGTTCGTTGAAGCGCCCGATGCGGCGTGCTTCCGGGTCGTACATGCTTTCCATGCTGGCAACCTGGCTGGGGTCCATGACGCTGTAGATCAGGTCGGGAAAGCCCCAGGTAAGCAGGCCCATGCCGATCAGACTACCGAAAAACAGCAGGCAGGCGAGGCTCACCGCCCGCCATTCGCTGCGAATCAGTCGTGGAAAGCCGGCGATGATGAAGTGAATGATCTGCCCGCCAATATGGCTGTGGTGCCGATAGAGCTGTTGGTGCCCGCGCATCGCCAGTTGCTGCAACTGGTCGATCAGGTGGCTGCTGTAACCGCGCTCCTGGGCCAGTGCCAGATGCTGGCAGATGTGCCGGTAGTCGGCGGAGAAGTGTGCGCATTCCTTGGCTTGCGCCTTGTTGCGCTCGAGCGCTGCGAGCAGTGTGGTGAAACGCTGCCAATGCTCGGCGTGGCGTTGCTCGAACAACTGCTGTTTCATGTCGCCCCCATCAGCCCGCGGGCGATGGCGTTTATCTTGCCCTCGGCCTGTTCGGCGGGGACTTGCAAGGGCTCGGCGAGAATGCTGGCCACTTCACTGCGGCGCGCACTGGAGAGTCCGGCCTGGCGTTCGACGAAACCGAGCAATGCGCGCTGCTCGTCGAGGTTCAGCGGGAAGGGCGCGCGCTCTACATCACCCTCCGGGATCGGCGGGCGCTTGGGCGTGTCGTCGCGATAGACCACCAGGGTTCCGGCGGCCAGGTCGCCGAGGCGCTTGAACGCCGGGTGGCTGAGGCAACTGATCAGGCCCAGGCAGTAGGCGAACGGCAGCATGTCGACGAAACGCAGCAGGTTGCGGGTCAGCGAAGCGCCCCAGCCCACCGGCGTGCCGTCGTCATGTACCACGCGCAGCCCCATGATCTGCTTGCCGGGCGAGCGCCCTTGGTTGAGCACCTCGAACAACACCATGTACCACCAACTGACCAGGAACACGACGATGCTGACCATGCCCTTGCCAAAACCGCCGAGCAGGGCCAGGACGATGAACGCGAGCAACAGGATGGCGCCGCGCAACAGCAGGTCGAGAAGGAAGGCGAGGATGCGCGGGATCGCACTGGCCGGGCGCAGGACCAGATCGATACCTTCCGGCGTTTCCACATGGTGGCGTGTGTCCAGCGCGGGCATGCCGGTTACCGGCGAGTCGCTGAGCGTATTGGACGAGGGCGGCATTCGGTCAACTGCATCGATAAGGTGCCTGGGTGCCGGGCCACGGGAGTGGCCCGGTCGATAGAGGTCAGGCCGCCGGTGCCGGCAGCACGCCGAAGATGATGCGATAGAGAATGCCCATGCCGATGATGAACATCGGCAGTGTCCAGACCAAGCCGATGAACAGCGGGATGGCGCTGACCGCCATGATCAGTCCGAGGACCAGGAACAGGCCGAACGCCTTGAACCAATGCTGGCTGATCGCCTTGCGCGAGGCTTCCAGGGCCTGCCAGGGCGACAGGCCGCGCTCGACCACCAGCGGAATCGCCAGCATGTAGGCGACGCTGAGGTAGATGCCGGGGAGCACGAACAGCAGCATGCCGATATAGATCAGTACCATCATCAGCAGGCCGGTGAGCAGGACCGGCACGAAGCGGCCCATGTGGGCGAAGATTTCGTTGAACGACACGGGCTGGTCGGCGGCACGGCGGATGCCGACCATGTTGACGCCGGCGAGCAGCGGGTAGGAGCAGGCGGAGGCGATTATCGACACCACGAACTGGCCGATGAAGATGCCGGTGATGGTGCTCTCGTCAGCCAGGCCGATCAGGCCGAATATGAAGCCGAGGATGAAGGTCGCCAGCATCATTACCGCGTAATAGATCAGGGCTCCGCCGATGATGATGCCCTTGGTGCCTTTCACGCGTTCCCAGGACTCGCTCAGCACGTCACTGATGGTGTAGTCGTAGCCACGGTTCAGGGCTTCTTCGATGCTTGGAACCTTGCTCAGATCCAACTCTTGCAGGTTGCTGGCGGGAGCTGCGTAAGGGTTGGGAGCGCTGGATTCGCTCATGGTGACGATCCTTGTTGATGGGCGGGGGGCGTAATGCTATCGGCAAGCCGTGTCGCGCGGCAAGCGATGTGCGGGAAGGACGTGAGGCAAGTCATGATTTCACGGTGCTAGACTGCGGCGGCTATCAACTTCCGAGGTCCGCCGTGAGCGCGAGTATTTTCTGGTACGACTACGAGACCACCGGCATCAATCCCCGGAGCGACCGGCCGTTGCAGGTTGCCGGTATCCGCACCGACGAAGCGCTCAACGAGATCGCTGAGCCGGTGAATCTGTATTGCCGGCTGTCCGCCGATATCCTGCCGCACCCGGCGGCCTGTCGTATCACCGGCATCGCTCCGGGCACCCTGGCTGAAAAGGGCCTCGGAGAAGCGGAGTTCATGGCCGCCGTGCATGCTCAGTTGTCGCTGCCCGGGACCTGTGGCGCGGGTTACAACAGCCTGCGCTTCGATGATGAAGTCACGCGTTACGGCCTGTATCGCAACTTCTACGACCCCTATGCTCGCGAGTGGCAGGGGGGCAACAGTCGCTGGGACCTGATCGATCTGCTGCGCATGACCTACGCGCTGCGCCCGGAGGGCATCGAGTGGCCACGTGATGATGACGGGCGTGTATCGCTGAAGCTGGAAAGGCTGACCGTGGCCAATGGCATCGAGCACGGCCAGGCTCATGATGCGTTGTCCGATGTGCGGGCGACTATCGAGCTGGCGCGTCTGCTCCGTTCCCGTCAACCCAGGCTTTACGATTTCCTCTATCAGTTGCGCAGCAAGCACCGGGTCATGCAACAGATACAGTTGTTGCAGCCGTTGTTGCATGTATCCGGGCGCTTTTCCGCCGCACGTAATTACCTGGCAGTGGTTCTGCCACTGGCCTGGCATCCGCGTAATCGTAATGCATTGATCGTGTGCGATCTCCAGGCGGACCCAGGCCCGTTGTTCGATTATTCGGCGGATGAACTTCGCCAGCGCCTCTATCAGCGCCGCGACGAATTACCTGAGGGGATATTGCCGGTGCCGCTCAAGTTGTTGCATATCAATCGTTGCCCCGCGGTGGCGCCATTGAAAGTGCTGCGGCCCGGGGATGCTGAGCGTTTGCAATTGGATATGGCGGCGATCATGCGTTGTTCGGAGGATATTGTTGCCCGGCAGCCACAGTGGCATGACAAGTTAACGGCTTTATATGACAGTGATGGTTTCGAACCTGTCGAAGATCCTGAGCAAAGACTCTATTCAGGTTTCCTGGGGGATCGTGACAAGCGTCTGTGCGAGCAGGTGCGTGAGGCGAGTCCGGACGAGTTGGCGCATAACTGGGCATTTGTCGACGAGCGCTTGCCGGAACTGCTCTTTCGTTATCGGGCGCGCAATTTCCCGCAGTCTCTGAGTGTGGCGGAAAACGAGCGTTGGCAAACTTTCTGCCGGGCCCGTCTGACCGATCCGGCAATGGGCGCGCCGCTGACACTTGCAGATTTCGAGCAGGCCATGATCGAGCAATGGCCGCAGGCCAACGTTGCCGTTCAGGCGGTGTTGGCGGCATGGCAGGAGCATGTCGCGGCGTTACGTGCAAAGCTGCTCCTGTAAGTGTAGCGCGCAATAAAAAACCGGCGTTTGCCGGTTTTTTATTGTGCTGCGATCAGCCCAACAGCGTGGACCAGCTTTCGACAGTGTCGGCGCCCCATTTGGCTTTCCACTCTTTCAGAGTCTTGTGATTACCACCTTTGGTTTCGATCACTTCGCCGGTATTCGGGTTCTTGTATTGCTTGACCTTGCGCGTACGCTTGCTGGCAGTTACCGCTTTAGCGGTGGCACGAGCAACTTTGCCCGTCTTGGCCTCAGGGTCGAGCAACGCGATGATGTCGCGCAGGGATTTCTGATATTCGCCCATCAGCGTACGCAGTTTCCCTTCGAACTCCAGTTCCTTTTTCAGTTTGTCATTCTGAGAAAGGCTTTTCAGGCGCTCTTGAAGTTCCTTGATGGTTTCTTCTATCTGGCGGTATTCGTTGATCAGCGACATGGAGGTACCTTGATGTCCGGTGAGAGTTGGCTGTGCGCTAGATAGTAGTCAGAGTAATTAAACAAGTAAATGATTCCGGAAAACTTTGCGCGTTTTGATGGCTGATTAATGACGAGGAGATAATCGCTCGAACATAACCCGATCAAATTCCCGGTGTGGCGATTTGCAGAAATATCGAGTTATTCGTGCTCGCGAAAAGTAATAGGGCGAGTTTGCTGGCGCGATGCTTGTCAGCATGAGGGTGCGACGGCCCGCTTCTATCGCTCGACGGCCTATGCCGGTGAAACTAGAATGGCGGCCTTGCGAAGTTTTTGGAGTTTCCCCATGCGCACTTTCCGTCTGGTCATCGCCTGTCCGGACCGTGTTGGCATTGTTGCCAAAGTCAGCGGCTTCCTCGCCACCTATAACGGCTGGATCAACGAGGCCAGTCATCATTCGGACAACGAGAGTGGCTGGTTCTTCATGCGCCACGAGATTCGTGCCGACTCGCTGCCGTTCGACCTCGATGGCTTCCGCCAGGCGTTTTCGCCGATTGCCCGGGAGTTCTCGATGGCGTGGCGGGTGACCGATTCCGAGCGCAAGAAGCGCGTGGTGCTGATGGCCAGCCGTGATTCTCATTGCCTGGCCGACTTGTTGCACCGCTGGCACAGTGGCGAAATGGATTACGAAATCCCCTGCGTGATCTCCAACCATGATGACTTGCGCAGCATGGTCGAGTGGCATGGCATCCCGTTCCATCATGTGCCGGTCAACCCCCAGGACAAGAAACCGGCTTTCGGTGAGGTTTCGCGACTGGTGGGCGAGTGCAACGCGGACGCCGTGGTGCTGGCGCGCTACATGCAGATCCTGCCGCCGCAACTGTGCCAGGACTTCGCCGGCCGGGTGATCAACATCCACCACAGTTTCCTGCCGTCCTTCGTTGGCGCCAAGCCTTACCATCAGGCCTCCCAGCGTGGCGTCAAGCTGATCGGCGCCACTTGTCACTACGTCACCGAGGAGCTGGATGCCGGTCCTATCATCGAGCAGGACGTGGCGCGCATTTCCCATCGCGACAGCATCGATACCATGGTGCGCCTGGGCAAGGACGTGGAGAAGCTGGTGCTGGCTCGTGGCTTGCGTGCGCATCTGGAAGACCGTGTGCTGATCCACGACAACAAGACCGTGGTCTTCGACTGACCTGCAACGAGGTGCCTGCGATGAGCGACCCGCGCCAGCCTGGAAGTGCAACGCCGCCGCCAACCATCGGCGAAGGCTGCGTGCGTCGCTACGATCCGCAGGCGCTGAGTGAGGACGCTGGTACGGACTTCCCCGATGCCGAGGCGCTGTGGCAGGAGCTCGAGCGGGAGCGCAAGCGATCCGAAGGACAATGACAAATGAAAAAGGCGCCTCGCGGGGCGCCTTTTTCGTGGTGGCTGGTTATCAGCCGAAGATCAGCGTCGCGCTGTAGAACAGGCCGGCCGCCAGCGCCATCGAGGCGGGCAGGGTGAGTATCCAGGCCAGCAGGATGTTGCTCACGGTGCTGGACTGCAGGCCACTGCGGTTGGCGACCATGGTGCCGGCCACGCCCGATGACAGCACGTGGGTGGTGGATACCGGCAGGCTGTAGACGTTGGCCAGGCCAATGGCGCAGGCCGCGGTGATCTGCGCGCTCATGCCCTGGGCGTAGGTCATGCCTTGCTTGCCAATTTTCTCGCCGACGGTTTTTACCACGCGCTTCCAGCCGACCATGGTGCCGATCCCGAGGGCCAGGGCCACGGCAATGATTACCCAGAACGGTGCATATTCGGTGGTGGCCGTGAGGTCCTTGCGCAGCTTATCCAGGTCGGACTTCTCGCGGGCGGGCAGGTTGTCCAGCTTGCCGACTTTCTTCGCCGAGTCATCCAGGCACAGCAGGTAGCGACGGATTTCGATGCGACTTTCTTCGTTCAGGCTGTGGTAGTCCTTCACCCCATCCAGATTCTTGAGCAATGCATCGATGGTCGGCTGGGTCAGCTTGGGATCGCAGCGGAACTGCTTGGGCAACTCGGAGTTGCCGGTCTTGCCGAGGGCCAGGTATTCGCTCAGCGTCGGCGCATTGCGTTGGTAGAAGTCATTCAGGTGCAGGGCGGCATCGCGGGTGCGTTCGATCTGGTAGGTGGTGCTGCCAAGGTCGAGGACGAACTTGGCCGGCACGATGCCGATCAGTACCAGCATGATCAGGCCGATGCCTTTCTGGCCGTCGTTGGAGCCATGTACGAAGCTCACCGCCATGGCTGAAACGATCAGCACCAGGCGGTTCCAGAACGGCGGCTTGTTCTTGCCCTTGGTTTCCTTGCGGTTCTCGGGGGTGCTGTGCACCTTGGGCGTCGGCATCCAGCGCTTGAGGGCCAGCAGGAGAATGGCGGCGACGATGAAGCCGGCGACTGGCGAGAAGATCAGCGACAGGCCGATGTCGATGGCTTTCTGCCAGTTCACGCCATCGCCGAGGGGGATGTCGGTGAGCAGGGCATTGGCCAGGCCCACGCCGAGGATCGAGCCGATCAGCGTGTGTGAGCTGGAGGCCGGAATGCCGAAATACCAGGTGCCCAGGTTCCAGGTGATCGCCGCTGCCAGCAGGGCGAAAACCATGATCAGGCCATGGGCGGTGTTGACGTTGATCAGCAATTCGACTGGCAGCAGGTGGACGATGGCATAGGCCACGCCGACGCCGCCCAGCAGTACACCGAAGAAGTTGAAGATGCCCGACAGAACCACCGCGAGGTGCGGCGGCATGGCTTTGGTATAGATGACGGTCGCGACGGCATTGGCCGTATCGTGAAAGCCGTTGATGAATTCGAAGGTGAGGACGAATGCCAGGGCGAGCACCAGGCTCAACGCCAGCCAGGCATCGAGCCCGCTGAATAATTCGAACATGAAGGTTTAATGACCGACTCATTAAGGGGCGGCGATTATGCCAGATAAGACCCTGGATCTGTTGACGTTTCAGCGCGCGTTGCGCCGAAAGGTCATAGTAGCGGGGGATGGCTTCAGTCTTCCGAGCGGCTCTTTTCGATCTTCTGCAGTTCCTGCTGGAATGCCTGATCGATAAGGCTGGGGCGCTTGCGCCAGGGCTTGCGTTCGGGGTCCGGCTGCGCCGCGTAGGTCACGACTTCCCCGCCATATACGTCCTTGTAACGTTGCTCCTGGCGTTCGAGTTCGGCGCGCAGTTCGTCTTTCGTCACTTAATTACCCTTGTTCCGTGTACTGCCATCAAGGATGGCCGCATTTTCTGCATGGAGGATTCGCATCCGAACCTTTCGGGAAGGCCGATTGCGTCGATGGCATCGGCACTGACAAGGTGGAGCGGGTTGCGATTATATAGGCTGGCAAACGCTTTGCTAGCGTGCCTCCCGGGCGAGGATCGCCGTGCAATTATGCGCCGTGCGGGCAGTTGGGTTTGATCGTGAACGTACGCGATACATCTACCGGTCCGAGGTGCTCCAGGGTACGGCGGCCGATAAGCACCGGGTAGTTCATGTCTTCCCGGTCGCGCAGGGTGAACTGCTCTTCATACGCCTGGTTGCCGATACAGACCTTCATCAGTACCACTGGGCGGCTGTCGGAGCCGCCGGCACCGCGGACCTTGACGTTACGTTCGACCTTGCGCTCGTAGGTACGCTCGCTACGCTTGTCGTCCCTGCCGCGGGATTCGACCTTGAAGCGCACCCACTTTTCGCCGTTCTTTTCGAAGCGCTGGATGCCCTCGGCATCCAGCGAGGATGTCAGCGCGCCGGTATCCATCTTCATCTTGAAGGGCAGGTTGTCCGGCAGCAGCAGGCCATTCTCGATCCAGCCTACGCCCTGGGCGGGAGCCGCCTGGGCCAGGGTGCCAGCGAGCAGTAGGGCGAACAGCGGCAATGCGAATGGTTTCAAGGGATACTCCTGTGGATGGAACGCGCGCGACCGTCAAGATTTGTCCGCGGCGAACCTGCAAGGTTCGCCTTGGTTATCAAGGGGGGCGCCAAGATGGCGATATTTTTCTATCATTGCCCCATTACAACAAGCGTGACCAGCGTAACGGATGACACAGACGAAACCCCCTCTCAAACCATGGCGAAGCTGGCTGCTGGAGCCAGCGATACTGCCATTCGCGCGTTTTTTTGTCGTCCTCGTCTGCCTGGTGCCCGTTGCCATCGTTGGCTGGCTGAGCTGGGCGGCGTATGGCGTGCAGTTGCGCGAGTCGCAGATCGAGACCGCCAACCTGGCTTCTGCCCTGGCGCGCCAGGCCGGCGATACGTTGAAGAAAGCCGATACCGTACTCATCGACCTGACCGAGCGGGTACGGGTAGATGGGCAGATGGAAGCGCAACGTGACCGCCTGCAACGCCTCATGCAGACCTACGTCTCCGAGCAGGCGGAACTGCAAGGGCTGTTCGTCTATGACGCACAGGGCGAGTGGCTGGTGACATCGTTCGGCAAGATACCGCCTGGTGCCAATAATGCCGATCGCGAATATTTCATCTATCACCGCAACGATCCCGATGATCGTGCCCCTCATGTCGGCCCGCCGATCCGTAGTCGCACCACCGGCCAGTGGGTCATCCCGTTGTCGCGGCGGCTGGAGGACGCCCAGGGCCGCTTTGCCGGGGTGATCCTGGCGACCATCTCCATCGATTACTTCCGCAACTTTTACGCAACCTTCGACGTGCGCCGCAATGGCTCCATCAGTCTGGTGCGCAGCAGCGGCGAGATCCTGGTGCGCATGCCATTCGATGAAAGGCAGATCGGCATGGACCTGTCCAAGGGCGTGATCTTCCGCCAGTTGCTGCCCAACAGCCCGGTCGGCAACGTAATCCTGCCGTCGCAGATCGATGGCATGGTGCGCCTGTGCAGCTATCGTGCGTTGCAGCATTACCCGCTGATCGTGGTCACGGCCCTGGCGCGTGACGATGTGCTTGCCAAATGGTGGCGTGACTCCATCGTGCAACTGCTGGTGGTTGTGGCGCTTTGCGCCACGCTGGGACTGGCCGGTTTCTACTTGATCCGCCTGATCAAGCATGGCCAGCAGGCCCAGGCCGAACTGCTGGCTACCCGCGATGCCTTATGCAATTCCAATACCCGCCTGGAGCAACTGGCGCTGGAAGACGATCTGACACGCCTGGCCAACCGGCGGCGTTTCATGCAGGCCCTGCACGACGAGTTTGCCCGCGCCTACCGAACCCAACGGCCGATGGCGCTGGTGATCCTGGATGTCGATCACTTCAAGCAGTACAACGACATTTATGGCCATGCCAACGGCGACGACTGCCTGCAGCAGGTGGCCCAGGTGATCCGTTCGGCACAGAAGCGTCCGGGAGACCTGGCGGCTCGCTACGGTGGCGAGGAGTTTTGCCTGCTGCTGCCGGAAACTGATCTGCCTGGCGCCAGGCAGGTCGCCGAACGTGTCTTGACCGACCTGGCGGCGCGGAATATCGACCACGCCGGCAGCCCCTTGCGGCGGGTGAGTTTGAGTGCCGGCGTGTATGCCAGCGTGCCGGATGACTGCCTCGACCCGCAGGGAGTCATACGCAAAGCCGATGCCGCGCTCTATGCCGCCAAGGCCGCTGGGCGCAACCAGGTGTGTAGCCAGGCCGATTAGGCTGGCGCCGATGAATGCCGACGGTTCCGTCGCTGTCGGGCCGCATACCTGTCGACGGGGTGGCAAGCTGGACTGCTCGCCATTGGCTGGACCGGGCCTCCGGCCTGGCGCTGGCGCCGCAGGTGTGAATAATGCGCCTTCGATTCCGGCAGCTTGGCTCATGACTGATTCCACTCCCGCTATTCGCCCCAGCATCCTGCATCTGCCGGCCGGGCCTTGGTCCACGGTACTCGACTGCCTGTGCGCGCATTTTCCGGCCATCGCTCGCGAGGTCTGGCTACAGCGCATGGCCCAGGGCAAGGTGCTGGATGCCGACGACAGGCCGATAGGGCCGGCGCATCCTTATCGCCAGGGGTTGCGGGTCCAGTATTTCCGCGAGGTGGCGCAGGAAACGCGGATTCCTTTCGACGAGCGGGTGCTGTACGCCGACGAGCACCTGATCGTCGCCGACAAGCCGCATTTCCTCCCGGTGATGCCGGCCGGCGAATACGTCGAAGAAACGTTGCAGGCGCGTTTGGCACGGCGCCTGGGCAACCCCGATCTGGTGCCGTTGCATCGCATAGACCGACCTACGGCTGGCCTGGTGATGTTCTCCGCCGAGCCGAGCACGCGCGGGCTCTACCAGGCGCTGTTTCGCGAGCGGCGTATCGACAAGCGCTATGAAGCCATCGCCCCTGCGCTGCCGCACCTTGAATTCCCGCTGCTGCGTGCCACGCGGCTGGTGCCTGGCGAGCCCTTCTTTCGCATGCGGGAAGGCGAGGGCGAGCCGAATAGCTTCACCCGTCTCGAGGTGATCGAGCGCAACGGCGAATGGTGGCGCTATCGGCTGTACCCAATAAGCGGCAAGAAGCATCAACTGCGGGTACACATGGCGGCGCTGGGCGCCGGCATTCGGAACGACACGTTTTATCCACGGCTGAACGACGAGCGCGATGCGCCCGACGACTACAAGCGACCGCTGAAACTGCTGGCGCAGACTTTGGACTTCGTCGATCCGGTCAATGGGTTGCCGCGCCATTTCGAGAGCGACCTGGCGCTGGACTGGGACTGAGCCCATTTTGAAAGTCATGCGAGAGCGGCCGGGCGTGCTAGGGTCTGTTGGCGTCGCTGGAGCAAGGCCATGCGGACGTCGGAATTCAGCCAGTCCGCGAGTCAAGAAACGAAGTCGAACGTCCGCTGCCGCCTCGAAAGCCACCGGCCCATAACGATGCCTGCCATGACCGACTCATACCGCAACGCCGAAATCTACCTGAGCCAGGCCGATGCCGACCTGGCGGGCCTCATCGCCCGGGTCGGGCCCTGCCTGCTCGAACCCAAGACGCAGCGTGAACCCTACGAGGCGCTGGTGCGGGCCGTGGCTTACCAGCAATTGCATGCGCGAGCCGCCGAGGCGATGCTCGCGCGCCTGTTGACGCTGTTTCCCGGGCAAGACTTTCCCGGCGCTGACCAGTTGTCGCTGACCAGCCCAGAGGTACTACGAGGCTGTGGCTTTTCCGGGCGCAAGGCCGAGACCATCCACGGCATCGCTTCAGGCGTGGCCAGCGGCCTGGTGCCTTCGCTGGAGGAGGCGGCGCGGCTGAACGACGGCGATTTGGTCGAGCGCCTGACCGCACTGCGCGGCATCGGGCGCTGGACCGTGGAAATGCTACTGATCTACAGCCTGCAACGCATGGACATCCTGCCGGTGGATGACTTCGGCATCCGTGAAGGCTACCGGCGCCTCAAGGGGCTGGGCAAGGCGCCGAGCCCGCGTCAGTTGCGTGACCTCACCGAGCCCTGGCAGCCCTGGCGCAGCGTGGCGTCCTGGTACCTGTGGCGGGCCGCCGAAGGATGTTGACGCTCAGCCGGCGTTGCGCAGGCGCGCTAGGTCGCGCAGCGGTGGCGCACCGAACAGGCGGCTGTACTCGCGGCTGAATTGCGAGGGGCTTTCGTAGCCCACGCGGTAACCGGCGGCGGCCGCTTCCAGGTTCTCGCACAGCATCAGGCGCCGGGCTTCCTGCAGGCGCAGTTGTTTCTGGTACTGCAACGGGCTCATCGCCGTGATGGCCTTGAAGCGATGGTGCAGGGTCGACGGGCTGAGGTTGGCGAAGCGTGCCAGGTCCTCGATGCGCAGCGGTTCGTGGTAGTTCTGGTTGAGCCACTCGATGGCACGGGTCACCCGGTGGGTATGGCTGTCGGTGTTGGCGATGTCGCGCAGGATCTGTCCGGCCGGACTGCACAGCAGGCGATAGAGGATTTCCCGTTGGATCAGAGGCGACAGCACCGGAATGTCCCGAGGCGTATCGAGCAATTGCAGCAGGCGCAGTACCGGGTCGAGCAACTGGGCGTCCAGGCGGTCCACGTACATGCCGCGCCCGCTTCCCGCAGGCACGCCCACGGGGCCGGCCTCGGCGATCAGGTTGCTGATGTCCGCGGGGTCGATATCCAGGCGCAGGCTGAGGTAGGGCTCCTCGACCGATGCCTGGGTGATCTGGCCGGTGACCGGCAAGGTCACCGAAGCCACCAGGTAGTGCATCGGGTCGTAGACGAAGCGTTCCTCGTCGAGCAGGACGATTTTCTGTCCCTGGGCGATCAGGCACAGCGCCGGTTGGTACAGCGCGTGCTGACCCATGGCCGAAGGGGCGGTGCTGCGAAACAGCGCCAGGCGCTCGATGGCACCCTGGTTGATGCCATCTTCAGGAGCGAAACGGTCGATCTGCCGGGTCAGCAGATGATGGCGCGATTCGATGTCGGGCGTTTGGGTCAGCATGACGTACCTCCGGGAACGTGGGGTCAAGCATACGTCCATAACGGAAAGAGGGTGCGCCTTCCGGCAGGATCGGGCAATCACTGTGCAGGATCGTGCCAGTGGTTCGCGCATCCCTGCCAGACGAATGTTTCAAGAGCATGGCAGGAAGAAATGCTTGCATGGGCTTGCCACAGAATCAGGCAAGTATTCGACAGTATCCGGATAGCGACCCACGGGCGCGGGCTGGCAAGCTGCATATGCTCGACCGGGCCAGTGATCCGGCAGAGGCGATCCAGGCCTGCCATAGAAAAAGGCCAGGTCTGCGTTCAGCGAAACCGCGCTTCAGGGGGAACCGACATGCATCACGCAATCAGCATTGCCCATATCCACTGCGGATTCGGCGCCAGCGAGAAGCTGGCGCCGCTACTCACCGAACTGGCCAGCCGCAGCCGCGACGAGTGCGGTTGCCTGTCCTATGCCCTGCTGCGTGATGGCGAATGCTGGACGTTGCGTGGCGAGTGGCTCGATGAACCGGCGCTGCTGGCGCATCTGCGCCAGCCTCATCTGCAGGTGTTCGGCCAGTTGCTGGCCAGCGGCCTGATCCGTCATCTGGCCGTGTCCACAGAGGTGGAGCCGGCGTTGAAGCTTGCTTCGTAGATAGCATGTGCAGTGTTCAGTGCCGGCCTTGGTGCCACTCGCCGCGAGCGGTGGCTTCGTGACCATACCGGCGGGCCCGCGAAACCTCAGCCGCAATTGAGGCTGAGAACGGCACCGGCATCGCTGGTGTCGATGTTCAGGCGCTGGCCGTTGTAGTCCAGAGTGACGGCCTCGTGCGGGGCGGTGATACGCACATAACGTGCACCGGCTTTGTCCCGCGCGTTTTCCACCAGCGTCCTGGTAACCGTTTTGCCGACTAGGTTCTGTACGCCATCGGCGTTGCAGCGTGAGTCGAGGCCGGCCTTGGGCTCGCTCAGTTGCGAGGTATCGACGTCCTCGGCCTGGGCCTGGACGGCGGAAGCCGCGGTCTTGGCCGGGGCGGTTGCGGGGGGGCTGCTGCAGCCGCTCAGCAGGGCGAGGGTGATCAGAGCCGGGAGGGTGTATTGGCCGGTCATCATGCTTCCTTCGTTGGGGCGGAAAAAAGGTATGTGCGGATCATAACCAATCGCAACGCCTTGTGGTTCTCTCCTGAGAGGACGCTGGCGTGCGTCGGTTCAAATCCGTGAAGGTCCAGGCAATGTTTAGTGCGGCTCTATCTGAAGGTGCGAGAAATCGAATTTAATCGATCTGTCGGCCTGTGCGAGTCTCCAAGGCCATGAATTCGCCAACCGTCCCGACCGCTGTTTTTCGTACATCCCTCTGGATGCGCATGCGTGCCGGCGATTCTTCCGCCAACCTGATTCTCGCCTTCTGGGCGCTTTGGCATTGCCGCCACGCCCGCCCGCCGGATATTCGCTGCTGAGTCGAGTGCGCACCAAGACGCGCTCGGCTTCTATCTACTTCGACTGCCTTCGTTGCCTGCCGCCCCGACAGGTAAAGGACATGGACAGATGCGCCCGCGTGGCGCCAGCGAGCCCATCATGAGCGAGCCCATCATGCATTTCGCTTCCACGAACGAGGCCAGGACGTTCCTGGCGGAAAACCCCGATATCGACCTGATCGAGCTGTTCATCCTCGACGCCAATGGCGTGCCGCGTGGCAAGTTGTTGCACCGCGAGGAACTGCTCGCCGTCTATGAAACCGGCCGCCCGCTGCCCAGCACCATCCTTGGCTTGAGCCTGCATGGCGAGGATGTGGAGGATTCCGGGCTGGTCTGGGATGTCGGCGACATCGATTGCCGCGCTTATCCCCTGCCCGGTAGCCTGGTGCGCCTGCCGTGGCGTCGTGTACCGACTGCGGCGGTGCAGGTCAGCATGCATCCTTCGGAGGGCCTGCCGGCGGCGGTCGCCGATCCCCGGCATGTGCTGATTGGCGTTATCGAAGCGCTCAAGGCTGACGGCTACCAGCCGGTGATGGCCTGCGAGCTGGAGTTCTACCTGCTCGACCAGCAGCGCGATGCCAACGGCAGGCCGCAGCCGGCGCTCGATAGTGATGGCCAGCGTCCACGCAGCACGCAGGTCTACGGACTACGCGAGCTGGAGCAGATCGAACCGTTCCTCGCCGACCTCTATGCCGCCTGCAAGGCCCAGGGCATTCCGGCGCGCACGGCGATTTCCGAATACGCGCCGGGCCAGGTGGAGATCACCCTGGAACATGGCGATGCGCTGGAGGCCATGGACCAGGCCGTGCGCTACAAGCGCATCGTCAAGGGCGTGGCCAACGCCCATGGCATGCAGGCCTGTTTCATGGCCAAGCCATTCGACGACATCGCCGGCACCGGCATGCACATGCACGTGAGCCTGACCGATGGCGAGGGGCGCAATCTGTTCGCCAGCGACGACCCGGCCGGCACGCCGCTGTTACGCCAGGCCGTGGGCGGCATGCTCGCTTCGCTGCTGGATTGCTTGTTGTTGTTCTGCCCCAACGCCAACTCCTACCGGCGTTTCCAGGCCAACAGCTATGCGCCGCTGGCGCCGACCTGGGGTGTGGATAACCGCACCGTGAGCCTGCGCGTGCCGGGCGGCCCGGCTGCCAGCCGGCATATCGAACACCGTATCTGCGGTGCCGATGCCAATCCTTACCTGGCCGCGGCGGCGATCCTCGCTGGCATTCAGCGCGGCCTTCGCGAGCGGATCGATCCGGGAGCACCGGTCGAAGGTAACGGCTATGCCCAGGCCACCGAGCTGCTGCCGACCGACTGGCTGTCGTCATTGCGTGCGCTGGAGCGCTCGGCCTGGGCGCGCGAGGCGCTGGGCGAAGGTTTCCTGCGGGTCTACCTGGCGATCAAGCGCGCCGAGTATCGCCAGTTCATGGGCGAGGTCGGCGAGCAGGACTGGCGTTGGTACCTGACCCAGGCGTGAGACGAATCCCTGCGGAGAACCGTGAGGTTTTCCGCTTTGCACAAGGTTTACCCATGACAGTAAGAACCTCCAACGGCCGTGTCGAACGCGCGCCGTCCTACTACACCGCCACGCTCGACCGTGAAACCGACTACCCGACCCTGCAAGGGCAGGTCAGTGTCGACGTGGCGATCATCGGCGGTGGTTTCACCGGCGTCGCCACGGCGCTCGAACTGGCCGAGCGCGGGCTCAAGGTCGCCATCGTCGAGACCCACAAGATCGGCTGGGGCGCCAGCGGACGCAACGGCGGCCAGGTCACCGGCAGCCTGTCCGGCGACGCAGCCATGCGCAAGCAGATGCGCGACACCCTGGGCGAGGAGGTCGACGATTTCATCTGGCACCTGCGCTGGCGCGGGCACCAGATCATCAAGAGTCGTGTGGAAAAATACGCCATCGCCTGCGATCTCAAGCACGGTCACCTGCATGCGGCAATGAAGCCAAGCCACATGGGCGAGTTGCAGGCCTCCTACGACGAGGCGCTGCGACGCGGCATGGGCGATGACGTCACCTTGCTCGATGCCGCCGGCGTGCGCGACCACCTGGCCAGTGATATCTACCTCGGCGCCTTGAAGAACACGCGCAACCTGCACCTGCATCCGCTCAACCTGTGCCTGGGCGAGGCGCGCGCGGCAGAAAGCCTGGGCGCGCTGGTCTTCGAGCGCTCCGAGGTGCTGGACATCGTCCACGGGCCGCGCCCGGCGGTGATCACCGCGCAGGGCCGAATCGACGCGCAGCAGGTACTGCTGGCCGGCGACGTCTACCACAAGCTCGAACGCAAGCGGATGAACGGCATGATCTTCCCGGCCATGGGCGGCATCGTCACCACCGCGCCGCTGGGTGATCTGGCCCGTGAACTGAATCCCCAGGACCTGGCGGTGTACGACTGCCGCTTCGTCCTCGACTACTACCGCATGACCGCCGACGGGCGCCTGCTGTTCGGCGGCGGTGCCAATTATTCCGGACGTGACTCGCGGGACATCGCCGCCGAACTGCGTCCGTGCATCGAACGCACCTTCCCCCAGCTCAAGGGCGTGGCCATCGACTTCCAGTGGAGTTGCGCCATGGGCATCGTGATGAACCGCATCCCGCAGCTCGGCAAGCTGTCACACAACGTCTGGTACTGTCAGGGCTATTCCGGCCATGGCATCGCCACCAGCCACATCATGGGCGAGATCATGGCCAGTGCCCTGACCGGCACCCTGGAGCAGTTCGACACCTTTGCCGCCTGCCGGCAGATCAAGGTGCCGCTGGGCGACGTGTTCGGCAATCCGATGCTGGCGGCGGGGATGTGGTACTACCAGATGCTGGAGAAACTGCGTTAAGAACCTGTTCACGATCTCAGGCGTCAGCGTTATTGAAGCGGTCGAGGGGGGACATTAGTGCGATAACCGTTCCTACGCGGTGTGTTTGGCCGTCACTCCCGCGAAGGCGGGAGCCCAGATGCTTTGAGTCTTCTGGTTTCACATCTTCTGGGTTCCCGCTTTCGCGGGAATGACGAATGTTCTGCGGCTTGTATTCACAATTGCCTTGATGCGGTCATTTAGACGGACTCGAAAAGACCGTGAACAGGTTCTAAGCGCGTTTCCTGCACTTCCACTTGCCGATACGGTCGTAGCACTGCATAAAAGAGCCTTCGCGGGCCTGCCCGCCTTTCGCCTGCCGTGGACATTCCAGGGAGTGCAGCACATGCAGCAATCGAATCCTTTCGCAGGCCGCGTAGCGGGTGTTCTCGCCATCGGCCTGCTGGTCGCCGGGTGCAGCAAGGACCAGGAGGGCAGCTACGCCTCGCCAGCCGGCAATTACGACCTGTCGCACTGGAAGCTGACCCTGCCCGACGGCGAGGCCAGCGAAGTGCGCCCGGCGCAGCTTGGCGAGAACTACGCCTCGAAGTATTTCCACCTGGCTGAGAATGGCGCGATGGTCTTCGTCGCGCCGGTGGGGGGCGGCACCACCAAGAACGCCAGCTACCCGCGTTCGGAGTTGCGCGAGGTACTCGACCCCAACGACGACAAGCGTAACTGGAGCGGCACGGGCTTCCACCAACTGACCGCCACCTGCCGGGTGTTGCGCGCGCCCAGCACGGAGAAGATCGTGGTCGGGCAGATCCACGGTTTCGATGCGCGGCCGTTGATCAAGCTGCAATGGGAAAAGGGCAAGCTCAAGGCGCTGGTCAAGAAGCACCCGAAAGGCAGCAATGAGGACATCAGCCACGTGTTCTCGACCAGGGTAGGCAACGACCTGTTTTCCTACCGCATCGAAGTGCGCGACGGTGTGCTCGATGTCGAGGCCAATGGCGAGCATTTCACTCATGACTTCTATGCGGCCGACCCGGCCTGGCGCGACGTGCCGTTCTATTTCAAGGCCGGCGCCTATGTGCAGGACGACAAGGGCGGCTCGGACGAGGTCGGCGAGGTGCAGTTCACCCAGCTTGCGGTTCGCCACGACTGAGCCGCTCCGCTATCCTGTGCGCCCCTCGCCAGCCAGGTTGCCACGATGAAAGACCAACTCCTCGAACTGATCACCCTTGTCAGCTCCGGCTGCATGACCGACGAGGAGATCGCCCGCATCGCCGACGAGGCCGCCCAGGCCTACGCCGATCCCGCAGCCTTTCTCGCCGCCAACCCGGATATCAACTACGACGACAGCTTTCCGATTCCACTTGGCGAGTGGGTGGTGGTCGGCAGCCTGCCGGAGACCGTGTTGTTCCAGGGCGATGATTACCCGCAACTGTTCCAGGCGGTGACCGACTCCTTCGGCCCCCAGGTCGAGTTCACCCTCAAGCCCAAGCAGTTGGCCAAGGTCGAACCGCTCAAGGCGCTCAACCGCATCCAGGTGCAGTTGTCGGCGCTGTACAAGGAGAAGGGCGGCTACGTGCTGGTGGATTTCAGCGAGCCGCTGGACGACGAGCTGCAAGCGGTGCTGGTGTACACCAGCGACCTGCCACGGGTGATGGAGTTGGCGGTTGCGGTGGGCATCTATGCGGCGCCGGCTTACGAGGCGTTGAAGGCTGCGCAGAGCGAGTGAAATTGATCATCTGATCGTTCCCACGCTCCGCGTGGGAATGCCGCCGGTGGCGCTCTGCGCCACATACCACAGCAGTAGGGTGGACAACGCTCTTTTTGTCCACCAGTTCGAGCCATCAGGCTGTACCGAGCCGGAGGTGCTCACCTAAGCCTCTGACATGGTGGACAAGCTTCGCGTTGTCCACCCTACGTGTACCGCTCCGCAGTGACTTATGCTCCAGCTTCAAGGCGCTTTCTTCGGCTCCTCAGCCTTTTCCCAGCCCCCGCCCAACGCCATGAACAACGCGATCTGCGCCTGGGTCACCCGTGACTCGGCGCCAGCGCGTTGTTCGCGCACGCTGCTCAGGGTGCGCATGGCGTCCAGGTCGGCGAAGAAGGATTCGCGCCCGGCCATGTAGAAGGTGTGGGTCTGGTCGGCGGCCAATTGCGCCGAGTGTTCCGCTTCCTCCAGGGCATCGCGCTGCTCCAGGGCTGCGCGGTAGTTGCTCAGGGCGGTCTGGGTTTCGCGGATGGCCTTGAGCACCACCCCGTCGAAATTCGCCAGGGCGGCCTGGGCACCGGCTTCGGCCTGGCTGATACGAGCGCGGGCACCGCTGCTGGGAATGTGCCACTGGATCAGCGGACCGAAGCCCCAATGCTGGGTCGATGGCTCACCGATGTCTTCCAGCACGCCGACCAGCCCGGTCGAGGCGCCGATGCTGATGTCCGGATACAGCTCGCCGGTGGCTATGCCGATCCGCGCGGTGGCAGCGGCCAGTTGTCGCTCCGCCTGGCGTACGTCAGGGCGGCGTTTGAGCAGTGCGGCGCCATCGCCGACCGGGAGGGCCTTGAGCAGCTTCGGCAAGCTCGCGCATTGGCTGACGTCGCGGGGCAAGGCTTCGGCGGGCTGGGCGGTGAGCATCGCCAACTGATAGATGCCCGCCTGTTGCGCGGCGGTGAAGCGGGGCAGGGCGGCGCGCAGGGACTTGAACTGGGTCTGGGTGCGCGTCACTTCGGTCTCGTTGCCGCGCCCGGCATCACGCAGGCGCTGGCTCAATTCCACGCTCTGGCGTTGCAGGTCGAGGGAATGCAGGGCGACTTCGCGTTCCTCGTTGGCCGCGCAGATCTGGGCATAGGCGCCGACCACCTGTGACACCACACTGATCCGCGCCAGGTCGGCGGCGGCCTGGGCCGCCTCGGTATTGGCCTGGGCCGCTTCGACGCCACGCTTGAGCGTGCCGAACAGGTCGAACTGGTAGGACAACCCGGCGTTGAGGTTGGCGAAATTGACCACCGGCACTTTTTCCATGATCAGGAATTGCTGGCCGGCGACCTGGGTGCGCTGCAGGTCGAGGTCGATGCTTTCCTCGAAGCCGCCACGGTCCTCGGCCTCGACCACCCCGGCCTGGGCGCGCGCCAGGTTGGCGGCGGCCACGCGCAGGTCGGTGTTGGCGGCCAGGGCCTGCTGGATCAGGTTGTCCAGGGCGGGTTCGTTGTACAGGCGCCACCAGTCCTGCGGCACCGGCGCCGAAGCCACGTCGCGGTCAGCGCCGGCCAGTTCGCCTTGCAGGTCTGCACGGTTCACGGCGGAGTCGGCAGGCAGATGATAGTCAGGCCCCACGGTCTGGCAGGCGGACAGGCTCAGGCCAAGACTGATGGCTACGGCGAGCAGGCGCAGCTTCATTTGGCCTCACCGTCCCGATCGATGATCGACACCGTGGCGGTGCGTCCGGCGACCATGCGGAAGTCCGCCGGTACGTCGTCGAACACGATGCGCACTGGAATGCGCTGGGCCAGGCGTACCCAACTGAAGGCCGGATTGACGTTGGGCAGCAGGTTGCTGCCGCTGGTGCGGTCGCGGTCTTCGATGGCGGCCGCGATGCTTTCCACATGGCCGCGCAGGCGCGCCTTGTCGCCGATCACGCGGATGTCCACGGCGTCGCCGATCTGGATGTGCTCGAGCTTGGTTTCCTCGAAATAGCCGTCGATGTGGAACGAGTTCTTGTCCACCACCGAGATCACCGTGCGCCCGGCACTGACGAACTCGCCGCTGCGTGGCGCGCGGTCGTTGAGGTAGCCGTCGACCGGGCTGACGATCACCGAGCGGGTCAGGTCCAGTTGCGCGGCGTCCACGGCGGCATTGGCCTCCAGCAGGGCGGCGTTGGCGCGCAGCACGGCGGACTGGCTTTCCTCGACGATCTCGCGGGCCACCAGGTTGCCGAGTTTGCGATTGCGCGCCTCCTCGCGCCGAGCCTGAGCCAGGGTTTCCTGGCGGGCGGCCTGCACCGCCCTGGCCTGGTCGAGGGCGACCTGGAAGCGTTTCTGGTCGATGACGAACAGCACCTGGCCCTGTTTCACCGGGTCGTTGTCATGCACCTCGACCCGCTCGATCAACCCGGAAACGTCCGGCGCCACCTGGACCACGTGGGCGCGAATGTGGCCGTCGCGAGTCCAGGGGGCGAACAGATAATAGGTGACCAGTTGCCAGATCACCACGGCGGCGATGGCGACGACGATCAGCGTGAGAATGAAGCGGCCGGCGGAGAAGGCGAATGATTTCATAGGGTCATCAGGTGGCGGCAGATTAGTTCGACGATACCCAGCAGCACGGTATACAGCGCGACGTTGAACAGCGCGCGGTGCCAGACCAGGCGGTAGAAGTGCAGCCCGGTGAGGACCCGGTGCAGCACCAGATAGAGGCCGTAGGTGACCAGCATGATCACCAGCAGCGTGGGCAGGAATACCCCGAAGATGTTCAGGTCACCGATCACAATGCAGCTCCGTCGAGGCCCTGGGGGACGAGGGGTTCGTCGCTATCGACCGGCTGCGTGGCGATGCCTGGCAGCAGGGCGGTACTCAGGCCGGCGAGTGCATGAAGCGTAGCCAGCGCGGCGTCGGGGCGTGCGGCGGCGTTCTCGGCCACGGCCAGGCGCGCTTGTTCGATCAAGTTGAGCAACGATGCCGCCGGTTGCTGGCGCTGGCCGGCCCGCAGGCTGCGGCGAAAATGCCGGCGCACGCCACGCAGCACCGCGCCGAGTGGCCGCTGGGCCTGGGCTGGCAAGCGCGGCAGGTGGGCGTCGATATCGAGGATGTTGTAGGCGATGCGCAATTCGTGCACGGCGCCGGTGCTGTCCTGCCCGCTGAGGTTGAGGCGCGGGATGTGCTGCATGAAGCGGTCGAGCATGCGCCCGGCCAGGCGCCGTTGTTCGGTCAGGGTGGGGGCGTCGGTCATGTCGATCAGGTCCTGCCAGGTCGAGCGGGTCATGCGCCGGGCCAGCAACTCGGCGCCGAACGGGCGGAACAACAGGGTCCAGATGAAGGCGAAGAGCAGGCCGATGGGACCGGCCAGGTTGCTGTTGATGAACACCATGAAGTCGGCGTCGTAGGCGCCCTGGATGCTGATGAAGGTCGCGGTGTTGACGGCGATCAGCAGGGTCGGCAGGTAGAAGCGCGGCTGTACCGTCAGCGTGCCGACACAGATGAACGGCCCGGCGAAGGCCAGCACCAGCAGCGGGAAATCGTGGACGTTGGGCAGCACCAGAAACAGGTAGAGGCTGGCCAGTACCACGCTGACCATGGTCCAGATGAAGAAGCGCTTGATCTGCGTCGCCGGTTCGTCGAGAGAGGCGAAGAAGCAGCAGGCCACCGCCGCCAGGATCACCGCGCTGGCGCCGTCCGGCCAGCCCAGCCAGATCCACAGCAGGCAGGCGACGAAGATGCCGAGAATGATGTAGCAGGCCGAGTAGAGCATCATGCCCTTGTCGTAGAAGCGCGCGC
Source organism: Pseudomonas sp. LRF_L74 (assembly GCF_965644255.1). Lineage (NCBI taxonomy): Bacteria > Pseudomonadati > Pseudomonadota > Gammaproteobacteria > Pseudomonadales > Pseudomonadaceae > Pseudomonas > Pseudomonas sp. LRF_L74. The sequence goes on along the minus strand of NZ_CBFFRH010000007.1, from coordinate 319,947 downwards.
CGGTGCCCAGGTGCCAGTGGCGATAGACCGCGCGCCAGGGGCCGTGGTCGTCTTCCACCAGGGCCTGTTGCAGGCTGCGGCAGTCCTGCCAGAGGTCCAGCCACTGGCCGAGACGGTAGACCACGTTGGCCAGCAGGCTCGGTTCGGTGGCGGGCAGTTGGGCCAGGGCCGGGCGCAGGCCATCGAGTTGTCGATGCAGCTCTTTCCAGCGTTCGCGGCGCTGCTTTTCCGGCTCGTCGCTTTGTAGCCACTCGGTGCATGCGTGCAGCAACGGCGCGATCCGGCCCGCCTGCGTCGGCGCGCGATGCTGCAAGGCCGCGAGCCCGTCTCCCAGGCTGTCGACCGCCGGCAGCAGCAACGCCATGCGTTCGCGTAGCTCGCCGGCGCTGCGCACGGTACGTGGATGGGCGCCCTCGTGAGGCAACTGGCCGATCATCAGCTCCAGGCTGTTGTAGGTGGTGATCATCGCCGCGCGCAGGTCCGCCATGGCCTGGGCATCGCCAGTGCGTTGCAGCAGTTGTGCGCAATAGCTGCGCGCATCGACGAACCAGCGCCGCGTGCTGTCGGCCAGCACCGGGGCCAGGCGGCGCGGCCAGAACACGCTGCCGACCACGCTGGCGCAGACGATGCCGAGCAGGATCTCTTCGAAGCGCGAGGTGCCGACGTCGAACACCGCCTGCGGGTTGTCCACCACCGGCAGGGCGATCATCGGCAGGGTGTAGCCGGCCAGCATCAGGGCGTAGTTGTCGGCAGTGCGGATGTGCATCGACAGGAACAGCATGGTGCCGGTCCAGGCCGCGATCACCAGGCTCAGCAGGATCGGTTCCTGGACCAGCAGCGGCACGAAGAAGATCGCCGCCGAGGCGCCGAGCAGGGTGCCAAGGGCGCGGTACAGCGCCTTGGAGCTGGTCGGGCCGATGAACGGGCTGGAGACGATATAGGTGGTGGCCATCGCCCAGTAGGGGCGCGGCAGTTCCATGTACAGGGCGATGTACAGCGCCAGCATCGAGGCGCAGAACACCTTGAGCGAGTAGAACCAGTCCCTGGCTGGCGGGAAGTTGTTCATTGCGGGTCCTGGTTGCGCTGGGCACTCTCGAACGCCTGGAATACGCGCAGGGCGGCTTCCAGATCTGCCTGGGGAACGCCTTGCAGGACGTCGCGGCGCAGGGTGACCAGTTCGGCCTCGATGGCGGCGGTCAGTGCTTGCCCGCGCTCGGTCACGTTCAACACTTTGGCGCGGCGGTCGACCGGGTCTTCACTGCGCTCGATCAGGCCGGACTTGCACAGTTGGTCGAGCAGCCGTACCAGCGATGCGCCTTCGATGCCAAGGGTCTGGGCCAGGGTAACCTGGCGCACGCCATCGCCGAGGCGGCCGATGAATACCAGGGGCATGGCGCAGGCTTCGCTGATGCCGTGGTTGTTCAGGGCTGCCTGGCAGATGCGTCGCCAGCGCCGGCCGCTGATGACCAGGCTGGTGCTGATTTGCAGGTTGAGGGCATCGAGATTCATGGCGAAAAGAATGCTAGCTATCTAATAGTTCGCTAGCTAATCATTTTGCCTGGACGTTTTCAACCCCTATCGTCGGGTTCAACGCGAGGCTGATGACTGGCTGAGCATGTCGATCATGCGCACCTCGAAATCGTTGCGCAGGAATTCCATGCGTTGCGCCTGGAACCGCTGCATGTGTGGCAGGGCGCAGTGCGCGTCGAAATGCTCTTTCGACCGCCAGACCTCGAAGAAGATGAACAGTGTCGGGTCTTGTCGGTCGCGCAGCATGTGGTATTCGAGGCAGCCGGACTCGGCCCGGCTGGGTTCCACATAGCCCTTGAACAGCGCTTCGAAGGCATCGGCTTGCTCGGCAAGGGTATGGGCGTGAAGGATGAAAGCGTAGGGTTGGCTCATGGCGGTGCTCCAGATCGGGGTGTCAACCTTAGCGCAATAGTGAATTTGTAATTGTTGATCCTTGGTCAATTGTCACTTGCCTGCGGATGGGTTTTTCCCAATCCGCAACCGCTCTAGGATGGTGCCATTCGCAACTTGAGGCATTTCCATGAAAAAGATTCTGCTGATCAACGGTGCCAAGCGATTCGCCCACTCCTACGGTCGCTACAACGAGACGCTGCACGATGCCGCTGTGGCGCTCCTTGATCGTGCCGGACACGACGTCAAGGTGACCGTCGTCGACGGCGGCTATGACGTGAAGGAGGAAGTGGAGAAGATTCTCTGGGCTGACGTTGTCGTCTATCAGATGCCCGGCTGGTGGATGGGCGCACCGTGGATTGTCAAGAAATACCTCGACGAGGTGTTCACCGAGGGCCACGGTTCGCTCTATGCCAACGACGGCCGCACCCGTTCCGATGCCTCGCAGAAATACGGCAGCGGCGGCCTGGTGCAGGGCAAGCAGTACATGCTGTCGCTGACCTGGAACGCGCCGCAGCAGGCATTCGACGACCCCAGCGACTTCTTCGAAGGCAAGGGCGTCGATGCGGTCTACCTGCCGTTCCACAAGGCCAACCAGTTCCTCGGGATGAGCCCGCTGCCGACCTTTCTCTGCGTCGACGTGATGAAGCGCCCGGATATCGAGGCGGATGTGGCGCGCTATCAGACGCATCTCAGTGAGGTGTTCGGTTTTTAAGGGCGGTGTCGAGGCAATTGCGGACGTTCGTTATTCCGTCATTCCCGCGAAGGCGGGAATCCAGAAGCGCTTTTTTGGGCTCCCGCCTGCGCGGGAGTGACGGCTAAACACACCGAGTAATGATGTCCGCTCCTGCCCCTTTTCAGCCCTTGGGCTTTCTCAGCGGATCGAGCAATGGCTTCAGTCCGTTGTGATCGATTTCCTGCATCAAGGCCAGCAGCCTGCCGATCTCGCCCTTGGGAAAACCCTCGCGGGCGAACCAGTTGAGGTAATGGCCGGGCAGGTCGGCGAGCAGGCGGTCCTTGTACTTGCCGAAGGGCATGGTGCGGGTGACCAGCAGCAGGAGGTCCTCGGGGTTCATGGCGGCTCCTCGCCTCGGTGGGCGCGACAGGATAACCCACTGTATGGCCATGATCGCCGCTTTCTGTATATCGGGCACGAACGCCGATCGCGGTTTAATAGCGGCCTCGAATCGTAGCGGAGGCATGCATGACACCCAGGGATCTGTTGTTGGCGTTGGTGGTGATCATCGTCTGGGGCGCTAATTTCGTGGTGATCAAGGTAGGCCTCGACGGCTTGCCGCCGATGCTGCTGGGGGCGTTGCGTTTCGCCCTGGCCGCGCTGCCGGCCTTGTTCCTGGTCAAGCGTCCGAACCTGCCCTGGCGCTGGTTGGTCGCCTACGGCTGCACCATTTCCCTGGGCCAGTTCGCCTTCCTGTTCGAGGCCATGGCCAATGGCATGCCGGCCGGCCTGGCCTCGCTGGTGCTGCAGGCCCAGGCGTTCTTCACCATGGGCTTCGCGGCGATGTTCCTTGGCGAGCGGGTGCGCGGCAGCAGCCTGGTCGGGGTGCTGGTGGCTGCGGGGGGGCTGGTGATGATCGGTGTGGAAAGCAATCATTCCACCACCCTGATCGGTATCGTTCTGACCCTCTGCGGCGCCGCCATGTGGGCCATGGGCAACGTGCTGACCCGGCGCTTCGGCAAGGTCGACCTGATGGGCCTGGTGGTCTGGGGCAGCCTGATCCCGCCATTGCCGTTCCTGGCGCTGTCCTATTTCCTGGACGGCCCGCAACGCATCGCCCACGCGTTGAGCCACATCAACCTGAACTCGATCCTCGCGCTGCTTTACCTGTCGCTGGTGGCGACCCTGCTCGGCTATGGCCTCTGGAGCCGCCTGCTATCGCGCTACCCGGCCGGCCAAGTGGCGCCATTCTCGCTGCTGGTGCCGGTGGTCGGGCTGAGTTCGGCGGCCTGGCTGCTTGACGAGCGCCTGGCGCCGTTGCAGTGGGCGGGCGCGATACTGGTGATGGTCGGGCTGCTGATCAACGTGTTCGGCCCGCGCCTGCTGGGGCGTTTCGTCGCCGCTCCCGGCAATTGACGATCTTGGCCAAACCGATGCTGGCGCTGTAGGCTGCCGCATCGGTCGGTCAGGAGCGTTGATGGTGGATTTCAAAAGCAAGATTTCCCTGTGTCGTCCTCGCGAAAGCGGGGCTGTGCCGGTCGATGACTACAGCGTGGCCTGGTGCGATGAACTGACCGAGCGCCTGGAAAGCGACCGCGGCCGGATCGTCAACTCCGCTGCGGTCAGACGCTTGCAGCAGAAGACCCAGGTCTTCCCGCTGGAGCGCAACGCCGCGGTGCGCAGCCGCCTGACCCATTCCCTGGAAGTGCAGCAGGTCGGCCGCTTCATCGTGCGCACCCTGTATCGCCAGCTTGGTTCGCAGGCCGTGGAACATGGCCTCGACGGGCTGGAGCGGGCCTTGGAGTCATTGGTGGAAATGGCCTGCCTGACCCATGACATCGGCAACCCGCCGTTCGGCCATTTCGGCGAGTTCGCTATCGGTGACTGGTTCGTCTCGCGCCTGGATGCCCTGTTCGATGCGGCCGTGCCGACCAGCGTGGGCGATGGCGAGCTGCGCGCGCGCATGCTTACCGATCTCAAGGCTTTCGAAGGCAATGCCCAGGCGATCCGCCTGGCCATGCGCCTGCTGCGCCTGAACCTGACCTATACCCAGAGCGCCGGCATGCTCAAGTACGTGCGCGCGGCCTACCAGGCGAAACCCGAGACAGGCAGCGCTGGCGCCTACCTGCACAAGAAACCTGGTTTCTACCTGTCCGAGGAGCGCTTCGTCGGCGAACTGCGCAAGGTGCTGGGAATGGCCCCAGGCACGCGCCATCCGCTGGTGTACGTGATGGAGGCGGCGGACGATATTTCCTATTGCCTGGCGGACATCGAGGATTCGGTGGAGAAGGGCATCCTCGACATCGAGCGCCTGGCCGATCTGCTGCGCAAGGAGTTCGCCCGTCACGGCGATCCGCACGCGGCCATTCCCGGAGCGAAGGGCAGTTTCGCCCAACTCATCGCGCTGGCACTCAAGGCCCATGATGAAGAACCGATCAACAAGGCCGGCGAGTTCTTCATTCGCTTGCGGGTCCTGATGATCCACCCGCTGGTGAAATACGCTGCCGGGCAGTTCATCGAGAATATCGAGACGGTGTTCGCCGGCACCCTGGATCGTGCGCTGCTGGAGGACGACAGCCTTGCCTGCGCCATCGTGCAGACCTTCAAGAACGTCGCGGCCCGCCATGTGTTCAACGACGCGGAGGTGGAAACCCTGCACCTGCAAGGACTGCGCATCCTGCAAGGCATTCTCGATACCTACGCACCGTTGCTGCGCGTCGATGCTGGAGTGTTCAAGGCGCTGACCGAAGGCGCCTATCGTGCGCGTCCCGACCTGCAGATGCTTGCCCGTCGTTTGCCCAGCCAGCAGATCAAGGCTTACTTCGAAGCGCTGGAAGAGAACGGCGAGGAGCAGCGCGAGCTCTGGGAGTTCTATCACCGCTGCCGCATCCTGCAGGATTTCGTCAGTGGCATGACCGACCAGCAGGCGCACGATGAGTATCGGGCGTTGATGGCGCTTTGAAAGCCGCTGGAAGTAAAAGCCTAGCCTGTTCACGATCTGCTGCGCGTCGGCTGAACGGCGTTGAAAACGCCCTGGAGCGCCTGCCCGGACTAGGCGTCCCGTCGCTGCTGTAAAGTCGAACGCGACGCCGGGCGTGCCTCTGCCGTTTTCGCCACCGTTGAGCGTGAACCGGTTCTTACTCCGTGCGCCAGACGATTTCCTGTTCGCCATCGGCGCTGATGCGCAGCCAACGGTCGGCGGCATCGTCGGTCTCGCCTTCCTGCCAGCCGCCTGGGGCGCAACGCACTTCCACGTTCAGCGCGGCGAAGGCCGCGCGGGCGCAGGCCAGGTCGTCGTCCCAGGGCGTGGCGTCGCTTTCCAGGAACAGGCTGTGCCACTTGCCGACGGCCTTGGGCAACCAGGTGACGGGGATGTCGCCGGCGTGGCATTTCCAGGTCAGGCCCTGCTGGCGCCATTCGCCGCAGGGGCCGATTGCGTCGCTCAACCATGCGGTGATGACGTTATGGTCGGCGTCTTTCAGGTAGATCTCGATATCGGGCTGGCGCATGGTTTCAACTCTGGGTTTTGACGATCCAGTCGTAGCGAATGGATACGGTTGTCTCGAATGATTCGGCGATCACCGCCGCTCGGCGTTCGGCACTGGCGCGCCAGCCGTGGGGTGTCATGGCCAGCAGGTCGGCGCGGGCCTCGGCGGTGAGCAGCGGCAGGCTGAAGCGCAGGGTTTCGCTGTGTGCCAACTGCATGCCGGCGGGGATCAGGCCGAGGTGTTTCTGGTCATCATAGTCGCGCACGTCGTCATACAGCTTCTGGCGCAACTCCATCAGGTGTTCGCGGGTCGGGCCCATGCGCAGCAGGCCGCCGCCGGGGGCGAGCAGGCGTTTGGCCTCTTGCCAGTCCAGTGGGCTGAACACGCTGGCCAGCAGGTTGCAACTGGCGTCGGCCAACGGCACGCGGGCCATGCTCGCCACCAGCCAGGTCAGTGACGGCGCCCGCTTGCAGGCGCGCTTGACCGCTTCGCGGGAGATATCCAGGGCGTAGCCATCGGCCAGCGGCAGATACCCGGCGATGCGCGCGCTGTAGTAACCCTCGCCGCAGCCGATATCCAGCCAGCGTTCGGGGGCGTAACCGGCCGCCAGTTGCGCCAGGCGTTCGGCCAGCGGGGCATAGTGAGCGCCGTCGAGGAAGCGCCGGCGCGCTTCGACCATGGCCTGGTTGTCGCCTGGGTCGCGGCTGTTCTTGTGTTGCACCGGCAGCAGGTTCAGGTAGCCCTGGCGCGCGCGGTCGAAGCGGTGATTGGCCGGGCAGGCCACGCCGTCGTCGACCGGGCCCAGGGCGGCCTGGCAGATGGGGCAGGTCAGCATGCGAGCAGCTTGACCAGGGTCTGCTGGTAGATGTCCGCCAGCAGATCGAGGTCGCTGGCCAGCACGCGCTCGTTGATCTGGTGGATGGTAGCGTTGACCGGGCCCAGCTCGACCACCTGGGTGCCGAGGGTGGCGATGAAGCGCCCGTCCGAGGTGCCGCCGGAGGTGGAGGGTGTGGTCTCGCGGCCGGTGGTCTCACGGATGCTCGCCGCCACCGCGTCGAGCAGTTCGCCCGGCTGGGTCAGGAACGGCAGGCCGGACAGCGCCCACTCCAGGTGATAGTCCAGGCCATGTTTGTCGAGGATCGCCTTGGTGCGCGATTCCAGGCTGTCCACGCTGGATTCGGTGGAGAAGCGGAAGTTGATCAGCGCCTTCAGCTCGCCGGGGATGACGTTGCTGGCGCCGGTGCCGGCATTGAGGTTGGAGATCTGGAAGCTGGTCGGCGGGAAGTAGTCGTTGCCGTGGTCCCAGTGTTCGCCAGCCAGTTCGGCCAGGGCTGGCGCGGCCAGGTGGATCGGGTTCTGCGCCAGGTGCGGGTAGGCGACGTGGCCCTGCTTGCCGTACACGCTGAGGGTGGCGCCGAGGGAGCCGCGCCGGCCGTTCTTGACCACGTCGCCCAGCAGCGTGGTGCTCGACGGTTCGCCGACGATGCACCAGTCCAGGCGCTCGTTGCGCTCGCGCAGGCGTTCGACCACGGCCTTGGTGCCGTGCTGGGCGGGGCCTTCCTCGTCGCTGGTGATGAGAAAGGCAATGCGCCCCTTGTGGTTCGGGTGCTCGGCGACGAAGCGTTCGACGGCGATGATCATCGACGCCAGGCTGCCCTTCATGTCGGCGGCGCCGCGCCCGCAAAGCATGCCGTCTTCATCGACCTGGGCATCGAACGGCGCATGCTGCCAGGCTTGCAGCGGCCCGGTGGGGACTACGTCGGTGTGCCCGGCGAAGCACAGCACCGGGCCTTCTCCGCCACGCACCGCCCAGAAATTATCCACTTCGCCGATGCGCATGCGCTCGATGGTGAAGCCGGCGGCGGCGAGGCGCTCGCACATCAGCGTCTGGCAATCGGCGTCTTCCGGGGTTACCGAAGGACGGCGGATCAGGTCGCAGGCGAGTTCGAGGGTGGGCGTAAGGCGGGTCATCGGGGCTCCGGGGCGGCGCGAGCGGAAAAACCGCCATTTTAAGCGGCGAGCCACAAGCCGCAAGCTACAAGTGAAAGCAGCGGCCGTCCGGTTCGCGATGGGGGCGATGGATGCCGCTCAAGCGACATCCACCAGAATCACCTCGCTGGGCTCTCGTGCGGTGATCCGCACCACCGATTCGTCGGCGATCGCCACGCCATCGCGGGCATCCACTGCCACGCCGTTGACCTCGATGGCGCCGCTGGCGGCCACCAGGTAGGCCTTGCGTCCCGTGCCCAGCACGTATTCGGTGCTTTGCCCGGCACCCAGGGTGGCCGCGGCCAACTGGGCATCGGCGCGGATGGTCAGGCTGTCGCCGTCGGCCTGGTTGCCGTTGGCCAGTACCACGAACTGGCCGGCGCGTTCGCCCTTGGGAAACGGCTTGGCGCCCCAGGCAGGCTTGCCGCCACTGCGCTCGGGGATGATCCAGATCTGGAAGATACGCGTGGTCACGTCTTCCAGGTTGTATTCCGAGTGGGTGATGCCGGTGCCGGCGCTCATCACCTGCACGTCGCCGGCCTCGGTGCGGCCTTCGTTGCCCAGGCTGTCACGATGGGTGATGGCGCCTTCGCGAACGTAGGTGATGATTTCCATGTCGCGGTGCGGGTGCGCCGGAAAGCCGCTGTGCGGGGCGATCTCGTCATCGTTCCACACGCGCAGTTGGCCCCAGTGGACGCGTTCGTCGTCATGGTAGCTGGCGAAGGAGAAGTGATGGCGAGCGTTCAGCCAGCCATGGTCGGCATGGCCAAGGGAGGCGAAGGGGCGGCGTTCGATCATGATGCGGTCCTCTGTAAAGGGGAGATGGGGCAATGATCCGCCGACCGCATCGCCGTGGGAAACGTATCGGGTGAAGAGCAGCTATCAACGCTATTGATAGTCTGGGGGGCCCGGCTGCAAGTGAAAGCGGATGCGCAGGGCTGGGCTTCTACGTGCAGCTTGCCGCTCAGTTGAGCGGCAGATGTCGACTGATCAGCGCCCTCAAGGCCGCCGGTTTCACCGGCTTGGCCAGGTAGTCGAGGCCGGAGGCGTGGATACTGGCGACCAGTTCGGCACGACCGTCGGCGCTGATCACCACGCCGGGCAAAGGCTGGCCCAGGCGTTTGCGCAGCCAGGCCATCAGTTCGGTGCCGGTATCGCCCTCGTCGAGGTGGTAGTCGACCAGCGCCAGGTGCGGAACCATGGCTTCACTGAGCAGGTTTTCGCACTCCAGGCGATTGCGCGCGGTCCACACCTGGCAACCCCAGCGCGATAGCAGGCTGTGCATGCCGGCGAGGATGCTGTCCTCGTTGTCGATGCACAGCACCTGGGCACCGCTGAGGGCGTGGGCATTCTGTTCGACCTGGCGCACCACGGCTGCCGGGGCGACCTGGCGCGCCAGCGGAACGCTGACGCTGAAGACGCTGCCGTGCCCAGGCCAGGAACGTACTTGCAGGCGGTGGCCCAATACCCGGCACAGGCCGTCGGCAATCGCCAGGCCCAGGCCCAGGCCTTTCTCCGCGCGGGTCTGGTGACTGTCCAGGCGCTTGAACTCTTCGAAGATCATCTTGCGCTTGTCTTCCGGAATGCCGGGGCCGCGGTCCCAGACTTCCAGGCGCAGATGCTGGCCCTCGTGGCGCACGCCGAGCAGCACGCGGCCCTTGGCATAGCGGAAGGCATTGGTGAGGAAGTTCTGCAGCACCCGGCGCAGCAGCTTGGGGTCGCTTTCCACGCGCAGCTTGCTGCCACGCAGATGAAAGTCCACGCCTTGCTCCTGGGCCAGGGCCTTGAACTCGGCACCCAGCACATCGAACAGGCTGTTGAGCGGGAACGCACTGAGGTCCGGGGTGATGCGACCATTTTCCAGGCGGGAAATGTCCAGCAGATCGGTGATCAGGTCTTCGGCCGAGCGCAGCGAACTGTCGAGGTGGCGCACCAGTTCCTGGGCCTCCACCGGCATGACCTCCTGCTGGTGGGCGAGGGCCGCGGAGAACAGGCGGGCGGCGTTCAGTGGCTGCATCAGGTCATGGCTGACCGCCGCGAGGAAGCGGGTCTTGGACTGGTTGGCCGCCTCGGCCGTGGCCTTGGCATCGCCCAGGGCCTGGTTCAGTTGCGACAGCTCGCGGGTACGTTCCTCGACCCGTTGCTCCAGGCCTTCGTTGGACTCCTTGAGCGCCTGCTCGGCGTCGCGGAAGGCGGTGATATCGGTGAAGCTCATGACGAAGCCGCCGCCGGGCATGGGGTTGCCGATCAACTCGATCACCCGGCCATTGGGAAACTGCCGTTCGGATGTATGCGCGTTGCCCTGGCGCATCCAGTACAGGCGTCGGGTGACGTGGCTTTCCGGTTCGCCGGGGCCGCACAGGCCGCGCTCGGCGTTGTAGCGGATGATGTCGGCGATGGGCCGGCCGACCTGGATCAGCCCTTCCGGATAGGCGAACAGCTCCAGGTAGCGACGGTTCCAGGCCACCAGGCGCAAGGACTGGTCGACCACGCTGATGCCCTGGGTGATGTTCTCGATGGCGCCCTGCAACAGGGCGCGGTTGAATTCCAGCACCTCGGAGGCTTCGTCGGCGATGCGTACCACGTCTTCGACGCGCATCTCGCGGCCTTCGATGGCCGCCCGTACCACGGCGCGGGCGGACGAGGCGCCAAGCACGCCGGCGAGCAGGCGTTCGGTATGGGCAATCCACTCGCTGTCGGCGTTCTGCGTCGGTTCGAAGGGCAGGTCCTGCTGGTAGGAAAAACGCACGAAGCTCTGTTCGGCACGTTCCTGGCCGACGAAGCGGGCGGCCAGTTCCATCAGGTCGGCGATCTGCACCGCCAGCGGGTTGCGGTTGCGCTCGCGCAGGTTCATTTCCGGAGCGATGAAGCGCTCGGCCTGCCAGTGCTCGGAAACGCGGGTACGGGAGAACCAGGAAACCCAGGCGAACAGCAGGAAGTTGCCGCACAGCGACAGCACCACGCCACGCGTCACCGGGTCGACCGGGATGCCGACCGGGTAATACAGCAGTTCCGGCAGCAACGGGAAGCTGTCCAGCGACCAGCGCATGCCGCCCGCCACCAAGGGCAGCAGCAGGCTGTAGAACCACAGCGCGCAGCCGGCCAGCAAACCGGCGAACACACCACGGCGGTTGGCCTGTTTCCACAGCAGGGCGCCGAACATCGCCGGCAGCAACTGGCCGATGGCGGCGAACGACAGCTGGCCGATGGTCGCCAGGCTGGCGTTGGTGCCGAGCATGCGGTAGCAGACGTAGGCCAGCAGCAGGATGGCGAAGATGCTCACCCGGCGCGCGCTGAGCATCCAGTGGCGGAAGGCTTCGAACGGCCGCTCGGCATTCTTGCGCCGCAGCAGGGCGGGCAGCAGCATGTCGTTGGAAACCATGGTCGACAGCGCCACGGCCTCGACGATGACCATGCCGGTAGCGGCCGAGGCGCCACCGATGAACGCCAGCAGGGCGAGGGCCGGGTGGGCTTCGGCCAGCGGCACGCTGATCACGAAGGAGTCTGGCAGCACGCCGCTTGGCAGCAGCATCTGCCCGGCCAGGGCGATGGGGACGACGAACAGCGCGGCGAGGGTCAGGTAGGTGGGAAATACCCAGCGCGCCAGGCGCACGTCCCTGGGCTCGATGTTTTCCACCACGCTGACGTGGAACTGGCGTGGCAGGCAGACGATGGCCACCATCGCCAGGCCGGTCTGCACCAGCATCGCCGGCCAGTTCACGGTTTCCTTCCAGAACGTCTGCAGTTCGGCCGCCTGGCCGGCCCGGGCCAGCAGGTCGGGGAAACCGTCGAACATGCCCCAGGTCACGAACACGCCAACCGCCAGGAACGCGAGGAGCTTGACCAGCGATTCGAAGGCGATGGCCAGGACCATGCCGCGATGGTGCTCGGTGACGTCCAGGTTGCGTGTGCCGAACAGCACAGTGAACACGGCCAGGGCCAGGGACACGATCAGGGCCGTGTCCTGGGAGCTGGTGGCGCTGGGCGTGTCCAGCAGCAGGTTGACGCCGAGCACGATGCCTTTCAGTTGCAAGGCGATATAAGGCAGCACGCCGACCAGGCAGATCAGTGCCACCACCACGGCCAGCGATTGCGACTTGCCATAGCGCGCGGCGATGAAGTCGGCGATGGAAGTGATGTTTTCCTGCTTGCTGATCACCACCATCTTCTGCAGCACCCAGGGGGCGAACAGTAGGAGCAGGATCGGCCCCAGGTAGATCGGCAGGAACGACCAGAGCTGGCCGGCGGACTGGCCGACCGCGCCGAAGAAGGTCCAGCTGGTGCAGTACACCGCCAGCGACAGGCTGTAGACCATGGCGCGGACCTTGGGCGGCAGCGGCTTGCGGCGCCGGTCGCCATAGAAGGCGATGGCGAACAGGGCCGCCATGTAGAGCAGGGCGAACAGGGCGATCAGCTTGCCGGACAGAAACATGCACACTCCGATGAAAGACGCGCCGCAGAGGCGTGCAGCCCGATTTATCAAGGGCTTGGCAAGATAGTCTCGCATGGGTTGGCGATGGCGTCAGGGCCGACCAAGGTCGCAAGTGCCTTGAGCCTTCAGTCCGGCCCTGCTAGCGTGACACGCCCTGGCATGCCTGTTTGTCCCGGAGTCACCGATGTTTTCGCCGCAACCTGTCGTCCTGCAGCAAGGGGCCCTGCGCCTCGAGCCGCTCGGCGAAGCCGATCTGCCCGGTCTGCTCGAACTGGCCGACGCCAACCGTGAGCACCTGCAATACATGCTCGGCCCGCTGCGCCCGGATTTCTACCGTGCCGCGCTCGCCGACCAGCAGGAGGGCCGCGCGGTGCCCTTCGCCATTCGCCTGGCGGGAGAACTGGTCGGCACCACGCGCTTCGCCGATTTCCAGAGCCACCTGCCGGCCGCCGAAATCGGCTGGACCTGGCTGGATGCGCGCCAGCACGGCACCGGGCTGAACGGCATGATCAAGTACCTGCAATTGCGCCATGCCTTCGAAGACTGGCAACTGGTGCGCGTGCAACTGAAGACGGCGGCCAGCAACCTGCGTTCCCAGGCCGCCATCGCCAAGCTCGGCGCGGTGCGCGAAGGTGTGCTGCGCAACCATCGGCGCCTGTCCGACGGGCGTCTGGACGACACCGTGATGTTCAGCATCACCGACCGCGAGTGGCCGCAGGTCAAGCAGCAACTGGAGGCGCGCTTCGGCGCCTGAGGCGAGGATGTCCGCGCCGCGCGAGCAGACGCGCTTCTGGCAGGCCGAGGCGGTGGCGGGCGTCGAGTTGTTGCACGCCCGTTACGTCGAACAGCGTTTCGCGCCTCATGTCCATGAAGGCTTCGTCTTCACCATGATCGAGCAGGGTGCCCAGCGCTTCCGCCATCGTGGCAGCGATCATCTGGCGCCGGTCGGCACCATGGTGTTGATCAACCCCGACGAAGTGCATACCGGCTCCAAGGCTCACGAGGACGGCTGGCGTTACCGGGCGTTCTACCCGGATATCGCCGCGGTGACCGCTGTGCTCGGCGAGCTTGGGATTGCCCAGTGTGGCCTGCCATCCTTCTCCAGCAGCACCTTGCAGGACCTGGAGGTCTACGCTGCGTTTCGCACCTTGCACCACCTGCTCGAAGGCGGCGCGACGGCCTTGCAGCAGCAGAGCGCCTGGCGCGAGACGATCCTGCTGCTGTTCCAGCGCCATGCGCGAATCGCCGCGCCCAAAGCGGCGGGGCACGAGCCGCGGGCGGTAACGCGGGCCAAGGAGCTGCTGGTCGAGCGCCTGGGCGAGCCGCCGTCCCTGGAGACACTGGCGGCAGCGGTCAACCTGTCGCCGTTCCACTTTCTGCGCGTATTTCGCCGGGCGACCGGCCTGCCGCCGCATGCCTGGTTGCGCCAGCGCCGCCTGGACCAGGCGCGGGCGCTGCTCAAGGCCGGTTGCCCGTCCGTGGACGTGGCGATGCGACTCGGCTACGCCGACCAGAGCCACCTGACCCGCCAGTTCAAGCAGGCCTACGGGGTCGGGCCGGGGGCATATGGCCGGGCCTGTAAAGGCTGACGGGCAGTTTGGAGGCAGGAGCGGACGTTCGTTATTCCTCCGTCATTCCCGCGAAGGCGGGAACCCAGAAAACATAAAGCATTTGGATTCCCGCCTTCGCGGGAATGACGGTTGAGGGGGAGAGTGTTCGTAGGATGACCCCTCCTGCCTCTTACCCGTCATCCAGCATCGGTTTGAGCAATCCCGTTCAAGACGCCCCGTGCCTTGCCGGCTAGTCTGCCCGCCGGAGGACACTCATGACCCGCTCGCAACTCTTCATCCATGGCACCCGCGACAGCATTCCGATGCTCGTCGGCATCGCGCCGTTCGGCATCATCTACGGCACGCTGGCCAGCGTCGCCGGCCTTTCCCTGGTCCATGCGCTGGGCATGTCGCTGCTGGTCTATGCCGGTTCGGCGCAGTTCATCGCCCTGAGCCTGCTCAGCGCCGGCACCGGCGGTGCGGTGATCCTGTTCACCACGCTGATCGTCAACCTGCGCCATGTGCTCTACAGTGCCTCCCTGCAACCTTTCGTGGCGCATCTGCCGGGGCGTTGGCGCCTGCTTCTGGCCTTCGGCCTGACCGACGAGACCTTCGCCCTGGTCCAGCGTCGTTACCTGGCCCATGGGGTGCAGGAAAACGGCCAGTGGTATCACGCCGGTGCCGCGCTTGCCCTGTACCTGTGCTGGATCGGCTCCAGCCTGGCCGGCATCCTCTTTGGCCAGGCGATGCCGGCGCTGGCGGGCTGGGGACTGGATTTCGCCATGCTGGCGACCTTCATCGGCATCGTCGTGCCGGCGCTGCGCAATAGGCCACAACTGGCCGCGGCATTGACGGCTGGCGCGGTCGCCCTGGCGTGCCAGGGGTTGCCGTACAAACTCGGCCTGCTGGCGGCCGCGGCGGCGGGCATCGTTGCCGGCGTGCTGCTGGAGCGCCACAAGGAGGCGGCTCGATGAGCCTCTGGCTGTTGATCGCGGCGATGGCACTGGTCACTTTTCTGATCCGCTATAGCCTGTTCGCCTTCCCCAACCTGGGTTTTCCACCGCTGATCCGCCAGGCGCTGCACTACGTGCCCACTGCCGTGCTGACCGCCATCGTGGTGCCCGGCATGCTCATGCCCGATGGCCAGAGCCTGCAATTGTCGATGAACAACGCTTACCTGCTGGCGGGCATTGCCACCATTGCCATCGCGGCGCTGAGCCGTAATCTGCTCGCCACCATCGGCGGCGGGATGGCGATCTTCTTCTGCCTGCGGGCACTGCTCGGGTAACAGAGCGGCAAGCTTCAAGCCACCAGTAAAATCCACGGGGGATTTCGTGCGCTCGCTTGCAGCTTATGGCTGCTTTGTGGCTTTTAGTCCGCGATTGGCCTCCAATATCACGGAGCCGCGTGCAACTCCGCCTTATTCCCAATCCAGGTACATGGACGATGAGTCATCAATCGCAATTCGCCTTGCTGCGTACCCGGCGTTTCCTGCCGTTCTTCGTGACCCAGTTGCTGGGGGCGTTCAACGACAACGTGTTCAAGCAGGGCTTGATCCTGGTCGTGCTGTTCGGCCTGGCGGCCGACGCCGACAAGGGCAACCTGCTGGTCAATATCTGCCACCTGTTGTTCATTCTGCCGTTCTTTCTGTTTTCCGCGCTGGGTGGGCAGTTTGGCGAGAAGTTCGCCAAGGATGGGTTGATCCGCGCGATCAAGCTGGCCGAGATCGGCATCATGCTGGTCGCAGCGGCGGGCTTCTTCCTCAATAGCCTGCCGTTGCTGCTGCTGGCGCTGTTCGGCATGGGCACGCATTCGGCACTGTTCGGCCCGGTGAAGTATTCGATCCTGCCTGCGACCCTGCGTGACGAGGAACTGGTCGGCGGCAACGCCCTGGTGGAGATGGGCACCTTCCTGGCCATCCTGGCGGGCACCATCAGTGCCGGAGTGATCATGTCCGGTGGCCATGCCGCCGGCGAGATTTCCGCCGCCATCGTGCTGGTGGCCGTGCTCGGCTACCTGGCCAGCCGACGCATTCCCAGCTCGCCCGCGGCGCTGCCGGAGCTGATGCTGGACTGGAACATCTTCCGGCAGACCTGGGCGACCGTGCGCATGGGCCTCAAGCAGCGTCCGGCGGTGTCGCGCTCGCTGCTCGGTAATTCCTGGTTCTGGTTCCTCGGCTCGATCTACCTGGCGCAGATTCCGGCCTATGCCAAGGAACTGCTGCATGGCGACAAGACGGTCATCACCCTGATCCTCACCGTGTTCTCGGTGGGCATCGCCCTGGGCTCGGTACTCTGCGAGCGCTTGTCCGGACGCAAGGTGGAAATCGGCCTGGTGCCGTTCGGCTCGATGGGCATGACCCTGTTCGGCCTGCTGCTGTGGTGGCATTCCAGCGCGTTTCCACAGGCGGCGGAGCCATACGGCTGGCTGGCGCTGCTGGGCCAGGCGCAGGCCTGGTGGATACTGCTGGACATCCTCGGCATCGGCATCTTCGGTGGTTTCTACATCGTGCCGCTGTACGCGCTGATCCAGTCGCGCACGGCCGAGAACGAGCGGGCGCGGGTGATCGCTGCCAACAACATTCTCAATGCCTTGTTCATGGTCGCCTCGGCGCTGGTGGCGATGCTGCTGCTGGGTGTTGCCGGGTTATCGATCCCCGAACTGTTCCTCGTCGTTTCGTTGATGAACATCGCGGTCAACACCTACATCTTCAAGATCGTCCCCGAGTTCACCATGCGCTTCATGATCTGGCTGCTCAGCCACTCCATGTACCGCGTGACCCACGAGAACCTCGAGGCGATCCCGGACGAAGGTGCCGCGGTGCTGGTCTGCAACCACGTGTCGTTCGTCGATGCGTTGCTGATCGGCGGCGCGGTGCGGCGGCCGATCCGCTTCGTCATGTACTACAAGATCTACCGCCTGCCGGTGCTCAACTTCATCTTCCGTACCGCCGGTACCGTGCCGATTGCCGGGCGCAGCGAAGATCCGCAGACCTTCGAACGTGCGTTCCGTCGTATTCGCGAATATCTCGAAGACGGTGAAGTGGTGTGCATCTTCCCTGAAGGCAAGCTGACCGCCACCGGCGAAATCGATGAGTTCAAGGCCGGCATCGAGCACATCCTCAGGGACAGCCCGGTGCCGGTCATTCCCATGGCGCTGCAAGGTCTCTGGGGCAGCTTCTTCAGCCGCGCTCCGCACAAGGGGCTGTTCCGTCGCCTGTGGTCGCGCATTACCCTAGTGGTCGGCCAACCGTTGCCGGCCGATACCGGGCGGCTGGTGTTGCAGGCGCGGGTGAGCGCGTTGCGCGGGGAGCGGAGATAGGCGGTTCTCCGCTTCCGGCACCCTTGCTTTTGCTTGCGCTCAGTTGGTGCTCAGCTTCAGCCCGACCAGCCCGCAGATGATCAGGGCGACGCTGACAAGGCGAATCAGGTTGGTCGATTCGCCGAACAGGATGATTCCCGCGATTACCGTGCCGACTGCGCCGATGCCGGTCCAGATGGCGTAGGCGGTGCCCAGCGGCAATTGCTTCACGGCAAGGCCGAGCATGCCGATGCTGATCAGCATCGCGAGCACGGTCAGGGTGGTGGGGAGCGGTCGGCTGAAGCCCTCGGTGTATTTCAGGCCGACAGCCCAGGCAACCTCGAACAGGCCGGCGAAGAACAGGATGACCCAGGACATGCAGTGAACCTCCGAGGAGACGGTTGGTGGTGTCGGAGCCGTCTCCGCTATGGTCACTCGACGAGTGGCAGGGCCGTCCCTACTGGCCTGCGTATTCTGCATATCCCGTAGGCACGGGCAAGCTTACGGCTGGTTCGCGTCGTCACGCATGCGCCGGAACCAGGTCGACAGCAGCGCTCCGGAGATGTTGTGCCAGACACTGAACAGTGCGCTCGGCACCGCCGCCAGGGGCGAGAAGTGTGCGCTGGCGAGGGCGGCGCCGAGCCCGGAGTTCTGCATGCCGACCTCTAGGGCCAGCGACTTGCGCTGCGCCAGCGGCAGGCGGAAGGCCTTGCCGGTGAAGTAGCCGAGCAGGAAGCCGAAGCCATTGTGCAGTACCACCACCGCCATGATCAGCAGGCCGGACTCGGCGATCCTGGCCTGGCTGGCGGCAACCACGGCGGCGACGATCAGCACAATGCTGACCACCGATATCAGCGGCAGCACATCGACCACATGACGCACCCGTTCACCGAGCACGCGCTGGGCGATGAGGCCGAGGACGATCGGCAGCAGCACCACTTGCAGGATCGACCAGAACAGCGCGGCGAAGGACACCGGCAGCCATTCCGAGGCCAGCAGCCAGATCAGTGCCGGCGTCAGCAGCGGGGCGAGCAGCGTGGTGACGGCGGCGATGGCCACCGACAGGGCCAGGTCGCCACGCGCCAGCCAGGTCATTACGTTGGACGATGTGCCGCTGGGGCAGCAGCCGACCAGAATCACGCCGACGGCGATCTCCGCTGGCAGGTGGAACAGCTGGCAGAGCAGCCAGGCGACTCCGGGCATGATCACGAAATGGGCGACTACGCCGAGCAGGACGCGCCAGGGTTGGCGGGCCACTGCGGCGAAATCGTCGACCTTGAGGGTCAGGCCCATGCCGAACATGACCACGCCGAGCAGCGGCACGATGGCCACCGACAGCGGCTTGAACAGCTCCGGCAAGAAGAAGGCGAGCACGGCGAACAGCAGCACCCAGTAGGCAAACGTGTTGCCGACGAAGCGGCTGAGGGCGGCCAATGCGCGCATCTATGTTCCTTACGGGAAAGGCAGCGCGCCTGGCGTTCCAGGCGCGTTCAGGCGTCAGATGCCTTGCGGGATCTCTTCGCCACCCAGGGCCTCGAACAGCGCCGGGAGGAAGTCGGAGAAGGTCAGCATCATCAGGGTGAAGCTGGCGTCCAACTGGCCAAGCGCTTCGTCGCCGCCGTCTTCTGCGGCCTGGTCCTGGAGCAGGTCTTCGAAACGCAGGCGCTTGATGGTCAGCTTGTCGTCGAGGATGAACGACAGCTTGTCCTGCCAGGCCAGCGACAGTTGGGTGACCAGCTTGCCGGTGGACAGGTGCAGCTGGATTTCTTCGCTGGTCAGGTCCTGGCGCTTGCAGCGCACCACGCCGCCGTCCTCGTTGACGTCGCGCAGCTCGCATTCGTCGAGGACGAAGAAGTCCGGGGCGGCTTGCTGGGCCTTGACCCAGTCGGTGAGGGTGGCGGTCGGGGCGATT
The DNA here is from genome assembly GCF_965644255.1 of Pseudomonas sp. LRF_L74. Taxonomy (NCBI): domain Bacteria; kingdom Pseudomonadati; phylum Pseudomonadota; class Gammaproteobacteria; order Pseudomonadales; family Pseudomonadaceae; genus Pseudomonas; species Pseudomonas sp. LRF_L74. The sequence continues at coordinate 300,680 of NZ_CBFFRH010000007.1, read as the reverse complement.
TTCACGCCCAGCGGGCGCACCGGCAGCGAGCCGACCACTTCGCGCAGGGTCGACAGCAGGTCTTCGGCCTTCTTCGCACTGGCTGTATCGACCAGGATCAGGCCGAGCTTCGGCGCAATCGCGGCGAAAGTGGAAGAGCGGCGGACGAAGGCGCGCGGCAGGAAGGCCTGGATGATCTCGTCCTTGATCTGGTCGCGCTCCTTCTTGTAGACCTTGCGCATCTGCTCGTTTTCGATCTCTTCGACCTTCTCCTTCAGCGCATCGCGGACCACGCTGCCGGGCAGGATGCGGTCTTCCTTGCGGGCGGAGATCAGCAGGAAATCACCACTGACATGCACCAACGGCGCATCGGCGCCTTTGCCGAAAGGGGCGACGAAACCATAGGTGGTCAGCTCCTGGCTGGCGCAGGGGCGGGCCAGTTTGGTGGCCAGTGCGGCCTCCAGCCCTTCGGCATCGAATGGCAGGTCCTGGGTCAGGCGATATACGAGCAGGTTGCGAAACCACATATGCGGTGAGTCTCCAATTACGCAAAGCGCGCATTATTCTCCGCTGGGGCCGATTGGCCAACCCGTTCCCGACATATCGCTAAGCCTTTGGAACGCATGAAAAAATTTTTTGAAAAAGAACTTGCCAAGGCCTTAAGCGCTCTCTAGAATGCGCCCCACTTCGAGAGTGAAGGGTGATTAGCTCAGCCGGGAGAGCATCTGCCTTACAAGCAGAGGGTCGGCGGTTCGATCCCGTCATCACCCACCAATCTCGCAGTAACGCGCAGCGGTAGTTCAGTCGGTTAGAATACCGGCCTGTCACGCCGGGGGTCGCGGGTTCGAGTCCCGTCCGCTGCGCCATATTCGCTTCATGGGTCACTGAACGCCCTGGAGCAACGAAGAAGCGACCTCAGGGTCGCTTTTTTGTTTTCTGGAATCCATTCGGCTCCAGTCCCAGCCGCGAATTTTCAGTACATCGCAGGCCCTCGCTGGATATCCCTGATTTCGCGCCTGGTCATCTATCCAGCAAGGCTCGATGATCGGGATGAGCGATGTCTATCAGGCGCTGTCGGCGCTGCTTCAGCGTCAAACCGCGGAGGTCGGCGACGCCAAATTCGGTGACGATCAAACCGGCATCGCTGCGGGCAACGGTCGCCGGACCATTCAGCCTGGAGACGATCCGGCTGCTGCCGCCGGCTGTCGACGGCAAGGCAATGATCGGCACGCCGCCTCGGGAGCGTTGGGCGCCGCGCAGGAAGTCCAGCGATCCGCCTACCGCGCCGACATAGCTGCCGGCCGCCACTTCGGTATTGATCTGGCCGCTCAGGTCGACTTCGACTGCGGAATTGATTGCCACCAGCTTGTCCAGGCTGGCCAACACCTCGGCATCGTGGGTGTAGGCGCTGGAGCGTAGCGAGATGGCCGGATTGTCATGGGCGAAGTCGTGGATGACGCGGCTGCCTAGCAGCACACCGCCAATGCTCACGCCACGGTCCCGCGTTTTGCGCGCATTGGTCAGGGCGCCGTTTTGCATCAACCGGGCGATGCCGTCACCCAGGGCACCGGAATGAACCCCCAAGTCACGGTGACCACCCAGAGCGCCAAGTACCGCGTCGGGAATCGCACCGATGCCGACCTGCAGGGTGGCGCCATCCTCGACGTGCCCGGCGATCAGCGCGGCAATCCGGCTGTCCGCTTCGCGAATGCGCGGGCTGGCGTTTTCCAGGGGCGGTCGATCGGTGTGTACGATCAGGTCCAGGTCATCGGCGCTCAACCAGCGCTCACCGAAGGTGCGCGGCGCCTTACGGTTGACCTCGGCGATCACCACCCGCGCGGTGTCCAGCGCTGCCAACAGGTACTCGTGGGCGATGCTCAGGCTGTAGCGGCCCTGCGCGTCGGCAGGGGCTACTTGCAGCAACAACACGTCGATACGTAGAGCGCCGCTGGCGAACAGCGTGGGCAACTGCGAGTAGTGCACCGGCAGAATGTCGAGCACGCCGGCATCGGCCAATTGCCGGTTGGCGCCTGCCCCGCAGTAGGCGAGGAAGTCGACCGTGTCGGCATGCGCCAGCTGGCAGGTGGTGCTGTTGGCGATGCCGAGCATCACGCGAAAGCGGCCGATGCTGTGACGCTGCGCCATCAGTGCTTCGGTCAGCACTAGCGGTTCGGCGTTGGCCTGGCCCCAGAGCACCGTGTCGCCAGGGCGTATCAGGGCACTCAGGTCGAGCGCATCGAGAGACGATTCAATGGGCATGGGAATCTGCGAAAAGGCGGCCCGCAAGGGGCCGCTGTTGGCGTCAGAAGATAGAAGAAGGGTGCTTGGCCAGCGGCGTGACCTGCATCGTCATGAACGGGAACAGCGGCAGGCTGGAGAGCAGCGCATGCAGTTCGTCGTTGCTTTCCACGTCGAAGATGCTGATGTTCGAGTAGTGACCGACCACCCGCCACAGGTGTGGCCACTTGCCGGCCTGTTGCAGCTCGATGGCGCGTGCCTTCTCGGCAGCCTTGATCGCGTCGATCTCGTCTGTCGGAATGTCGCGTGGAATGTTCACGTCCATCTTTACGCAGTACAGCATGGGGCGCTCCTGTTCAGGCTTTGCTTTCGGAAAGGTTGTTGTGGCCAGCGTCATCGGCGTCGCCGAGCACCTTGGCATCGACGTCTTCCAGGCGCACGCCACGGGTTTCGGGTAGCAGCAGCACGGCGGTGACGGACAGCGCGTACGCCACCAGGCAGAACGTGCCGATCGATTGAGCCAGGCCGATACGCTCGGACAACACGCCGACACCGGTGATGGACAGCGCGCCCAGGGACTTGCCCAGGTTGTACGAGAAACCCATGCACGTGGTGCGCACGTGAGTGGGGAACAGCTCACTGAGGAAGGGACCGAGCACCGCGAAGATACCGGTGGCGAAGGCTCCGACCGGGAACGCCATCAGCATCAACAGCGTGGTGCTCATCGGCACCAACATGTACACCACGGTGAAAATCCAGGCGCCGATGCTGAACAGCAGCAGGGCCGGACGGCGTCCTTTGCGGTCGGCCAGCCAGGCGGTAACCATGAAGCCCACAAAGGCACCCGCACACATGATCAGCATGGTGAAGATCACTGGTCCGGGCTTGAGGCCGCGTTCCGAAACCATCAGCGTCGGCAGCCAGGTCATGATGGTGTAGGCAGCGGCTTGCAGGCCGGTCACCAGCATCGCGCCGAGCAGCGTCAGGCGAACCACGTTCGGACGGAAAGCGGATAGGATCGAGGCTTTCTCCTCGACCTTTGCGGTGGCTTCCTTGTAGATATCCGGGTCTTTGACGTGGCGGCGGATGAACAGCACGAAACCGGCAGGAATCACGCCGACCCAGAATGCCACGCGCCAGGCCATGTCCTGCGGCAACCAGGCGAGCAGGGCGGTCATGAACACGGCGGCTGCGGCCCAGCCGATGGAGAACCCGCTCTGTACGAAGCCGAGTGCCTTGCCACGGTGTTGCGGACGAATGACCTCGGCCATCAATGCCGCACCGACCGCCCACTCACCGCCGAAGCCCAGGCCTTGCAGCGTCCGCACCACCAGCATCTGCTCGAAGGATTGGGTGAAGCCAGCGAGGAAGCCGAAGGCGGTGAACCAGCAGATGGTGAAGATCAGGATGCGCACCCGCCCGTAGCGGTCGCTGAGGATGCCGGCGACCCAGCCGCCGAGCGACGCGGAGAGCAGGGCGGCGGTACCCAGGATGCCTGCCTCGCCCTTGGAGATCTGCCACACCGCCATCAGCGCCGGCAGCAGGAAGCTGAACATCTGCGCGTCGTAGGTATCCAGCGCCCAGCCGGAGAAGCAGGCCCAGAATGTCTTGCGCTCCTGCCGGGAGCCGGATTTGTACCATTCGAACATGTCGTTGACCGTCCTTATTGTTATTGGAGATCGGCGCATGGCGCGTCGGCCATGACATTGTTGTTATGTGCTCGTCGGTGAGCGGTGTGGCATCCAGCCGGCCCTGCCCTCGGCCGTTCATCGCCTGTGTTTCGAGCATGCGTCAGTTTTGTCGCGGCGCCCATTCGAGTTTCCGAAAGGACGTGTTTCGATTGCGCTAAGCACCGCCTCAGGCGTCTCGCGGCGAAATCAGCATGTCTTGCGCCATGCTTGCCACCAGGCGCCCGTCACGCTGGTAGATATGGCTCGTCGCCAAGCCGCGGCCGGAAAGGCTGCGTACGGCGTCGTTGACGAACAGCAGCCAGTCGTTGGCATCGGGCTCCAGGCTGTGGAACCACAGCGTGTGGTTGAGGTTGCTGACGTAGTGGTGCTGCCAGAGTTCGAGCAGGCCCAGCGGCGGCGCCAGGCTGCCGTTCAACCAACAGTCGCTGAGGTAGGCGAGGGCCGCATGGTGCAGGCAGCCTTCGCGCGGCAGCGCTTGTTCGAGACGCACCCAGTAGGCGATCTCACGGTGTTCGGCGGGGTGGTCGAAATAGCCCTCGGGATGAATCGGGCGCACGTCCAGCAAGGGGCGTCCGTTGAAGCGCAACTGCACCGCCTCACTGCGCAGCGGATAACGTGCCGCCAGCTCGTTCAGGGTCGGCAATTGCTCCGGGGCGGGCCACTGGCGTTGCAGCCGGTGAGGGTTGCCTGGGTCGCGCTGGGCGAGCTGAAACGAAGCGTTGGCGCTGAGCACCAGCCCGGTGCCTTGCACGCCGTACACGTGGCGACTGGAAAAACGCCGGCCGTCTTGCAGAGATTCGACGCTGTATTCGATCGCGTCGTCGGGGCGGGCCCCTTGCAGGAAGGTCGCCTGCAGGACGCAGGGGCTGCGGCCCGGCGCGGTCTGCGCGGCCGCCCACAAGGCTTGCCCCAGCAACTGCCCGCCGTAGACACGGCCATTGACGTTGGTGTCATTGACCGTGCTGAGAAAGCTGCGTTGGACGCCACATTCGAGCATCAGCAACTCGATCAGGTCGCGCTGATCCCAGCGGTGCGGGTTGGCCATGGCGCGGGTCTCAATCGGTCACGCCAAGGGCACGCGCGGCGCTGCGGCTGAGGCCGCGCGCCGGCTTGCCGCCCAGGGTGGAGAAGTCCAGCGGCACTGGGGTGACCGCTTGCAACTGCTCGGCGCTGGTTTCGCCCACCAACTCGATGACCTGGATTCCGCTGTCGGTGAGGTCGAAGGTGGCCAGGTCGGTGTACACCCGGCTCACGCAGCCCAGGCCGGTGACCGGGTAGGTGCAGTGCGCCAGCAGCTTGCTTTGCCCGTCCTTGGCCAGGTGTTCCATCATCACGAAGATGCGCTTGGCGCCGATGGCCAGGTCCATCGCGCCGCCGACTGCGGGAATCGCGTCCGGCGCGCCGGTGTGCCAGTTGGCCAGGTCGCCGTTGGAGGCCACTTGAAAGGCGCCGAGTACGCAGATGTCCAAGTGGCCGCCACGCATCATGCCGAACGAATCGGCGTGGTGGAAAAACGCTGCGCCGGGTTCGAGTTTGATCGGCTCCTTGCCGGCGTTGATCATGTCCCAGTCTTCCTCCCCCGCCGGGGCGCCGGTCCAGCGGCCGAGCACGCCGTTTTCGCTGTGCAGGAAGATGTCCTTGCTGGCGTCCAGGTGGTTGGCCACCAGGGTCGGCAGGCCGATGCCCAGGTTGACGTAGGCGCCTTCGGGAATGTCGCGGGCCACGCGGGCGGCCATCGCATTACGGGTCTGTTTGTCCATGCTTCAGCCTGCCTGTGTGGAGGGCACCGCAGCGCTGCGCTGGACGATGCGTTTGACGAAGATGCCGGGCGTGACCACGTGTTCCGGGTCCAGCTCGCCAAGGGCACAGACGCGGCCTACCGAGGCGATGGTGTGGCGCGCGGCCATGGCCATCACCGGGCTGAAGTTGCGCGCGGTCTTGCGGTAGACCAGATTGCCCCAGCGGTCGCCGGCCTCGGCGTTGATCAACGCGTAGTCGACATGAATCGGTGATTCGAGCACGTAGTGGCGGTTGTCGATCAGGCGCGTTTCCTTGCCTTCGGCCAGCAGCGTGCCGTAGCCGGTCGGGGTGAAGAACCCGCCGATGCCACAGCCGGCGGCGCGCAGGCGCTCGGCCAGGTTGCCTTGGGGCACGATTTCCAGCTCGATCTTGCCGGCGCGGTACAGCTCTTCGAACACGTGGGAGCCGACCATGCGCGGGTACGAGCAGAGAATGCGCCGCACACGCCCGGCCTTGAGCAGCGCGGCCAGGCCGGTCTCGCCCTGGCCGGCGTTGTTGCTCACCAGGGTGAGGTCGCGTGCGCCTTGTTCGATCAATGCGTCGATCAGGTCTTCGGGCATGCCGGCGCCGCCGAAACCGCCCACGGCGACGATGGCTCCATCCGGAATGTCAGCCAGTGCCTCGCCAGCGCTGGGTGAAAGTTTGTCGATCATGAGTGCAGGTCCTTTCTCGTTTTTATGGCTGTCAGGACACGGCCTGCGGGGGCTGTATCGCGCCTGGAAATCAGCTTGCCAGTGCGCTTGCAGGGTCACAATTTTAGTCTGCGCAAGGGCTGCTTAACCGGCGGTTAAGGCCGCGCGCCCCGGCGCCAGCGCGTTGTCAGACGCCCGCCACGCCGACGGTCATGCCGCCGCAGACATACAGCACCTGCCCGGTGACGAAGCCGCTGCGCTGATCCAGGAAAAACGAGGCGGCCTGGGCGATGTCGTCCGGAAGACCCAGGCGCTTGACCGGCACGCTGTCGATGATCGCCTGGGTGCGCGGGCTGTCCGGCGGGTTGGCGCGCTCGAACAGCTCGGTGCGGATCGGGCCAGGGCCGATGGCGTTGGCGGTGATGCCGAAACGCCCCAGCTCCAGCGCCCAGACGCGGGTCATGCCCAGCAGCCCGGCTTTGGTGGCGGCGTAGGCGCTGCGCAGTTCCTTGCCCAGCGCCGCCCGGGACGACATGTTGAGGATGCGGCCGAAGCCGGCTTCTTTCATGCCGGGCAGCAGCGCCTGCATGCATTGCAGCGAGCAGCGCAGGTTCAGCGCCCAGACCTTTTCCAGCTCCTCGAGGCTTTGCTCGTGCGCCGCGTTCGGGCAGACCATGCCGACGTTATTCACCAGCCGGGTGATCGGCCCATCGGCCAGCGCGGCTTCCAGGGCGTGGGCGGTGGCGCGGGTGTCGCCCAGGTCGGCGATCAAGCCGGCGCCGATGCGGTCGATGATGACCGGCTCATAGCCGTCCTCGCGACAGCGTTCGGCGATGGCGGCCCCGATGCCAGAGGCACCTCCTGTGATCAGTACGCGTTGTTTGGACACGGAAGACTCCTGGGCATCAGACAGTGGCGATAGGGTTGAGCGGCGCGCCTACGGCACCGGGTAGGCGCAGCGGCGGGGCGGTGAGCAGGAAGCGGCTACGGCCATGTGCGCGTAGCCAGTTGGCCAGCGGCGTGAGGTGCCACAGCTCGCCCAGGTGCACGCCGAGCTTGAACAGGCAGTGGTGGTGCAGCGGCATCACCGAGCAGCAGGTGCCCGGTTGCCCGGCCGGGAAGATTTCCACCGAGTAGTTGTCGGCGGCGATGGCCACCAGATGACTGTCGGTGATCCAGTTCAGCAGGCGCTGGTCGTTGCCGTCGAGCACCGCGGCCAGGCGCTCCAGCTCTTGTGGATCGGGGTTCTTGTGCATGCCCAGCAACGCTTCGGCGTAGCCGGTATGCAGGCAGACGATATCGCCGGCTTCCACCTCGACCTGGTCTTGCTCCAGCACGCGCATCAACGCGTCATAGCCGATGTGCGTGCGCGCCAGGCCGTGGTGATGGTGCAGGTCGATGAGCACACCGCGACCCTGCACGCAGGTTTCGGCCATGCGTTCGATACCGAGCGCGTGGGCATGGGAGGTGCTGTGCGGCTTGATCGGCCCGGCGATGCCGCAGTCATCCAGAGAACTCGGCCCTTCGACGTCGCCGCCCGCGCTGAATCCGTTGTAGTACAGCGGCTCGGCAACGCCGTCGCCATCCGCGTCGAACAGCGCGCCGACATGGGACAAGGCATCCCACTGTGTCGAATATTGCAGGTGGAGGATCGCCAGGTCGTCGCTGAGTACGTCCGGGCGACCCTCCTGAATCCACTGGTACTGGTAGTTCATGTTCACGCCGCCCTTGCGCAGCAGCGGGCGCAGGATCGGCGGCAGGCGGTTGACGTTCATGGCGTTGCCGCCCGGGTAGTCCAGCGGCAGGCTGAGGCAGAAGGCGAGGCCTTCGCGCACTTCGGCGATGCCTTGCAGCACTTTGTCCGGGGTCAGCAGGTTCAACCGGCCTCTCTGGTCATCGGGACCGAAGTCGCCCCAGTTGGAGCCCTCGGGGCGGTTCTTCCAGCGTTGCGTGGCCATGGGGTTTCCTTCTTGTTATCGGTGTGTTCTGCCGGCGAGGCAGCGCATCCCTGTGCGACAAGGCTCCCAGAGCCTTCCGGCGCCGACAATTTCGCTCTTCGAAAGCGCGGCTTAACCTCGTGTTAAGGCAGCGTGACCAGACTGTGTGAAAACTACTGCGCTCGGCCATGCGGCGTTAAAAACCGGCTGGAATGCCAGCCCAGTCAAAATGCTCATTTACAGCTCGTAAACTGCGCTTTTTCGCCGTTTTGCGGGGGCGCCTAGCCCTTGCCTGACCTTCGCTCGCTACGTTTTCACACGGTCTGGTGACGGGGCTCTTATTCGGCGCCTGGGGTGCGATACCAGTCGATCAGGCTGTTGGCGAAATCGCGGGCGAACGCCGACAGGCCGTCGAAATCCTGGGCGCACAGCTGGAAAGAGCGCACCGCCCATGGGTCGAGCAGGGTGCAGGAGCCGATGTTCTGCCGCCCCTTGAGGCGCTCGAAGCCCGCCTGGGGAACGATGGCGATACCGGCACCGGCCTCGACCATACGGAAGATCGCATCGGAACTGGCGACCTGCACCCGGATGGTCAGCGGCGTGTGCAATGCGGCAGCGGCGCGGCTGAGAAACACATGGATGGCACTGCCTTCGAGCAGCGAGACGAAGGCGTATTGCAGGGCCTGTTTGAAGTACACCTCGCCGCCTTGGAGAATCGGGTGCCCCTCGGGGGCGATGACCATCAGCCGGCTGCTGACCAGCGGCACGCTCTGCAAGCCGTCGGTGACCACGCTGCCGGAGACGATACCCAGGTCGGCGCTGCCATCACGGATGCTGCGCACGATGTCATCGCTGAGTCGTTCGCGCATGTCGATGTGCACGTCAGGGTGGCTTTTCAGGTACTCGCCGACCACCGGTGGCAGGTACTCGGTGATGGCCGTGGTGTTGGCCAGCAGGCGCAACTGGCCCTTCAGGCCGATGGCATATTCCTGCAGGTCGCCGGTCAGCATTTCCAGTTGCGAGAGGATGACGCGGGCGTGTTGCAGGTAGGTCTTGCCGGCGTTGGTCAGGGTCACGCCCTGAGGCGAGCGCTCCAGCAGGCGCATGCCGAGGTTGTCTTCGAGGTTCTTGATGCGGTTGCTGGTCGCCGGCACCGAGAGGAACGAGCGTTCCGCCCCGCGTGTGAGGCTGCTGGTTTCCGCGATGTTGATGAACAGACGGAAGTCGGTGATATCGAAGTGCATCGCCATGGTCGGGTACTTCTTGCCAAGTGATGGACCAAGTTACTGTCTGTCGCCATTGCTGCCTAGCAGGCCGTTGAAAAACTACCTGCGTTGGCTGGCCTTCGTTAAAAACCACCTCAAATGCTCATTTACAATACGTAAACTGCGCTTTTTCGGTGATTTTTGCCTCGGCCATCCTGCCTCGCCTACGTTTTTCAACGGCCTGCTAGCCGGTATTCGTCGACTGCCTGCCGGGCGTCTGCGGCGCCTACCGGCGCTTGCCAGCCAGTAGGCGTTGGATGTCTACCAGCTCGCCGGCTCGAAGCGGAAGCTGTCACCCTGGCGGCGGATGTAGCCGCAATGAGGCTCGCCGAAATGCACGGGCATGATCAGCGCCTCGCGGTCGGCGGCGGCATTGAGGAATGCCAGGCGTGTCTTGCGCGCGGTGTCTTCCCAGATGCAGTAGCCGGAGTTGACCTCGGGCCGCACGATCTGCACCGGGCTGTGCAGGATGTCGCCACAGAAGATGCCTTCCTCGCCCTTCGAGCGAACGCGGAAGGTGACCTGGCCGGGGCTGTGGCCGGGGGCCGGTTCCACCACCAGGCAGTCGGCGATTTCCTGGCCTGGCACCATCATCCTGGCAAGGCCCGCGTCGACGATGGGCATCACGCTGTCGAAAAACGCCTCGCCGAACACGTCGATCACGCCTGGCTCCCTGTTCTTGCCCTGGTCGCAGAAGTCGAAGTCGTCCTTGGGCAGGTGATAGGTGGCGTTGGGGAACGTCGGCACCCAGCGCCCGTCCTGCCAGGTGGTGTTCCAGCCCACATGGTCGGCGTGCAGGTGGGTGATCACCACGTGGGTGACTTTCTCCGGCGACGCGCCAGCGGCGATCATCCACTCGCGCACCAGGCCGTTGAGCATGTTCATCCGCGCGATGCCGGGGCGCGGCTTGAAGTTACCCACGCCGGTGTCGATCACCACGATGTTGCTGCCCACGTGGACGATCCAGAACTGGATGGTGACGATCAGCCTGTTCATGTGCGGCACCCAGTGATTCGGCGCCATCAGCTCGCTGTGCTCGGCGAGCACGGCGCTATCCAGCTGTGGGAAGAGGAACGCTGGATCGTGGGTCGGGCCTGCGTATTCCAGAATGCGGGTGACCTTGATGTCCCCGATCATGCGTGACTGCATCATGGTGCTATGTCCTCGTAGGTTCTTATCGTTGTAGCGCGTTGCTCACGCCGCGTGTTCCGCCTCGCCACGGCGGTTGGTCGCGTCGTCGATGAATGCCTGGTAGATCGCCGCGCCGCGCACCGGCTCATCCAGGTAACGGCGCACCAGCGTCGCCACCCAGCGCGGGCTTTGCAGCGGCATGAAATGCCCGGAGGCGACGTGCAAGGCCTCGATGTGCGGAGCGAAGCCGGCCAGGCGGTCGATCTCTTTGGGCGGGCGCAGGGCGTCGTATTCGCCGGCCACCAACAGTGTGCGTGGTGGCAGGCGCGGCAGGTCGTCTTCCAGGTCCAGGCCGGCGAGCATGCTGAAGGTCGCAGCGAAGCCTTGGGGATCGGCGGCGGTCCAGCGCAGGCGAAAGGCCTCGAAGGCGAGCGGGTCGGTGCGCAGGGGCGCCGGCCAGGTCTTGTCCAGCAGGGCCGGGATCAGATCACGCAGGCCCTCGCGGCGCAACGCCTCGGCGCGGTCACGCGTGCCTTGGCGCGCGTCGGCGGCCACGCCGCAGGCCGGCGCCAGGCCGATCAGTTGGCGGCAGCGCGCCGGGTGCGTGGCGGCGAAGCGAATGGCGATGGCCGCACCCACGGCCACCCCCAGCAGCGCCACCGGTCCACTGATGTGCAAGGCGTCGAGCAGGGCGCGCAGGTCGGCGACGTGGTCGTCGATGTCCAGTTCACCGGGTTTCTTTTCCGACAGCCCGGCGCAGCGGGTGTCATAACGCAGCACCGGACGCTGCCCGTGCAGGTTGGCGCAGAGGGCGTCCCAGGTTTCCAGGCTGCCGCCCATTTCGTGGATGAGCACCAGCGGCGGAACGTCGCCTGATACCGCGCAGGGCTGCCATTGATAACGCAGGATGGTGTGGTTCGCCTCGATCCACTGCATGACCAGTCCTCACACGCGCTCGAACAGCGCGGCCATCCCCTGGCCGCCGCCGATGCACATCGTTTCCAGGCCGTAGCGCGCATCGCGGCGCTGCATTTCGTGCAGCAGCGTGGTCATGATGCGCACGCCGGTGGCGCCAATCGGGTGGCCCAGGGAAATTCCCGAACCGTTGACGTTGACCCGCTCGATATCGTCCATCTTCCACGCGCGCAGTACCGCCAGGGCCTGGGCGGCGAAGGCTTCGTTGATCTCGATCAGGTCCATCTCGGCGAGGCTGCGCTGGCTGCGTTCCAGCAATCGCTTCACCGCGGGCACCGGGCCGATGCCCATGCGCGCCGGATCGCAGCCAGCGGCGGCCCAATCGACCAGGCGTGCCAGGGGTTTCAGGCCATAACGCTGGGCGTACTCGGGCGAAACCACCAGGCAACCGGCGGCGGCATCGTTCTGCTGGCTGGAGTTGCCAGCGGTGCACACCCCGTCGGGCAGGATCACACGCAGGTCGGCCAGGCTGTCGAGGCTGGCGTCTTCACGAATACCTTCGTCGCGGCTCACCGTGGTGCTGGCGCCGCGTTTGCCAGGCACCCGCACCGGCACCACCTCATCGAGGAAGCGTCCGTCACGCCAGGCGGCTGCCGCGTTGAGGTGGCTACGCACGGCGAAACGGTCAGCGTCTTCGCGGCCGATAGAGTAGTCGCGCGCCAGATTCTCCGCCGTTTCCGGCATGCCGGAGATGTAGCCGAAGCGCTCCTGCGGCTGCGAGCGTTCGCGGCCGCGTTCCAGGCGGTCATGGAGTTTCACGCTGCCGGCACGGACGCCCCAGCGCATGTCGGTGCTGTAGTACTCGATGTTGCTCATGCTCTCCACGCCCACCACCAGTACGGCCTGGGCATGCCCGGTCTTCACGTGCAGGGCGGCGTCCACCAGCGCCTGCAGGCCGGAGCCGCAGCGGCGGTCGAGGGTATAGCCAGGCACTTCGATCGGCAGGCCGGCGGCGAGGGCGGCATAGCGGCCCATGCATGGCGCCTCGCTGGAGGCGTAGGACTGCGAAACGATCACCTCGTCCAGCGAGGCGGGCGGCACGTCGAGGCGCTCCATCAGCGTCTTGATCAGGCCGGCGGCCAGTTGGTCGGCGGTCAGCGCCGCCAGGGCGCCACCGAATTTGCCGATGGGCGTGCGCAGGGGCGAAACGATCAGCGCGTCTTTCATGGAGTGACCTTGTCGAGGGGCGATAGCGGCCAGCATGGGCAACGCGCCGTGCGCTGGGCAATTGTTCATCGCGAAAGGCAGCCTTTCACGTTGCTTAAGCGGGCGATGTTTGGCTGCGCCGAAGGAACGCTTAAGGAAAACCCAATACCTGCCCGTGCATGGCCCTGCGCATAGTGCGTCATACCGGCATTCGCTCCGGCAGACCTACAAGAACAATCAAGACGGACACGACACATGCATACACGTTCGCTGACGCAGCTCTGTGCGCTGCTCGCCCTTCCTCCGGTTCTGATCATCCCGACCCAGGCCCGCGCGGCCTTCATCGAAGACAGCACGGTCAACCTGTCCCTGCGCAACGTCTACTTCAACCGTGATTTCCGCCAGGAAAACGCCGCGCAGTCCAAGCGCGAAGAGTGGGCGCAAGGCTTCATGCTCAGCGCCAAGTCCGGTTACACCGACGGCCTGGTCGGCGTTGGTGTCGACCTCTATGCCGCACTGGGCCTGAAGCTCGACTCCTCGGACGCGCGCGCCGGCACCGGGCTATTGCCCAACGCCTTTGGCGATGAAGGGCCGGGCAATTACAGCGACCTGTCCGGAGTGGCCAAGATGAAAATCTCCAAGACCGAGCTGAAGGTTGGCGGCTTTACGCCCAAGACGCCGGTGCTGCTCGCCAGCGATGCGCGCCTGCTGCCGCCGCTGTTCAACGGTGTGACCCTGAGCTCGACCGACATCGACGACCTGGCGCTCGACCTGGGCCGCTTCGACAAGGTCAACTTGCGTAATTCCAGCGGCAACCACGATGAAATCCTGGCCGGCAACTACAACGTCAGCGGCGACCATTTCGATTATTTCGGCGCTACCTACAGCGTCTCGCCGACGCTCAACGCCGCCTACTGGCGCGCCGAGCTGGAAGACGTCTACGAGCAGAACTACCTCGGCCTGCAAGGCAGCCACAAGATGGGTGACTGGGTGCTCGGTGCCAACCTCGGCTACTTCGACTCCTCGGAGAACGGTGCGGCTCGTGGCGGCAATATCGACAACGGCCTGACCACAATCATGCTCTCGGCCGCCCATGGTGCCCATACCTTCCGTGTCGGCTACCAGGACAACAGCGGTGACAGCCCCTTCCCGTACCTGCAGGATACCGATGCCAATGCCGCCAACGTGGTGCAGATCCTCGATTTCACGCGGGCCCAGGAAACCTCCTGGCAGGTGCGTCATGACCTCGACTTCACCCTCTTTGGCGTGCCGGGCCTGACCATGATCAACCGCTACATCCGCGGCGACGGCTACCAGATCGCCGGGCGCAGCGGCAAGGAATGGGAACGCAACCTGGACATCACCTACGTGGTCCAGCAAGGCCCCCTGAAGAACCTCGGCATTCGCTGGCGCAACGCCACGGTGCGCTCCGATGGCGCCGGTGAACTGGACGAGAATCGCCTGATCCTCTCCTACACCCTGCCGTTGAAATGAGTCGCCGGGGCAAGCCGCTCGGAAGGCGCCTTGCCCTTGACCCGCGCACGAACCCCCGTGTGCCTCGACCGCGGATGGGCGATCGATCGGTCGAGTGCCCATCCGGTTTGCTGCGAAATCGCCAACGTCCGGTCTCCACGACAGACCGGGCGTTGGCGTTACCGCCCACCTTGCAACAGGCTTTCATCGTGGCTGCGCGTCAACGGGTTCTGGCCAGCAAGCGTCGTGCGCGAGCCAGTACGGGCGCGTCGATCATCTGGCCGTCGAGCTGGTAGGCGCCGCCGCTATCGTCGCTGGCCAGCACGCGGCGGGCCCAGTCCAGTTCCTGTTCGCTGGGGGCCAGCGCCTGGTGCACCGCCGTGACTTGCTTGGGGTGGATGCAGAGCATGCCGGAGAAACCCATGTCGGCGGCATCGCGGGCGAATCGTGCGAGACCGGCGGGATCACCGATAGCGGGAAACACCGTTTCCAGTGGTGCCGCAAGCCCGGCCAGGCGGGAGTGCTGGAGCAGCGCGAAACGCACCTGGTCGAGCAGGCGCTCGGCCGCTGGCGTGCCAGCGGTTAGCCCCAGGTCGAGGCTCAGGTCCAGGCCGCCGTAGGTCAGGCGCTGCACGCCGTGCACGCGTGCGATCTGCGCCAGCGCCTCGATGCCCAGCGTGCTTTCGATGATGGGCAGCAGCGGCTTGCCGGTGCGCGCCAGCGCCTGGGTGACCTGTCCGGCGCTTTCCGCCTTGGGCAGCAGCACGCCAAGCACGCCGCTATGACGGCACAGGTCGAGGTCGGCGAGGTGCTGGGCGTGCGCGGCCATGTTGACCCGCACCCATACCCGCGCTTCAGCATTCTCGTCGAGAAAGGCGCGCAAATGTTCACGCGCCTGGGCCTTATGGCTTTCCTCCACGGCATCCTCGAAATCGACGATGACCGCATCGGCCCCACTGGCCAGCGCCTTGGCGAAACGCTCGGGTCGATTGCCGGGCACGAACAGGGCGCTGCGCAGTTGGCTGTCGAGCATGACGGTTCCCTCAGAACGAACGCGGCAGTTCGAGCAGGTGTTCGGCCACGTAGGACAAAATCAGGTTGGTCGAAATCGGTGCCACCTGGTACAGGCGCGTCTCGCGGAATTTGCGCTCGACGTCGTATTCGCAGGCGAAGCCGAACCCGCCGTGGGTCTGCATGCAGGCGTTGGCCGCCTCCCAGCTGGCCTTGGCTGCCAGGTACTTGGCCATGTTCGCCGCCGCGCCGGCGTTGAGCCCGGTATCGTATTCCTCGCAGGCGCGCCAGCGCATCAGGTCGGCGGCTTCCAGTTCGATGTGCGCCTCGGCGATGGGGAACTGCACGCCCTGGTTTTGGCCGATGGGGCGGCCGAACACGCTGCGGTCGCGCGCGTATTGGGCGGATTTCTCGGTGAACCAACGGCCGTCACCGATGCACTCGGCGGCGATCAGCGTGCGCTCGGCGTTGAGTCCGTCGAGGATGTAGCGAAAACCCTTGCCTTCTTCGCCGATCAGGCTGCTGGCCGGAATCTTCAGGTTGTCGAAGAACAGCTCGTTGGTTTCGTGGTTGACCATGTTGGCGATGGGGTGCACGGTCAAACCGTTGCCGATGGCCTCGCGCAGGTCGACCAGGAAAATCGACATGCCTTCGGACTTGCGTTTGACCTCGGCCAGCGGCGTGGTGCGCGCCAGCAGAATCATCAGGTCCGAATGCTGCACGCGCGAGATCCACACCTTCTGGCCGTTGATCACATAGTCGTCGCCCTGGCGCACGGCGGTGGTCTTGATCCTGGTGGTGTCGGTGCCAGTGCTGGGCTCGGTCACGCCCATCGACTGCAAGCGCAGTTCGCCGCTGGCCAGCTTGGGCAGGTAGTGGCGTTTCTGCTCGTCGCTGCCGTTACGCAGCAGGGTGAACATGTTGTACATCTGCCCGTGAATGGTGCCGGAGTTACCGCCGCAGTGGTTGACCTCTTCGAGAATCACCGAGGCCTCGGCCAGGCCCAGGCCGGAGCCGCCGTATTGTTCCGGAATCATCGCCGACAGCCAGCCGGCCTCGGTCATGGCTGTGACGAAGGCTTCGGGGAAACCCTTCTCCTCGTCGATCTTGCGCCAGTACTCCGCGGGAAACTCGGCGCACAGGGCTCGCACGCCTGCGCGGATGGCATTCAATTCTTCACTGTTGCGGTCGATCATCGGGCTTTCCTCGCAGCGGCGCCTGTATTCAGGCGCGCGATTCTCATTGGGTCAGTCGAACAGCACGTCGGCGCGCTGGCAGATACCACTGCTATTGCTTGCCCACAGCTCGGCGACGCCGGGCTCGGTGTGGCGGCCGCCCACCTGAAAGGCGCCGGGGGCGATCAGCGGACGCACGCCACGAAAGGCGAAGCGTCGCAGGCGCGCCAGCGGGTTGGCGCGAACGAAGGCCGCCAGGCTCAGGCTGGCGGTCAGCGGGCCGTGTACCACCAGGCCGGGATAACCCTCTGTCTCGGTCACGTAAGGCCAGTCGAAGTGGATGCGGTGGGCGTTGAACGTCACCGCCGAGTAGCGGAACAGCAGGGTCGGGTCGGGTACCACGTCATGCTGCCAGTCGCCCGGCGGGACCGGCTCACCCTCAGCCAGCTTGGGTGGCGTGGGCTCGCGGTAGACGATGTCCTGTTCCTCGCGAATGCACAGTTGCCGGTCCTGCCAGTATTCATGGCCCAGGGTCACGAACAGCAGCGAACCCGTGCGCCCGGATTTTTCCTCGATGCGCTCGATACGGGTCTTGCGGCAGGCCTCGCCGCCGATTCGCAACGGCGCGAGAAATTCCAGGCGCCCGCCGGCCCACATGCGGTTACGGCCGTGCGCCGGCGGCATGAAACCGCCTAGCACCGGGTGGCCGTCCGGGCCCAGGCCACTGCAATCGACCGGCTCGTTGAAGAAACACCAGTGCCACAGCCAGGGAAGTTCTTCACCGTGGCCCGGCGCCTCGACATCGAAAGTCGCGGCGATGCGGCGGATCAGGTTGCGGCTGAGCTGGTCATGCACGTCTTGCGTACGGCCCAGCCAGGACGCTGGATCGAAATCTGCCATGCCCTACATCCATCGTTCGTTGTAATGACGGCATGATGCAAGCAGGGCGCGGCGAGGTGGAATTCACTTTTATCGAAGAACGTTTCAACCTGAGATTAATCCCAACGCGTCATTAAACGTCGCCAACGCATCGTGCGGGAAACGCCCGGGCCGCTGGCGGTGCCGGAGGCAATCAAGCCCTGCTGGCGATGGACTTCATGCACGACCGACGGGCTCCGGCGCGGTCGCGACGAAACGTCGACAGACCCTGGCTCCTGGTTCAATGGAACCCAATGCTTTCGCTTACCACTCAGTGGCGATAAACGATATCTAGCGGCGAGATCATCATGACGACATTGAACGGGCTGGGGCCCCTGCAGATCCCACAGCAGGCGCCGTTTTCAGAGCTGCCGCTGCAGGATGGGACCAGTGAAAAGCAGGGATTCGCCCAGCGCCAGGATGCGATCTCTTTCGGTATGAATGCCGATAACGCCATTCAATTCGGCGCCTTAGCAAATGATCGCCAGGGTAGCGAGGCGCTGAGCGCCCAGCAGAAAACGTGCGATGACAGCGCCCAGGACACCAGCCTGGAGAAACTGCTGACGGATCTGATCGCCAGCATCACCTCGCTGATCAGCGGGTTTCTCGACAAGCTGAAAGCCAGCAACGGTTCCGAGAGCGGCTCCGCGGACAAGCAGACGCCGGTTGGCTCTGGCCAGACCCCTGGTTTCTCCGCACAGAACAACACACCGGCGTCAGGGGAGCCGACACCTGCAAAGTCCAGTTCGGACATCAAGCCCGGGTCAAGTGAGGCCAAGGCAGACGCCGGACAGGCTCCCCAGGGGATGCCGCAGTCGCTGTGGGAGGATTGCGTCAAGGCCGGTGAAAAACATGGCGTCGATCCCTACATTCTTGCCGCGCAGTCGAAGCAGGAGACGAGCTTCGGCGCCGACCTGTCCGGAAGCAGCGGCGGCGACGGCGTCATGCAGGTGGAGCCTGGCACTCGCCAGGCCTACGCCGACAAGTTCCGCCAGGAGACAGGCCGAGACTATGACCACGGCAGCCAGTCGGACCAGGTCGAACTGGCTGCGGTGATCATGGGCAGCAAAGGCGGCGATGCGACCAACCAGTTGATGAAGTACAACGGCGGCGACAACTGGGCGCCGGGTGCGACGGACTCCTACGGTCGCGAGATCGACGCGCAAGGGTATGCCGAGAAGGTTCAGCAGATTGCCGATCAGTTGCGTGGCAAGGCCGCCTGAATGTAGCGGGCCTGCTGAGCATTTTCATGCCGGCGGTGTGAACGCATGACCTCCCAGCCAATGCCCGTATCGTGCGATGCGGGCATTGGCTTTCGGGCCGGCTGCTCGCGGTACTGCTCTGCGGTCCGTGCGCTCGCCTGGCCGATGCAGTGGAACCGAGGGATGCCTGGATACCACCCAGCGGACAGCCTGTCAGGGATATTGACCCATGTTCGCTTTGACTCTTTCCAACCGTTCCAATGCTCGTATTTCCCCTTGCGGCTTGCTGCTGGCAATGGGGTTCTCCGTCGCGGGCTGTTCATCCATGACGCTGCCCTCGGACGCTGTGCAGGAGCCTCGGGTGGGGACCGGGATTCGTTGGCTGGAGGTAGGCCCTGGCGCTTCTGTCGAGGCCGTGGCCGCATACCGTGGTGACGACGATCTCTGGGCGCGTATGCGTCGAGGCTTCGCTCTGGCGAGGGTCGAGGAGGGCAGGACGCGCATCGACCGGCAGAGACGATTGCTGCTCGCGCGGCCGTCGTTCATTGACACTGTGGGGCGCTCTGGCAGTCGATACCTGCACTTCATCATCGAAGAACTCGACAAGCGCCAGATACCGCTGGAGATTGCGTTGCTGCCCGCCATCGAGAGTGGTTACAACCCGCTTGCCAGGTCTTCGGCCGAGGCCCTTGGGCTCTGGCAGTTCATGCCCTCGACAGGACGCCGCTATGCGCTCAGGCAGCGTGCTGGCTACGACGAGCGCCGCGATATCCCTTCGTCGACCCGTGCGGCCATGGACTATCTCGGTCATCTGCACGGCCTGTTCGAGGGCGACTGGCTACTGGCGCTGGCGGCCTACAACGCCGGCGAGGGGCGCGTGCAGAAGGAGATGGCGCGTAATCGCGCGAAAGGATTGCCAACGGATTACTGGCATCTGTCCTTGCCTGAGGAAACCCGGGACTACGTTCCTCGTTTGCTTGCATTGGCGCAGGTGGTGGATGCGCCCCAGGCTTATGGCGTGAACCTCGCACCTGTCGCAGATCGTCCTTATTTCGAGGTGATCGCGTTGTCGCAGCCGGTGAATCTTGCACAGGTCGCGGCGCTTTCCGGGGTTCATGAGCGCGAAGTCCGCCTGCTCAATGCGGCAGGCCGTGGCCACGCGCAGGAACGCCTGCTACTGCCGATCACCGCATCACGCCGGCTCAACACCGAACCGGGGTCAATGCTCAAGGCTCTGGGTGGGATCAGGCCCAGGACGGACGAGCCCATCGCCAGCAGCGAGGCTGACTCAGCCGTGAGTCACGTCGTGCCTGCTGCGCAGACGCTGCCTGGCGTCTGAACATCCGGGGCAAGCAATTGCCCTGAGTTCGAGCCTTCCAGGTTCGGTTTTCCGCTGCATGGACGTGCCCGGTTAGCCACTCGATTCCATCTCGCAGGCCGATTGGCATGTGGCTTGGCGTGCCTCGTACCTGAAAAGCGAATTATTCGATGGATACGTTGAGAAAAATGAAAGTGGCAAGCATGCTTTCCGCTGTGGGCTGTGCGCAGGCTGTTTTTGCCAGAGCCAACGCTTGAAAACACAGGGCCTCAGCGGAAATGGAAGGCAAATAGCCGCTACCTCGGTTTTGTTTAGATTTTGTTACATGCAATGCGACCAGGTACTCGTTTTGCGACGTAGTGATTGAACCGATCCCGTTATGGCCAGTCTTCAGACCGTGCGGACTGTATGAGTGTTTGAGTGATTTTTGTATCGGAACAGATTCATTTGTGAGCGCCGATGCAGGACGCCTGGAAAATAGAGCAACAAGACTTACAGCAGTAACCGGAAAAAGGCCGCTGAGGCTGCACCTGGGATGACGATGCCCAGGGAGCGTGCTTGAGGCCCTGCCATGAGCTCGATGCACATGCAGATACTGTGAGGGCTGCAATGATCGTAGAGATCACACACCAATACGTGCCTGAGCACGAGCGTGATACATCGGAGTTGGGTTTGCCGTTTTCTGCTGCGTCTTTGTGCGTGGATTTGCTTCTATGCGGAGAGACCGGCACCGGCAAGGACACGCTGGCAAAACGCATTCATGAGCTTTCCGCACGTCGGGGGCCTTTCGTTGGCCTTAACTGCGCCGCCATCCCGGAGGCGTTGGCGGAGAGCCAGCTCTTCGGTGTCACCAGTGGCGCCTTTACCGGTGCCACGCGGGCGAGGCCAGGGTACATCGAGGCTTCCCATGGCGGCACGCTGTACCTCGATGAAATCGACAGCATGCCCCTGGCCTTGCAGGCCAAGTTGCTACGCGTGCTGGAGGAGCGGGGCGTGGAGCGGCTCGGCAGTACGAGCTTCCTGCCGCTGGACCTCAGGGTCATCGCCTCCGCGCAACGCTCCTTGGCGGAGCTGGTGGAGCAGGGTGCCTTTCGCCGGGACCTGTTTTTTCGTCTGAATGCCGTTACGGTGCGCCTGGCACCGTTGCGCGAGCGCCGCGAGCAGATATTGCCGTTGTTCAATGCGTTCTGCCGATCTGCCGCGGCCAGCCTGCAGCGCGTGCTGCCAGCCCTGGATACGTGCATCGCCCCGATGCTGTTGAGCCATCCCTGGCCCGGCAACATCCGTGAGCTTAATTCGGCCGCTAAACGTTTCGTCATGGGTGCTTCGCCGTTGAGCGTGGCGCGCATGGATGCAAAAAAAGAAGGGGCAGGCCTGCGCAGGCAAATGCGCCAGGTGGAAAAAGCCCTGATCAACGACGCCCTGAGGCGTCATGCCAACTGCCTTGACTCGGTCGCTCTGGAGCTCAGCATTCCCAAGCGCACGCTCTACCAAAAAATGAGGGAACTGGGCGTTTAAAGATCCAGGCCTGTGTGCGAACGGTCCGTAGTTTGTTGACCCGCCGCTGATAGCTCTTTGCCTGTCAGAGGTTGAATATGAAAGCCACGCTTGAACGATGCATGCTTGAGCAGGGCATTGCGAGTGTCAATGTGCTCGGCCAAAGCATTGCCGAGCTGGGTATCGACGTATTGCTGCAAGGTGAAACCGGGACCGGCAAAGACACCATGGCCCGGCACCTGCACCAGCTGTCACGGCCCAATCGGCCTTTTGTCGCGATCAACTGTGCAGCGGTTCCTGAGTCCCTGTTCGAGAGCGAGTTGTTCGGTGCGGTGACCGGTGCCTATACCGGTGCCGATCGCGATCGTCCCGGCTATCTCGAGGCGGCCCAGGGCGGCATGCTCTATCTCGATGAGATCGACAGCATGCCGCTGGGCTTGCAGGTCAAGCTGCTGCGTGTGTTGGAGAGCCGGCGTGTCGAGCGACTGGGCTCGACCCGCTCGATACCCCTGGATATCAGTGTGATCGCATCGGCCCAGCAGCCCTTGGATAAATTGGTCGAGAGCGGACTCTTCCGCCGCGACCTGTACTTCCGCCTTGGGGTGATGAGCCTGAAGCTACCGCCGCTACGGGAGCAGCGTGAACGCATCGGGCCCATGTTCCAGCGCTTCATCGAGCACGCCGCCGATGAACTCGGCATGCCTGCCCGCTCGCCTGATGCCGAGCAGGAAATGGTCCTGCTCGAACATGACTGGCCAGGCAACTACCGCGAGTTGAAGTCCGCCGCCCGACGCCACGTCCTGGGCCTGCCGTTGCTCGATGACAAGCCGATGGAGTCGGCGAGTGCGGGGCTCAAGGAGCAACTGCGCCTTATCGAAAAGGCGCTGATCCAGGAGTCGCTGAAACGCCATGATCACTGTATCCAGGCGGTGGTGAACGAGTTGGAGATTCCACGACGCACGCTTTATCACCGGATGAAGGAGCTGGGGGTCTGAGCAGGTAACGAGAAAATTTCCATCTGTTTGGAACCCGTTCATGGGTGCGTGCCACCTACTAGCACCACGCAATAATGCGGGTTCTACAGACGAGGAAATGACTATGAGCGGTCTTACAACTGCGAGCTTTCTCAGTGGTGGTGGCCTGAGTTCGATGGCCCAGGACGCTTCGAATCTTGCGATGGATGCGCATGGCGCGAAGATGACGGCGAAACAGACGGCGGCGAACATCCAGAAGCAGGAGCAGGATGTCGACAACGCCATTCAGTCGGGCAAGGAAGACACCACGAACAAGAAAATCAGTTCGGCAGCACAGAATGCCAAGGGCATCAGCTACTGATGATCAGCACCCCTTCGGGGGTGCATTCCTGTTTTAGGGAGAGTTAGCTATGAACTTGGTAGCAACAAATTCGATGACCGGTGGAGTTGCGAGCGGTGTATTGGCCGAGAAGAAACCCGAGCAGTCTTCGTCCTTGAAGGGGCTGGAAGAGGTCATCAGCAAGTTGGTGGAGGCATTGAGCGGTTCCGGCGGCAAGACCGACACCGAGTCCGGGCTCGGCAAGATGCTCAAGGATAAGGTCGACCCCTTTCAGATGGCTGTGCAGGGGCCGGAAAAGGCGCTCACCAGTGCGCTGGAAAAACTGATCGGTGACAAGCTGGGAGACGACTTCGGCGCAGACAAGTCAGGGTCGTCAGGGAGCAGTGAAAATTCCGGGCTGTCCGGCCTGATGGATCAGCTACTCAGCGGGCTGGCCAAGTCCTCGCTGGATGATCTGTTGAGCAAGAGTGGCGAGGGTTCGAAGTTCTCCAGCGATGATATGTCGATGCTGAAGGAAGTCGGCAAGTTCATGGATGCCAACCCGAGCCAGTTTCCGGCACCGGATTCCGGTTCCTGGGCCAACGAACTGCAGGAAGACAACTTCCTGAATGAAAGCGAAACCTCTTCCTTTCAGTCAGCCATCGACATGATCGGCAGCCAGTTGGGTGCCAAGGCATCGGGGCAGGCGGGAGGCGACTCGACTGGCCAGTCGGGTCTGCAATCGACGGGCTCTCTGGGCGGCGAAGGCGGCTTGGGAAGCCTGGGCAATTCCTCTGGGCAGTCGAGCAGTTTGCTGCAGGACCTGACCAAGACGCTGGGTGGCCTGATGGATGGTTTGCAGGACCTGACCCAGCAGCTCGAGATGCAGAACCTGAAAAGCAGCGCGATGGATGCGGCCAATGCTCTGGTCGGCGGAATGTTGCCGAAGCAGAACAGCTGACCTTTACCCTGCTGCCCGTTAATGCAGGGAGGCATGAGGGCAGTGCCTCGACAGGCCCGTTCGCCTGTCGCTGATGTGGAGCGACCTGATGAGCATTGCGAAGATCGACGATCTGCGGAGCGTCGCGAAAAGTGCTGGGCCGGATTTGGATCAAGGGCTGGTCAGCGAGCCGTCTCGGCATGATGTCGAGCTTTTTTCCAACCTGATGCAGGAGAAAGAGGCGGACCCCAGCCAGAGTGGCGCCATGCTGGCGGAGGCGATCGGTAACCGCATGGCTTCGATCGACAAGCTTTCGGATACGGCGAAGCGCAGTATGAAAGAGGCGGTGATTGCCAACGATCCAGGCGCCATCGCCGACATGAGCCGGGCGTTGTCGCAGTATTCGTTGCAGATGGCTATCACCACCAAGGTGGTCAGCAAGGGCGGCCAGGCCCTCGAAAAACTCACCAACATGCAGTAGGGCTCTTGCTGTGAAAAGACATCTTGCCGTGTTGCTCGTGCTTGTCTCGCTGCTCGCCGGTTGCAGTGAGAAGACCGACCTCTTCAGTGGTTTGTCCGAGCGGGATGCCAACGACATATTGGCTTCGCTGGGGGAATACCGGATTGAGGTCAGTAAACGAGCGGACAAGACTGGCGTCGTCGTTTCGGTCGATAGCAAGGACGCCAATCGGGCGATACGGGTTCTCGATGCGGCCGGGCTGCCGCGTCGGGCACGTACGAGCCTGGGCGAGATATTCAAGAAGGAAGGTGTGATCTCGACGCCTCTCGAAGAGCGGGCGCGGTATATCTATGCCTTGTCTCAGGAGCTTGAGTCGACGCTTTCGCAGATCGATGGCGTGATCGTCGCCCGGGTGCATGTCGTGCTGCCCGAGCGGATCGCTCCAGGCGAGCCGGTGCAACCTGCATCGGCCGCGGTGTTCATCAAGCATGCGGCCAGTCTTGAGCCGGATGCCGTTCGCCTGCGGGTCCAGCAGATGGTCGCCAGCAGTATTCCGGGGATGTCCGGCGCCGCGCTGGCGGACAACGACAAGTTTTCCATCGTATTCGTCCCAGCCGCTGCCTTCGAGGAGACCGAGCGCCTGGCCCAATGGGGGCCGTTTCTGCTTGAGGAACAGCAAGTCGGCTTCTGGAAGGTGGCCGGTTGGCTGCTGCCCCTGGGCATAGTCGTGCTTGTCGCGGGGCTGGTTTTGGCCCTTCGCGCCGACTGGCGCCAGGCGCTGCTGGCGCGAGGGCGGATACGGCGTACATCCGCGAACCTGCCGAGTCCTCTGTCATGAGCCGGCAGGCGGAGCAATGGATCGAGTGGTGGTTCCAGGCCGGCGAGCAGGCTCATCCTGGCTGGAGCCATGGGGCTGCCAACGAGGTTGCCTGGCTCGACGGCCTGCCTGTCAGCCGCCGTGCCGCGCGCGCCTGCCCGGAAGGTGCGCTCATGCAGCCTCCCGCACCAGATGAAGCGGTGCTGAGCTGGGTCGCCCTGGATCACAGGCGGCGGGAGCTGGCCCTGGCCCTGGTGGGCGATATCTGTTTGCCGGCTGCCCCGTGGCATGAGCGCCGTGAGCCGTATGCGGGGTGGTGCCGAAGCATCGGCAAGGCGCTACGGCCAGGTCTCTGGCTGGGCGAGCCTGTGCATGATCCACGGATGCTGCTGGGCGCATGGGTCGGGGCGCAATGCTGGAGTCGGGTGAAGCTGCAATGGTCTCCCGAGGGGCTCGGATCGCCACCGGCAGGCCTGCCGATGAACAGGTTGAAGGCGCTGTGGGGGGCGGTATTGTGGCGTGTCGCCAGGGAGCGCGACGATGCTTGCCCGGCGTAGCCTGGTCTGGGCCCAACAGGTGCTGGACGAGCCCATTGTGCGGCGTGAAACGCTGCAGGATGTGCGCAGGGCCAGCGAGTGCTTGCAGCAGGCTCGAAGGGAAGCCGAAGCGATCCTGGATGCCGCCGAGCAGGAGAGTCGACAGCGCGTCGACGCTGCGCAGGCCGCTTTCTGGCAACAGGCGAACAGTTTTCTCGACGCGCTGCGCCAGGAGCAGATGGCACTGGAGCGCGCATCGCTGGAAGCGGTCGAGCGGTTGCTCAACCTTGCCCTGGCAAGGGTTCTCGATGACACGACATTGCCGGAACGCATCCGGGCCCTGTTGAAAAACCTGGCCGACAGCCAGGGCACCGACTCCAGTGCCTCGCTGATCTGCCACCCGGACAATATCGACGCGCTACGAAGCTGGCTGGCGGCTTCGCGGTTTTCTGCCGTCTGGAAGGTGGAGGGCGATGCCGGCCTGGCGCCGGACGCTATTCGCCTTAGCCACGAGCAGGGCGCATTCGACCTCGACTGGACAGGTCTTCGCCAGGCGCTGCTTGCGGGGGCGCCTGTCTCCGACGCCACTGCCTGAGCCTCGCACCAGAGGCGTCCAGGTCTTCTCCTGTTGGGAACCGCCCTCCGGCATCGTGCCACTCACGGGTATTACCCCACCGTGGAGAGTCGAGATGTCTAGTCTGGATGCGTTACGCAATCGCTTGGATCGTGCCAACGACCGTGCTCAGAGTGAAGTGGAGGATGCATTGCTGCAGGCCTCTGAAAGCGCCGATGTCGATGACATGCTGGCCTACAACGATGCGGCGAGACGCGCCCAACTGACCGGTACGGTGGTCACTGAGGAACTGCGCGCGCAGCACGGCCTGACCAAAGCGATCATTGATGGAATTCAATGAGTTCAGCGCCGTCCTGGAACATTGGCTGGCGCAGCGATCGCCTGAGCCGTTCGAGTGCTGGATTGATGACGCGCAGGCCCGCCTGGCGCTCCTGGGTGAGGGTGTGCGTTGCAGCCTGGAGGTGCTGGATGCCTTCGACTGCATGGCCGAACGGCTGCTCGATGGCATCTTGCACAACGGTGCGGCAGGGCTCGCGTGCGGTTGTAACGGGGCGCTGGCCATCGATCCCGACAGTTATTGCCTGGTGCTGGTCGAGTGGTGCCAGGTGTCCTGCGATAGCGCAACGCTGCTGGCGAGCCTGGAAGGCTTGGCCAATCAGCGGGCGACCCTGCTCAACCTGATGAACACCTCCGCAGTGCCAACCCCCGAGGACGGGTGGCTGGCGAATCCTGATCGCCTGTCTTCTGGAGTATGAAATGCGCAACGTCCTGATCTGGTTGCCCTGGCTGCTGTTCGTCGTTTGCCTGCCGGCCCGTGCCTTACCGCCGGACAGCTGGAAGCGTACGGCCTATGCCTATGACGCCCGGCAGACCGACTTGATGACCGCTCTGGGCGACTTTGCCCGCGAGTTCGGCATGACCTTGGATATGCCGGTCATGGATGGCCGTGTCGATGGGCGGATCCGTGCTGAAAACCCCCAGGGGTTTCTTGAGCGGCTTGGGCGCGAGCATCATTTCCAGTGGTTCGTCTTCAATGACACCCTGTATGTCAGTCCCACCCGCGAACAAACCTCGGCAAGGATCGAGGTCTCCGCCGACTCGGTGGATGACCTGAAGGTCGCTCTCAGCGACATCGGCTTGCTCGATCCGCGCTTCGGCTGGGGGCTGCTGCCGGAAGAGGGCGTGGTGCTGGTACGCGGGCCGACGAAGTACGTGCAGCTCGTCCGCGAATACGGCGAGAAGGTGGAGGTGCCAGAGGAGGCCGACAAGCAGGACGTCATCGTGTTTCCCCTGAAGTATGCCAATGCCGCCGATCGCAGCATCCGCTATCGTGACCAGGAGCTGCGTGTCGCCGGCGTTGCCGGCATTCTGCAAGAGCTGCTGGAAAGCCGATCCCAGGGCGCTTCCAGCAGCACGACAGGTATGTATCAGTCGGGAAGTGGAGTCGCCCAGGGGCTGAATCACAATGGTTCGTTCGGCCTGTCATCCGGTGTGCTGGGGGGGCTGGACAGCGGATTGCTCGATAAGAACCTGGACCAGGCGCTCGGGCTTGGTTCCTCTTCCGGCGCGAAGAGCAACAGTCGCGGCGAGACACGCAACCGTGGGCGCATCCGGGTCAGTGCGGATATCCGCAACAATGCCGTGCTGATCTACGACTTGCCCGCGCGCAAGGCCATGTACCAGGCGTTGATCAAGCAACTCGACGTGCCGCGCAATGTGATCGAGATCGACGCGATCATCCTGGATATCGACCGCAATGAGCTGGCTCAACTGTCCAGTCGCTGGTCGTTCGCATCCGGCAGTGTCAGTGGTGGTGCGGACCTGTTCGAGTCAGGCACCTCATCCACGCTGTTCATCCAGGATGCCGGGCGCTTCGCGGCGGATCTGCACGCCCTGGAGGGCACGGGCGCGGCATCGATCGTCGGCAACCCGTCGATCCTCACGCTGGAAAACTTGCCGGCGGTGATCGATTTCAGCCGTACCGAGTACCTCACCGCGCTGGCCGAGCGCGTGGCGAATATCCAGGAGATCACCGCCGGCACCAGCCTCAAGGTGATTCCGCGCTCGCTCGATCACGATGGCCGCTCGCAGGTGCAACTGATCGTCGATATCGAAGACGGCCAGATCATCGAGTCGCAGATCAGCGAGGATCAGCCATCGGTACGCCGCGGCAACGTCAGCACCCAGGCGGTGATCGCCGAGCATGGCTCGCTGGTGATTGGTGGTTTTCACGGGGTCGAGGCCAGTGATCGCCTCAACAAGATCCCGTTGCTTGGCGACATCCCCATCATCGGCAAGCTCCTGTTCCAGTCGCGCAGCCGGGAGTACACGCAGCGTGAGCGGCTGTTCATCCTTACTCCGCGCCTGATCGGCGATCAGGTCAACCCGTCGCGTTACGTCAAGCATGGCAACCCCCATGAGTTGGACAGGCAGTTGAAGGACGTCCAGGACCGTCGTCACGGCGCCGAGCTGCCTACCCGCGAGGACGTTCAGCAAGCGTTCGCGGCGCTGCTCGATGGCGCCTCGCCGACAGGTTTCAGCGCCAGCCAGGCACCGTTCGCGCCTGAGACGCTGTGTAACGTGGACGGCGGGCTGCGGATGGACAGCAAGCGTTCGCAGTGGTTCGCGCGCGAAGACTGGGGCGTTGCCGTCGTCGTGGTGCGCAACGAGTCGGACGAACCGCGGCGACTGGATGAGAGCCGATGTGGCGGACGCTGGGTCATGGGCGTGAGCGCCTGGCCGCGTGCCTGGCTGAATCCGGGGGAAGAAAGCGAGGTGTACATCGCGTTGCGCAAGCCGCGCATTCTCAAACAATCGTTCAAGCAGCGACCATCGCTGTTGCAGGAGGCCGTGCAATGAGTGCCGTTCGCTGTGGCTGTGCGTTATTGATCCTCGGCCTGCTGGCCGGCTGTGCCAACCGCCCCGGTTGTACGGGCGAGGCTTGCAAGCGACCGGATTCGACTAATCGTGCCTTGGTGATCTGGTGGCCGGAGGAGATGCGCCAGGGGCTCAATGAGTACGATCGCGACCGCACGCGTGACTATTCCGTCATCCCGCTCGAGGACTGAACGTGGTGCAGGTTTCGCAAAAGCATGCCTTTCTCGAACTCGCCGCCGCAGAGTGCCATGCCGTCTGGCCACTCGCCGCCGGCGTGGCCTTCGTCAGCCGGCAGGAGCATCAGAATTGGGGGGTGGCGTTGCATGTCGAGAATGCCATGCTCGAGCCGCAACAGTTGCGCGACACGCTGGCCCGGCGCTTTTCCCAGGCGGATCGCTTTCACGACTACTTTCTGATGCTCAACCCGCAACGTGACTTCGTCGTCTGGCATGCCGCCCCCGGGCCTTGGGACCAGGCCCTGTCTCTGGATGAAATCTGCCACGAGGAGTTGGCCCTGGCGGGCCTCGATCACCTGGTTGGCCATTGAGTTGGCACAGCGCCGGACAGTAGGTCCGGCGCGGTCATCGACGATAGCGGAGGGCGTTGCAGGTCGATGTATCGACGCCTTCGGTTTTGCATGGCAAGTGCCTGCGCGTCGGCTGAACAAGGTTGCAAGCGACCTGGAATGCCAGCCCAGTCGGAATGCTCATTTACAGCTCGTAAAGTCGCCCGCGACTGCGACCGTTCCTCGGCCACTTTCGCCCCTGTTTTGCTCCAGCTCGCGAGATCGTGAACAGGTTCTTAGAGATCGTCCGTGCGGATGACTTCATCGGTTACCTCATCGAGTTGCCTGACCAACTGGTAAATCTGCGCGACCAGTTCCAGGGTCGGCCTGGGGATATAGCGGCCGGTTCTGACCTTGTACAGCGTGCGGGCCAGCCACACGCTCTGCACCACCGGGACACGAGCGCGCTTGGCCCTGGCGATGAGCGCGAGGGCATCGTCGTCCTCGCCCTTGCAATGGATCAGCGGCAGCGGCGTCTCGCCGGGGCGATAGAACAGGGCGACGGCGTAGTGGGTCGGGTTGACCACCAGCATGTCGGCGTCCTCCACGGGCTTGGCGGGCGCCTTGGGTTCCTCGTTGAGAATCTCGAAGGCGAACTGCCGGCGCTGGCCCTTGACGTGCGGGTCGCCTTCGGACTGCTTGTATTCCTTCTTGATGTCTTCATGGCTCATCCGCAGCTTTTTCGCGTGGAAGTATTTCTGCATGCCGAAGTCCACCGCGGCGATTGTCAGCAGCAGGCCGAGCGTGGTGCGCAGGATGTGGCGAAACAGCTCGAGCAGCGATTGCCAGTAGGTCGCGAGGTCGGAGTTGGCGAGCAGAATCAGCGTAGCCAGTTCCGGCTTGAGCAGCAGATAGAGGGTGGTGCCGATCACACTGGCCTTGAGCATGCTCATCAGCAGGTTGATCAGGTTCTGGGCGGAGAACATCTGCTTGATCTGGCCGAATGGGTTCAGCTTGTTGAAATCGACGGTCAGTGCCTTGGGCGCGAACAGTATGCCGAACTGCGCCCAGCCGCCGGCCAGGCGCATCAGCATGGCCAGGCCGACGCTGCAGGCCAGAAAGCTGATCAGCAGGGTGATCGCTTCGGACAGGAGCTGCTCGGCGATGCGGGCGAACGGTTGTCTGGTGGCGTTGACGGCCAGCGCGATCAATTGCTGCAGACGATCCACGCTGGCGCTGGCCAGGCCCAGCGTGACTTCGCTGACGACCAGGAAGATGAGCAGTTTGTTGACATCCTGGCTCTGTGCGATCTGGCCTTTTTCCCGGGCATCGCGCAGTTGCTTGGGGGTGGCCTTTTCTGTTTTCTCGCTCATGGGGCGGGCACCTTGAGAAGGTCACCCAGCAGGGTGCCGATGACCTGGATGTGCTGTATCTCGCCGCTGGCCAGTTCCAGCAGGGTCGGCAGATAGATCAGCAGAAAAGCGATACCGGCAATGCTCTTGGCGGGCATGGCGAGAATGAACACGTTCAGTTGCTGGGCGTACAGGCTGATGATGGCCATGACGGCCTCGATCAGCAGCAGCACGGCAATGAACGGGGCGGCGTAGAGCAGCATGTGATGCAGCGTGCGGCTCAACAGTTCAAGGAGCACTGCCAGGCCATCCCCGTCGAGAATCGGCAACCAGGCGGTAGGCGGCCAGATCAGGTAGCTGTCCCAGATCACTTGCAGGATCAGCGGCAGTCCGCCGAGTACGATCAGCAGCATGACCAGGGTTTCCTGGAACAGCTCCCCCATGGGCGTTGCATCCGGCCCCAGGGCAGGGTTCATCTGGCCGCCGCTCAAGGCTCCGCGCTGGCTGTCGAGCAGAGCCCCTACCGAGGCGAACATCCAGAACGGCATGTGCAGCAAGACCCCGAGCAGCGCGCCCAGCGCCACCTCCTTGAGCAGCAGGCCGATGATCAGGCCGAAGCTTTCCGCCTGCCCGCTCAGGGCCTCGCCAATCGACGGGGCGGGAATCAAGGCGACGGCGATCACCACCGCATAGCGCAACGGACCCTTGAGGTGCTTGAAGCAGAAGGCCGGCACCATCAGCATGCAGGGCGTCAGGCGTGCGGCCCCGAGGGCAATGCCCAGCATCAGTTGGAATGCGCTGTCGGCGTCGAACGGCATCTAGGGTCTGTTCCCGTTTCGTCGCGAACCGCGTTGCTGTGAGAAATTGCGCCAGGCAAGGCGCGGGACGCAGGAAATGGCGTTCCCCTTTTCAAGTCCCGCAACGCCGCATGGCGCAATTTCTCGCGCAACCCTTCGGGACGGGCCAGTTTTCACGCGGATCGTCGTTACTCGTCGTTCATTGGGAATAACCAAACCACACTCCTCGCGTCTAGATCCACGCAAAAACTGGCTCCGTCGCGGCCGTGACGAAACGGGAGCAGACCCTAGCCCCCACCGCCGGTTCTGCTGATCAGGTCGAATGCCATGTTGACGAACTGGATCAGTTCCAGGCCGATCCAGCGCCCGGTCATCGCCAGGGTCAGGCCCACCGCTGTCAGTTTCAGGCCGAACGGCAGGGTCTGGTCCTGCATCTGCATCAACGCCTGCAACAGCGAGGTGGTGACGCCGACCAGCACTGCCACCGCGAGTGGCGGCGCGGTCAGGATCACCACCAGGAACATGCCTTGCTTGAACAACGCCAGCGCTTCCATGGTCGCCTCACAGGTAGGAGAGAAACAGGCTGTCCAGCAGCTTGGTCCAGCCATCGACCAGGACGAACAGCAGCAGCTTGAGTGGCAGCGAGATGGTCATTGGCGAAACCATCTGCATGCCAAGCGCCAGCAACAGGTTCGAGACGATGAGGTCGATGACGATGAATGGGATGTAGATGAGAAAGCCGATCTGGAAGGCCGCCTGCAGTTCGGAGAGGACGAAGGCGGGGATCGCCAGCAGCAGGTCCTCCTTGCTGGCCTTGTCGGCCATATCCCTGGGCCATATGCGCTGGGTGTTTTCCAGCAGGTGAGTCATGACATCCGGGTTGGTGTTGTGGCTCATGAACTGCTGCAACGGATCGATGATGCCGCCGGAGCTGGCTTGCAGCGCGTCGGTGGTGGAGAAGTCCAGAGGGGTCTGGTCCAGGCGCTCCCGTACCTCATGGGCGACCGGTGCCATGACGAACAGGGTGGCGGCGATGGCGATGCCGTACACGGCCATGTTCGGCGGCACCTGCTGAACGCCGATGGCATTGCGGGTGATCATCAGCGTCATGGCGATCTTGAGAAAGGCCGTGCATACGATGAGCATGAACGGCACCAGCGACAGGGCGCCGAGAAACAGTGCGAGGAGAACCGGGTTCATCCCGTCGAGGATCATGATAGCGAGGCCAGCCGGGTGATCTGCAGGCCGAGACGGCCATCGACATCCACCAGTTCGCCCTCGGCCACCAGTTGTTCGCCATGGAGGAGGGTGGCGTAGCCGGGCGCCGTGCCATGCACCTCAAGCACGCTGCCGGTGTCGAGACGGCGCAATTGTTCCAGGGTCAGGCTGAGCTGGCCGCTGCGCAGGGTCAGTTGCAGGGGCAAGTGTGCGAGCGGTTCGAGTGGCGGCGGCTCGGCGCTGCTTTCTTGCTCCTCGGCAGCAGGCGGGTCTTCGTCGGCGTTGGCCATTTCCGCGGCAGGCAGCGCATCCTCTGGGGTGTCCTCGTTCAGTGGTCCCGCTTCGGCGGCATCCTGGTCTGGTTCGAGGACGGTGCTTTCATAGGCCGTTTCGTCGGTGTTCATTGCGAGTCGTTCCCTTGTCCAGTCAGTGTGAGGAACAGCCGTGCGTCCTCTGGCCTCGCCTGGATGCTCCAGTGCGATCCCGCCAGCGCCAGCTGGCCAGTGCCGAGGCTATCGACATGCATCGTGGTGGGCAGGACGACGTCGCCCGGCCGTAGCGAGGCCAGCTGTTCCAGGGTCAGTTGCAATTCGCCAAGGACCCACGGCGTGCAGAGCCTCAGTGACTCCGGGCTGGGGCGGCGAATGGCCCGCCACATCGGCGCTTGCAGCCAGGCCAGCAGGGTTTCGGCGCTCGTGCTGAGTTGGCCGTGCACGCCTTCGTCACCCAGCGTCACCTCGATCCTGCAGCGCATGGGCTGCGCTGTCGGAGGCTCTTCGGCCAGCGGCGCGAGCGGGCTCAAGCTGTCGGCTATGACACCGGCCAGGCGCTGGCTGACGACCGGCCAATACCAGTCCTGATGCGCGCCGGCCGTGCTCACCGGCAGCTCGCCGAGCAGGCTCAGGATGGCGTCGGCATCACTCAGGCAAAAGGCACCGATGGCACTGCCCAGCCACACGCCGTCCGCGACGGACGTAGCGGCTGGCAGAGGCGTGAGGCGCAGCTCGCCGTCGCGGCCATGGGCCGTGAATGGCATGGCCACCCCCGCACCCAGCGCCCGCGAGGCCTGGGCGTACTCGGCACTCAGGTGGCGCCTGGGCACTGCGTTCATGCCGGTGCCTCGCTGCTCATCGTAAGATTGACCGGCTGGGCCAGTACGTTGGCCAGCGCGGCCTCGCATTCGCCACGGCAGGACTGCACGCGCTCGAAGGCGGAGCGACGGGCGAACCCCAGATTGATGTCCCACTGGTTGTCGCGTTTGCCGGCGCGAACCTGAATCCGGCCAAGGTTGGGCATCAGCAGGCTGACGTTGAAGGCGCCGGCCAGGGTCTCGGGCAGGCGCTGGGCGAGTTCGTCCACCAGTTGCGCGGTGGCGACATCGGCAAGCGCGGAAGGGGCGAAACCGCTACCGCCGACACCGTCGCCCTGGTCTGTGCTCCGCGCCACTGGCTGGATCAACTGATTGAACAGCACGCCGTCGGCCATCAGGGTCGGCGACGTCGTTTCCAGGGCGGCAAGGAGCCGGCCGATATCCGTATCGCTGCGGCGCATTCCAGGCAATGGCTGGGCAGCCCTGCCGGACGGCGTGAGCGTGACGGGTTCGCGGTGCGGCTGGAGCTGCCTGGGTTGGACCTGTTGTTCAGTTTTCATCGTTGAGGGCCTCGGCAAGGCAGGAGAGTTTTTCCACGGCGCGCTGTGCGGCTTTGGCGTTGTCGTGGGCCTGCTGCAGTTGCTGTTGCAGGTGTTCGATGTGGCTGCCTTGCTGGTGGATGTCCTGGCGCAGGCCGGCCAGATGGTCGAGCATGCGCCGCTCGCGGTTATGCCAGCGCTCGACTTCGTCCATGGCCAGCGACTGGCTCAGGTGTTCGCGCGCCAGCGCTTCGCGGCGCGCCTGCTGTTGTTGCCGTTCGCTGATCAACTGCATTTCGCTCTGTTGCAGTTGCCGCTGGTTGTCTTCGAGCGTCTGCTGCAATTGCCGTTGCTGGCGCTCGGCGCTGGCCTGGCGATGCTGGCGCAACGGTTTCAGCAAGGCGATGGCCTGCTCCAGGGCGGCACGCTGAGGGTCTGCTTCCAGCTCTTCTTCCATGCTCACTCCGGTAATGCCTCGGTCAGTTGGGTCAGGGCCGCCAGGGTGTCCTCCAGCGACGAGGGGCCGCGCAGATCCTGCTGGAGAAAGGCGTTGATGGGGCCGTTGAGCTGCACCGCGCAGTCCGTGACGGGGTCCGCGCCGGCCTGGTATTCGCCCAGGCGCAGGAGCATCTCGACCTGCCGGTAGGCGGCCATGAGGCGGCGCAGGCGGTTGTTGGCCCGCTGGTGCTCGCGCCCGGCGACGTTGCTCAACACCCGGCTGATACTGGCGGGCACGTCGATGGCGGGGTAGTGCCCGCGTTCGGCGAGCTTGCGTGACAGCACGATGTGCCCGTCGAGCAGCGAGCGCACTTCGTCGGCGACCGGATCGTTCATCGAGTCCTGTTCGATGAGCACGGTGTAGAGCGCGGTGATCGATGCGCTCTCACTCATGCCGGCGCGCTCCACCAGCTGTGGCAACAGGGTGTAGACCGAAGGCGGCAGGCCGCCACGGCCCAGCGGTTCGCCAGCGGCAATGCCGATCTCACGCTGGGCGCGGGCGAAACGGGTGAGTGAGTCGATCAACAGCAGTACCTTCAGTCCTTTGGCGCGATAGGCCTCGGCGATAGCCGTGGCGGTGAACGCGGCCCGGGCTCGTTCCATGCTGGAGCGGTCGGAGGTGGCACACACCAGCACCGAGCGCTTGCGCAGCGTCTCGTCCAGTTCGTGGTCGAGGAACTCGCGCAGTTCCCTGCCGCGTTCACCGATCAGCCCGAAAACGATCACGTCGCAGCCCATGTTGCGGGCCAGCTCGGCCATCAGCGTGGTCTTGCCGCAGCCGGCACCGGCGAACAGCCCCACACGCTGGCCTTCGCCGAGCAGCAAGGCGCTGTCGATGGCGCGGATGCCGGTTGGCAGCGGCGTGGTGATGCGCGGACGCTGGGTGGGCGGCAGTGCATCGCAGATCACCGGGAGCGTCTGGCGGGCATCGTGCGGGCCGGCGAATGCCCCCTGTGAGCCGAGCAGGGGACGGCCGAAGCCGTCGAGCACGCAGCCCAGCAACTGCTCGCTGACGCCGATGCGGTGGGCGATGCCCAATGGCCGGATGGGCGCGCCGACCTGAATGCCGTCGGGGGTTCCCAGTGCGCTCAGCAGCGTGCAGTCACGGGTGAAACCGACGATCTCGGCGAGGATTTCGCTGCCATCGGCCTTGGCCACTTCACACAAGTCACCTACCTTGGCAGCCGGCACCTGGCATTCGAGCAGGATGCCGCTGACCGCGGTAACCCGGCCGCTGGCCCTGACCGCCGAGAAGCGGGCCAGGCGCGCGGCCTGGCTTCGCTCCCAGGCATCGAGCGCCCGCAGCGAGGCATTCACCAGCTCACCTCGAATTGGCGTTTACCGTCGAACTGGATACGGCCATCGTCGATGCGCACCAGGCGCAGGCCATCCAGGCGATCCCCGACGTACAGCCGCCGCCCGTCGCTCATCACCAGATGCCCGTGGGGACCGCCGATGATCTGGGTGATCACGAAGGGCAGGCCGGCGCTGCCGTCGCTGACCTGATCGTGCACCGTGAAACTGGTTCGATAGTCACGCTCGAAGCGCTGCAGCATCCGCTCGTAGACGAGCATGGCGTCGTTTTGCAACGTACCGCTGAGCACCAGCCCGTTGGCATTGCGCCCGATAGTGACGGGGTTGAGCAAGCGTTCACTGAGCATCGTCTTGAGCTGACGCGTGGCTTCATCGAGGTTCAGCGATTTGCGCAGATCCTTGGCCTGAGCAGGCGCGTCCTCATGGCTGTTCGCGGTTGTCGTCGCCGCAACGGGAAGCGGGCGGCTCAGGCTCCAGGCGCTGCCGACGATGCCCAGCAGGACGCCGAGGGTGATACCCGTGCCTTTGCTCAGCAAGCGCCGGCGCAGCAGGGAAGAGGTATCCGCCGAAGCCCGTTCGGCGGTCGGGTCCTCGGCTTCGTGGGGGATGATCGCCGGCAGGCTGGGCCAGGGGCTGTCCGCCGCGCACAGACAGACCCAGACGTTGCCGAGGGCGAAGGTATGCCCGGCGTGCAGTTCGCTCAGGGCATGGCCTTCGATATCGACGATGCGGCCGGCCTCGGCCTTCAACTGCCACGCTTCGCCATCGCGGCGAAGTTCACAGTGCAGAGGCTCCACGCCCGTGTCGTGCAACGCCAGGTCGCGATCGTCGTCAGCCCCTATCGACCAGTGTTCGCCGATGAGCGGCAAGGCTGCGCCCTGGTGCAGGCCGCTCAGGACTCTCAGCTCGAACAGCTCGTTCTGTATGGCTTCAGGCGGCATATTCATCATCCAGATCCAGCGGCTCGTCGAGGTCCATGACTTCACCCAGGTCAAAACGGCCGATGACTTTGACCTGGGCCGTACTGCTGATCTCGGCGAAAGACAGTACGGGAGCGTGGTAGAACTCTTCTTGCAGCATGGTGCGCAGCGGGCTGCGCAGATCCTGAGGAACCAGCAGCACGGCGGGCTCGGGCGAGCGCAGCGGAAAGGCCATGTGCAGCTGTTCGAGCAGCAGTTGGCTGGTCTCGTTGCTCAGGGCGAAGAAAGTCTCGGTCTGGGTCTGGCGCAGGCCGTCGCGCAGGATGCCTTCGCTTTCGGGGGTCAGCAGCCAGACCGGCAAGCCTTCCGAGCCGGCGTACTGGTGGTAGATCTGCGAGCGCAAGGCGATGCGCACGTAGTTCACCAGCATGGCGATATCGCGCTCGTGCTGGCCATGTTCGACCAATGTTTCCGCGATCACCCGCACCGAGCGGACCGGCACGCGTTCGGCAGCCAACCCCTGCAGCACCGAAGAGAAGCGCGCAAGCGGCAGGACACGGAGCATTTCCTGGGCCAGCTCGGGTTGCTCGGATTCGAGCCAGCCAAAGATCGCCTTGGTTTCCTGCAGGCCGATGAACTGCGGCGCACAGGCATGCAGGGCACGTTCCATACGCTCGCTGATCAGGGTTACGGCGCTTACCGCTTCAAGCTCGCCACTGCTGAGCAGGGACGAATCACCGGGCAACCAGGCCCACTCGGCTTCCTGGCGCTCGCTGCTGCCTTCTATTCGCTCGTCGGTGCTACCGTCGGGAAGTGCCCGGGCGTCCACCGCCACCAGGTCCGTGGCCAGGGTAGCCTTGATCATCGGCACTTCGTAGACGGTGAAGCGAAACTCGTCCGGCGGAATGTGTTCGGCCTGTTCGATGATGAATGCCGGCAGGGTCAGGCCATACTGCACCACCAGCCGGTTGCGCCTCTGGCGAATCTCGCTGACCAGCGCCGCGATCTGCGCGGGGTCCTGGCTGGGATGGAACTGCAGGACGAACTGCCGGCTGGGGTTGAACGTTCGCAGGTCCTCATCGCCATTGAGTTCAGGGGCGATGAATTCGTCTTCTCCAGCCTCGGCGGCCGGACGTTCGCGGTACATCTGCAGCACCCCGCCCACTCCGCAGATCAGCGAAATGACGAT
Organism: Pseudomonas sp. LRF_L74; assembly: GCF_965644255.1. Taxonomy (NCBI): domain Bacteria; kingdom Pseudomonadati; phylum Pseudomonadota; class Gammaproteobacteria; order Pseudomonadales; family Pseudomonadaceae; genus Pseudomonas; species Pseudomonas sp. LRF_L74. The sequence goes on along the minus strand of NZ_CBFFRH010000007.1, from coordinate 262,373 downwards.
GAACACCAGGGTCGGCATGCCCGGCAGCGCGGCAAAGCCGAGCATGGCCACCGCCGAGATGATCCAGACCTTGGGCTGGTTGGTGAGCTGCTCGGCGATCTCGCGGCCGATGTTGGACTGCGCGGTGGGTGTGCCGTCGGGGACGCGGGTGATCACGATCCCGGCGGTGACGGAGATCATCAGCGCCGGGATCTGCGCGATCAGCCCGTCGCCGATGGTGAGGATGGTGTAGATATGCACGGCATCGCCTGCGCTCATGCCCATCTGCATGACACCGATGGCCATGCCACCGATCATGTTGATGGCGATGATGATGAGGCTGGCGATGGCATCGCCTTTGACGAACTTCATCGCCCCATCCATGGAACCGAAAAGCTGGCTTTCCTTGGCCAGTTCCTCGCGGCGCGAACGGGCCTGGTGAACGCTGATGAGGTTGGCCCGCAGGTCACTGTCGATGGACATCTGCTTGCCGGGCATGGCATCCAGGGTGAAGCGCGCGCCGACCTCGGCCACGCGCTCCGAGCCCTTGGTGATGACCATGAAGTTGACCACGGTGATGATCAGGAAGATCACCGTGCCGACCGCCAGGTTGCCGCCCACCACGAACTGGCCGAAGGCATCGACGATATGGCCGGCGTCCTGCTCCAGCAGAATCAGCCGGGTGGTGGAGATCGACAGGGCGAGGCGAAACATCGTGGTGATCAGCAGGACCGCGGGGAACGTGGAAAACGCCAGCGGTCGCGGCAGGTTCATCGCCAGCATGATCAACAGGCAGGAGATACAGATGTTGATCGCGATGAGCACATCGATCAGCCCTGTGGGCATCGGCGTGATCATCATGAAGATGATGGCGATGACCACGAAGGCACCGACTATTTCCGAGCGGCGCATCGCCGCCAGTGCGATGGCGTTCAGCAGGTTGATGATGGCGCTCATCAGACAAGACTCTCCTTGAGGCGTTTCTGCTCTTCGTTGACCAGGGCCGTGGACAGCATGAGCACATTGCTCAGGGCTTTTTCCCGGGCTTTGCCGTCGCTCCAGATCATGTATTTCTGTTCCTGCAGCATGGCCAGCAGACGATTGATGAAGGCCAACTGGTGATCGAGCCGGTTGCCGCCGATCTTCTGGGTCAACAGCAGGGTGTCCTTGAGGTCCATGCCCTTGCCGATGAGTTGTTGCAGTTGGGTGAGAAACCCAGGGGTATCCAGTTGCATCGCCGGGTTCTTGCTGCGCATCTCACCCAGTAAGTGGTGGCTGCTGGTGTGCAGTTCCTTGACGAACAGCGCCGTGCCCTTGGCTTTCATCAACGTGCGCAGTTGTTGCGGCGTGGCGAAGTCGCTGGCCGTCGCCATGCGATGGTTGAGATCGACCAGGATGTCGCCGAGATCGGCGGCGAAGCCACCTTCCTCTTCCTCGTTGTCGCTGATCGCGCGAGTCAGCTCGAGTACGCTCAGGCGTCCCGAGAGCGCCACGCTGGACAAGCCGCGAACCCTGTCGCGGCGAATGGGGTCCTCGATCTTCGAAGAGAAGCGGCCCTTGCCAAGCAGGGGGCGTGCCTGGCGGCCAAAGCGCTGCTGCAACTGCTTCAGTGGCTGGCCGAACAATTGCTGTTCATCGCCTGAGCGTTCGCGCCTGGCTTGCTGGGTTGCGGCACGCAGCACGGCATAGGCACGCGCGGTATTGCCGTTGACACTGTCGAGCACCTGCTTGAGTACGTTGCCAAACGCCTGACGCTCCAGTTTCTTGTGCAGCTTGCGGCGCAGCGTGCGTACGGCTTCGTCCAGGTGTTTCTCGTGGCCAGCCGCGAGGGCGTGTGCCAGCTCGTACTGTTTCATCGCCTGCGACTGCAGCGCATTGAGAGTGCTCAGCACGTTGCGTTTGCTCAGCGCCACGCTGTTCTGCATCAGGTCCGAGTTGAATCGCGATACCTGTTGTGCCGAGGTCCCGCTGGGAGGCGTGGTCCCGCTGCGAAGTTGCGAATTGGCAAGGCCGTGGGCCGCCCCACTGCTGCTGGTGGCCGGAGGTGTGTGGGGCGATGGGGCCGTTATCGGGGCCGATATTCTCATGGGCGTGCCTGGGAAGGTCTCTGGCTGCCTGAGTGGTCGACGAGGTTTGCCGGTTCCATATTTCCGCTACGTGCAACATTCGGCTCGGGTCCCGATCGGCGAATGCAGGATGTTGCTCAAGGTGAAGCTTTTAAAATATTAAAATTACTTATTTATCATGTTGTTACATGTGTTTTTTCGCGTGGCATGGTTGTCGCTATAGCCCGTTCGTACTCACCAAGGAGAGCGAACCATGGCTGCAATCAGTCCTGTCACACCCCGTCATACCGCTGGTATTCGCCAGCTCACCAGCGATCAGCTGCGCAAGCTGCGCGCTTTCATTCACAAGCGCGTGATGAACGCAGACGATGCCGATGACATCCTGCAATGCACGTTCGTCGAGGCCTTGCGCAATGAGCACAAGTTCCAGCACGCCAGCAAACCCGAGACATGGTTGTGCGGCATCGCGCTGAACCTTATCCGCAACCATTTCCGGCGACTCTACAGCCAGCCATACCAGGAAGCCTGGGAAGACCAGTGGCACTATGAATACGATCACTATGGCGATATCGGCCAGCAGGTGGATGGTCACCGGCAACTGTGGCGTACCGTCGAGGCGATCGAGGAGCTGCCACTGAATATGCAGCAGGTGCTCAGGGTCAGCCTGGTGATGGATGGCAACTATCAGGCCACCGCCGACACCCTGGGCGTGCCGATTGGCACGGTGAGGTCGAGGTTATCCCGGGCGCGTGAGCAGTTGAGACGCGAAGTCGACCCGTTCATGTGATCGCCAAGGTGCGAAGGATCATTGTGCCGGAACGCCAGCGCTTTCCGCTGCCTGGACGTTCCGGCTTGCTTCAGGTCACCTCGAGGGGGACTGGTTGATATGCAGATCATGGTTACCAACGAGATCACCGATGCCGACAGGAAAGAACTCGCGCTGGGGCTCTGGAACTTCAACGCGCAGTTCATCGACAACAGATGGGGAGCAATCGGTGTCTATTGCCGGGATGAGGCGGGCGTGATGACGGGCGGCTTGATCGCCTATCAGGCCGGCTCGTGGCTATGCATCGATTCTCTGTGGGTCAACCATCAAGCGCGCGGCAGCCGGTTGGGAAGCGCCCTGGTCAGCAGGGCAGAGCAGGAAGGTGTCGAGCTGGGATGTCGTCATGCGCTGGTCGATACGCTGAGCTTTCAGGCATTGCCGTTTTACCTCAAGCAGGGCTATGTCCTGCATACGTCGTTGCAGGATTTTCCTGTGCAGGGTATGCAGCGGCATTACCTGACCAAGAAACACCTGGGTTCGATTGCCGTGTCGGCTTGACGGGTTGGCGAAGCGATACCCATCGGCTGGGTATCGCTTCGCTTTTCACGCGGGCCCACCCGCGTCTGCGCACAGGGCTTCAGCTCGTTGCCGCGCTCTGCCCTTGCATGTGGTCATGCATGGACTGTTCGTCGCTATTTCCTACAGTTCCCCCCGAGCTTTCCAGCAAGTTCTGTCCCTCCGCCAGATCCCCTTCCTCAAGGGCTCCGCGGCTACGCATCTTGTCGATGATCCTATTGGCGAAGTCAGCGGCCTGTGGAGTGACTGCTGCGGTAAGCGCCCAGGCGCCGAAGTAGGCTGCTTCCACTGGGAAAACCGCCATGTCCGCTATCACTGTCGCTTCTGGTTTTGACTGGCCGGCGTTCAGTGCCGATTCTTTTACCCTTGCGCGCACGAGTTCGCCGGCGATGATGCCTCCGCCCAGGGCGAGTAGATCTGACACCATGCCCTGGGGGGTGAACATGGACCTTACCGACTTACTGAAGTCTTGTACGACATCCAAGGGAATGTGCATGACACGGCTGCCCGTATTGAGCATGCGGGCAGGCACATTATGCTTATCCAGCTCATCGAAGCGACTTTCCCAATCGGTCCTGCCCAGCAGGAACTCGCTGCCTACGCGCTGGTGTTTTTCGTTCCAGAGCTGTTGCAGGTAATTCATCGCCGCCCCCGCTAGTGGCGAGCCTACGGAAGAGAATCCGGATTTGATATAGTCCGCGACTTTCGCGGCCTTGTCCGCGTTGGTGAAGTTGGTCGCGATTCGGTCCGAGCCCCACCTGAGCATTGACCCCAGGCTGTTCTTGACGGAAAACGTTTGCACTGTCGCACTGCTTTCCAACCCCCTTCTCAAGGCGCTGGGCTCACTATTTTGGGCATGCCGTTTCATGCTCTCTTCAAGGTCTTTATCCTGGGCGGCCATCCACAGTATGTCTTTGGTGGATCTGTCGAGAACGCCTGCGCCGATGGAGTTGCAGGCGACAAAGACCGCGGCCGTAATGAAGTTCTGGGCAAGCGCGCTGACCTGATGCCCACCCGGCGTGAGAATTTCTGGCTTGCCTGTCAGCAACGCCCCGGCCGCGCCAAACGGCAGGGACTTCACTAAGCCGGCAAGGATACTGGCTGTTCTATCGAGGCCCTTGCCTTTATCCAGCGTACGTTTGACGTCTTCCCAGTTCTTGCCTTTTGCCGCGAGTGCGGTTGAGCGGGTCTCGACCATTCTGTCGAGAGCGTCATCTCTCAGGCCACAGCTCATGAACATGCTGCGCAGGTGGGTGGCGATCTGTACCTGGTTGCGTGCGGCGGTACTGTCGATGGAGGCTGTACGCTGGGTACGCACCAGCGATTGATGATCTGGCGATACCGCTCGATGTTGGGGAATCGGTTGTAGGTCCACGAAACTATCCTCTGCTAATGAAGTAGTACCTCGTGTGTGTGGCGGGCGGGAAAAATGGGTTCCGGCGCCCGTACCTCTAGATCAACGGCAGGGTATAGCTGAGGATCAGGCGGTTCTGGTCGATGTCGCTGGCGCCTGCACTGCGGTAGGTCGCGTTGCGCCAGATGATTGAAAGGTTCTTCAACATGCCATTTTGAAAGGCGTAACCGATCTCGCTGTTGCGCTCCCATTCCTTGGCGCTGCGCCCTCCACGTTCGAAGCCGTCGCCGCTGACGTAGCGGGTCATGAAATTCAGGCCAGGAATGCCAAGCGCGGCGAAGTCATAGCTGTAGCGGGCCTGCCAGGACTGCTCGTCAGGATTGGCGAAGTCCGGCGCGAGCATCACGTAGTTGACCAGAAAGGCGTCGGTGCCATTGATATAGGGGAAGCCAGTATCGCCCCTCATTTTCTGATAGGCGACGCTCACTGCATGGCCACTGAGGCTGTAGGTGAACATGGCGCCGAGGGCCGTGTTGTCGACATTGCTGGCGCCATCGTCGGTGGAGCGGGCGTAGCGCAGGTCGCTCTTCAGCCGGCCCGTGGCAACGGGCAGCGTGTGCACCAGGTTGACGATATGTTGCTTGTAGTTGCCGTCGAGATGACCGTAGTTGTAGGTGGTGGTCAGGCTGTCGTTCCATGTGTAGCGGGCGCCGGCGAAGTCGAACGCATCGGTGAACCGCCCGCCGGTGATCGCTGACCCCGTCACGCTCATGTCGTCGCTGCTGCTGTCGTTGCGCTGGCTATTTTGAGTCAAACGGCCACCGTCCAGGGTCAGTCCATCGAACTCTTTCGATTCCACGTAGGCTCCACGAAAGGTCTGCGGCAACAGACGCGATTCGTTGGATAGCACGGTGGGCATTTTCGGCATCAGGGTGCCGACCCGCAGGGTGCTTTTCGACAGCCGCGCCTTGGCGGTCAATCCCAGTTCGCTGTAGTCATCCTGCGGATTGCCGTCGTTATCCGCCGAAAGCAGGCCGGTGCCGATCCGCTCTGGGCTGGAGTCGAGTTTGATGCCAAGCATGCCGATGGCGTCCACGCCGAAGCCGACCGTACCTTCGGTAAACCCCGATTCGTAGCGCAGCAGGAAGCCTTGGGCCCACTCGTCGCGCTTGGACTGGCTGGCGCCGCTTTGCCGGTAGTCGCTGTTGAAGTAGTAGTTGGTGATGGCGAGACTGGCCTTGCCGTCTTCGAGGAAGCCTGCCTGAGCGATCAGCGGCAGCCCCATGAGCGCCAGGAAAAGCGGTGAGTGGGTATAGGACATTGTCATGCTGTATCTCCTCTTGGAACCTGTTCACGATCTGCTGCGCGTCGACCAGACAAGGTTGAAAGCGACCTGGAATGCCAGCCCAGTCGGAATGCTCATCTACCGCTCGTGAAGTTGCCCGCGACTCCGACCGTTGCTCGGCCACTTTCGCCTCTGTTTGGCTCTAGCTCGCGAGATCGTGAACAGGTTCTTGTTGTTTTGTGTTGTGGCGCTGGCGTGGCGCATGGAACTTATGTACCGAATCGGTTGCCATTCATTGGAATGCCCGAATTCCGGCAATGGCGAACCCGCTCGCCAGTACGGCGAAGTATCGGTCGGTGTTTCTATATGTAAGCGCTACGGACCGCGTCGTTATTCAAGTTTCGCCTGGTAGACGCGGCCTGGTCAGATCAAGCCCAGATGAGCGTTGCGCCATTCGAGACGTCGTTATAAGTGCTTCTCAGTATTGTCAGTGCCTGGGAGAGAACCTGGCGCGTCGCTGCGTCGATAAGACGACCTTCATCGATTTTCGAATCGATTTCGGTAATGACGATGGGGGGATATGCCACAAGCTCGGCCCCCATTGCCCAGAGGGTCTGGCTGAGCTGCTGCTGCGCACGGCTGCCACCCGTCAAAGAGGAAGACGCTGTAAGGGGCAGGGTGAGCTTCCCTTCCATCGGCGATTGCGCATGACGGCATGATAGCCAGTCCAAGGCATTCTTCAGTACGCCAGAAATACCCTGGTTATATTCAGGCGACGCGATTAACAGGCCGTCCGCGTGTTGGACCGACTGGCGAAGTTCAATGACGGATTGGGGGACGGCGCCATTATCGTCGTCTTCGTTATAAGGTGGAATAGCCTGCAGGCTGTGTAGATCAAGCCGGGTATCTGCGGGCAGAAGCTCGGACCTCATGGTTTGAATGAGCGCTGCGTTATTTGAGTGCTTGCGTAAGCTTCCACACAGGGCAATCAAGGTCATGGTTTTCATTGTTATTGTCCTCGTCATCATCTGCAGGCCATTAGACCTTAATTCACAATGCCCTCGGTTTCGAGGGCTTGGCGAGTCACTTGCACGTCAGTAGATGCTTGGGAACCAGAAAGACCAGGATGCTGCCGACGACCAACACCCCGGACAGCATGATGATTCCCGATGACGTACTTTGCGTGGCGGCATTGATCGAGCCCATGGCGAATGGGCTGATAAAACCTGATGCGCTGCCAATCGAATTGGCGAGGGCGATGCCGGTTGCCGCTGCCGCCCCGGTGAGAATGGCGGGCGGTAGCGTCCAGTATTGCGAGATCGTGGTCATCACGCCCATGGTGGCCAGGCACAGCGCTGGCAGGCTGATCATCAGATTCGACTGATAGGCCGTGCTGATCAGGAAGCCCGTCGCCGCGAGCACCCCTGGTACGGCCAGGTGCCAGCGACGTTCGCGAAAGCGATCGGAGCTTTTTCCTACCAGAATCATGGCGGCCGTGGCCATCGCATAAGGAATCGTGGTCAACAGGCCGAGGTGCAGTGAATCCTGGACGCCGGAAGCCTGAATCAAGGTGGGCAGCCAGAAGCTGACGCCATAGAGTCCCATGGTGAAGAACAGGTAGATGAAGCTGAGCAGCCAGATCTTCGGGTTGGCCAGGCCATCCATCAGTTTGTGCAGATGCTTGCCGGCGGACTCCTGGTCGATGTTATGACGAAGCACCCGTTGCTCCTCACCCGTGAGCCAGCCCGCGTCCTCGATTCTGTCGGTGAGATAGAAGAGGGCAAACGCCCCGACGAGGATGGTCGGGATGCCTTCGATCAGGAACAGCCACTGCCAGCCTGCGAGGTCCTGCACACCACTCAGCGAATGCAGGATCCAGCCTGAGAGTGGCGCGCCGATAACGCCTGACATCGGGATGGCCGCCATGAACAGCGAGGTGACTTTCGCGCGTTTGGAGGAAGGGAACCACTGGGAGAGATACAGCAGGATAGCGGGAAAGAATCCGGCCTCGGCGACACCCAGCAGGAAGCGCATGACATAGAACTGCATCGGCGTGCTGACGAACATCATCGCAGCAGAAATGATGCCCCAGGTAATCATGATCCTGGCGATCCAGCGTCGCGCGCCCACCCGGTACATGATGATATTGCTAGGAATTTCAAAGGCAAAGTAGCCAATGAAGAACATCCCCGCGCCCAATCCATAAACCGCATCGCTCCAGGCGAGTTCCTGGGCCATCTGGATTTTGGCGAAACTGACGTTGATTCTATTTAAATAGGAGCAGACGTAACAAAGAAACATGAATGGGACGAGACGCATAATAACTTTTCGATAGATGGCATCTTCGAAGTTTATAGTCTCGTCAGCGATAGGCCGTGCACGGTCGGCAATGGTGTTCATGACGCCTCCAAGCATTGTTGAATTTATAGGCTCGCGTCTCACCCCTGTGCAGTCTTGTTGCACTGCAAGGGGTGGTGTTGGTTTTATAATTTCATCACTACGGAGTGCTTAGCCGAACATGTCGGGTTGTGTTTCTGCCAAGTGCCCCCACAGTGTCTGGAAGTGCAGCCAGCCAATATAGTCACTGCCCACGTTCTCGCGGCTGAAGCGGGCACGTTCATCGGTTACGAGTTTCGGTTTGATACCCGTAGCGGCGACCAGCAGAGCCTGCTGGCAGCAGCGTTCTAGTGCGATGAACCAGAACGCCGCACTGTCGATGCTGTGCGTGCTGGCAGTGAGAAGGCCATGGTTCTGGTGCAGGATCGCCTTGTGCTTGCCGAAGAGCGAAGCGATGGATTTGCCCGAATCGGTTTTCACCGCCACGGCTCCGGCTTCCGCGGTAATCACCAACTGGTCCTCGAAGAAGGCCGCCGCATCCTGGGTGATGGGTTCCAGCGGCAGGCCTGTTGCGGCCCATGCTCCGCCGTAGACCGTGTGCGCGTGGCACATCGCGAGGATGTGCGGGTGCGCTTCGTGGACGTTGGCGTGCAGGACGAAGCCAGCCCGGTTGATGGCATAGTCCCCTTCAATCACCTTGCCGCCGTGATCAGCCAGGATCAGGTTGGAGATCTTCACCTGGGAAAAATGCACGCACATCGGGTTGGTCCAGTAGAGCTCCGGGAATTCCGGATCGCGGACCGTCAGGTGACCGGCAAAGCCGTAGTCGAGTCCGTGTACTGCGAATGCCCGGCAGGCTGCTACGAGGCGCTCTTTCAGGTGACGACGGTGGTCAGCGAAGTTGTTGAATTCAGGGATTTCTGGATATATCAGACCTTCTTGTTCAGGTTGATAAATGGAAATTCTGTTTTTGGCTTGGGCCAAGTTACTGTCGGGTTGTTTAATACTGATATTCATCTGCGACTTCTCGGTTGGCTTGCGAAGGCCTGTACCTTTGCAAACCTTGCCGGGAGCGACAAATGATGCTATTTCACATTGTTGTGAAAAGAATTCACAGGTACGATTAAAATAATGAGTACAAAACCGAGCCTGATCGCATTACGTGCATTTGAAGCGGCAGCCCGTCACGGCAATTTCAGTGTTGCGGCTGCTGAATTGCATCAAACGCCGTCGGCTGTAAGCCATCAAATTAAAAGCCTGGAGAGTTTCTTCGGGTTTTCTTTGTTTATTCGGCACAGTCGACATCTCGAACTAAACGACCAAGGTCGTCGATTATTCGATGTAATAAAACCCGCTTTCGATTCCATTGATCAAATTTGCACGGCGCTCAGGCCTTTTAGCGAAACGGAAAAACTGGCCGTGCATTGTGCGCCGAGCTTTGCGAGCAAATGGTTGGGGCCGCGACTGCCAGATTTTTTCAGCAAGTACCCTCAGTACACCCTCAACCTGTCATCCAGCGCGACGCCGGTGGATCTGCAAAAGCACCCTGAGCTCGACATGGCCATTGCTTATTCCGCTGCGATCAACAGTCCGGGTATCTGTGTTCAGGGTTTGGGGTTGGAGGCGTGCTGTACCCTCGGCTCGCCTGGCTTGTTGGGCGCAGCCGGAGAGATTGCCTTGCAGAGGCTGAATTGCATCCCCCTGATCGAATCCCAGTTGAACCCGCTCTCCTGGCGCGACTACTTCATCCAGCATGGAAAGCCACTGCCGGAAATCATCCATCGACCGTCGTTCGACCGGGGCGCCTTGGCCATAGCCGCCGCTGTCGATGGTCTCGGGCTGGCCCTGGAAAGCGAGCGATTCGCACAACAGGAGCTGGCTGATGGGCGCCTGGTCAAATATGACATCGAGGGATGCCGGCCTGTGATGCGTGAAATCCATTTTCTCTGCTACCGCCACACACAGCGAAACTCCCCCAAGATCGTGGCGTTCCACGATTGGCTGGTCAACGCGTGCAGGGTCGATAGCTAGGGAGGTTTCGGCGCGGCCGTCAGAAAGGCGCCCGTGGCCGGCGACCGGCCACGGGAAGGGGGCGGTTAGCGTACCTTGGCATTGCCCTGCATCAGGTAGTCATTCAGCCGGGCTGTCAGGTTCTTGCGCGCGATGGTCGTGTGAATATCGGTCAGCTCCCCGGCACGCACGCAATCGCCTTCGGCGATGGCGTTGGCGATGGCCTCATGCTCATCCCAGATCGATTGACGTTGCTCCGACGACTGCAGAACAGCGCCCATGGCCCGACGTAGATGCACCCAGTAGACCTGTGCGCTTTGCGCGATCAGCGGGTTGCCGGAGGCTTCATAGATGGCGCTGTGAAAGGCAACGTCAGCCTCGATCATCGCTTTGACATCCTTGCCTTTGGCGAGGCGCCGGCCGTTCTCGATGATCTTCGGATCGATCTTGAATGTGTGCTCGGCCGCCATCTTCGCCGCCAGGCTGTCCAGTGCGCCACGGATCAGATACAGGTTGTTGATCGACTCCACCGTGAGCGGCGTGACCAGCACGCCACGGCCCGGGGCATCCTGGACCAAGCCATCCTTTTTCAGCAGGCGCAGCGCTTGCAGCACGGGCGAGCGCGAGATCTGCATCTGCTCGGCGATTTCTTCCTGCGTAAGACGCGTACCCGGTGCGAGGGTGCCGTCGCTGATGGCATCCAGCAAGGTCTGGTAGACCTCTTCGACGTAGTCGGGGCGGGCCTGGATCTTTCGCAACTTAGTCGTCATGGCGGCGTTTGGCAGTATCGGCTTGTTAGTGATGGCCATTGTCCACGTTCTCCACGCTGATTCCAATTCATCTCTTGACTTCCGGAGACAGTACGTTAGATTCGGAACTCTGTATACAGAGTTCTAAAACCATAAGAAGGTGAACGATGAAAGTTTTCTACGACAAAGACGCCGATGTTTCGCTGCTGCACAACCGTCGTATCGCGGTGGTCGGCTACGGCTCCCAGGGTCATGCACAGGCCTTGAACCTGCGCGACAGCGGTGCCAACGTGGTCATGGGGCTGCGTAAGGGCAAGGCATCCTGGACCAAAGCCGAAGCCGCCGGGCTTTCCGTGATGCCTGTTGCGGATGCGGTGCGAGAGGCCGATCTGGTGGTGATGCTGATCCCTGACGAGAGCATCGCCGAGGTCTATGCGAAGGAGGTCGAGCCGGCTCTGCGCAACGGTGCGGCATTGGTCTTCGCTCATGGATTCAACATTCATTACGGCCAGGTCGAACCGCGGGCCGACCTGGATGTGTTCATGGTTGCGCCCAAGGCACCTGGCCACACCGTTCGCTCCACTTTCGTCGAGGGGGCGGGGGTGCCGGCGCTGATCGCGGTTTCCCAGGATGTGTCGGGCCAGGCCAAGGCGCTCGCGCTCGCCTATGCGACGGCTATTGGCTGCGGTAGGTCCGGCATCATCGAAACCGACTTTCGTGAAGAGACGGAAACCGACCTGTTCGGCGAGCAGGTCGTCCTGTGCGGTGGCGCGGTCGAGCTCATCAAGGGGGGATTCGAGGTTCTGGTCGAGGCCGGGTATTCGCCCGAACTGGCGTATTTCGAGTGTCTGCACGAGTTGAAGCTGATCGTCGATCTGCTCTACGAGGGCGGTGTGTCCACCATGAACTACAGCATTTCCAACAATGCCGAATTCGGTGAATACCTGACCGGGCCGAAGATCGTTACCGAGGACACCAAGAACGCCATGCGCGATGCCCTGGCTTTCATTCAGGACGGCTCCTATGCCAAGGCATTCATCCTGGAGGCCAAGTCCGGAAACCCGGTACTGACTTCGAAACGCAACCAGCTCAAACGCCATCAACTGGAAGTGGTGGGGGCGAAACTCAGGGCGATGATGCCGTGGATCAAGGCGTCCGCACTGGTCGACAAAACCCAGAACTGACCGAATAGCCAGAAAGCGAGGAGAGCAACAAGCCTGATAAACCCGCGTCATTGCGCTCAAACAATCTGTATACAGAGTTCCGTGATCAGAGCTCAAGATACCTACAAGAAACGAGGACAATGCCATGACTGAGAAACTCGAAAAACACGAAGCGAAAGGTGCCGGTGGTGGTGCCGCGATCCCGAAAAAGCTGATCGCTTACGGTGGCTACCACACCAACAAGACCCCGGATCATGATCCCGAACTGACCGAGACCGGACCGGGCACGCCGGCAGGCGAATACTTGCGTCGCTTCTGGCATCCGGTCTGCATGTCGCTGGAACTGACCGATACGCCGCGCTTCCTGAAAATCATGGGCGAGGAACTGGTCGCGTTCCGTGATGGCAGCGGCCAGGTCGGCGTGATGCACGCACATTGCTGCCACCGTGGCGCATCGCTGGAGTACGGCGCGATTCAGGAAAAAGGCATCAAGTGCTGTTACCACGGCATGATCTTCGACGTGGATGGCGCCTGTCTTCATGTGCCATTTCCGGCCGGTGAGGAAAAGGAAGCAGAGAAATACGCCAGCTCCATTCGCCAGGGCGCCTACAAGGCCTTCGAGCGTCACGGCCTGGTCTTCGCCTACATGGGGCCGCCGGAAGAAGAGCCACCGTTCCCGGAATGGGAAGGCAACTTCACGGTGATGGAAGGCGACGAGCTGGTGCCCTACAGCAACTTCCAGCACTGTAACTGGCTGCAGGTGCAGGACAACGCCGCCGACAACTTCCACCCGACCGCCCTGCATGCGGCGAAGAACGTGGTGGACGAGCATTTTCAAGGCACGACCTTCGATGAGGTCGGTGCGGCGTCCATGGAAGTCGCGCCGGACATGCAGTTCATTCCTGTCCACCAGGGCCGCAGCCTCGCCTGTGCGGGCGCTCGTCGCGTCGATAACGACAAGATGTTCCTGCGTATCCAGCATCAGGTTCTGCCTAACCTCAGCCTGCACGCCTACACCTCGGAGGACGGTTCGAAGAAGAAACTGTTCAGCCGCTTCCACATCGTTCGCTGGACCGTGCCGGTCGATGACGAGAACAGCAAGATGATCGGCTGGCGCGTCATGGGCCCGGGCATCGACACCCGTGGTGTCGGTAACAAGGAGATGGTCGGCTACGAGACCATCGACTTCCTCGAAGGCCAGGTGGCGATGCGCCGGCCAGAACGCTTCGGCAAGTACAGGCTGGAGGACATTCCGCCGATTCCATCCAACCACCGCGAGCGCGAGAACTACAAGGACGCCCAGTACGCGCCAGGCGACTACGAGGCGATCATTTCGCAGCGTCCGATCGCCGTGCACAAGCTGGAGAACCCGACGAAGTTCGATGCGGGCCTGTACGCCTTCCGCAAGATGTTGCGTGACGGTATCCGCGGCACTAACGCGCCCGCTTCCGCCCATGGTTTTGCTGAGTGGCTGCGCAGCATGGCAGGCGAACCCAACAGCTATTGCACGGGTAACGTCTTCGAGCTGGCCAAGTCGGAAAACGTCGAGGAAGAGGTGGCCAACCGCCGGCGTCTGGCCAAGGAAGCCGTGGCGATTCTCAGCGAGGCGGATCAGTTGAAAGGGCGTGACAGGGAGGTGTTCGTCAAGGAGCGCTTCGAGCAACTAGAGCAGAGCTTCAGAAAATAAAAATACAAAGCGCAGGGTCCGGAAGCCGAGGCTTCTGGCTCTGCCAAGCTGATGCCGAGGTGAGCTATGAACGCTATTTTCGAAGGGACTTCCGTCACGCATCTTGAACTGTTGGTGAAGCAGATCAGGATGGAGGCGAACGGAATCAACTCCTATGAATTCGTCGCGCCGGATGGCGCTGTGCTGCCGCCATTCACCGCTGGAGCGCACATCGATATCCAGGCGGCCCCTGGCGTCGTCAGGCAGTACTCCCTGTGCAACTCGCCGAGCGATCGGCATCGTTACGTGATCGCCGTTCTCAAGGACCCGAATGGACGCGGTGGTTCCGTAGCGGTGCATGAACGCATCAAGGTCGGCGACACGGTTCGTGTCAGCGTTCCACGCAATAATTTCGAGTTGGTTGCGGGGCAGAGGAAGGTCTATCTGCTCGCTGGCGGTATCGGTGTCACGCCAATGAAGTCGATGGCCCATGAGCTGGAGGCGCAAGGCATTCCCTACGAGTTGTACTACTGCTCGAAGGGCGCCGATTACGCTGCCTTCCAGGATGAGCTGGAGGACATGGCGAAGTTCGGCAAGATCAGGTTTCACTTCGATGGCGGCGATCCCAAGAATAGCCTGGACATTACCGCAGTCCTCGAAAGTCCTGGGGACGAATGCCATCTCTATTACTGCGGGCCAGGTGGCTTCATGGAGGCCTGCCGGGTCGCTTCGCAGCACTGGCCGGAGGGCTCTGTCCATTTCGAGCATTTCAAGGCGCCGACCAAGGCGCCAGCGCACGATGCCGCTGCCGAGGACGGCTTCATCGCCGAGATCGCCAGTACTGGCGAGAAGCTTCATGTCGCTCCTGATCAGAACCTGGCGGATGTGCTCCAGCAAGCGGGATATCCCTTGGAGACCTCTTGTCTGTCAGGGCTGTGCGGCACCTGCAAGATCGGCTATCTCGCGGGCGAAGTGGACCATCAGGACTTCATTCTGGACGACTCGGAAAGAGGCTCATGCCTGACGGCCTGTGTCTCCAGAGCGAAGAGTCCAACGCTGCTTCTCGACCTGTAACCATCAACCATCCGAGCCCTGATCCGGGAAGGTGCGGCCGTTCGATTGCACAATCCCAGGGGGTTGCGAAGTTGTCGCGTGAGCATGGTTGCCGCTGCTCGGAACTGGGCTGGCTGTATCCATCGGCGCCCAGTGCCGCAACGGGCAACGGCTCATGCCTGGAGTCACGTGTGGACATCATCAAGCTTGGAGCCTTGCGGGAATTGGCAAGGCGCAAATCCATCGGGGCAGTCGCTGAAGCCCTGCATCGTTCGCAGTCCGCCATTTCCCAGCAGATCGGCAACCTCCAGCGAGAGCTCGGTGTCGACCTGATCGAGCGCTGCGGTCGCGGCGTTCGCCTGACCTTTGCGGGTCGCAAGCTGGTGGCGCGGGCAGACCGGATCTTTTCCGAGTTGGAGGCCGCGCGGATGGAGCTCGTGGCATTGAAGCATTCGGTGGTGGGCCATGTGCGTATTGGCGCGTTTCCATCTGCCGTGGCGACGCTAATACCGGGCACGATTTCAACGCTCCTGAAGGCGCATTCAGGTATCGAGTTGAACGTCAACGAGATGGAGGCTCAAGAGGCGTTGTCTGCCTTGAGCGATTTTGCGATTGACGTGGCGCTCATCGACAACCAGGTCAGCGTCGACAAGAGCCTCATTGAAACCGTTGCGCTGATGGACGATTTCTTCTACATCGGCATGCCCCGCCATCATCCGCTCGCCTCCAGGGGGCATCTTGCCCTGGCGGACCTCGATGGTTTGAACGTTGCCATCGCCGCGATGCCTCCGGCCTATTTCCTGATGCTTGCGAATGGCTTCGCTGGAGTGGACGTTTCTCCCTGTATCACGGCGCGATACGCCAGCTTCGCAATGATGCGGGTGCTCATCGAGGCAGGTGACGTAGCAATTAGCCTGGGACAGCCGATGTGTATCGATCAACGCGGCAGCATCGTTCGCAGGTTGGATTTTGCACCGCGCCGGGAAGTGTCCCTGGCCTATCGCAAGTACCAGCGAGAAAACCCGGCGCTGCGGGTTTTCATCGAACAGTTCTGCGCCGATGTGGCGGCTTTCGACACGCACAGGAAAGGCCACGATCCTCTCGACGAGCGGAAACCGTACCTAGTGGCCAATAAAGTAGAGGCACGCTGAGAGCGTCAGAAGAGAGCCCAGTGTGGAAAGCAGGATGGTGCTGGATACTTGCGCGCCATCCCTGCGATAGAACTCAGCCAACATGAACGGACCCGTGCCGGTTGGCAGGGCGCTGAGCAATACGGCGGCCTTGGTCCACAGCGCGGGTAGGTGAAATACGAAGGTGGCCAGTACCCAGGTTATTGCCGGATGGGCGAATAGCTTGAGCAGTACCAGGCCGATGCCCCGATCCGCCGTGCCCGTATGTTTGTGGGCCAGGAAAAGGCCGAGCGAGATCAAGGCGCAAGGGCCGGTCGCTGCAGCGAGCAACTTTAGAAACTGGTGAATGGGCGCTGGAAGTGGCTGAGCCGTCGCCGCCCACAACCCACCAAGAACTGGCGCAATCACCACCGGGTTCTTCAACAGGGCCATGCAGACCTTCTTCACCGCGCGGTACAGACTCGGTTCGTTTTGCAGACCGATCTCGATACAGACCACTGCCAGCGCGAACAACACGCAGATGATGATCAGTGATGCGATCAGCGCCGGCTCCATTCCGGCATCGCCAAATACCAGCAGGCACAGGGGGATTCCCATGTAGCCGGTGTTGGCGTAGGAGGCGCTGAGTCCTTTGATGCTCGCATCGGCGAGGCTGCGCTGGCGACATGCATGCCAAGCGAGCGTCATGCCAAATATCGCCAGCGTTGCCGCGCCGTAGGAGAAGATGAATCCAGGTTGCCAGATATCGGCCCAGGCCACTGTGGCCATGGCTTCGAAGAGAAGGGCGGGTAGACAGAGCCAGACCACCATGCGGTTGATCTCCGATGCGGCATGAGCCCCCATCAGGCCGAAGCGGCGGCAGAGGTAACCCGCAAGGATGAGGGCGAAGATCGGAAGGATGACGCTGAGCACGGAGGCCATGGGCCTGATTACCTTTGTGTTCTGGATACAGAGTTCAAAATTCTAAGGAGGCTAACGATATTGCGCAAGCCATCCTGCCGCTTGCTTTGGTAAAGCATGGCATCGCGGCGGGTAAGCCTGAGGACGGAAGTGGGCGTCAGGGGGGATCAGGTGAATGGTATGTATCTGGAGCGAGTGCGCTGCGTGGAGCAACTCACGGGAGGACCGCGAGCTGCTCCTGCCGGCATTATGTGCAGGCGCAGGGGGTCAGCTAACGCTGTTGGCTTTTTTCAGATCATCCGCACTCCAACTGTCATAAATGCACGCTTCGGCAATTGCCCAGCGCACTTTCACTTCATCGCCAGGTCGCAAGGCCAGCGCCGCACTCGACAGGGCCTTGACCGTCAGCGCGGTGCCGCCGGCGGTGACCACACTGCACGTCTGGCTTTCGCCAAGAAAGAGCAACTCGGTGACCTTGGCGGAAAGCTCGTTCCAACCCGCAGGCAGCGGAGTGCTTCGTGCTTCGGATGGCGAGAGCGCCAGTGCCTTTTCCGGGCGCAGCATGAGCAAAAGACCCTGGCCCTGGCTGATGCCGGGCGTCGGGCGCATGCCAAGGCCGTTGCCTTCGAAGGTCCCGGCAGCATTGCCCTGAGCCGTGACCGGCAGGAAATTCGAGTTGCCCAGAAAGGACGCGACAAAGGCGGTCGGTGGATTCTGGTAAAGCGCGTAGCCGGTGCCCAGGCCGACGATCTTGCCGTGGCTGAAGATCGCGATGCGCTGGGACAGGCGCATGGCTTCTTCCTGGTCATGGGTCACATAGACGATGTTCAGGCCCAGGCGCCGATGCAGGTGGCGCAACTCGTCCTGCAGTTCTTCGCGCAGCTTCTTGTCCAGCGCGCCAAGCGGTTCATCCATCAGCAGCATGCGTGGCTCATAGACCAGCGCCCGGGCGATGGCCACCCGCTGTTGCTGGCCGCCTGACAACTGCGCGGGGCGCCGATGGGCGAATTCCTCCAGTTGCACCAGCTTGAGCATGGCGTCCACCTTGCGCTTGCGCTCGGCAGCGGGAACCTTGCGGATTGTCAGCGGGAAGCCGATGTTGTCGCGCACCGAAAGGTGCGGGAACAGCGAATAACGCTGGAACACCATGCCGATGTCACGCTTGTGTGGCGGTACATTGACCAGCGAGCGCCCCGCCAGGAGGATTTCCCCCGAGGACGGGGTTTCGAATCCGGCGAGCATCGACAGCGTGGTGCTTTTCCCCGAGCCACTGGAGCCCAGAAACGTGAGGAACTCGCCTTCGGGAATCTCCAGCGACAGGTTATCCACGGCGACGAAGCTGCCGTAGTGCTTGTTCAGTTGACGCACGCTGAGCAGAGGTCGTTGTGCGGTTTCGTTCAGGACTGCACTCATGGCGGGCTCCTAGCGAAGAGAGTCTTCAGTACGGCGGCGCAGGCAGGCGGCCACCAGCATGACCAGCAGAGACAGGCCGATCAGTAGCGTCGAGGCCACGGCGATGACCGGGGTCAGGTCCTGGCGCAATGTGGTCCACATCTTCACCGGCAGCGTCTGCAGGGTCGGGCTGCCCATCATCACGCTCAGCACCACTTCATCCCACGACACCAGGAAGGCGAACAGCGCGCCCGAGACCAGGCCGGGACGGATCGCCGGGAAGGTCACCTTGACGATGGCCTGCCAGCGCGAGGCGCCGCAGATCACCGCGGCATCCTCGATGGAGCGGTCGAACAGCTTCAGCGCGTTGATGATCGAGATGATGGTGAAGGGCAGGGCGACGATCACATGGCTGACCACGAAGGCGAACAGCGTGCCCGTCACGCCCAGTTTGAGGAACAGCGCATAGACCGCCACAGCGACGATCACCAGCGGCACGATCATCGGCAGAGTGAACAGGGCGTAGAGAAGCTCGCGCCCCGGAAAGCGCCCACGGACCAGGGCGAACGCGCTTGGCAAGCCCAGGCTCACGGCGCACAGGGTGGTCAGCAGCGCGACCTTGAGGCTGGACCAGGCGGCATCCATCCAGCTGGCGTTGGAGAAGAATTGCAGGTACCACTTGGTGCTCCAGCCAGGAGGCGGGAACACCAGCCATTGCGATGAGCCGAACGACAGCAGCACGATGAACACGATGGGCAGCAGCAGGAATGCCGCGATCATCGCCGTACTCAGGAACAGACCCGTGCGCAGGCGCCAGCCCATGGCGTTGGGAGTCAGCAGCATGGCTCACCTCTCATGATTCGAGCTGACCGGGGATTCCGGCTGCAGCTTGAGGTAGATGTAGAACAGCGTGAGGGTGATCAAGACCAGTAGCGCCGCCGCCGCACTCGCCAGCCCCCAGTTGAGGAAGGTCTGCACCTGCTGGACGATGAACTCGGGCAGCATCATGTTCTGCGCGCCGCCGAGCAGGGCCGGGGTCACGTAGTAACCCAGCGACATGACGAACACCATCAGCGCACCGGAGAACAGGCCAGGCCGGCACAGCGGTAGCAACACCCGGTGGAAGTTGTTCCACGGGCTGGCGCCGCATATGGAGCCGGCCTGCAGCACCATCGGGTCGATGGTCTGCAAGGTGGCCTGCAATGGCAGGACGATGAACGGGATCATGATGTAGGTCATGCCGATCACCACGCCGGTAAGGTTGTGCACCATTTCCAGCGGCTGCTCGATGACCCCCAGCGCCATCAGCCATTTGTTGATCACCCCCGAGGACTGCAACAGCACCAGCCACGAGTAGGTCCGTGCCAGCAGGCTGGTCCACATCGACAGCAGCACGATGTTCAGCAGCCAGCGACCCCACCCGCGCGGTGCCAGGGTGATCGCCCAGGCCAGCGGGAAACCGAGCAGCAGGCTGAACAGCGTGACCAGCCCGGCGACGCAAAAGGTGTTGATCAGCACGCGGGAGTACGCGGAGTTGGCGAACAGCTCCGCGTAGTTGCCGAGCCCGGGCGTGGGCTCGAGTACGCCGCGCAGCAGCAGGCCGATCAGCGGGATGAAAAAGAACACCCCGAGGAACAGCACGGCCGGTGTCAGGCTGCCCGCACCCGACCACTTGCGCAGTCGGGCGAGCATCGATTGGCCCGCCACAGCGGAACGGCTCGCGCCGACATTCGTCGACGCTGCCATCTTCATTTCACCAGCCATTCATTCCACCGCGTCGCGATTGCCGGTCCGTGCTCGGCCCAGTAGGCGAAGTTGAGGGTGATCTGGCCGTCCGTCTGCGCATGGGCAGTCGGCAGGTCGGGTGCCTGTTCCTTGTTCAGCAGCGGCAGGCTGTCGGTGTTGACGGGGGCGTAGGCGGTCAGGTCGGAAAAGTCGGCCTGGGCCTTGGCGCTGGTGGCGGTGGCGAGGAATTTCATCGCCGCTTCCTTGTTCTTGGTGCCCTTGGGCACGACCAGGAAATCGCCGATGACCAGGTTCTGCTTCCAGTTCATCGCCACGGGGGCACCATCTTTCTGCAGGGCGTAGACCCGGCCGCTCCAGAACTGCCCGAGGGTCGCTTCGCCAGAGGCGAGCAGTTGCTGCGACTGGGCACCGCCACTCCACCAGACGATGTCCTTCTTGATCGTGTCGAGTTTCTTGAAGGCGCGATCCAGATCCAGCGGGTAGAGCTTGTCGGCCGGCACGCCATCGGCGAGCAGTGCGGTTTCCAGCACGCCGGGGCTGGGCCAGCGATAGAGGGCGCGCTTGCCCGGATATTTGGCCGTATCGAACAGCGCATTCCAATCCTGCGGCGCAGCCGAGCCGGAGAAGCGACTGTCGTTGTAGCCGAGGACGAAGGAGTAGAAGAACGAACCGATACCATGATCCGTGACGAAGCCGGGTACGATCTTGTCTTTCGGGATGACGTTGAAGTCCAGGGGTTCGAGCAGGCCTTCGGCTGCCGCGCGGATCGCGAAGTCGGCTTCCACGTCGACCACGTCCCAGGTCACATTGCCGCTGTCGACCATGGCCTTGAACTTGCCGTAGTCGGTAGGGCCGTCCATCACCACCCTGACACCGCTTTGTTCGCTGAAGGGAACCGCCCACGCCGTATTCTGCGCGTCCTGGGTCATCCCTCCGAAGCTGACGAAGCTTATGGTCTGCGCCGCCGTCGCGGCACTCGCGCCGATCGCCAGCAAGCATGCGGCCAATACTGTGCGTTTTCTCATCATGTCTATGCCCTCGCTTTGTTTTGATTGTGCGGGCTGTGCGCCCGCGTGTTCGGGGAGCAGTTGTCCAGAGGACGAAATCAACTGGGGTGAGGCTTTGACCTGTTCCTCGTCAGGTTCCGGTTGGGTGTTTTCTTATCGTTCTTGTAGGTTTTTACAGGGGCTTGCTTAGGTGTTCTCGAGGCGATCTCGGATCGCTTGCGGGATCGTGTGACTCGTGCGGGATCGGGTATCGAAGAACACCTCGATCGCTTCGCACGTCGCCAGAAGGTCGCGGGTTCGTGCTTCGTGCATTTCAAAGCGCAGCGCCACGGACTTGGAACCGACGCGAATGATGAGTGCCTGGATCGTCACGATCGAGCCGACGACCGCTTCTGAGAGAAAACTGGTTTTCACCTCGGCCGTTACCGGCACGACTCCCGTTTCTCCAGAAGCGGGCGCGGTGAAACCCAGTTGCCCCCAGAACAGGAACGTTGCGTCATCGAACATGCCGGCATAATGGCGAACGTTCATGTGCCCGAAGTGATCACAGTGCCACTGATGGACGACGAACGAGCCGAGGCTGAGCGTTTGCTCGCTCATGGCTCAGGCCCTTTTCGCCAGGGGCAGGGATGCGGCGCCACCGAGACCGAAGATTTCCCGCGCTTCGTCCGGCGTGGCGACTTCACAACCGAGGTCGCGAATGATACGCGCGGCACGTTCGACCAACTGGCCGTTGGTGGCGAAGACGCCGCGCTCCAGATAGATGTTGTCTTCCAGGCCGACCCGGCAGTGACCGCCCATCATCGTCGACAGGGCCACCATCGGCATCTGGTTGCGCGATACGCCGAATGCGCTCCACAGCGCATCGGCCGGCAGCAAGTCCTTCATGTAGACCAGCGATTTCACATCGGCGGGTGCCGACCATTTCACCCCGAGGCAGAGTTGGAACAGCGGCGGTGCGTCGATCTGGCCATCTTCGATCATCTTGCGCGCCAGCAGGATGTCGCCTGGATTGAAGGCCTCGATTTCCACCTTCACGCCCGCTTCGCGGATCAGGGCGGCCATGTCACGCAGCTTGCCCGGGGTGTTCATGAACACGCAGTCCGGTGCCCCGGCGATGCCGCCCTCCAGGTTCATGGTGGTGGCGTCGAGAGTGCAGATTTCCGGACGATTCTCCAGCACATGGCGCACGCGATCCTCGGCGCTGGCGACGTCAGTGGTCGGGTGAGCCAGGGCCTCGTTGTCGGGATGCGGGACGAAGGTGCCGCCCATGCCGGTGGTGAGGTTGATCACGATCTCGCTGTTCTCGGCGCGAACCCGCTCGACGATCTCGCGGAAGATTTCCGGCGAGCGATTACCCAGGCCGGTGTGTGGATCGCGGCCGTGGATATGAACGGCGGAAGCGCCTGCCCGCGCGGCTTCCAGGCAGGCATTGGCGATCTGCTCCGGGGTGATGGGGTAGTCGGGGTATTTCGGATGCAAGGGGCCATCGCCAGTGACCGCGCAGGTCAGCACTACTTTACGTTTCATAAGCACTCCGGGTTCATCAGGTGTTTTTGCTGTTGTTCTCAAGTTCTTGCCGCATCCACTTGCTTCATGGCAGCCAGGATCGCCACGAGCTTGTCGTCACGCTCCTGGCGCAGCGACGCATAATCGCGCTCGCCAATTTCCTCACGCAGGCCGTCGACCAGTGCGTCGATGGTCTGCGGCGTCAGTTGCGGCTTGCCGAGGTCGTCCCACCAGGTGTGGTAGCTGTCATGGAACTGCTCGCAATAGGCACGCAAGCCGCCTTCGCCGCCGCCCAGGTTGAGCAGCATGTGCGGGCCCATCACGGCCCAGCGCAGGCCTGGGCCGGCACTGACGGCGGTATTGATGTCCTTGAGGCTGGCGACCCCCTCGGTCACCAGGTGGATGGCCTCGCGCCATAGCGCGGCTTGCAGGCGGTTGGCGACATGCGCCAGCACTTCGCGCTTGAGGGTGATCACCACCTTGCCGCAGCTCTCGTAGAACGCGCCTGAGGTTTCCAGCACGCCGGCGGCGGTGAGCTCGTTGCCATACAGCTCGACCAATGGAATCAGATGAGGCGGGTTGAACGGGTGAGCGATGATGATGCGGCCCGGATCTTTCAAACCTTCTTGAAGGTCCGACAGCTTCAGGCCGGAAGAGCTGGTGGCGATGATCGCGTGTGGCGCAAGTACAGGCTCCATCGCGCTGTACAGTTCCCGCTTCATGTCCAGGCGTTCTGGAATGCATTCCTGGATGAAGTCCGCGCCGGTCACCGCATCGGCCAGCGTATTGAATACTTCCAGGTCTGGCGTCGTTTCCGCGTTGGCGAGGCCTAGCTCGATCAGCGTCGGTTTTACCGATACCCAGAAATCCTCCATCACCTTCGCCGCATCCGGGCGGCTGTCATAGACATGCACCCGCCTCCCCGAGGCGGCGAACAGAGAGGCCCAGCTGCAGCCAATCAGGCCGGCGCCGATCACTGCGACGGTTTTCACCTCGTTTGCCAAACCCTTCGTTTCAGTAGCCACGTCACGACCTCCAATAAACTGATATCTGATCAGATATCGTATTTTGAAAAAACATACGCCTGATCTGATATCTGATCAAGATGTAATTTCAAAAGGCCGGTGATACCCTTGGCGCCAGGTTTCTCGCTTGGAAATACGCGCTGGCGGTACGCCTGGGAGACCTTCGTTCAGCACTGATTCGGGAAAACCAACGTGGCGGGAAACAAGCAGGAACTGCCGGAATTTCAGGTCCGCAGACCGATATCCGACCTTGAGTACATCTATGGAGAGCTCAAGCAGTCGTTCATGATTGGCGAGTTCGAGCCTGGCCAGCGGCTCACGTTGCCCTTGCTCGCAGAGGCCTTCGGCACCAGCCAGATGCCGATTCGAGAGGCCATGAACAGGCTGGTTGCCGCACGGGCTCTGGAGGCTTTGCCGCGCCGCTCTCTGCGGGTGCCGGAAGCGACTACCTCGCGCTTGGATAGTCTTCTACCCCTCCGTTTGCTACTTGAAGGTGAAGCCACTCACCTCGCTGCGGCAACGGGCGGTGAGGCGCTCGCGAAGGAGCTGGAGGCGATAAACCTTGAACTGGATGCCATGGTGATCGCCGAGGACCGCAAGGGTTATCTGCGCCTGAACCAACGGTTCCACTTCACGATTTACCGTAACTGCGCCAACGAAGACCTGATCGACATGATCGAGTTGCTGTGGATGCGCTATGGCCCGCTGATGAACACGGTACGCAGCAACGTCCTTTCCAAGACCGGCCATGAGCACCACGACCATGTCATTGCCGGGATCGCCAAGGGCAATCCGGAGGAGGCCGCCGAGGCGTTGCGTGCCGATATCCGCGATGCCGCGCGCTCGATCCGCCAGGCCATTCAGGTATGAGTGGCTAACGTTGGCTGGATCTAGCGTGGGAATGAAGAGGTCAGAACGGCGTTACAGTGGATACGCCATTGCCACTGGGACGCGATCCAGTGTTCCAGCCCCAAACGAACCATTTGTTTTCGGACTTCCGGGGGCTCCATCCTCTGAAGGCTGGAGCCTCCGGGGCAGCCAGGGCGGTTCAGGCACCGCAAGTCTGGCCTCTCCCGGCACCTCTAAGCTAAGCGCCTGCGTTTTCTGCCTCGAAAACCTCATGGAACTCCAGGGCGATGCGCCGCAATGAACGACCGATATTGGCATAGTCGTACTCATTGAGGTTGGCCAATGACACCCGCCCTGACGCATGCGTACCCCCGAAACCGCGCCCCGGAAGCAGGACGATGCCGGTTTCCTGGGCGATTCGGAACAATGCCTCGTTGGGTTGCAGGCGCGTCAGTATCCACTCGCCGAAGCGTGCGCCGTGCATTTGCGTGGCGATGTCCTGCAGGTCGAGCAGGTGGTAGTAGCTCACCGAATTGGGATCGACCGGCAACGGCAGGCCCAGCTCGCGGTATAGCGCCTCCTTGCGGCGCAGGACGATGCGTTTCATCGACTGTTTGTAGGCTTGTGGCTCATCGAGCAGGCAGAACAGCGAGAACATCACCATCTGCGCCTGTACCGGGGTGGACAGGCCGGCAGTATGATTGAGCGCCACGGTGCGGCTGTCCGCGACGAGACGGTCGATGAACTTCAATTGGCGAGGCTCGGTGGTGATCGAGCCGTAGCGCTCGTCGAGTTCCCTGAGCGTGCTTTCAGGCAATGCGGCGATCTGCCGGTCGAGGATATTGTCTTCATGCGTGGCCACCACACCCATGCGCCAGCCCGTCGCTCCGAAGTATTTGGAGAACGAGTAGACCAGGATGGTGTTGCGTGGGCAGATGGCGAACAGCGACTTGAAGTTGTCGGCGAAGGTGCCGTACACGTCATCGGTGAGGATGATCAGGTCAGGCCGTTGCCTGACGATATCGGCGATGGCCTCCAGCACGTCGTCGCTGAGTTTCACTGAGGGCGGGTTGCTCGGATTGCACAGGAAGAAGGCCTTGACCTTCGGGTCGAGCAGTTTCTGCAACTCCTCGTTGGTGAACTGCCAGCCGTTTTCGGGGGGCGCGTCGATCAGCAGCTCCACCAACTGATAATCGTTGAGCTTGGGTATCTCGATGTAGGGGGTGAAGATCGGCATGCCCAGGGCAATGGTGTCGCCGACCTCCAGCAGATGGTTTTCGCGCAGGCTGTTGAACAGGTAGGTCATCGCCGCGGTTCCTCCCTCGACCGCGTACATGTCGAAGCGGCCGACGAAGGGGTGCGTGCCGATCATTTCCTGATGAATGTACTGGCCAACGATGATTTCGCTAAGGCGCAGCATGCGGTCTGGCACGGGGTAGTTGCAGCCGAGGATGGCTTCGCACATCTCGTAGATGAAGTCGCCTCCCGACAGGCCGAGCTGATCGCGCACGTAGGATACGGCGGCTTCGATGAAGCGTATGCCAGGCTGGCCTTCATGGGCCCTGGTGAATATCTCGAAACGGGCCTCGATGCCTTCGCGCTGTGGGAACCCGCCTACGCCATCCATGTAGATGAAGGAGCGTTCGCTTTCCGTCATGGCGAACAGCCCGAATTGGAAAAAGCCATGGCGTGGCGTGGTGGCCAGAAAGTTGGGGTTGCCGCGTCCGGCATTCAGGATCAGCTGGCTGCCGCTGCCGGCTATCTTGATCAATGAGTCTTTCAGCTCGAAGGGGCTAAGGCCGGCGAGTTTCTGCAGGTCATCAAAATCCATGGAAATACTCCTTCTTGAATGAAATGAAGCGGCCTAGACGAGAGCCACGATCAGTGGTCCCAGCAGGGTCAGGAATACGTTGGCCAGTGCGTAGGTAATGGCAAAGGGGACGGTTGGGATGGCGTTGCCGGCTTTGTCGAGTACCTCGCCGAAGGCCGGATTGGCGCTGCGCGAGCCGCTGAGCGCACCGGCGAAGATGGCGCTGTTGGAGTAGCGCAGCACATAGCGCCCGAACAGCATGGTCAGCACCATCGGCACGATGGTCACCACCACGCCCACGCCAAAGATGGTCAGGCCCAACTGGCGCACCGTTTCCACGGCCTGCAGGCCTGACTGCAGGCCGACCACCACGACGAAGCCGGCCAGGCCCAGATCCTTGAGCAACTGCACGGCACCGGGCGGCAGTGCGCCCAAGGTCTGCTTCCTGGCGCGGTACCAACCGAACAGCAAGCCGGAGAGCAGTGCGCCGCCGCCAGAACCCAGCGTGAGCGGAATGCTCCCCAGCTTGACACTCAGCAGGCCAATCAGCAGGCCGACTACGATACCCGCCCCCAGGTAGACGAAATCGGTCTTGGCACTCGGCACGATGGTGTCGCCAATGATCGTGGCGACACGCTTGACGTCCTGCTCGGCGCCATAGATCGATACCACGTCACCCAGGTGAACGACGGTATCCGGCTGCATCGGCAGTACTGCATCCATGCGGCTCAACTGCACCACGAAGATACCGTGGCGCACCCCGCTGGCGGTGTCGGCACGGATCTGCGCGACGGTCTGTTTGTCGAACCGCCTGTTGGTCAGCACGACCTCGCGCTTGAGCATGGTGAGTTCCATGCCCTCGACCGCGAATACCTCGCGTCCCAGGAGCGGGGCATCCGTCACCACTGCCTCGCGGCGGCCCACGACCAGCACGATATCGCCACGGAGCAGGACCAGTTCAGGGCTCGGTTCGATCAGTTTGCCGTTACGCTTGACCCGCTCGATGGTGATGGTGGTCGCTGGATTGGCATTCTCGATGTCGCGGATGCTGCGCCGCGGATCATCGGTGAGTTCATAAATGCGACCCACGAGCGAGGGGGCGGCTTCCTGTTGGTCCGGCCCGAGCACTTGCGCGCCGGCCAGCATGGCCGCTTCGGCCGCTACCGCGTCATCGCGGAGACTGCGGCCCATGAGCCGGGGCAGGAGGTTCACGCACACCAGGATCGCACCAAAGGAGCCAAAGACATAGGTCACGGCATAGCCGACCGCGACGTTGCCCTGCAGGCGTGCGGTTTCTTCGGCACTCAGGCCCAACTTGGCAATCGCGTCGCCCGCCGTTCCGATGATCGCCGACTGTGTCAGTCCGCCCGCCGCCACGCCAGCAGCCAGTCCCTTGTCGAGGGCGAAGAGCTTTGCCATCACGACGACCGTGACGAGGCCGGTAACCGCCATCACCGCTGCCAGCACTATTTCCTTGATCGATTGACGCCCTAGCGAGCTGAAGAACTGCGGCCCGCTTTCAAAGCCCACGGCGAAGATGAACAGAGCAAACAACACGGCCTTGATGCCGCTGTCGATTTCCACGCCAACCTGGCTTACCAGCACGGCCACCAGCAATGAGCCTGCGACACCGCCGAGCTGGAATTTACCGAATTTGATCTTGCCTATCGCGTAGCCCACGGCCAATGAGAGGAAGATCGCCATCTCCGGCGATTTTCTGAACAGTTCGTGCAGCCATTCCATGAGTCGACTCCTTGACGTGAGTGCGGTGGGTCAATGTGCTGGCAGCATGCCGGCGAGTGCCACGATGAGTGGGCCCATCAACGGCAAGACCACATTCGAGATCGCATAGGTGATTGTGTAGCCTAGCAACGGGGTGGAGTTTCCGGCCGCGTTCTGTACCGCACTGAGCGCGGGCGTACTGCACTGTTGCCCGGCAATGGCCCCCAGCAGCACCGGAGCCTCCAGCTTGAGCAGGCGATGGCCAATGAAGAGCGACAGGCACGCGGGGACGACGGCAACCGCTACCCCTACCAGCGGCAGGGCTACGCCGAACTGCTTGATGAGGGCGATCGCCTGCGGCCCGGAGGCGAGGCCGACGCAGGCGATAAAGGTTGCCAGCCCCAGGTCTTTCATCAGGTTCAGGGCGTCGTCGGGGATACTCAGGCGATGCGGGTTCCTGGCCTGGTACCAGCCGAAGGCCAGTCCGGTCAGCAATGCGCCACCCCCGGTCCCCAGGGAAAACGGCACCTCGCCCAGCGTGATACTGAAACCGCCGATGAACACGCCCAGCAGGATGCCCAGTGACGCGTAGCTGATGTTGCTGCGCACAGACACCGAGACCCGCTCGCCCACCACGGCCACCGCTTCGTCGATCGTGCTGGCAGGCCCGTAGAGGTGGATGATGTCGCCGCGCTGCAGTGGCATCTCCGGTAGCAGCGGCAGCGTGTGTCCGCCACGTGACAGGCCGACGATCTGTACCTTGTCAGGCATTGCGTCGCACAAGGCCAGCAGGGGTTGCCCGATGTGCTCGCGCCGGATCAGTACAACCCCCGTATTCTCGACCAACGCCTCGAAACCGGCGGTATCGGCAAGTTCGTGCCCCAGCAGCTCTGCCACTCGTGCAAGCCGCTCACGGTGTCCGATGACCAGCACGCGATCACCGGTCTGCAGGCGTAACGAGGGGGCCACGGACAGCTCCTGGTCATGGCGCACGACGCGCTCGATGACCGCGCCGCCCTGCGACACGGCCGACAGCGTGCCGACCGTACGTCCATGCCCCTGGGCTACGTTGTATATCCGCCCGACCATTTCAGGCGTGGCGCTGTGGCCCGTATCGTCTGAGCCGCCGCCCAGCGTTCGCCATAGCGCATCCGCTTGCGCCCGCAGGTCGACGCGCAACAGAAGTGGAAATACCTGGCTGGTGATCACGACGATGGCGACCAGCCCGAATACGTAGGTGATGGAGTAGGCGGTGACCACATTGGCCTGCAGTTGGCGGATCGTGTCTGCCGGCAATGCCAGTTTGGACAGCGCATCGGTGGCCGTGCCCACCACGGCCGATTCCGTCGCGGCACCGGCCATCAGCCCGGCAGCTGTGCCCTGATCCAGTTGCAGCCACCAGGTTGCTGACAGCACCAGCGCCAACACCACGGCCACTTCGACCAGGCATAGCAAGCCCATCCGCAACCCCTTGGCATTGAGGTTGGCAAAGAACTGCGGCCCGCCGGCATAGCCGAGCGCGAAGATGAAGAGCATGAAGAACATGTTCTTCACACTGTCGGCGAGATGAATATCGAGCTGTCCCACCGCCAGCGCAGTGATCAGCGTTCCGCAGATACCACCGAGCTGAATCGGCCCGAAACGAATCTGACCTATTGCGTAGCCCAGTGCCAGGACGAAGAAAAGGGCGATTTCTGGTTGTTTTTGAAGCAGCGCGACGCCTTCGGAAAACATGCCCAGCATACTCAAGCAGTCCTTTGTAGAGTTTCCGATGCTCGTGCGACTCGTGTCCGTGCCGACGATATCGGAAAGCAGAGTAGTGGCATGGAAAATCCCTGTCCAACTCACCAGGCGTGGATCAGGAGGGCGGCATTTCAACCAGGGGGCGTGTTTCTGGGTGCTGTAATTTTCGACTCTGTTTTCAGGCTTGTCCGCGATCCGCCGGGCATTGGCTAAATCGCGCCGAAAGTGCCCTGGATCGCGGGACCGGACTGGAGGCCGGCGCCGCTCGTCGGCTGGCCCGCCTCATCCCGCATTGCTGTTTTCTATCCTGGCCCGGAGCAGGTTGGCCATTTCGTCGAACAGGATCTGGACCGAGCGCAGCGACAGGTTGTCTGGGCGGGTCAGCAGCCAGATGTCCGTGCCGCAGCCCTCGAGCGGACCGCCCAGGCGTTCGACCCGGTCCAGGCTGCTGATCAGAAAGTCGGGCAGGGCGGCCACGCCGAGGCCGCTGCCGACCAGGCTGCCGACCGCGGAAATACTGCTGCAGCGGTAGCGTGGCACCAGGCCTGGGTAGACTTGGCTGCGCCATGTTACCGAGACGTGGTCGGCCAGCGAGTCATCAGGGGCTATCCACGGTAGATCGGTGGCCGCTTGCTGGTAGCCGTTGCGATAGTGCTCGTGCCCGCAAACGAAGTAGGCGCTTCTGCCCAGGCGACGGCCAACCAGGTGTTCTGGCGGAGAATTGGACAGGCGAATGGCAATGTCTGCATCGCGCCTGCTCAGGCTGGCAAAGGTATTGGATGTCGCCACTTCCAGGGAAATGGCCGGATAGCGCGGCATGAGTTCGGCCAGGCCGGGAACCAGCAGGCTGCGCAGCACCGCGTCGGTGCAGGTCACGCGCACCGTGCCGCTGATGACGTTCTCTCCATGGGCAAGCGCGATGCGTGCCGTTTCCAGCGCCTGTTCGGCCCGTTCGGCTTGCTCGGCGATCGCTTTCGCGCTTTGCGTCGGCGTATAGCCGCGCCGGTTCTTCTCGAACAGGGCGACTTCCAGGTTGGCTTCGAGCTTGCGGATGGCGCGAAACACCGTGGACACGTCGACGTGCAGTTGCTCGGCAGCCCTGGCCAGGGTGCGGCCGCGTACCAGTGCAAGCACCAGGTTGAGGTCGCCATGGGTGACTTGATATTGCATTCACGCAATCTTCCTTTGCCAGTTTGCCGATGTTGGTCTGCACGGACGCCAACTTATACTCGGCGCGCTATTCAGAATCAATCGGGCCAGGGGCCTTCCTCGCCCGCAGCGACAAGCCCAATAAATACGCTGCCCGAGCCGCGAAGACACTTCTTTGCCGGAGCGCGTCAGCGTCAAGGATGTACATCCATGAACTCGATATCCCCCCGCATCGTCCAGCTCAACGAGGCCAACACTTTCCTCAGGGAGCACCCCGAAATCCAGTTCGTCGATCTGTTGATCACCGACATGAACGGCGTCGTCCGGGGCAAGCGCGTCGAGCGGGCCAGCCTGCACAAGGTCTATGAAAAGGGCATCAACCTGCCGGCCTCGTTGTTCGCGCTGGACATCAATGGCTCCACGGTGGAAAGCACCGGCCTCGGCCTGGACATCGGCGACGCCGACCGCATCTGCTTCCCCATTCCCAATACCCTGAGCAACGAGCCCTGGCAGAAGCGCCCCACCGCGCAACTGCTGATGAGCATGCACGAACTCGACGGCAAACCGTTCTTCGCCGACCCGCGCGAAGTGCTGCGCCAGGTGGTGCAGAAGTTCGATGCGCTGGGCCTGACCATCTGTGCCGCTTTCGAGCTGGAGTTCTACCTGATCGACCAGGAGAACGTGAACGGCCGGCCACAGCCGCCACGCTCGCCGATTTCCGGCAAGCGACCCATTTCGACCCAGGTCTACCTGATCGACGACCTCGACGAATACGTCGATTGCCTGCAGGACATGCTCGAAGCCGCCAAGGAGCAAGGCATTCCCGCCGACGCCATCGTCAAGGAAAGCGCCCCGGCGCAGTTCGAGGTCAACCTGCACCACGTCGAGGATGCGCTCAAGGCCTGCGACTACGCCGTGTTGCTCAAGCGCCTGATCAAGAACATCGCCTACGACCACGAGATGGACTCGACCTTCATGGCCAAGCCCTATCCCGGCCAGGCCGGCAATGGCCTGCATGTGCACATCTCGCTGATCGACAAGAAGACCGGCCAGAACATCTTCGCCAGCGACACGCCCGAGCAGCATGCGACGCTGCGCCATGCCGTGGCCGGGGTGCTGGAAACCATGCCGGCGTCGATGGCCTTCCTCTGCCCGAACGTCAACTCCTACCGCCGCTTCGGCGCCCAGTTCTACGTGCCGAACGCGCCGAGCTGGGGCCTCGACAACCGTACCGTGGCGGTGCGCATCCCGACCGGCAGCAGCGATGCGATCCGCATCGAGCACCGGGTGGCCGGTGCCGACGCCAACCCGTACCTGATGATGGCGTCGATCCTTGCCGGCATCCATCACGGCCTGACCAATGAACTCGAGCCCAACCAGCCGATCGAGGGCAACTCCTACGAGCAACTCGACCAAAGCCTGCCGAACAACCTGCGTGACGCCCTGCGCGAATTGGACGACAGCGCCGTGCTGAACCAGTACATCAGCCCTGACTACATCGACATCTTCGTGGCCTGCAAGGAGGCCGAGCTGGAGGAGTTCGAAAGCACCGTCTCCGATCTCGAATACAACTGGTACCTGCATACGGTCTGATGGAGCCTGGACATGACGCGTGAACAGTGGGAGCAACGTTCCCGTAGCCTGGCCATCGAGCAGCGTGCCTTCATCGATGGCGCCTACCGCGATGCCGTTGGCGGCGCCACGTTCGCCAACGGCAGCCCGGTGGACGGCCGTCATCTGGCGAGCGTCGCCAGTTGCATGGCCGAGGACGCCGAGCTGGCGGTGCGGGCCGCGCGGGCCAGCTTCGAGCGGGGCGACTGGTCGCGCCTGGCGCCGGTGCAGCGCAAGCGTGTGCTGATCGCCTTCGCCGACCTGCTGCTGGCCCATGCCGAGGAACTGGCGCTGCTGGAAACCCTGGACATGGGCAAGCCGATTGGCGACTCGCTGGGGATCGACGTGCCGGCGGCGGCCAACGCCATCCGCTGGAGCGCCGAGGCCATCGACAAGGTCTACGACGAAGTGGCGCCAACCGCGCCCGACCAGCTCGGCCTGGTCACCCGCGAGCCGGTCGGCGTGGTGGCGGCCATCGTGCCGTGGAACTTCCCGCTGATGATGGCCTGCTGGAAACTTGGCCCGGCCCTGGCCACTGGCAACTCGGTGATCCTCAAGCCTTCCGAGAAGTCGCCGCTGACCGCGATCCGTATCGCCCAACTGGCATTCGAGGCAGGCATTCCCGCCGGCGTGTTCAACGTGCTGCCGGGGTTCGGCCATACCGTCGGCCAGGCCCTGGCGCTGCACATGGACGTCGACGCCCTGGTATTCACCGGCTCCACGCGCATCGCCAAGCAGTTGTTGATCCATGCCGGCGAATCGAACATGAAGCGCGTGTGGCTGGAGGCGGGCGGCAAGAGCCCGAACATCGTGTTCGCCGACGCGCCGGATCTCGACGCGGCGGCGCAGGCGGCGGCCAGTGCCATCGCCTTCAACCAGGGCGAGGTGTGTATCGCCGGTTCACGCCTGCTGGTGGAGCGTTCGATCAAGGCGCGCTTCCTGCCGCGGCTGGTCGAGGCGCTGCGGCACTGGCGACCCGGCCATGCCCTGGACCCGCAGACCCGGGTCGGCGCGCTGGTCGACAACGCTCACCTGGACACCGTGCTCGGCTTCATCGAAGCCGGCCGCGACGAGGGCGCGGCCTTGCTCTGTGGTGGCCGACAAGCATTGCAGGAAACCGGCGGCAGCTACATCGAGCCGACAATCTTCGACGGCGTGGATAACGCCATGCGTATCGCCAGGGAAGAGATTTTCGGGCCGGTGCTGTCGGTGATCGATTTCGACAGCGAAGAAGAAGCCGTGCGTATCGCCAACGACACGCCATACGGCCTGGCCGCCGCGCTCTGGACCCGCGACCTGTCGCGCGCCCACCGCGTGGCGCGTGCCCTGCGGGCGGGCAGTGTGTGGGTCAACCAGTACGACGGTGGCGACATGACCGCGCCGTTCGGTGGTTTCAAGCAGTCCGGCAATGGCCGCGACAAGTCCCTGCACGCTTTCGACAAGTACACGGAATTGAAAGCGACCTGGATCAGGCTGTGAGGCCGGTCCGCTCGTCAAGGAGTCACCTATGAGTCATCACGTAGCCAGCTACTACGCCGCGTCGCGCAACCAGCAGACGCAATATCCGCGCCTCGCCGAAGCGGTGGAGAGCGACGTCTGCATCATCGGCGCCGGCTATACCGGCTTGTCCACCGCACTGTTCCTGCTGGAGAACGGTTTCAGCGTGACGCTGCTGGAAGCCGCGCGGGTCGGTTTCGGCGCCTCGGGACGCAACGGCGGGCAGATCGTCAACAGCTACAGCCGCGACATCGATGTCATCGAACGCCAGGTCGGCGCGCGGCAAGCGCAACTGCTGGGCGAAATGGCCTTCGAGGGCGGGCGCATCATCCGCGAGCGGGTGGCCCGCTATGGCATCGACTGCGATCTGAAGGACGGCGGCGTATTCGCGGCCATCACCCCCAAGCAGCTCGGCCATCTCGAAGCGCAGAAGAAACTCTGGGAGCGCTACGGCCATACCCAGCTGGAGTTGCTGGACGAACGCCGCATCCGCGAGGTGGTCGGTAGCGAGCGCTACGTCGGCGGCATGCTCGACATGAGTGGCGGGCATATCCACCCGCTCAACCTGGCCCTGGGCGAGGCGGCGGCGGTGGCGTCCCTGGGCGGCGCGATCTACGAACAAAGCGCAGCGACGCGTATCGAGCGTGGCGAGCGCCCGGTGGTGCATACCGCGCAGGGACAGGTGCGCGCCAAGTTCGTGGTGGTCGCCGGCAATGCCTATCTCGGCGGCCTGGTGCCTGAGCTGGCGGCCAAGTCGATGCCGTGCGGCACCCAGGTGCTCACCACCGAGCCGCTGTCCGACGAACTGGCGCACAGCCTGTTGCCGCAGGACTACTGCGTCGAGGACTGCAACTACCTGCTCGACTACTTCCGCCTGACCGCCGACAAGCGCCTGATCTATGGCGGCGGCGTGGTCTACGGTGCGCGCGACCCGGCGGATATCGAGGCGATCATCCGGCCGAAGATGCTCAAGACCTTCCCGCAACTGAAGGGCGTGAAGATCGACTTCACCTGGACCGGCAACTTCCTGCTGACCCTGTCGCGTTTGCCGCAGGTCGGCCGCATCGGCGACAACATCTACTACTCCCAGGGTTGTAGCGGCCATGGCGTGACCTACACCCACCTCGCCGGCAAGGTGCTGGCCGAGGCCCTGCGCAGCCAGGCCGAGCGCTTCGACGCATTCGCCGGTCTGCCGCATTACCCGTTCCCGGGCGGGCAATTGTTGCGCGTACCGTTCACCGCCCTGGGCGCGGCCTACTACCAGCTGCGTGACCGGCTGGGTATTTGATTGCGGAGGATGACCATGTCCCGTCTACCCCTGATCGGCGTTACCGCCTGCCGGCAACGGCTCGGCAAGTACGACTCGCATACCGTCGGCGACAAATACGTCGAGGCGGCGGCGCATGCCGGCCTGCCGCTGGTGCTGCCGGCGCGCAGCGTGCCGAGCGATCCGCGGCAACTGCTGGCGAACCTCGATGGCCTGCTGTTCACCGGCTCGCCGTCCAACATCGAGCCGCGCCATTACCAGGGTGCGTCGAGCCTCGAAGGCACCCAGCATGACGCCGAGCGTGATGCCAATACCTTGCCGCTGCTGCGCCTGGCCATCGCCAGGGGCGTGCCGGTGTTCTGCATCTGCCGTGGCTTTCAGGAACTCAACGTGACCCTCGGCGGCACGCTGCATCAGCGCGTACAGGAACTGCCGGGTTATCTCGATCACCGCGAACCGCAGAGCGAATCGCTGGCCGAGCAGTACGCACCGCGGCATGCGGTCAAGGTGCAGGCCGGCGGGGTATTCGAAGGACTCGGTTTGCCGCTCGAGTTCCAGGTCAACTCGTTGCACAGCCAGGGCATCGACCGCCTGGCCGCGCCGTTGCGGGTCGAGGCCGTGGCGCCGGATGGCCTGGTGGAAGCGGTGTCGGTACGCGATGCGCCGGGTTTCGCTGTCGGCGTGCAATGGCACCCCGAGTGGCGCTTCAACGACAACCCTCAATCGCTGGCGTTGTTCCAGGCCTTCAAGGAGGCCTGCCAGGATTACGCCGAGACGCGCCGGGCATCATGAGCCTGTTTCCCGGGCGTTGAAGCGGCTCTGAAAATAATTCCAAAAGGAAGCAGAGGCTTATGAGTGAATACAGCGGGTTGGCCGGGGCCGGCCAGAGCAAGGAGTCGGCCGCTGCGGCCGACACGCATTCCGCCAAGGGCCTGGCGCAGGGCAAGGTCGGCCTGTTCGCCTGCGTGGTGCTGGGGATTTCCACCATCGCCCCGGTCTACACCCTGACCGGGGCGCTAGGGCCCACGGTGCGCGAAGTGGGCGTCTACCTTCCCGCTGTGTTCATCGTCGGCTTCCTGCCGATGCTGCTGGTTGCCCTGGGCTACCGCGAGCTGAATGCGGCCGAGCCCGACAGCGGCACATCGTTCACCTGGTCGGCACGGGCCTTCGGGCCGATGATCGGCTGGATCGGCGGCTGGGGGCTGGTGACCGCCACCACCATCGTTCTTTCCAACCTGGCCGGCGTGGCGGTGGATTTCTTCTATCTGTTCCTTTCCCAGCTCACCGGCTGGAGCGAGCTGGCCGATCTGCGCCACAACCTTCTGCTGAACATCGTCACCTGTTGCGCCTTCATCGCCCTGGCGGTGTGGATCAGTTGCCGTGGCATCGGCATGACCATGGGCGTGCAGTATGGCCTGGTCGCGTTGCAGTTGGCGGTGCTGATCGGTTTTTCCATCGCCGCGTTCAATGCCGCGCCGGAGTCGGCTCCGGTCGTGTTCCATCCCGAGTGGTTCAACCCGTTCAACATCGATTCGTTCTCGGCCTTCGCCGCCGGGCTGTCGCTGTCGATCTTCATTTTCTGGGGCTGGGACCTGTGCCTGACCGTGAGCGAGGAGTCGGTCGGCAGCGAGAAGGTGCCCGGACGCGCGGCGACCCTGACGGTGCTGGTGATCCTCGCGCTGTATCTGTTCACCGCGGCCGCCACCCTGCAGTTTGCCGGCATTGGCGAAGACGGCCTGGGCCTGGGCAATCCCGAGATCCAGGAGAACGTCTTCGCCCACCTGGCCGGTCCGGTGATGGGCCCGCTGGCGATCCTGATGTCCATCGCCGTATTGGCCAGCACGGCCGCATCGCTGCAATCGACCTTCATTTCGCCGGCGCGCACCTTGCTCGCCATGGGCTACTACGGCGCGGTCTCGCAGCGCTTCGCCAGCATCTGCCCACGTTCGCGCACGCCACGCTACGCCACTGTCGCCGCCGGCATCGCCACCGGCGCGTTCTACGTGACCATGCGTACCCTGAGCGACAATGTGCTGGCCGACACC
Source organism: Pseudomonas sp. LRF_L74 (assembly GCF_965644255.1). Classification (NCBI taxonomy): domain Bacteria; kingdom Pseudomonadati; phylum Pseudomonadota; class Gammaproteobacteria; order Pseudomonadales; family Pseudomonadaceae; genus Pseudomonas; species Pseudomonas sp. LRF_L74. The sequence continues at coordinate 224,967 of NZ_CBFFRH010000007.1, read as the reverse complement.
ATCACGGCCCTGGGCATGATGATTTGCTTCTACTACTCGCTGACGGCCTTCGCCTGCGTCTGGTATTTCCGCCACAGCCTGTTCGACAGCCTGCGGCATTTCTTCATGCGTGGCCTGTGCCCGCTGCTGGGCGCGACGATGCTCTCGGTGATCTTCTGGCGAACCGTCATCGACAGTATGTCCCCGGCGTTCGGCAGCGGCTCGCACATCGGCGGCATCGGCCTGGTGTTCATCATCGCCGTGGTGATCCTGCTGCTCGGCCTGGTGCTGATGCTGTTCGCCCGCTGGCGCACGCCGGCGTTCTTCCATGGCAACACCCTGTCGGTGATCAGCAAGCGCTGATGCGCGGTGCGTTCGCCGCTCAAGCGCGCTTCAGCGGCGGCGTGCGCGGCGGGATGACGCGCCTGGAGCCAGTCGATTCATAGGCGGCGGCGAAACGCAGCAGCGCCGAGTCGTCATAGGCGCGGCCAGCGAAGGTCAGGCCGACCGGCATGCCGATGTCCTCCATGATGCCCATGGGGACGGTCACCGTCGGCACGCCGAGGTGACGGATCGCCAGGTTGCCGTTGGCGACCCAGATGCCGTTGCTCCAGGCGATGTCGGCGGAAGCCGGGTTGACGTCCGCATCCGCCGGGCCAACGTCGGCCACGGTGGGGAAGAGCACCGCGTCCAGGCCATGTTCCTGCAGCCAGTCCTCGAGGTCGATCTTGCGGGTCTGTTCCAGGCCGCGCAGGCCGTCCGGCAGGGTCGCGATCTGGTCCCAGGTCTTGATGCCGCGCTGGGCCATGCGCACGTATTCGTCCATGCCAGCGGCCAGGTCGTCCTCGCGGTTGGGCAGGGTGCCGGGGTCGTGGGGGAATATCCGTGGGCCATCGACGTCGGCCAGGCGATTCAGCCTGGGATCGCCGTTGACCCGCAGGAAGTCGTCGAACCCCCAGGCCGACAGTTCCCAGAGTTCGTCATGCAGGAACTCCCGGGAGACCAGCCCACGGTTGAATACGGTTGGCGCACCGGGGCGGTCGCCCTCGCAGTTGGAAACCAGCGGGAAATCCACTTCGACCACCGTCGCACCAGCGGCCTCCAGGGCATGGCGGGCATCCTCCCAGAGGGCGATGACCGAGGCGCGGGTGTCGATACGCTGCCCGGTCGGGCCGCCGATCCCGGGCTTCTCGCTGGTTCCGGCCGCGCTGTCCTGGTTGATGAACATGCGGGGCACGCCGAAGCGCTTGCCCGAGAGGGCCGATGCGTCGACGGCCAGTTCGAGGTAGGAGGCCGGGCGCACCGACGAGGCGCTCGGGATCGCCACCCAGGGCTGCAGGCGCCAGAGGTCGCCGGACTTGTCCGGGTCATCGGCGACCACCACGTCGAGCACTTCCAGCAGGTCGGCCATGGTCCGGGCATAGGGCACCACCACGTCCATGGTCGGTGTCAGCGGCCAGTTGCCGCGCACGGAAATCACGCCGCGCGACGGGGTATAGGCACACAGGCCGTTGTTGGAGGCCGGGCCACGCCCGCTGGACCAGGTTTCCTCGGCCAGGCCGAAGGCGCAAAAGCTGGCTGCCGTGGCCGTACCGGCGCCGTTGGACGAGCCGGAGGCGAAAGGGGCGGTCAGGTAAGCGGCGTTGTACGGGCTTTCCGCGCGGCCATAGACACCGCGTTGCATGCCGCCGTTAGCCATCGGCGGCATGTTGGTCTTGCCCAGGCAGATGGCGCCCGCAGCACGCAGACGCTCGATGGTGAAGGCGTCGCGATGGGCGACCAGTTCCTTGAACGCCGGGCTTCCCGAGGCAGCGGTCAGGCCTTTTACCAGGTAACTGTCCTTGGCCGTATAAGGGATGCCATCGAGCGGCCCCAGGGTCTCGCCACGGGCGCGGCGGGCATCCGCGTCTGCCGCTTCCTTCAAGGCATCCGGATTGCGTACGACCACGGCGTTGAGCGCGGTGTCGGTATCGGGGCCATCATAGGCGTCGATCCGGGCGAGATAGGCTTCGACCAGTTGCACGGCCGTGGCCTTTCCGGATACGAGCGCATCGCGCAATTCGGCAATGGAGCATTCGGTTACTTCGATCATGGTGGGTCGCCGTCTGGAGATTGCGTAAGTGTGGCAGCGCTGAGCCAAGCATTGCAGCATCGCATGGGCGCAGTGTACACCTGCGTTTCAGGGATTTTTATTGCGCCGGTGCATACAGCGCTTGCCTGATTGCCAGTGAGCGGCTGGGCGCTGGGGGCGCCTGGGAGGCGAGGGCGCCAGAGGCTCGCAGCGAAGCCGTTGTCGAGCGCCCGGGGCTTCGGTACTGGCTAGCGCCCGGCAAGCGGCCAGGGGCCGGCCTAGCGCCGACCGGTCCACACCTTGCGTGGGATGCACACCTGGCCGTCGAACAGCAGCCGCGCCGTGCGCACCAGCCCGCAACCGACGATCTGCTCGCCATGCAGGCGAAACGCTACGCTGAACTCGCCACTGGGGTGTTCGATCGAGAGGCGGCGATATTCGCCCTCGCCCGGACTGGCCACGGCTTGCACCACCGAGTCGGCGACCAGGCAGGCCGTCGCCGCGCTGACCGCGCCGAACACGCCGATGGAGGCGTGGCAGTGATGCGGGATGAACGAGCGGGTATTCAGCGCGCCACCATGGCGTGGCGTCGAGACCAGGCACATCTTCGGCACGTTGCGCTGGCTGACGTCGCCAAGGTTCATGCGCGGCCCGGCCTGCAGGCGAATGGATTCCAGCCTGGCCTTCAGTTCTGCGTCGGCCTCCAGTTCCTCGCGGCTTTCGTAGCCGCTGCGCCCCAGGTCTTCGGCGCGCAGCAGGATCACCGGCATGCCGTTGTCGATACAGGTGACCTCGATGCCATCGAAACGATCACGGACATGGCCGGTCGGCAGCAGCGCACCGCAACTGGAACCGGCGATATCGGCGAACTCCACGACCAGCGGCGCGGCGCCGCCGGGCACGCCGTCGATGACGGTGTCGCCGGCGTACTCGACCACGCCGCCGGGGGTGGCGACCTGGGCGGTGGCGACCTGCCCGCTGTTTTCCATGAAGATGCGCACCCAGGTCTGGGCATCGCCGGCTGGCAGCAGCCCGCGCTCGATGGCGAAGGGGCCGACAGCGGCGAGGATGTTGCCGCAATTCTGGCCATAGTCGACCCGCGCTTCCTCGACCAGCACCTGGGCGAACAGGTAATCGACATCGGCGTCGTCGCGTGTCGAGCGGCGGACGATCGCCACCTTGCTGGTCAGCGAATCGGCGCCGCCGATGCCATCGATCTGGCGCGTGTCCGGCGAACCCATCACCGCCAGCAGCACCTGGTCGCGCAGCGCCGGATCGCTCGGCAGATCGTCGGCGAGGAAATAGGCGCCCTTGGATGTGCCGCCGCGCATCAGCAGGCAGGGAATGCGGGTCTGGCTCATCGCTCAGTCGTCCAGATCAATGAGGCTGTCGACGTAGCGCAAGCCCTTCTCGGCGAGGCGCGGGCGCATGGCGTAGATGTCCAGGCCCAGCTCGCCGGCGGCCAGGCGCAGGCGTTTCTGCTCTTCGAGGTCGGCGCGTTTGCTGGCGGCTTGCAGCACCTGCTCGGCTTCGTCGTGGCGGACCACGACCACGCCATCGTCGTCGGCGATCACGATGTCGCCCGGATTGACCAGTTGCCCGCCACACACCAGTGGCAGGTTCACCGAGCCGAGGGTCTCCTTGACCGTGCCCTGGGCGCTGATCGCCTTCGACCAGACCGGGAAGCCCATCTCGCGCAAGGTATGGCTGTCGCGGATGCCGGCCTCGATCACCAGGGCGCGCACGCCGCGCGCCTTCAGCGAGGTGGCGAGCAGGTCGCCGAAGTAACCGTCGGTGCACGGCGAACTGGGTGCGACGACCAGCAGGTCGCCGGGGCGGCATTGCTCGACGGCGACGTGGAACATCCAGTTGTCCCCTGGTGCGACCAGCACGGTCACTGCCGTGCCGGCCAGGCTCGTGCCTTGCTGGATCGGACGAATAGCGCTGTGCAACAGGCCTTTGCGACCTTGTGCTTCGTGCACCGTGGCCACGCCGAGGCGGCCGAGGGCGTCGATGATTGCCTGCTGCGCACGGGGGATGTTGCGCACGACGATGCCGGTCTTGCCGATCAGGGCGCTCATGCCAGGTTCTCCGTGACGCGTGGGAAGATGCTCTGGAAGCCTTCCGCGTAGACGATGTTGCGGGTGCTGGCGATGCCGACGTTGCGCTTGGCCTGCACGCCGCGTTGCAGGGCGACGCGGGTGTAGTACTCCCACAGGTGTTCCTGGCCGGCCATGCACTGGATGGCGGCGTATTTCTTGTCCCAGACCTCGGTGATGTCGAGGAAGGTGTCCGGGCGCCATTCGCACTGCTCGGGCTGGTGCGGTTCGAAGCAATACACCGGCGGTGCACCGATGATTTTCTCGCCAGGTTTGTAGCCTTCGGCCTGGGCGATGATGCGCGCTTCCTGGGCCAGGTTGGTGGCCAGCGGGTGGTCGTAGTTGTACGGGTCTTTCAGCGAGTGGGTGAGGACGAACTCGGGCTGCACGCGGCGGTAGACGTCGGCGAGGCGGAACAGCACATCGGTGTCGGCGCGCATCGGGTAGTCGCCGATATCGAAGAACTCGACACTGGCGCCCAGAATGTCGGCAGCCGCCTGGGCTTCCTCACGGCGCGCGGCCTTGACCTTGGCTTCGCTCATCTCGCCCTTGCGCCACAGTTTGGCCGATTCACCACGCTCGCCAAAGGACAGGCAGACGATGTGCACGGCATAGCCCTGGGCGGCGTGCTGGGCGATGGCGCCACCGGCGCGCCAGACGAAGTCGGCGGAGTGGGCACTGACCACCAGGGCGGATTTTTCCAGTGATTGCATGTTCGGTAGCTCCTGCGGGGGATGACGGCAGGATGTCATCGGGGGCCGGGGCGGACTAATGCATTCACCTTGTACGGGTATGCGTTTTATTTATTGAGGTGTGCGTTGTTGCGGCGCATAGTCCCGCGTTCCGGGGCTGTGGCGCTACCATGGCCGAAACTTATGTGGCGGGAGCCGAAGAATGGAGCGCGAAGCGCTACCCAGCCTGATGCAGGTCCGCGCGTTCGTGCGGGTGGCCGACCTCGGCAGCGTGTCGCGGGCCAGCGAGGCGCTGTTCCGGGCCCAGTCGGTGGTCACCCGGGCCATTTCCGAATTGGAGATCTGGCTGGATGCGCTGCTGTTCGAACGCCACGCCAATGGCATGCGCCTGACCGAATACGGCAACTGTGTACTGCCGCGCGCGCGCCGCGTGCTGGCCGAGCTGGATGAGGTTCCGCGCCTGCTCGGCGCCGCGCCAGTCGAGCCGCTGTACCTGTTCCAGGCACGCCGCCTGGAGATTTTCGTCAAGCTCTGCGAGACCCGCCACATGCAGACCGTGGCCAGCCACTTCGGCCTCAGCCAGCCGGCCGTCAGTTCGGCGCTCAAGGTGCTGGAAGGGGGCTGTGGCGTGTCATTGTTCGAGCGTACGCCGCGTGGCCTGCAGCCGACCCGGGCCAGCCACGAGATCGTCTTCCCGATCCGCCGCGCGCTGAACGAGTTGCGCCATATCCACAGCGATCTCAGCGCCATGCGCGGCAGTCTCAGTGGGGTGGTGCACGTCGGTGCATTACCGCTGGGACGGACGCGCATCCTGCCTGAAGCCATCGTGCGGCTGACCCGTATGCATCCAGGCGTCAGAGTGATCACCAATGAAAGCCCGTTCGACCTGCTGGCCACCGAGTTGCGGGCGGGGGATGTGGATTTCGTCTTTGGCGCCGTGCGCTCGGCCGACTACGCCAGTGACCTGACTGGCGAGGCGCTGCTCACCGAGGAAATGTTGCTGCTGGCGCGCAAGGGCCACCCCTTGTTGCAGCGCGAGGTGATGCTGGCCGACCTGGAACGGGCGCGCTGGGTGCTGCCGCGCGCCGGCTCGCCGGCGCGCCACTTGCTGGATGCGCGCTTCGAAGCGTCCGGCATGGCCGCGCCCTGGCCGGTGGTGGAAAGTGGCGACCTGGCGATCATCCGTGGGCTGCTGCTGGAGTCGGATATGCTGGCCGCTGTCTCCACGCACCAACTGGAGTACGAGATCGACTCGGGCGAGTTGTGTGCGTTGCCGTTGCAACTGAACGACACGACCCGCCCCATCGGCATGACTTATCGCAATGGCTGTCTGCATTCGCCTGTCGCGGCGGCATTGATGACCTGTGTTCGTGAGGTCATCAGCGAGCAGGCGAACTTCGAATAAGCCAGTCTTTCAGCGTTTGCCGGCCACCGAGTAGGTCACCTGCTGGTTACGCGTCTTCATGAAGTCCTCCAGGCTCTGGCCACGCATGGCGGCGTAGATGTTCAGGTTGGACGTGCCGACCACCGCGGCGAGTTTCTCCAGGACGAAGAAGATCGCCCCGTAGTGGATCAGCCCGCGCCAATCGCGGCGGCGTAGCAGGTCGCGTTCTTCCTCGTTGAGCGCGGCCTCCTCGAACAGCGCCTCCGGCTCTTCGAGAAAGCGCAGGCGCCACTGCGGCTCGATCATCCGGTGCAGGAACTTGTTGATCCGGTAGCCCTTGGCGCTGCGCTCCAGGGTGTAGGGGTAAGTGCCTTGCAGGTGTTCGGCGCCGGCCAGTTGCTGGCGCATGTGCTGGCGATGGCGTTCGTGGACCGGCGCCGGCACCGGGCGATCCTGGTTTTCCAGAATCAGCGTGGCGATACCGGTCATCGAGGGCAGGTAGTAATCCTGGTGCAGCTTGTTCACCTGGGCGGAGAGGGCGCCGCGCATGATCAGCCACATGATCACCTCGGCACCCTCCATGCCGCCGAGGGTGGCGTATTCGGCCTGGGTCATCCCGGTCAGGCGCTCGGGGTCGTTGACCAGCAGGTCGAGGAACTGAGCGTCCCACTCCGGGTTGTTGAAGCCGCAACGCTCGCCGTGGACCTGGTGCGACACGCCGCCGGTGGCGACGATGGCGACCTTGAGGTCTTCCGGGTAGCTCTCGATGGCCCGGCGCAGCGCCTGGCCCAGCTTGTAGCAACGGCGTGCGGTAGGGATCGGGAACTGCAGCACGCCGATCTGCAGCGGCACGATCTGCAATGGCCAGCCGTTTGCGTAAGGCAGCAGCGCCGACATCGGCGAGAAGAAACCATGATCCAGCGGCTTGTCGCGGAAGAAGCTCATGTCGAACTCATCGGCCATCAGGCTTTCACCGATATGCCGCGACAGCGCCGCGTGTCCGCCGATCGCTGGCAACTGGCGCGGCTCGCCACCTTCGTCGGCGACCTCGTAGCGCTCGTCCACGCCAAGGCTGAAGGCGCCGTAGTGGTCGAAGAAGAACGAGGTGATGTGGTCGTTGAAAATGTAGAACAGCACGTCGGGCTGACGTTCTTCGAGCCAGGCGCGGATCGGCTCGAAACTCTTGAAGATCGGCGCCCAGGCGGCTTCTTCCTGCTTGTCGTGGTCGACCGCGAAACCGATGGTCGGTGTATGTGAAACGGCGAGGCCACCAATGATGCGTGCCATGCGAACTCCTTGGATTCAGGTTATTGCGCGACCAGGGTTTGTGCGGCGCGACGGCGGGCGTGGCCGTTGGCCAGGATCGCCAGCGCCGCGACGAATGCCGGCAGGCCGAGGACGGTGAACAGGACGGGTACGCCAAAACCGAAGCCGAGGATCGCGCCGCCGATGAGTGAACCGAAGATGCCGCCGAAACGCCCGATACCGAGCATCCAGCTCACGCCGGTGGCGCGGAATTCGGTCGGATAGTAACCAGGGGCGAAGGCATTCAGGCCGGTCTGCGCCCCGCTCATGCAGAACCCGGCAAGGGCCACGCCCACCGCCAGCAGGCTGGACTCCAGGCCCATGCTGCCCAGCGACAGGATGCACACGCCGCCGAAGGCGTAGGCGATGGCGATCACCCGGTTGGGGTTTTGCCTGTCCATGATCCAGCCCACGACGAGGGCGCCCACGGTACCGCCGATCTGGAACAGCCCGGTGATGGTGGCGGCGCGCTCGATGGACAGGCCCGCATCGCGCAGCAGGGTCGGCAGCCAGCCCATGGTCAGGTAGATCACCACCAGGCCCATGAAATAGGTGGTCCACAGCGCCAGGGTGCCGAGGCGATAACGCTCGATGAACAGCATGCGCACCGGCGCCTTGTGCTGCAGGGGCGGCTCGCTGACGGTAAAGCGGGTGCCCTCGGCGAAACGGCCGCCGAGTTTGCCCAGGGCGGCGGCGATCCGCTGCGAGGGTGCCTGGCGAGCGGCAAGGAAGCGGGCCGACTCGGGCAGGAGCAGCCACAGCAATGGCAGCAGGATCAGCGGCAGGATACCGCCGGCCAGCAATACCGCGTGCCAGCCATGGTTAGGGATCAGCCAGGCGGCCAGAAAACCGCCGAGGCCGGAGCCCAGGTTGAAACCGGTGAACATCACGGTGATCAGGAACGAGCGGCTGCGCTCGGGCAGGTACTCGGACAGCAGCGTGGTGGTGTTGGGCAGTGCCGCGCCCAGGGCAACGCCGGTCAACAGGCGCAGCACCGCCAGCTCGATGGGGTTCCGCGCGAAGGCACAGGCTACGGTGAGCAGGCTGAAGCAGGTGACGGCGATCAACAGTACGCGCTTGCGACCGATACGGTCGGCATAGGGGCCGGCGGTCAGCGCGCCGATGGCCAGGCCGACCATGCCGGCACTCATCACCGGGCCGAAGGCCGCGCGGGACAAGCCCCATTCCTGCATCAGCGATGGGGCGATGAAGCCCATCACCGCGACGTCGAAGCCATCGAACAGGACGATCAGGAAACACAGGGCAAGGATCAGCCATTGATAGGCCGAGACCGGACGATTGTCGATCCAGTCTTTGACGTCGACAGGTTTGTTGAGCATGTTCGTTCACCTTTTGTTCTTGTCGTGGTGAAGTTCCGCGGGCGTCGAAAAGCCGATGCCCACAGGGAACCACCCTCGCCATTGCATGGCGTGGGGCGACTGTAAGCCCGCGATGCCTGGGCATGCCTCTGGGAAATCTTTAAGCAGGTATCCCTTTTGCTTATGGGCGCTGGCCTGGGCTGGCCGGCGAGGGGAGGGCGACCGCCCGGCTCATCGACAGCAGGGCCGGGTCTGGCCCTGTCACGTCATTGCGCGTTGGCCGACGTTGCCCGCTCGTACTGAAAACGCCAGCGCGTATACAGCAGGGCCGTGCAGAACAGGCTGGCGCTGATGATCGACTCGAGAAAGCCGAACACTGCGTTGGCGGGGTCGAAGGCTGCTTGCACGCCCTGGATGAAGTAGAGGTTGACGACGAAGCAGGTCCAGGCGTGGGCCCGAGGGCTGGCGGCGATCAGTCCGGGAGCGAGGATCGCCAGGGGCAGCAACTGGACGCTGGCGATGACCCAGGCGCGTGCGCCATGCAGGTCGGCGACCAGGCTCCAGATCACCAGCAGCACGACCAGGGCGGCAAAGCTGAACAGGCTCAGGGCGCGGCTCAGTCGCACCCGTGGTTGCAGCCAGTCGGGGCTGGGCAGGGGGTTGTCGCGTCTAGCCACGTTTGCGCTCCAGTTGCGCGGCGGTGGTTGCCAGGCGTTTGCCCAGGGCACGGCACAGGCTGGTCTCGTGTTCGTCGAGCGGCCGCTTGCCATCGCTGCCGGCGTGATGGCTGGGGCCATAGGGGGTGCCGCCGCCACGGGTTTCCAGCAGGGCGCTTTCGCTGTAGGGGAGGCCGCAGACGAGCATGCCGTGATGCAGCAGCGGCAGCATCATCGACAGCAGGGTGCTTTCCTGGCCGCCGTGCAGGCTGGAGGTCGCCGTGAACACGCCGGCCGGTTTGCCGACCAGTTCGCCGGTCAGCCACAGGCCGCTGCTGCCGTCGAGGAAGTATTTGAGCGGTGCGGCCATGTTGCCGAAGCGTGTCGGGCTGCCCAGGGCCAGGCCCGAGCAATGCTTGAGATCGTCAAGGCTGGCGTAGGGCGCGCCGTCTTCCGGCACGTTCGGCGCAGTTGTTTCGCAATCCGCCGATACCCCCGGGACCGTGCGCAGGCGGGCTTCCACGCCCGCGCTTTCGACGCCCCGGGCGATCTGCCGGGCCATCTCGGCGGTGGCGCCATGGCGGCTGTAGTAGAGGACCAGGATGTAGGGCGCGCTCATGGCAGCAGCTCCAGCACTTTCTCTGGCGGCCGGCCGATCACCGCCTTGTCGCCGACGACGAGAATGGGGCGCTCGATCAGCTTGGGATGCTTGCTCATGGCGTCGATCAACTGTTCGTCGCTCAGGCCGTTGTCGGCCAGGTTCAATTCGCGGTATTCGTCTTCGCCGGTACGCAGCAACTGGCGGGCGCCGAGACCGAGCTTGCCAAGCAGGGCGCGCAGTTCGGCGGCGCTGGGCGGGCTTTCCAGGTAGCGCACGATGCTCGGCGCCAGGCCGCGTGCCTCGAGAATTTCCAGGGCACCACGGGATTTCGAGCAGCGCGGGTTGTGATAGAGCGTCAGATCGGTCATGGACAGGTCGCCTCAGGCCTAGGGTGGGCGCTATTCTACGCGTCTCGCCACGGCAGGCGACCGGGGCTGTGGCGTTTCGCCGCGACGGAACCCTGGTCGCCCGCTGGTGCCTGAGTGCCGGTATGGCGAGTCTCATTCAAGCGTTAAGGAGCAATGATGCGGCAACGCATGGTCGAAACCGTGGATTTCTGGCGTTTCCTGCTGCGGCGTTTTTTCGCCGATCGGGCGATGCAGGCGGCTGCCGGTCTGACCTACACCACGTTGTTCGCCGTCGTGCCGATGATGACCGTGACCTTCGTCATCCTCTCCGCGGTGCCCGCGTTCCAGGGCATGGGCGAGGATATCCAGGGCTTCATCTTCCGCAACTTCGTCGCTTCGTCGGGGGCGACCGTGCAGGGCTACCTGCATGACTTCATCACCCAGGCGCGGCGCTTGACCTGGGTCGGGGTGGTGCTGCTGGCGATGACCGCGTTCATGATGCTGCTGACCATCGAGAAGGCGTTCAACACCATCTGGCGCGTGCGTGAACCGCGTCGTGGCGTGTCCAGCTTCCTGCTGTACTGGGCGATCCTCAGCCTTGGCCCGCTGCTGCTCGGCGCCGGCTTCGCGGCCAGCACCTACATCACTTCGCTGTCGCTGCTGTCGGGTCCCAATGCGGTGATCGAGGCGCGCACGGTGCTGCGTTTCGCGCCGCTGCTCACCAGCATGGCGGCCTTCACCCTGATCTATGCGACGGTGCCGAACACCCGTGTGCCACTGCGCGATGCGCTGCTGGGCGGGGTGTTCACCGCCGTGCTGTTCGAGGTGGCGAAGTGGCTGTTCCGCCTTTTCGTCAGCTTCTTCCCGGGCTATCAGTTGATCTACGGCGCATTCGCCACAGTGCCGTTGTTCCTGTTGTGGGTCTATGTGTCCTGGCTGATCGTGCTGTTCGGCGCCGAGCTGGTGTGCAACCTGTCTTCTTCCTACGAGTGGCGGCGCAAGAACTTGCCCAGGGTGCTGGTGCTGTTCGGGCTGTTGCGCCTGTTCCATGATGGGCAGCAGCGCGGCAAGGCACTGCGCCATGGCGATGTGCAGCGCGAAGGCTGGCTGCTGCAGGAGCATGAGTGGGAGGAAATCCTCGAATTCCTCGAGGATGAGCATCTGGTCTGTCGAGTCAGCGGTGGCGACGGCTGGGCGCTGTGCCGCGACCTCGAGCATTTCAGCCTGCATGCCCTGCTGGTCCGCTGCCCCTGGCCGATTCCCCGGCCTGACCAGTTGCCGGATGACCTCGATGAAGCCTGGTATCCGGCCTTCCGCGAAGCCCTGAAGGTGCTGGATCGACAAAAGGCCGAGCTGTTCGGTGAAAGCCTGGCGACCTGGCTGCGCGGTGAGCAGCGCCCAGCGGAGTGACAAAAAAAGTCAGTTTCGGCTGGGAAGGATTGTCTTGTTCCTGGCACTGGCAGCCGCCAGCTTCAGGCAACGAGGGCTCGGAGTACCCTGGCCGAGGCTAAGGTTCGCTTCTATCTTCCCTCGCGCACGATCTCTTCCTCGGATTCCGGCTACGCTCGATCTGTATCGGGGTTGGCACATTTCTCGCTAATTCCTCGAGGCAACCGTTCAGCCGTTGCTGGGAGGCATCATGAGTAGTACGGAGCGCAAGGTCATCCATCTGCACGAGCGCGATTTGCAAGGCGCGCTGGAACGCTTGAATCGCATCACCGGGCTGACGTTCACGCGTTGGCCGCAGTCGCTGCTGGTTACCCAGCCCGAGCCCGCGGTGATCGAGCAGCCCAGGGAGGCTGATATCGCCTGATTCTTTCAGGCAAATGCTGGCTTGGCTTGGCCGCCAGGCAGCTCGACGGGCTGCACGAACAGCTCTTCCACGATCAGGTTCTTCACTGTTACGGCGCAGCGCAGGCGAATCTGCATGTCTTCGATGCGCTGTTTCACTGGCAGACGCGCGATGCCTGAAAGCATCACTTTTTTATAGCTATTGATCGTGCTGTGGTCGACCATTATTTCGCGCTGCTGCCGCCCATCGACGTAGCTGACCAGTAGTGACACGGGCAGCTCGGCCAGTCCCGGCAGGCTCAGCCAGGTGGCCACGTTGAACTCGACGATCCCGCTGTCACGGTGCGCCATGGCCGCGTCGACGATGGCAGCAGGCACCGTGCCGATCAGCGAGTCGGGGATCTGCGACATAGTCGGTCTCCGTTGTGTTTGCTTTGGGGGCATCGATTATAGGTGCGCCTTGTCCCCAGAAAATGTGCGGTTGGCCGTCACTTTGTGTGATCCTGGTCACGATCTCAGGCCAGGCGCAGCGGATAGCGTGCCACCGAAGGCGTCTCCAGGTTGCTGGCCGGCAGCGGCAGTTCAGCCTGGTTGTTGACGTTGGCCAGTTGCAGCCAGAGGTTTTCCCCTTCGACGAATTGCCCGGTCGGCAGCCACAAACCATGGTGCCAGTTGCTGCCTGGCGCGGGTGTACTTTGCAGTACCGCCGGGTGTGTGTGGGCGCTGGGCGTGCGTCTCAGCCAGGCCGGGCGGGGCAGGCCTTTCAGGTAACGGAGCCCAAGGTGCAGGCCGTCGGCATTCAAGTGGCGCCACCTGACCAGTGCCAGGCTTGGTGTGCCGCGATGGGTCAGCACCAGCACCAACTGGCCCACGGGCAATTGCCCGCTCTGGTCGTCGGGACAGAGTAATCGGGCACCGCCCGGGCTGGCGTCGAGCATTTGCACGCTGCTGATCGGCGGGCGTTTTTCCAGCAGTTGTGCATGGATACTCGGCAAGCCGACCGCGAGGTTGCAGGTGACGTTGAAGTCCGCGCGTGAATGCCGGCGCCGCTGGCGCCCGGACCAGTGCACCTGAATGCGGTCGAGCAATTCGTGTTCGGCCTGGCTCTGCAGGGGCGCAGGGTCGCTCAAGGCGACCAGCAGCGGGCCCAGTTCCAGGCGCCGCAACTGGTCGCTGGCGGGTTCGGTGATGGGTTCGGGCAGCAGGTAGGCCTGGGCCTTGTTCAGGTCGACCAGCGGTCCTTCGCTTTCTTCTTCCTCGTCCCAGGTCGTGAGGCGTGCAAGCGCCGCCAAAGGAGTGAGGGCACTGAACAGCAGCAGGCATTCACCTTCTTCCAGGTGGAACGGATCGCTGAGGGCCAGCAGTAGCCCTTGCTGGTAGATTCCACGCAAGGTGTTGGCGGCGGCGGGGATGAAGGCTGCGGCGATGGGTTCGTCCAGGCACTGTTGCTGTTCGGCGATGTGATACAGGGTATGGCTGTCTTGCCAGAGATTCGCTGGCGGCTCCTGATAGAGCTGGTAATGACGCAGCAGGGCCTGCACCACGAAATGCTCGGCCATGTACAGGCACCAGGCCAGGTGCGGGCGCGAGGGGTGGCGGCTCTGCATGATCTGTAGCAGCAGGTGCTTGAAGCCAATGGCGAGTTCGCCGCACAGGCGCAGGAAGACCCGCGAGGGTTTCTCGTGGCCCTGATAGGCCATCGCGTAGTGCCGGTATTCTTCGCTGAAGCTTTGCAGCACGCGCTGCCTTTCCAGTAAGGTCATGGCGCTGCGGTTGAGGCGGAACAACAACGCCGCCATCTGCTGCTGGCCTTGTTCGGTCGATTGGGCGCGCGCTTCGCTCAGCAGCCAGCCGAGATCGGCCAGGGGAACGCTGTTCTCTTCAAGAAGGTCAGGTACATCGAGACGTGAGGCATCCAGCGTCATATCAACCCTGTGCGTACGAGGAAAAGGACATGGGAGTGCGGTTCCGGTTAATGGCGTGTCTGTTGTCCGCAATTCTAGTCAGTGGCTGCAGCGACGACATGGGCATGGATCAACATGGTCAGACGTTAACGGCAGCGCAATTCGAAGGCCAGTGGCTGATCATCAATTATTGGGCTCAATGGTGCATACCCTGCCGCACCGAGATACCTGAGCTTAACGCGCTCAACGCGCAATTGAAGAGCCGTGGCGCACAAGTCCTGGGGGTCAACTTCGACGGTTTGCAGGGCGAGGCGCTGCGCGATGCGGCCGACACCTTCAAGATCGCGTTCACCGTATTGGCGAGCGATCCGGCGCAACGCTATGGATTGCCCCATAACGATGTGTTGCCCGTGACCTACATCGTCGATGGCAAAGGCAAGCTACGCGAACGACGCGTCGGCGAGCAGACGGCGGCGGGGTTGCTGGAGCGCTTGGAGGCACTGCGCAAGGAGGGATAAGCCAGCGGCGAGCTCCAAGTGAAAGCAAGATGAACAAGAGTCAGGCTTTTGCTCGTGGCTTGGAGCTACTCTTCCCGGTCTTCGCCTGGATCGGCCGCCAGACGCCCGGCATCCTTCATCAACTTGCCGAGGAACTCCTTCTGCAGTTCCGGATCGTTGCGGGTCAGTTCGATCAGGCTCTGTTCCAGTTCGCTGGCTTCTTCTTCCAGGCCCAGTTCCGACAGGCGCTTGACCCGATGGACCCACTGGTAGACCTCGTCGTCCTCCAGGTCGTCGAAGATCAATCGGTGGGCTTCCTGCAACTTGCCGCGCAGGTTGTGGCTGACCAGCAATGGCGCATCGGCGCGGGTATCGTCGCTCGGGTCTTCGATGCTCAGCAGCAGTGATCCGACCTGGCGCAGGTCCTGCTCGGCGAACGGATCGTCGAGCAGGTTCAGGCGCAGGATACCGCCGCGATCGGTCGTCAGCTCGTGAGTCTGGTTGCCCGCCTTGACCGTAACCGGCCGGTCGGCCCAGGGCAGGCTGGAGTACTCGGTGCGCTTGTCGAGCTGTTTCTCGTCGATGCTTGCCAGGTTCTGCTCGGAGCGGCCATTGGATTCGACGTTCATCGCCGGGTTGATGCCGGCGAAGCCGTAGCTGATCCAGTCCTTGGTTGCCGTATCGGGCAGGCGTCCGAGCATTGCCACGTTGAGAATGTTGGCCCCGACCCCGGCAACGATGGCCACTGCGCCCAGCGGTATTTCGTAGACCTCGCGCCAGGGCTGGTAGGGCGTATAGCGGTCATAGCGGCGGGTGACCTCGAACTCGGTGACCTCGAAGGTCTTCTGTTCGTTGATCCTGATGCGCCGCTGTGGCAGTTCCAGCACCTTGGGCTCGCCCACATCGATCTGCAGGCTGTGATCGAGCAGCTTGCGCTCGATGCGTTCCTCCTGCTCGCTGCGCTGAGGCAGGTGGTTGGCGCAGCCAGAGAGGAGCAGGGCGCCGAGCAGGGCGGCGCCTATACGGTGGGGCGTGTGCATGATGAGTGAATCAGCGTCCGATACGGGTTCCGAGGAAGTTCAGCACATCATTGGCCGGCACGGACTGCGGCTCGGGTTCACGACGGCTCTTGTATTCCAGATTGCCTTCGGCGAGGCCACGCTCGCTGATGACGAGGCGATGCGGAATGCCGATCAACTCCATGTCGGCGAACTTCACCCCGGGGCTGGTCTTCTTGTCACGGTCATCCAGCAGCACGTCGTAGCCGGCTGCGCTCAGCTCGGCGTAGAGGGCGTCGGTGGCCTGGCGCACGCTTTCGTTCTCGTACTTCATCGGTACCAGGGCGACCTGGAATGGCGCCAGGGCGTCGCTCCAGATGATGCCGCGCTCGTCCCAGTTCTGCTCGATGGCGGCGGCGACTACGCGGGAAACGCCGATACCGTAGCAGCCCATGGTCAGGGTGATCGGCTTGCCGCTCTCGCCCAGCACGGTGCATTTCAGCGCTTCGCTGTACTTGGTGCCGAGCTGGAAGATGTGGCCGACTTCGATGCCGCGCTTGATCACCAGGGTGCCCTGGCCATCCGGACTCGGGTCGCCCTCGACGACGTTGCGCAGGTCGGCGACGGCAGGAACCGGCAGGTCGCGTTCCCAGTTCACGCCGAAGTAGTGCTTGTCGTCGATGTTGGCACCGATGGCGAAGTCGCTCATCAGCTCCACCGAGCGGTCGATGATGATCGGCAGCGGCAGGTTCAGCGGACCGAGGGAGCCGGCGCCGGCGCCGATGGCGGCGCGCAGTTCGGCATCGCTGGCCATGGTCAGCGGGCTGGCGACCTGCTCCAGGTTGGCCGCCTTGATTTCGTTCAGTTCGTGGTCGCCACGTACCACCAGGGCGATCAGCTTGCCTTCCTCGGCGGCGTGCACGATCAGGGTCTTGATGGTCTTTTCGATCGCCAGGCCGTAGCCCTCGACCAGCGCGGCGATGGTTTTCGCGTCGGGAGTATCGACCAGGCGCAGTTCCTCGGTCGCGGCCGGGCGGCTCTTCTCGCGCGGCAGGGCTTCGGCCTTCTCGATGTTGGCGGCGTAGTCGGAAGTATCGCTGAAGGCGATATCGTCTTCACCGGAGGCGGCCAGCACGTGGAACTCGTGGGAGCCGGTGCCGCCGATGGAGCCGGTGTCGGCCTGTACCGGGCGGAAGTTCAGGCCCAGGCGGCTGAACACGTTGCAGTAGGCCTGGTGCATGCGGTCGTAGGTTTCCTGCAGCGAGGCCTGGTCGGCATGGAAGGAGTAGGCGTCCTTCATGATGAATTCTCGACCGCGCATCAGGCCGAAGCGCGGACGGATCTCGTCACGGAACTTGGTCTGGATCTGGTACATGTTGATCGGCAACTGCTTGTAGCTGTTCAACTCGTTGCGCGCCAGGTCGGTGATCACTTCCTCGTGGGTCGGGCCGACGCAGAAGTCGCGGCCATGGCGGTCCTTGATGCGCAGCAGCTCGGGGCCGTACTGCTCCCAGCGGCCGGACTCCTGCCACAGCTCGGCCGGCTGGATGGCCGGCATCAGCACTTCCAGGGCGCCGGCGGCGTCCATTTCTTCGCGCACGATGCGTTCGGCCTTGCGCAGCACGCGCAGGCCAAGTGGCAGCCAGGTGTAGAGGCCGGATGCCAGCTTGCGGATCATCCCGGCGCGCAGCATCAACTGGTGGCTGATGACCACGGCGTCCGAGGGCGTTTCTTTGAGGGTCGAGAGCAGGTACTGACTGGTGCGCATGTTGGGTCGCTATGTCGGTTGCTTGAGCGGTGGCCGGCATTGTACGGCGCTCGCCGGATGGCGTACAGGCAGACTCAGCCGCAAGCTACGAGCGGCAAGCCAGGCACGTGAAATGACGGCCTGCCCTTATAGTAGGGCGAGTGGGTGGTCGCCCTCCCAGGCTGGCTGGAAGTGGGCTTCGATCACTGCTGGCGGGATATGGGCGATGTCCGGCCAGTGCCAGCGGGGCTGTTGGTCCTTGTCGATCAGGCGCGCGCGTACGCCCTCGGCGAATTCCGGATGGCGGCAGCAGTTCAGGCTCATGGTGTATTCCATGCGCAAGACATCGGCCAGCGACAGATAGCGTGCTCGGCGCAATTGTTGCCAGACCAGGCTGGCGGTGACCGGGCAGCCATTGGCCAGGGTCTGCGCTGCCCTGGCCAGCAAGCTGTCACCGTCGTTTTGCAAGGCGCTGAGCGCTCGCCAGGCAGACGCTGCATCGGTCACATCGAGCAGCTCATCGATGCGTGCCTGGCGCGGCAGCCATTGTGCGTCGGGCTGGCTCGTGCGGGCATCGCTGGCCAGGGCGCGCAGCAGGCTATTGAGTTGCAGGGCCGGTTGTTCTTGCCAGTTGAGCTGGACCAGGCCTTCCAGCAAGGCATCCTGCTGGTCGTCTCGCAGGAAGCGATCGGCCAGGCCAAGGTCGAGCGCATCACGGCCATTGATCGATGAGGCGGTCAGGCCGAGAAACAGGCCCAGCTTGCCCGGCAGGCGGTTGAGGAACCAACTGGCGCCGACATCCGGATACAGGCCGATGTTTATTTCCGGCATGCCCAGGCGACTGCTTGGCGTGACGATGCGGATGTTGGCGCCTTGCAGCAGGCCCATGCCGCCACCGAGCACATGGCCGTGGCCCCAGCAGATGAGGGGCTTGGCAAAGCTGTGAAGCTGGTGGTCGAGTTGATATTCGGCGGCGAAGAAGCGTCGCGCCAGGGGCGGAACTTCCCCCAGGTGCTCGCGGCACTCATGGACCAGTTGCACGACGTCACCGCCCGCGCAAAAGGCTCGTTCGCCGTTGCCACGCAGCACCACGCAAGCGATCTGCTCATCGTCCGCCCACTCCCGCAGGCGTTCGCTCAGGGCGCCGATCATCGGCAGGGACAGGGCGTTGAGGCTCTTTGGCGCATCCAGGCTGGCGAGACCGATGCGGTAACCGTGCAAACCCGCACGTTCTTCGAAGTGCACGTTCATGGGTATCCTTATTATTTGTTGCGCCAGTGGGCTTCGCGTTTTTCCAGGAAGGCATTGACGCCTTCACGGGTGTCTTCGGCGTCGAACAGGTCGACGAAGCGTTCGCGCTCCTCGCTGAGCCAGGTATTCGGGGCGCGCTCGCGGGCACCTTGCAGCAATGGCTTGATCGCACGGATGGCGACCGGGCTCTGGCGGGCGACCTTGGCCGCGAGCAGCAACGCATGGCCACGGGCTTCGCCGCTGTCGACCACCTGTTCGACCAGGCCGATGCGCAGGGCGGTCTGCGCATCGACGCGCTCGCCGCAGAGGATCATGCGCTTGGCCCAGCCTTCGCCGACCAACCAGGGCAGTGCCTGGGTGCCGCCGGCACAGGGCAGCAGGCCTACCGCGGCCTCCGGCAGGGCCAGCATGGCGTGCTGTTCGGCGATCCGCAGGTCGCAGGCCAGGGCGCACTCGAGGCCGCCGCCCATGGCATAGCCGTTGATGGCGGCGATCGATACGCCACGGAAGTCACGCAGGGTTTCGAAGGCTTCGCCGAAGCGCCGGGCCATCTCGCGGGCATGTTCCCGGTTTCCATCGGCGAACAGCTTGAGGTCGGCGCCGGCGGAAAAGAACTTGCCGCCCTGGCCGGTCACCACCAGGGCATAGATGTCGTCATCGTGGTTGAGGTGCTCGACCACCTGTTTCAGGCCGATCAGCGAATCCCGGTCCCAGGTGTTGGCTGGCGGATGGTTGATGGTGATCAGGGCGGTATGGCCGTGGATTTCCACGGTCAGCTTGTGGGTCAGGTCGAACAGGCCGGGTTTGTAGGCTTCTAGGGCTGTGCTCATGAAGTGCTCTCGCGAAAGGGTTGATGACCAGCGGCGTGCCATGCGAGCGCCAGCAGGCCGCTGCTTGTGCTCATGACTTTACACCCAGGAGTCTTGACCAGAGTCGGATGCCGTCAGCCAGTTCCGTGCGAACCGCCACCGGATCGCGCTCGCCCAGCAGGCGCCGCCATGCCGGCAACAGCTCGAGGCTGCTATCGTCCTGCTCCTGCGCACTCAGGCGCAGGGCCACCTGGACCAGGTCGATCAAGTCGGCGGGGGGCTGATGTTCACGTTGCCAATGGTCGCGATGGCGGGCGCAATCGACCAATTCGGCTGGCAGCTTCCAGGTGGTCAGGACGATCACTCCGGTATCGGCAGACAACTTGTCGCACAGTTCCTGCAGTTTCTCTTCACTGGGCACCCGGCCTGCCCAGTCTTCGATTTCGTCCAGCAAGGGCAGGCTGCCGATATCCTGGATCAGGCCGGCAAGCATGGCGTCCTCCAGGGCGATCCGGGTGAAGGCTTGTGCCAGGCACGCAGCGTGGGCGGCACAGCGCAACGAGGCGCTCCAGCGCTGGCGGAATACTTTGACCAGGACCGGAGATTGTTTGGTGAACAGGTGCTGCAGGGTGAAGGTGAGCACCAGGTTGTTCAGGCGTTGCATGCCCAGGCGCGAGATGACGTCCTGCAGGTTACTGGCCGGGCGTCCACCCCGCAGCAGAGGGCTTTCGGCGAATTGCAGCAAGTAGGCTGCCAGTGGCGGATTACCGTGCAGCAAACGGGTGACCTGTTCCAGCGAGGCGTGATCAGATGCCAGCAGTTTGCGCAGGCGTAGCGACGTCTCGGGCATCTGCGGAACCTTGGCGTCGCCCTTGAGAAAGTTGAAGTAGAGGCTGTACTTCAGGCCTTCGGTTTGGCTTTCCATGGGATGTAGTCTCCGGTTCACTATCGTGCGACATCAGGCGTGCAGCCTTGACTTGCCTGGTGTGCTTGCTTAGCGTGCCGTTTTTCGTTGGGGATGATCAGGTATGAGCGTAGAAGATCGCATCAAACTCGAGCCAGGCTGGAAACAGGCATTGCGCGATGAGTTCGATGCGCCCTACATGACGGCCCTGGGTGATTTCCTGCGTAGAGAGAAGGCGGCTGGCAAGGTGATCTTCCCGCCTGGACCGATGATTTTCAATGCCCTGAATTCCACACCGCTGGACGCGGTCAAGGTGGTGATCATCGGCCAGGACCCGTATCACGGCCCGGGTCAGGCCCATGGCCTGTGCTTCTCCGTACAGCCTGGCGTGCCGGCCCCGCCATCCTTGCAGAATATCTTCAAGGAGCTCAAGCGTGACCTGAACATCGATATTCCCAGGCATGGCTGCCTGCAAAGCTGGGCAGAGCAGGGCGTGCTATTGCTCAACACCTCGCTGACCGTCGAGCAGGCCAACGCGGGCTCGCATGCCAACAAAGGCTGGCAGCCGTTCACCGACAAGGTCATCGAGGTGGTCAATGCCCGCCCGGGCAATCTGGTATTCCTGCTCTGGGGCGCTCACGCACAGAGCAAGCAGCGCCTGATCGATACGACCCGCCATCTGGTGCTCAAGTCGGCCCATCCCTCGCCGCTCTCGGCCCACCGTGGTTTCCTGGGCAACGGCCACTTCAGTCGCGCTAACAAGTACCTCGAACAGTGCGGCCTGGCACCGATCGATTGGAGCCTGCCGCCGCTTTGAGGCTGCGGCGGCCATTCGAATTTCTCGTTTCATGCAACGCTGGTTGGCCGAGCGTCCGTTCATGCAGCCGTGCAAGCTGAATCGTCAACAGAACCTAGTCTTTCGGGCAACTCAGGTTGGCCAGGTTGTCGCGCAGGTCGCCCAGGCTTTTCTTGAGGTGTTCGCGTTGCCTGGTATCGGCGCTGTTGAACAGGTCGGCGAATAGTTCGGCCAGAGCCTGTTCCGAGCGTTCGAACTGCTGGCGATAGGCAGGCGTCCAGAGCTCGTGGCGTTTCTGCAGGAGTTGGGCGATTCGCGATGGGAAGCTGTCCTGGTTCCGTTCACGCAAGGCGCTGATCAATTGCCGTTGCCAGACGATGCGGTTGTCCAGCCAGGCCTGGTTCTGTTCGCCAAGGCTCGCCGACCACTGGCCGATACGTTGACGTTGCCCAGCCGAAAGCTTGCCGAACCAGGGCTTGAGTCGTTCCTCCATGCGCTCGGAGCGTTCATCGACTTGCTTGTCCAGGGCCAGTTCCAGGTATTCCTTGTGCATTTTCTGTCGCTCTTCACCGAACCTGCCCTGCAACTCGTCGACCTGTTTGTCGCTCAGGCCGCGCAGCAGTTCGACGGTCGTGGGTGTGACCTGCATGGCAAGGGCATCGATGGCGTGGCGAAAATCGTCGAACTGGGCATTGAAATCGCCCATCGTGACGCTTGGCTTGTCTACCAGCTCGCGCGTGCGTTGCAGCCAGGCGGAATACGCTGGCAACTGAGTGGTGCAATGCCATTTGAGGTGCTCGCGCAGGCGCGGCTTGAACCAGGATTTCTGCTCGCCATCCAGGCTCAGGTAATCACCGAGCGCCCAGGGAATCAGCCAGTCGAGGTTGCGATAACCCAGGTCCAGGCGGTTGCAGGCGGCAACTGTCGTCATGAGTAAGAGCAGAAGGGCAACGCGCAGGCGTTTGGACATGGCTGTGCTCGGCATCGAGGGATGGCAAAGCTTAAGACAGTCGAGCGGCTTATCGTTCGGCAGGAAATATTCGCTAAAGAATGCCGTGTCGCGTCGGATTTCAGCGCTATGGAGTGCGGCTCAGTGGCCGCTCGATATCCAGTAGATAGCGGCTGACCTTGCCCGTTTTGCGCAGGCGTTCCAGGCCCCGGTTGAAGCGTTCGAGCAAGGTTTGGTTTGTCGATAGCCGACGAGACAGCAATAAATGCAGGGTGTCGCTGGACAGCGGCCGAGGGCTGAACGTCAACTGGCTGCGTTGGCTTTTTTCGAAGCGGTTGTACAGCAGATCCATGGCCACGACCTTGTCGATCGGAAAGGCATCGATCCTGCCGGCCAGCAGCATGCGCAGCCCCTGTTCCTCGCTGCCGATGCGCAGGAGCGACAGGCTGCCGTCGTGTTCCGCACGCTGTAGTGCCTGGCCGTAGTCGTAGTCGATGACTCCGGCCAGGCGCTGGCCCCGCAGGTCTTGCAGGCGTTGCCAGTCGATCGGGTGGTCCTTGCGGTGAAACAGGTAGTAGCTGCTGTCGATTACCGGCTCGCTGATCAGGAAGGCCTGGGCACGCTCGGCATTGCGCAGCCAGACCGCCGAGCCGGCAGCTTGCCCGCGCTCGGCAGTGAGCAGGGCACGCGCCCAGGGATAGAAGTCCCACTGTACCTGTACCCCTTCGAGGGCGAAGGCTTCCTCGATGATGCGCGAGGCCACGCCGTAATAGGGCAGATTCTGCCCCAGGTAAGGACTCCACTCGCCGTTGGTCAGGCGGATACTTTCTGCCCGAACGCAGCAGGCGAACAGCAGAACGTACAACAGCACTGACTGGCGCATCGGTTATCCCTCACCGTAAAGACCTGCCGTCCTGCGCAGGGCAGGCCCTGGTCGCAGGCTTACTGCAGCATGCTGGTGGCGGCTTCCATGGCCGCAGAAAGGTCTTCGTCTTCCTGTACGTCGACACGCGGGTCGAGTCCCAGCTTGGCGAAGGAGGGGATCTGCGCCCAGTCCAGTTGGGTATAGGGATGATCGCTGCCCAGGTAGCTCTGCAATGTCGCAACCTGAACGATATCGACGAAGTCGGTCTTGGCCGAGTCGCGGCTGAAGTCGAGGAACTGGCCGGGGACGATGGCGATGTGTTCCGGGAAGTCCCAGGTGCGCAGGATTTTCTCGCCGATCAGTGGGTGGATGCGCTCGATCACGTGGTTGAGGCTGATGGAGTCGGCGAGTAGCTCGTTGTTCTCCTCGGCATAGGTCAGGATCGGTAGCACGCCGATTTGATGCACGAGTCCGGCAAGGGTCGCCTGGTCGGCGGCCAGGCGGGTGAAGGTTTTGCACAGGACATGGCAGATGCCGGCGACTTCCGTACTGCGGTTCCACACTTCGCGCATCTTGCGGTCGATGACGTCCGAGGTCGCCTGGAACATCTGTTCCATCGCCAGGCCAGTGGCCAGGTTGCAGGTGTAGTTGATACCGAGGCGCGACACGGCCATCTGCAGATCGGTGATTTCCTTGCTGGTGCGCAGCAGTGGGCTGTTCACCACCTTGATGATGCGCGCGGTCAGGGCGGCGTCGTTGCCGATGACCTTGCTCAATGCCGGAGGGCTGATGTTCGGATCTTCCGCAGCCTCGCGGACCTTGAGTGCCACCTCGGGAAGGGTCGGTAGCACCAGCTCATCGTTTTCGATGGCGTGGATCAGGTCCAACTGGACTTTCTCGGCAAGCTTGCTCATGTCTGTTCTCGATCGTTGAATCTTTTCAGGCTGCCTGGGGCGTCCTGCTGTAAGTGTTGGGACGGTCGGTGACCCCGACTCTGCTCGAATCAGCGCTGGATTTCTCGATCGGCATCCAGGGTATAAGGAAGCTCTAGCAATTTCAGGGCCGGACCGTCGAGGCTGCCGACGTGAATACGGCCATCCTCGGCGGCGTCCTCCTGAAGGACGGCCAGCAGTTCTGCGCGCTCGCCGTCAGGCGCAGCGAGCACGACCTCGCCGACGCTGGAACCGTGGACCGGGGAGAACAGTTGTGTTCCGACCATGGGCGCTTGTGCATCCAGGCCCAAGCGCTTGAGGCGTCGCTTGAGCTTGCCCAGGTACTGCATGCGCGCGACGATTTCCTGGCCGGTGTAGCAGCCTTTCTTGAAGCTTACGCCGCCTACGGCCTGCAGATTGATCATCTGTGGCACGAACAGCTCGCGGGTAGCGCCGAAGACCTGGCCGATACCGGCGCGTACCTGGCCGAGCAGCCATTGGTCGAGCGTTGCTTCTGGCAATCGGGCGGCCAGGCGGGCGGCCAGGGCCTCACCCTGTTCGGCAGGGGCCCAGAGTTCGGCCCGCTGACTGTCGATCCGGATTGCTACCAGCATGTCGTTGCGCACCACGCTGCCGGGTTCTTCAGGCAGGGCCAGGCCCAGCTCGGCGAGGGCTGCGTTTGCCCCGGCCAGGCCGAAGCGTGCCCAGGATGCGCTTTCGTCGCTCAGCACGGATTTGGAGAAGACCGCGTACTTCTTCAGGTCGGTCAGTTGGCTTTCGACCAGTTCTCGGGCCATTGCCAGCAGCAGGCCGCCTTCGACCGTCAATACGCGAAAGCTGGATAGCATGCGCCCCTTGGGGGTACAGCGGGCACCCAGGCTGGATGTGTTTTCGTTGAGGTAATTGAGGTTGCAGGTGACCTGGCCCTGAAGGAATTTGCTGGCGTCGGGGCCGCGTACGGCGAGCACCCCTTCGTGTGTGAGGGGGCAGAAAAAAGCTGGAGTGGCCATCGTCAGTCTGTGCCTTGAATGTATAGCCGCCATCATAGAGGCGGGGGGCGAGCTTGTCAGCGGGTGCCTCACGTCGCATCGGCCGCTATACTGCGCCACTTTCCACAGGAGTTCTGGCATGGCCGACGATACCGAATTGAACCGCCTTTTCTGGCACAGCCGCCGTGGCATGCTGGAGCTCGATGTGCTGCTGGTGCCCTTCGTCAAGGAGGTCTATTCGAGCCTGGATGCCGAAGACAAGGCGCGCTACGTCAAATTGCTGGAGTGCGAGGATCAGGACATGTTCGGCTGGTTCATGCAGCGTGAAGAGCCCGAAGATCCTGACCTGCAACGCATCGTTCGCATGATCCTGGACCGTGTCCAGCCAAAATAAGCGCTTCGAGTGCCACTGGCAGCCGTCTCGCCGGCTGTTGGCAGGTTATGTCGTGGTCCAGGCCTTGGCTGGCCTGGCTATTGGATTGCTGGATATTCCACTGGCACTGAAAGGGTTATTGCTCTTGTTGTGCGCTGCCCAGGCCTGTTGGGTCGTGCCTCGCCATCTTGTGCTCAACCATACCGCTTCCGTTACGGGCTTACGGGTCGATGAGGAGGGCTGGAGCCTGATGGTCGCCGGCGAATGGGTGGCGGTCGAGCTACGACCTGACAGCCTCGCGCTGCCTCAGTTGATTGTGTTGCGTTATCGCCGGCCGGGACACATCCTGGCGGGCTCCGTCTGTCTCCCTGGCGACAGCCTGTCTGCAGATATCCACAGGCAGTTGCGTGTGCGACTCAGGTTCAGCCGCAATAGGTGGGCGGTTGCAGGATAGTGTCCCGCGCCTGGTCCAGTCGTTCGGGATAATCCAGGGTGAAGTGCAGGCCACGGCTTTCGCGACGCAGCATGGCTGACTCGATCATCAGTTCGGCGACCTGTGCCAGGTTGCGCAGTTCGATCAGGTCGCGGCTGACCTTGTAGTTGGAGTAGAACTCGTCGATTTCGCTAAGCAGCATGCGCACCCGGTGCTGGGCGCGTTGCAGGCGCTTGTTGGTGCGCACGATGCCGACGTAGTCCCACATGAAGCGCCGCAGTTCATCCCAGTTGTGCGCGATGATCACGTCTTCGTCCGAATCGGTCACCTGGCTGGCATCCCAGGTGGGCAAGTCTTCGGGCATGGGCACCGAGTCGAGGCGGGAAACGATGTCTTCGGCCGCCGAACGTGCATAGACGAAGCACTCCAGCAACGAATTGCTGGCCATGCGATTGGCGCCGTGCAGGCCGGTGAAGCTGGTTTCGCCGATGGCATACAGGTTGGGGACGTCGGTCAGGCCGCGTGAGTCCACCAGCACGCCGCCGCAGGTGTAGTGGGCGGCGGGCACAACCGGGATCGGTTGGCGGGTGATATCGATGCCGAATTTCAGGCAGCGCTCATAAACAGTGGGGAAGTGCGTCTTGATGAAGCTTTCCGTCTTGTGGCTGATGTCCAGATAGACGCAGTCGACACCCAGGCGCTTCATTTCATGGTCGATGGCGCGGGCGACGATATCCCGTGGTGCCAGTTCTTCCCGTTGATCGAAGCGGGCCATGAAGCGCTCGCCATTGGGCAGTTTCAAGTGTGCGCCTTCGCCGCGCAGGGCTTCGGTAATAAGAAAGCTCTTGGCCTGAGGGTGATAGAGGCAGGTCGGGTGGAACTGGTTGAACTCCAGATTGCCGACCCGGCAGCCTGCGCGCCAGGCCATGGCGATACCGTCGCCGCAGGCACCGTCTGGGTTACTGGTATAGAGGTAGACCTTGGCCGCCCCCCCGGTGGCCAGAATCACGAAGCGCGCATGGAAGGTATCGACCTCGCCGCTTGCGCGGTTCAGCACATAGGCACCAAGGCAGCGCTGCCGGCTGCCGCCCAGTTTGCGCTCGGTGATCAGGTCTACGGCCACATGCTGTTCGAGCAACTCGACATTTTCCAATTGCCGCGTGCGTTGCAGCAGGGTATTGAAGATCGCCGCCCCGGTCGCGTCGGCGGCATGAATGATACGCCGGTGGCTGTGACCGCCCTCGCGGGTCAGGTGGTACTCGAAACCACCATCTTCCCGGTCCTGTTCTTCGTCTCGGGTGAACGGCACGCCTTGCTCGATCAGCCACTGGATGGCTTCGCGGCTGTGCTCTACGGTGAAACGCACGGCATCTTCCCGGCACAGTCCGCCGCCAGCGACGAGGGTGTCCTCGACGTGGGACTCAACCGTGTCGGTGTCATCCAGGACCGCAGCCACGCCGCCTTGTGCCCAGTAGGTCGAACCATTGGCCAGATCGCCTTTGCTCAGAACGGCGATGCGCAAGGTGGAGGGCAGGGTCAGGGCTAGGGTGAGGCCTGCTGCACCGCTGCCGATAATCAATACATCATGGCGGAAATGTTGGCTCATCTGCTGGGATCCGGATGGAGGCGGACGCTAGTATATCGACGCGATGGGCGCCACAATAGCGCGCTTGTGAGTCGGGGAAAATGCCATGAACTTTCCAATGGGTTCAGGTTCCATAGGCAGTCACCGTTTTGGATAGGTGCCGGCCTACCGTGCTCCCTCTAACGTTGCACTTTGGTCAGTAATTACGATTAGAAGCAGCAGGGCAATGGGTCCTGCTGCGTTGTTTCGTGCGAGCGTGGTGAGCGCCGCAAGAAGCCTTGTTCGGAGGACAGAACTTTTGCGAAACCCCTGGGTCTATTTCAGCAGATGGATTCACTGGCCTACGCAGAATTGCTCCGGACCTCATGAGGAGAGTTCATGCTAACCCAGGAAGACGATCAGCAGCTGGTCGAGCGGGTACAGCGCGGCGACAAGCGTGCGTTTGATCTGCTGGTTATGAAGTACCAGCACAAGATTCTCGGTTTGATCGTGCGTTTCGTGCATGACAATCACGAAGCTCAGGATGTCGCCCAGGAGGCGTTCATCAAGGCGTATCGCGCACTTGGTAACTTTCGCGGCGATAGTGCCTTCTATACATGGCTGTATCGGATTGCAATCAATACCGCCAAGAACTATCTGGTCTCGCGCGGACGCCGTCCGCCGGACAGCGATGTAAGTACCGAAGATGCGGAATTCTATGACGGCGATCACGCTCTAAAGGATATCGAATCACCGGAACGATCGATGCTGCGCGATGAAATCGAAGCCACCGTGCATCGAACCATCCAGCAGTTACCGGAAGACTTGCGCTCGGCGTTGACCCTGCGCGAGTTCGACGGATTGAGTTACGAGGACATCGCCAGCGTCATGCAGTGTCCTGTTGGTACCGTGCGTTCCCGGATTTTCCGGGCTCGCGAGGCGATTGATAAAGCGCTGCAACCCTTGTTGCAGGAAACCTGAGACAGCGGCTATTGCCAAGAGAGGAACCACCATGAGTAGTGAAACCCTGCAGGAATCGCTGTCCGCGGTGATGGATAACCAGGCGGACGAGCTGGAGCTGCGACGTGTGCTCGCAGCCAGTGCCGAACCTGACCTGCGCGCGACCTGGTCGCGTTATCAGATTGCCCGTGCGGCCATGCACAAGGAACTGATCGAGCCTCGTCTCGACATCGCTGCCGCGGTTGCGGCAGCCCTCGAGTCCGAGGCCGCGCCGAAGAAAGCCGGTGGCCTGTGGCGCAATATCGGTCGCGTTGCCGTGGCTGCATCCGTGACCGTCGCGGTATTGGCTGGCGTACGTTTCTACAACCAGGATGAAATCTCTACCGCGCAGTTGGCCCAGCAAGGCACTCAGCCTGCCTTGGCGATGCCTCAGGCGAAAGGCCCGGTAATCCTGGCTGGCTATACCGCCGGCGAAGGTGGCGAGCCAGCCAAGGCCTCCACGGCCGAGCAGCAGTCTGCTGAGTGGCATGAGCAGCGCCTGCCGACCTATCTGCGTCAGCATGCCCAGCAGGCTGGGGCTTCAGGGGCCGAGGCGCTGCCGTACGCGCGCTCCGCCAGTGTCGAAAACCAATAAATAAGGGAGGCGTATGCGCGCCGTCTCTCTGGTAGCGTTGTTAGGAAGCTTTCTGGTCTCGCCGATTCTCCCGGCAAGTGAGGCTCAGGATTGGTTGTCTCGTTCCGTGAAGTCGGAGGAGCGAAGTTACCAGGGTACTTTCGTGTATGAGCGCAATGGTAGTTTCTCCACCCACGGTGTGTGGCATTTGGGTGGAGCTGAAGGGAGCAGAGAGCGCCTCCTTCAGTTGGATGGTCCGTTATGGGAAGTGGTCAGGGTCAATGGCCGTACGCAATGCGTCAGTGGTGGCCGTGTCGAAGATATGGACGGCGTGCAGGCCACTGCTGTCAAAGCGCTCGATCCGTTACGGCTTGCCGAATACTACGATATGAGCGTGACGGGCGAGTCCAGGGTTGCTGGGCGTCAGGCTGTAGTGGTCGAGCTTCAGCCGCGTGATCAGTACCGCTATGGCGTCGAGCTGCAACTGGATAAAGAGACCGCATTGCCGCTCAAGTCCTTGTTGCTCGATGACAAGGGACGGCTGCTGGAGCGTTTTCAGTTCATTTCGCTCGACCTGCAATCCAGTCCCAAAGCCGATGCCCTGAAACCTGGTGATGGTTGCCAGGCCGTGGTTGCGACGGCACCGGTCAAGGCGGTGCCGCAAACCTGG
The DNA here is from genome assembly GCF_965644255.1 of Pseudomonas sp. LRF_L74. Lineage (NCBI taxonomy): Bacteria > Pseudomonadati > Pseudomonadota > Gammaproteobacteria > Pseudomonadales > Pseudomonadaceae > Pseudomonas > Pseudomonas sp. LRF_L74. The sequence continues at coordinate 195,469 of NZ_CBFFRH010000007.1, read as the reverse complement.
CGCGCTGGCTGGCTGCCCCCAGGCTTCCAGCTTTCCCAGGTTGTGAGTCGGCAGAGCCCTGCGTCATCCGAGCAGGTGGCGAGCATGACCTACGGGGATGGTATCGCGCAGTTTTCCGTGTTCCTCGAGCCGCTGCACAGTGCGTTGATCGAGGATGCCAGGGCGCAGCTCGGACCAACCGCGGTGATCTCCCGGCGTATGGTCACTGTCGATGGCGATGTGATGGTTACCGTAATTGGTGAAATCCCTTCGGGAACTGCGGAGCGGGTTGCGTTGTCCATGCAGGGCATGCAGGCCAGTGTTCCTGCTGATACCGCAACCCGCTGACAGGTAAACCCGGGCTGTGTCTGGTTTACCTGTTTCACCTGCGAGTAGACGCTTGCGTGAATACCCGTTTCATTCGCTGTAATTCGATGAACCGCCTTCCTGGCGGTTTTCTTGCGCGTCCGTGAAAAGACGCCTCTCCACCCGTGGATGGGAGCTGTAGTTGATGCTTAGCATGAGATCCTATTTATCCGGCCTGTTCGCACTGGTGCTGATGGCCCAGGTCACTGTCGCCAAAGCTGAATTGCCCGATTTCACCAACCTGGTCGAGGCGGCATCGCCGGCGGTGGTCAACATCAGTACGCGACAGAACCTGCCCCAGCGCGAAGTCGCGAGTCAGCAGATGCCTGACCTTGAAGGCCTGCCGCCGATGTTTCGCGAATTCTTCGAACGCAGCCTGCCGCAAACCCCGCGTGGCCAGGGCGGGCGGCAGCGTGAGGCGCAGTCGCTGGGTTCGGGGTTCATCATTTCCGCGGACGGCTACGTGCTGACCAATAACCATGTGGTGGCGGATGCTGACGAGATCATCGTTCGCCTGTCCGATCGCAGTGAGCTCAAGGCCAAGCTGATCGGTGCCGATGCCCGTACCGACGTTGCCCTGCTCAAGGTCGAGGGCAAGAACCTGCCCACGGTCAAGCTCGGCAAGTCCGAGGTGCTGAAGGTCGGTGCCTGGGTCTTGGCTATCGGCTCGCCGTTTGGCTTCGACCACTCGGTCACCGCCGGTATCGTCAGTGCCAAGGGCCGTAGCCTGCCGAACGAGAACTATGTGCCGTTCATCCAGACTGACGTGGCGATCAACCCCGGCAATTCCGGTGGCCCGTTGTTCAACCTGGAGGGTGAAGTGGTCGGTATCAACTCGCAGATTTTCACCCGCTCCGGTGGTTTCATGGGGCTGTCCTTCGCCATCCCGATCGATGTAGCCATGGACGTGGCCAATCAGTTGAAGAGCGATGGCAAGGTCAGCCGTGGCTGGCTCGGCGTGGTCATCCAGGAGGTCAACAAGGACCTGGCTGAGTCCTTCGGTCTGGACAAGCCGGCTGGCGCGCTGGTCGCCCAGGTGCTGGAAGACGGTCCGGCAGCCAAGGGCGGCCTGCAGGTCGGCGACGTGATTCTCAGTGCCAATGGTCAGCCGATCATCATGTCGGCCGATTTGCCGCATCTGGTCGGTAGCCTGAAGCCGGGCAGCAAGGTGTCCCTGGACGTCGTGCGTGGCGGTGATCGCAAGACCCTGTCACTGTCGGTTGGCAGCCTGCCCGAGGACGAAGACCAGGTGGCCGCCATCAGCGAGGGTGGTTCCGTCGAGCGCAGCAGCAATCGCCTGGGCGTGTCCGTAGCCGATCTGAGTGCCGAGCAGCGCAAATCCCTGGACCTGCGTGGCGGTGTGGTGATCAAGGAGGTTCAGGATGGCCCGGCGGCGCTGATTGGCCTGCGTCCGGGTGACGTGATCACACACCTGAACAACCAGTCGATCGACTCGAGCAAGGCCTTTGCCGATGTGGCCAAGAGTCTGCCGAAGGATCGTTCGGTGTCCATGCGTGTGCTGCGCCAGGGGCGAGCCAGCTTCATCACGTTCAAGCTGGCCGAGTGATCGGGTCGGCACAGGCAGGGAAAGGGCGGCATTTGCCGCCCTTTCCTTTGTAGGCGTGACGCTCACGCGAGCATTCGGGTAGAATGCGCGGCTGTTTTCGGCGGGCAGCCTGCCTGCGGCTTTTTCGAGTGCTGATCCGTGAGTGACCTGAGTCATATCCGCAACTTCTCCATCATCGCCCACATCGACCATGGCAAATCGACCCTGGCGGATCGCTTCATCCAGATCTGCGGCGGCTTGTCCGATCGCGAGATGGAGGCTCAGGTGCTGGACTCCATGGACCTGGAGCGCGAGCGCGGAATCACGATCAAGGCGCACAGCGTGACCCTGCACTATCCGGCCCAGGATGGCAGGACCTACCAGCTCAACTTCATCGACACCCCCGGCCACGTCGACTTCACCTATGAAGTCAGCCGTTCGCTGGCGGCCTGCGAAGGCGCGATCTTGGTGGTCGATGCTGGCCAGGGCGTCGAGGCACAGTCGGTCGCCAACTGCTACACGGCGATCGAGCAGGGCCTCGAAGTCATGCCCGTGCTGAACAAAATGGACCTGCCCCAGGCCGAGCCGGAGCGGGTCAAGGACGAGATCGAGCACATCATCGGCATTGATGCCACTGACGCGGTGCCCTGCAGCGCCAAGAGCGGCATGGGCGTGATCGATGTGCTGGAGCGGTTGGTCAAGGTCATTCCAGCGCCAGAAGGCAAGATCGATGCACCGTTGCAGGCGCTGATCATCGACTCCTGGTTCGACAATTACCTGGGGGTGGTGTCGCTGGTCCGGGTCAAGCATGGCCGGGTGAGGAAAGGCGACAAGATTCTGGTCAAGTCCACCGGCAAGATCCATCAGGTGGACAGTGTCGGCGTATTTACCCCCAAACATACTGAAACGGCGGACCTGAAAGCCGGTGAAGTAGGCTTCGTCATCGCGGGAATCAAGGAGATTCTGGGGGCCCCGGTGGGGGATACCCTGACCCTTTCCGCCACTCCGGACGTGGACGTGCTGCCTGGTTTCAAACGCATCAAGCCGCAGGTCTACGCCGGCCTGTTCCCGGTCAGTTCCGATGACTTCGAGGATTTCCGCGAAGCCCTGCAGAAACTGACCCTGAACGACGCGGCCTTGCAGTACGAACCGGAAAGTTCCGATGCACTGGGCTTCGGTTTCCGTATCGGCTTCCTCGGCATGCTCCATATGGAGATCATCCAGGAGCGTCTGGAGCGCGAGTACAACCTTGACCTGATCACCACGGCGCCGACCGTGGTCTTCGAGGTCGAGATGAAGAGCGGCGAAACCCTGTATGTGGATAACCCGTCCAAGTTGCCGGACCCGGCTGGCATCCTCGACATGCGCGAGCCGATCGTGCGCGCCAATATCCTGGTGCCGCAAGAACACCTGGGCAACGTCATCACCCTGTGCATCGAGAAGCGTGGCGTACAGCGTGACATGCAGTTTCTCAGTAGCCAGGTTCAGGTTTCCTATGACCTGCCGATGAATGAAGTAGTCCTCGACTTCTTCGACCGCCTGAAGTCGGTGAGTCGCGGCTATGCTTCGCTTGACTACAGTTTCGACCGCTTCCAGTCGGCCAACCTGGTGCGCCTGGATGTGATGATCAACGCTGAAAAGGTCGACGCACTGGCACTCATCGTGCATCGTGATCGCGCGCACCAGAAAGGGCGCGTGTTGACCGAGAAGATGAAAGAGCTGATCCCTCGGCAGATGTTCGACGTTGCGATCCAGGCTGCCATCGGTGGCCAGATCATCGCGCGGACGACGGTCAAGGCGCTGAGGAAGAATGTCTTGGCCAAGTGCTATGGCGGTGACGTTTCACGTAAGAAAAAACTGCTGGAAAAACAAAAGGCCGGTAAGAAAAGGATGAAGCAGGTGGGGAGCGTCGAAATTCCCCAGGAAGCCTTCCTGGCCGTACTGAAAGTGGATAGCTGAGAACCATGTCTTTCAATTTTCCGTTGTTGCTGGTCATTGCTGTGGCGGTGTGCGGTCTGCTCGCCCTTATCGATCTGCTGTTGCTGGCGCCACGGCGTCGTACAGCAATCGCCACCTATGCGGGCCAGGTCGGCGAACCCGATCCGCAGGTGGTGGAGAGGCTGGACAAGGAACCGTTGCTGGTGGAGTACGGCAAGTCCTTCTTCCCGGTGCTGGCGATCGTCCTGGTGCTGCGTTCCTTCCTGCTCGAGCCGTTCCAGATTCCCTCGGGCTCGATGCTGCCTACCTTGAACATCGGCGATTTCATCCTGGTCAACAAGTTCGCCTATGGCATCCGCTTGCCAGTGGTCGACACCAAGGTCGTCGATGTCGGTGAGCCGCAGCGTGGCGACGTGATGGTGTTCCGTTTCCCGAAGGAACCGAGCATCAATTACATCAAGCGCGTAGTCGGCCTGCCGGGCGACCGCATCAAGTACACCGAAGACAAGCAACTGCTGGTCAATGGTCAGCCGGTGGCCAATCGACTGGTTGGCATGGACCCGGAGAGCCTGAGCACTGCCGAGTTCTACCAGGAGAAACTTGGCGAAGCCGATCACCTGATCCGCAAGGAAGTCAATCGCAACGACCGTAGCGCCGCCAACGAATGGGTGGTCCCGCAGGGGCACTATTTCATGATGGGCGACAACCGCGACAACTCCAACGACAGCCGTTACTGGGGTATGGTTCCTGACCGCAATATCGTCGGCAAGGCGTTCGCAGTCTGGTTGAGTTGGCCGTCGCCGAAGTTCGAACATTGGCCGACCCTTTCCCGGGTGGGGCTGATTAACTGATCGAGCGGTGTGGCTCGAACGAGCCGTACCTGTTCATAACGAGGCCATGCCACCGAGAGGGCAGGCCGCCATCATTCGATAGCTGGGGTTGATCATGGCATTGGCGCGTTCGCAGAAAGGCTTGTCGTTGCTTGGCTGGTTGGTTGTCTTGGCGTTGGTGGCGTTCTTCGCCAGTGTCGCCTTCAAGATGCTGCCGCATTACATGGACTACCTGTCCATCGAAAAGGCCATCACTTCGGTGGAAAACGACAAGAATCTGGATGTTCGTACGGTCGGCGACTTCTATAGTCATATCGACAAGTCCATGCAGATCAACAGTATCCGTGACCTCAACTCTCGCGATGCCATCGAAATCAAACTGCAAGACGGTGACTTCCAGGTTCACCTTAAATACGAAAAACGCGAGCCACTGATCCAGAATCTCGATCTGGTGGCCAAATTCGATAAAGAATTCCGTGTAAGAGCCAAGTGAGTGCATCCCTGAATCGTCTTGAGCGTCAGCTCGGTCATACCTTCAAAGACCAGGACCTGATGGTCCTGGCACTTACCCATCGCAGCTTTGCCGGGCGCAACAACGAGCGCCTGGAGTTCCTCGGTGATGCCATCCTCAACTTCGTGGCCGGCGAGGCGCTCTACGAGCGTTTCCCGCAGGCGCGTGAAGGCCAGCTGTCACGCCTGCGTGCGCGCCTGGTCAAAGGCGAGACGCTGGCCTTGCTGGCCCGTGGTTTCGAGCTGGGCGAATACCTGCGCCTGGGCTCCGGCGAGCTGAAGAGCGGTGGCTATCGTCGCGAGTCGATCCTCGCCGATGCCCTCGAAGCCCTGATCGGCGCCATCTACCTCGATGCCGGCATGGATGTCGCCCGCGAACGCGTGCTGGCCTGGCTGAGCAACGAGCTGGATAGCCTGACGCTGGTCGATACCAACAAGGACCCCAAGACGCGCCTGCAGGAGTTCTTGCAGTCGCGCGGTGCCGAGTTGCCGCGCTACGAGGTCATCGAAATCCAGGGCGAGCCCCACTGCCGCACTTTCTTCGTCCAGTGCGAAGTGGCATTGTTGACTGAACAGACCCAGGGGCAGGGCGCCAGCCGGCGCATCGCCGAGCAGGTCGCCGCCGCCGCCGCGCTGGTCGCGCTGGGCGTGGAGAATGGCCATGACTGATACAACCCGTTGCGGCTATGTCGCCATCGTCGGCCGCCCGAACGTGGGCAAGTCGACACTGCTCAACCATATCCTCGGGCAGAAGCTGGCGATTACCTCGCGCAAGCCGCAGACCACCCGGCACAACATGCTCGGCATCAAGACCGAGGGCGACGTGCAGGCTGTCTATGTCGATACGCCCGGTCTGCACAAGCAGAACGACAAGGCGCTCAATCGTTACATGAACCGCACCGCTTCCTCGGCCCTGAAGGACGTCGACGTGGTGATCTTCGTCGTCGATCGCGCACGCTGGACCGAAGAGGACCAGATGGTCCTGGAGCGCATCCAGTACGTGCAGGGACCGGTGATCCTGGCGATCAACAAGACCGACCGTCTCGATGACAAGGCCGAGTTGATCCCGCACCTGCAGTGGTTGCAGGAGCAACTGCCGAAAGCCGAGATCGTGCCGATCTCCGCGCAGCAGGGGCACAACCTCGACGCCCTGGAGCAACTGGTGGCGAAGTTCCTGCCCGAGAGCGAGCACTTCTTCCCCGAAGACCAGATCACCGACCGCTCGAGCCGTTTCCTGGCTGCCGAGCTGGTCCGCGAAAAGATCATGCGCCAGCTCGGCGCCGAGCTGCCTTACCAGATCACCGTCGAGATCGAAGAGTTCAAGCAGGAGGGGCGCATCCTGCATATCCACGCGCTGATCCTGGTCGAGCGTGATGGGCAGAAGAAAATCATCATTGGCGACAAGGGCGAGCGCATCAAGCGTATCGGCCAGGAGGCGCGCAAGGACATGGAGGTGCTGTTCGACTCCAAGGTCATGCTCAACCTCTGGGCCAAGGTGAAGGGCGGCTGGTCCGACGACGAACGGGCACTGCGCTCGCTGGGCTACAACGACCTCTGATCCATGCAGACCGGCGCATTGGCGGCTTATGTCCTGCATAGTCGCGCCTACCGCGAGAGCAGTGCGCTGGTCGATGTACTGACGCCATCGGGGCGCTGGCGCGCGGTATTGCGCGGTGCGCGTGGCAAGGCCGGCACCCTGGCGCGGCCTTTCGTGCCGCTGGAGATGGAGTTCCGTGGCCGTGGCGAGTTGAAGAATATTGCCCGCCTGGAAGCGGCGGGAATCCCCAACCTTCTGAGCGGCGCCGCACTGTTCAGTGGCCTTTATCTCAACGAGTTGCTGATCCGCCTGCTGCCAGCGGAAGATCCCCATCCCGCACTGTTCGAGCACTATGCGCTGACCTTGCGCGCACTGGCGGCCAACCCGCCGCTGGAGCCGTTGCTGCGTGCTTTCGAATGGCGCCTGCTGGACGATCTGGGCTATGGTTTCGCGCTGGATATCGATGTACATGGCCAGTCCATCGCCACCGATGCGCTCTACCGATTGCTGCCCGACGCAGGGCTGGAAAGGGTGTTCCAGTTGCAGCCAGGCCTGTTCCAGGGCAGTGACCTGCTGGCCATGGCAGACGCCGATTGGTCTTCTCCCGGCGCGCTCGCTGCCGCCAAGCGCCTGATGCGTCAGGCCCTCGCCCCACACCTGGGTGGCCAGCCACTGGTCAGCCGTGAACTGTTCATGACCCTCAAGGAGCCTCCTCGTGACTGAAGCCAATCGTGTTCTGCTCGGCGTCAACATTGACCACGTCGCTACCCTGCGCCAGGCCCGGGGCACACGTTATCCGGACCCAGTGAAGGCTGCCCTGGATGCCGAGGAGGCGGGTGCCGATGGCATCACCGTGCACCTGCGAGAGGACCGTCGGCACATCCAGGATCGGGATGTACGTGTGCTGCGCGAGGTGCTGCAGACTCGCATGAATTTCGAGATGGGGGTCACCGATGCCATGCTGGCTTTTGCCGAAGAGATTCGCCCTCGGCATGTGTGCCTGGTGCCGGAAACCCGTCAGGAGCTGACCACCGAAGGCGGCCTGGAAGTCGCTGGCCAGGAAGTGCGCATTCGTCTTGCGGTGGCGCGTCTCGCCGATATCGGCGCGGAAGTTTCGCTGTTCATCGATGCGGACGAGAAGCAGATCGAAGCCGCTCGCCGGGTTGGCGCTCCGGCTATCGAACTGCACACCGGGCGCTATGCCGATGCGAAGACTCCGCAAGAGGCGGCGCTGGAGCTGGCGCGCATCCGTGATGGCATCAGCTTCGGCCGCTCACAGGGGCTGATCGTCAACGCCGGCCACGGTTTGCATTATCACAACGTGGAGCCGGTCGCGGCGATCGTCGGGGTCAATGAGCTGAACATCGGTCACGCCATTGTTGCCCATGCCCTGTTCGTCGGCTTCAAGGCCGCCGTGGCCGAGATGAAACAGCTGATCGTCGCGGCTGCAGCGCGAGGCTAAGCCGCTCGACGATCCAATGCAGCAGTTACTTGCGGCTGATGGTGATGTGGCGGCTCGGCGTACCGGTCTGGCCGCTCACGCCCTTGGCGATCTGCTGGATTTCGCCACCGGAATTGAGAAACGCCGCGATCTGTGCCTCGATGGACTCGCGGGTCTCTACGGCGGGTTGTGGTTTCGACGGTTTATTGGTGACTTTGACTTTCATCGTCCTCTCCTGAAAAAGGGCCTGGGATTCATGAGGGAATAAAAAAACCGGCCCGTGGGCCGGTCTTTTTCGAGGCCGGTATCAGAGCGGCTGAACTTCGTCCGCTTGCATGCCTTTCTGGCCTTGCACGGCAACGAAGGATACCGATTGGCCTTCCTTCAGGCTCTTGAAACCACCGCCCTGGATCGAACGATAGTGCACGAACAGGTCGGCACCGCTTTCCGGAGTGATGAAGCCGTAGCCTTTCTCGTCGTTGAACCATTTGACGGTGCCGGTCTGGCGTTGGGACATGAATACATTCCTCGATAGATGAATAAGGCAGCGAACCTTTCGTGCCCTTCTTATAGTCATACGCGGGCATCGCCTCGCGTAGCCTTGCAACCCTACAACCTAAACCGGGAAACGCCTAACGATTTCTTCATGCTCCTGCTCGGCGGCGCTCAGCGCACCGGTGTGGGGCAGCGTTTCAGGTCGACCGCAGCAACATGTGGGTTGCTCCAGCCCATGGTGCAGGCGATCTGCTGATTGCGCTGACGTTCCCAGGCATCGACCGGGTACTGCCGGCTCCAGACCTGGAACAATCGGCGTTCCTGGTTCGACAGCTTCAGCTTGTAGCGGTCGCTCATGTAGAAGTAGGTGCGGGCGATCATGCCGCGGATCTGTGAGCGTGGCATCACACGCTGGCTCTTGAAGTCGACCACCATCTGGCAGGCGCCATATTGGCTCGGTTGTTGTGGCAGCCAGGCGAAGCGGTAATTGCTGCGGTCGCCGTTCACTTCACCAATGGCGGGTACCAGGTTGAACAGGTCGGCCTCGGCGCGCTGGTAGGTCTTGTCGTGGCGCGAGCAATTGCCGCGCCCGCCTTGTTGCCAGCACTGCCGCTGATGACCGATGACCCAGGTCGGCACGATGTGCTCCCATTCGATGCGCGCGGCACGTTGGGCATTCCTGCGTGGTACGTAGCCGCAGCTCTTGAGGTCCACGCGCTGGCCCTGGTAGCGACAGCCGCAGTAGAACTCCACCGCTTGCTTGTCATAGAGCTTGCGCGCGACTTTCTTGGCTTCTGCGAAGGTACGGGGAGCGTCTGCCTGTGCAGTGCTGAGAAACAGGCTGGCGATGCAGAACAGCAGGGCGATGAAGCGCTTGGGCATAAGGGCCACGTCTCGAAAAGCGCGGCATGATACCTGGTCGGGGCAAGGTATCGAAACCTTCACCAAGGTGGCAGCACCCCAGTCGTTTGCCGAACGCATGCTGGGCGACAACCTGATGCTGGCCTGTGTCGCGCAGGGCGCCATCGCGGGGTTGATCGAACTCAAGGAAGGCTGCCACGTTGCGATGCTGTTCATCGCGCCGGGCTGGCACCGCCAGGGCATCGGCACGCGCCTGATGAATGCGGCGCTGGAACATGCCCGGGTTGACGTCGTGACGGTCAAGGCATCGTTGTCTTCGGTGCCTGCCTTCCAACGCTACGGGCGAAATGGGCGAGTTTGCCGGGATGGTCTACCAGCCAATGGAAAAACGCCTGCCGACAGTGTAGGCGCGGCCTTGTCGCGAACGTGGCGCAAAGCGGTACCCGGTTTTCAGCTTCGCAGCTGATGTGGCCGGGGCCGCTGTTCTTGCAGAACGGTCTGCTCCACCTGCTGCTCGAACCACTTCAGCACGGCTTGGCACGCGGGGTGGGCAACGCCGCTGTCCCGTAGCCACAGGGCATACACGCCACCGGTCTTCAGCGCCTCGCCGAAGGGCACCACCAGGTCGCCGCGTACCAACGCATCGTGGGCCAGCATTCGGTCTGTCATGGCGATGCCCATACCTCGGGCAGCCGCGTCCAGTGCCAGGTCGTCAAGATTGAACAACAGGTCCTGGTACTTGTGCTCGACCGGGGCCTGTTGGGCCTTGAGCCACAGGGTCCATTCGTAGCGCGAGGTCGAGCCGTGGATCAGCGCATGGTCGACGAGCTCGGCGGCACACCGAGGCGGGGCGCGGCCGTCGCCCAGCACGGGCGCGCAGACCGGGATCAGGTACTCGTCGAACAGTGGCGTCAACGGGCGCTCGTCAAGGCCGCCCGGCAGGTACAGCACATACGCGTCGCAGTCGCCACCGGTGTCCACCAGGTCGCCGCCGACCGTTTCAATCGACAGGGTCAGGCCTGGGTTGAGTGCATAGAACGAGGTCAGCCGCGGCAACAGCCAGCGTACCGCCAGCGATACGAACATGCGCACGCGGAATGGGCGGTCCAGCGGGGTCGGTGCCAGCTTTTCCTCCAGCGTGCGCAGGGTTTGCAGCATGCCCTTTGCCACCCCGTACACCTCGTGCCCATGGGCGGTCAGCGCGACCTTGCGGCTGGTGCGATCGAACAACGTGGTCTGGAAATGCTCCTCAAGTTGCTGGATTTGCCGGCTGATGGCGCTCTGGGTCAGGTGCAACTGGCGCGCAGCCTCGGTGAAGTTGCTGGTGTCGGCTACCCGGACCAGGGCCTGCAACGCCTGCAACGATGGCACACGAAGGTTCTTATCCATGCAAATTCCGAATGGATGAATGAATTATTAGCGTTAGAAATTGCGCCTTGCCCCCCGTAGATTGGAGCCAGGGCACGCTTTTGCGGGCAGTAGCCAATAACGCCTGTGCATCGATATTGAGGGAGTGACGCGCAATGAACAACCACTGTGGCTGGATTGCGCTGGCCGGTGAATCAGCGGAGCGGCCGCGCCTGCAAGGCACCCACAAGGCCGATTGGCTGATCATCGGCGGTGGCATTACCGGTTTGTCCGCAGCCCACGCCCTGGCGCGCCGTTTTCCGTCACAGCGGATCATGCTGCTGGAGCGCCAGCGGGTCGCCCAGGGCGCTTCGGCACGCAACTCTGGCTTCGTGGTCAGCCATGAACTGCCAGGTGTTGGTGAACTGATCGGTACACCCGGGTTTTCCGGCTATCAGGTCGCCTCGCGCATCGGTGCCGCGGCGGGTAATGAAGTGCGCCAGCGCATCCAGTCGCTGGCTATCGACTGCGAGTTCAGCGACAACGGCTACCACTTCGCGGTACACGAGCCAGCGCATCTGCAGCACGCCGAGCAGGCACTGGAAACCCTGCGCGCCGTGGGCGCCCAGGCAAGCTACCACGAGGGTGAAGCGCTGCAACGGCGCCTCGGTAGCGCGTTCTATGCACGCGCGATCCATTGCGCGGGCGGTAACGGTCTGATGCAGCCGGCGCGCTACGTCAAAGGGCTGGCTGACGGCCTGCCAGAACAGGTGGACGTGTTCGAGCAAAGCGCCGTGACCGACTTGCGCCGTCGCCCGGGCAAGGGCTGGACTGCCCGCACCGAGGCTGGCGAGATCGAAGCCCGGCAGGTACTGGCCTGCGTCGGCGCATTCCTGCCCAGGATCGGGCTCAAGCGCAGCGGCACTTTCCCGCTGGAGCTGAGTGCAAGCATCACCCGCCCGCTGACCGGGGCGCACTGGCAGCAGTTGTTCGACGAACAGGGCTGGGGCGTGCTGTCCACCTTGCCGGGCGGCTGCACCCTGCGCCTGCTGCCGGGGCGCCGCCTGCTGATCCGCAACACCGTGGAATACCGTCAGCACGACATTGACAGCCGTGGCCTGGCCGTACGCCAGGGTGCACACCTGCTGGGGTTGCAGAAGCGCTTCCCGGGCATCGCTGCGCAGGATCTGCAATACACCTGGACCGGCCACCTCAGCGGCACCCGCACAGGCGAGCCGTATTTCGCCCGGGTCGCGGACGGCCTGCATGCCGTGGCCGGCTGCAATGGCTCCGGCGTTGCTCGCGGCACCCTGTGGGGCCGCCTGCTGGTCGAAATGGCACTCGGCATCGACTCGCCCTTGCTCGGCGACGTGCTGGGCCAGGCCAGCCCTGGCTACCTGCCGCCCCGCCCGTTCTTCGACCTGGGCGCCAAAGTGCGCATGGCCTGGGAAGTACGCCGTGCGCGGCTGGAACGCTGACATTTCAATTACCTCGCAAACAAGAAAGAGAGCTATCCCATGATCAAGCACACTTGCATGGCCCTGTTGTCCTCAGCATTACTGGCTGCGGCAGTGCAGGCAGAAGAACGGGTCAACATTGCCAACTGGAGCGGCTACATTGCCGACGACACCCTGGCCGAGTTCACCCGGCGCACGGGCATCCAGACCACCTACGACCTGATCGACAGCAACGAGACCACCGAAGCCAAGCTGATGGCCGGCAACAGTGGCTACGACCTGGTGAGCCCGTCCAACCACTTCCTGCCGCGACTGATCAAGGCTGGGGCCATCGAGGAGCTGGACCGCAGCAAGCTGCCCGCCTGGCACAACCTCGATCCGAAGCTGATGAAGATCCTGGAGGCGAGCGACCCGGGCAACCGCTATGCGATCCCGTATATGTGGGTTACCACCGGCATCGGCTACAACGCCGACAAGATCAAGGCCATCTTCGGCAGCACGGAGGTGACGCAATCCTGGAGCCTGCTGTTCAAGCCGGAGAACATCCAGAAGCTGAGCCAGTGCGGCGTGGCGTTCCTCGACAACCCGACGCAGATCATTTCGATCACGCTAAGGGCCCTGGGCCTGGACCCGCACAGCGAGAAGCCTGAAGACCTCAAGAAAGCCGAGGCAGCCTTGCTGGCGGTGCGGCCCTACATCAGCTATTTCCACCAGTCCAAATACGTCAGCGACCTGGCCAACGGCAACATCTGCGTAGCGATCGGCTTCAGCGGCGATGTGCTGCAGGCCATGGGCAGCGCGCAGCAGGCGGGCAACGGGGTGAACGTGGGCTACAGCATTCCGCGGGAGGGGGCGACAGTGGCGGTGGACATGGTGGTGATGCCCAAGGGGGCACCGCATCGGGACAACGGGTATGCGTACCTGAACTACCTGCTGGAGCCAAAGGTCATCGCCAACATCAGTAATACGGTCAAGTACCCAAACGGCAATGCGGCGGCGTTGGAGTACATCACGCCTGAGCTGCGCGGCAATCCGGCAGTCTACCCGCCCGAATCGGTACTCGATACGCTGTTCCCGATCAAGACCTTGTCGCCCGCGGGGATGCGCTCGAGTACCCGGCTGTGGACCCGAGTGACCAGCGGGAAGTGACGTAGCGGCCAAAACGCCTTCAGCCCCCTCCATGGTGCGCAGCGATTCAGACTGCGCGCAGGGCCTTAGCGGCTCTGTTCGCTAACGTACAGGCATTGCCCGGGCAATCGCCGCAGACTGAATGCTGAAAGCCAGATCGGCAACTTAGCGCAGCTACAAGCGTGTGCCTCAGGCCACGATCCGCCGTTGCGCGGTAATGGCCGGCAGGTCGCTGCGGCGCATGTACACGCGCAACGGTTCGCCGATGTTCAAGCGATCGTCGATATGTTGTTCGAACAAGAGGGCCAGGCGCGAGCGGTCGAGGGTCATCAGGTCGCCCTCGAATGGCAGCCAGACGAATTCGTTGCACGGCACGATGCTGCCGTCGGGAATGTCCAGGCCGAAGGAGTCTTCGCTGAAGCGCACGATGTAGCGGCCGGTCTTGGCATTGAAGCCGACGAAACCTTTCAGTTCGTCGGCGGCGACGCAGATTGCGGCGGATGTGATGCTCATGGGCGTGATCTCGCGATGGCAGGCCGGGCGGGATGCCAGCCTATCTGCAGGACCCTAAATGAGATCGAACCGCATCGAGTTGCCTCGGATCAACGAATGGGATCGACGCGTCCTGCCAGTGCCGGCAGCACATGATCGACCAGCAACGGCGCGAGTGGCCACGTGGCCTGTTGATGCATGACATGCCAGGCCAACTCTTCCAGCTCTGCGGCGGCGCTGACCGGCCGGGGTAGGCGGGCGACGAAGATATCGGCGTCGATATGCAGGCCGGGCTCGTTGGCCGCTGGCGCCTGGTAGCGGCCAAGGGGCTGCAAGGCATCGTTGGGCAATTGCAGGTGCAATTCTTCGAACAGTTCGCGGCGCAGTGCCTCGCGGGCACTTTCGCCGGCTTCGAACTTGCCGCCCGGCAACATGAAAAAGCGGGTATCGCGCTTGCGTACCAGCAACAGTCGTCCGTCGTCGTCGAACAGGCAGGCGGCAGCGATACGCAGGTGGTTCATGGTTTCAGCCGTTCCAGTTCACGCCGGACCATCGCCGCATACTCGGGCGGCCGCAGGCCGTACAGTTCGGTGGCGACCCAGGCCAGCCAACGGTTGCCCAGCGGCGCTCGTTGTTCCAGCAGGCGCCGCGCCTCGCTTTCGGCGCGGGCGGCGTGCTGCTGGTGAAAGGCCTGGCGATTCATCAGGTCAGGCGGACAGGCCGACGTAGACGTCCTGCACGTCGTCGTGGGCGTCGATGGCTTCGAGGAAGGCTTCGACTTCTTCGAGCTGCTCGGGCGTCAGGTTGCTCACCGGGTTCTTCGGCCGGTAGCCGAGCTTGGCCGAGTTGACGGTGAAGCCCTGCTCCGGCAGGGCGCGGCTGACGGCGTCGAGGTCGGTCAGGTCGGTGATGAACAGGGTGTTGCCTTCGTCGGCTTCGTCGAAGTCCTGTGCCCCGGCCTCGATGGCCGCCAGTTCAGGATCGGCGCCACTGTCGCTGGAGGCTTCGATCAGGCCGACATGGTCGAAATCCCAGGCCACCGAGCCGGAAGCCCCCATCTGGCCCTTGCGGAACAGCACGCGGATTTCCGCGACGGTGCGGTTCACGTTGTCGGTCAGGCACTCGACGATCAGCGGCACCTGGTACGGGGCGAAGCCCTCGTAGGTGGTGCGTTCGAAGTTGACGGTCTCGCCGGTCAGGCCCGCGCCTTTCTTGATCGCCCGCTCCAGGGTGTCCTTGGGCATCGAGGCTTTCTTCGCCTGATGCACGGCCAGGCGCAGCTTGGGGTTCATGTCCGGGTCGGCGCCGTTACGCGCGGCCACCATGATTTCCTTTACCAGACGGCCGAAAATCTTGCCCCTGGCGTTGGCTGCGGCTTCTTTCGGTTTGGCTTTCCACTGTGCGCCCATGGTCGTTCTCTTGCTGGTGAGTCCTCGAATTAGGGAGGCGATTCTAGTCGCTTCGTCGACATCTGGCACCCCTGCGCGCCGTGAGCGGTCATCGCGGTTCCGTTCAGCGCCGGTTCAGAAAGCATTCAGCCGGTGTTCAGCGTTTGCCCCTTACCTTGATGGCGTCGAATCAACGCACCACCTGGAGAGCAACCGCATGAAACTACTCAAGCCTGTCGCACTGGCCGCCAGCCTCCTGGGTTCCGCCAGCATGGCCCAGGCCGCCGACAATTTCGCCGGCCTGACCTGGGGCATCACCAGTGACAATATCCAGAAATCCAACGCCCTCAACCAGAACCTGAACGATCCGGACTTCGACAAAGCCATCGAGCGTGACAACACCTGGGGTCTCCGTCTCGGCCAGCAGAATGATGGTGGCCGTTACTACGCGACCTATCAGTACGTGGCCGGTGATCACGCGGGCTACAAGCTGCGCCAGCAGAACCTGCTCGGCAGCTATGACGCGTTCCTGCCCCTGGGGGACAACAACACCAAGCTGTTCGGCGGCGCCACCCTGGGCCTGACCAAGCTGGACCAGGACAGCAGCGGCTATCACCATGACAGCGACGTCGGCTACGCTGCCGGCTTGCAGGCCGGTATCCTGCAGGAACTGAGCAAGGACGCTTCCCTCGAAGCCGGCTACCGTTACCTGCGCACCAACGCTAGCACCGACGTGATCGAGCACGACGGCCCTAAGCTCGGTTCGGTGGACCTGTACAGCAGTTCGCAGTTTTACCTGGGGGCCAACTACAAGTTCTAAGATTGTCCGCAGCCTCCCGGCCACCTGGCCGGGCAGGCGCGACTGTGGAGTGGGCGGATGAAGTTGCTGGTGGTGGAAGACGAAGCCTTGCTGCGTCATCACCTCTCTACCCGGCTGGGTGAGCAGGGGCATGTGGTGGATGCGGTGGGCAATGCCGAGGAAGCGCTGTACCGGGTCAGGGAATACCATCATGACCTGGCAGTGGTCGATCTCGGCTTGCCGGGCGTCAGCGGCCTGGACCTGATCCGCGAGTTGCGTTCGGCGGGCAAGCGTTTTCCCATTCTGATCCTGACCGCGCGAGGCAACTGGCAGGACAAGGTCGAAGGGCTGGCTGCCGGCGCCGACGACTATGTGGTCAAACCCTTTCAATTCGAGGAACTGGAAGCGCGTCTGAATGCCCTGCTAAGGCGTTCGTCCGGGTTCACCCAGGCGAGCATCGAGGCCGGCCCGCTGTCGCTCGACCTCAATCGCCGCCAGGCATCCCTGGCACGACAGGCGCTGGCGTTGACCGCTTATGAATACCGCATTCTCGAGTACCTGATGCGCCACCAGCAGCAGGTGGTGACCAAGGAGCGCCTGATCGAGCAGTTGTACCCCGATGACGAGGAACGCGATGCCAATGTCATCGAGGTGCTGGTCGGTCGCCTGCGACGCAAGATCGAGGCCGGCTCGGGCTTTCGTCCGATAGAGACGGTGCGCGGCCAAGGCTACATCTTCACCGAGCGCTGCCGGTGATCCGCTCCCTGCGCATCCGCCTGATGCTCGGTGCCGCCGCGCTGGCGGTGCTGTTCATGCTGGCGCTGCTGCCGGCGCTGCAGCATGCCTTCAGCATTGCCCTGGAGGACACCATCGAACAGCGCCTGGCGGCGGACGTGGCGACCCTGGTCTCGGCCGCGCGCACGGACGGTGCCCACCTGATCATGCCGCAGCGCTTGCCGGTGGAGGCGTTCAACCTGCCGGAGGCCAGGCTGCTCGGTTATATCTACGACCAGAATGGCCGCCTGGTCTGGCGTTCGACGTCCGCCAGCGATGAGCGCATCGACTATCAACCCCGCTACGACGGTCGCGGCAACGAGTTCAAACGTGCCCGCGACAGCGCTGGCGAGGAGTTCTTCGTCTTCGACGTCGAGATCAAGCTGCTGCAAGGCAAGGAGGCGGCCTACAGCATCGTCACCATGCAACCGGTCAGCGAATTCCACGCGTTGCTGCAGGGCTTTCGCGAGCAGCTCTACCTGTGGCTCGGCGGCGCCTTGCTGGTGTTGCTGGGATTGCTCTGGACCGGCCTGACCTGGGGCTTTCGCGCCTTGCGCCGGGTGCGCTGGGAGCTCGACCAGATCGAGGCCGGCACCGGCACGCGCCTGAGCGACGAGCACCCCAGCGAGTTGCTGCGCCTGACCGGCTCGCTCAACCGCCTGCTGGAAAGCGAGCAACGCCAGCGCGAACGCTATCGCGATTCCCTGGGCGACCTGGCGCATAGCCTGAAGACACCGCTGGCGGTGTTGCAGGGCGTCAGCGAGACGCTGGCTGGCCAGCCAGGCAACGAGGAGCCGGTGCGTGTACTGCAGGGGCAGATCGAACGCATGAGCCAGCAGGTCGACTATCAATTGCAGCGCGCCAGCCTGCGCAAGAGTGGCCTGGTGCGTCACCGGGAACCGCTGGCGCCGTTGCTGGACACCCTGTGCGATGCCTTGGACAAGGTCTATCGCGACAAACGCGTGCACGTGCAGCGTGAATTGGCGGCTGGCTTCAGTCTGCCGGTGGAGCGTGGTGCGCTGCTCGAACTGCTTGGCAACCTGCTGGAAAATGCCTATCGCTTGTGTCTGCGCCAGGTGTGTATCACTGGACGCTATGAGGCTGGACAGTGCGAGCTGTGGATCGAGGATGACGGGCCTGGGGTGCCCGCGCACCGTCGAGCGGACATCCTGCGTCGCGGCGAACGCCTGGATAACCAGCACCCTGGCCAGGGCATCGGCCTGGCGGTGGCCTGTGACATCGTCGAAAGCTATGACGGCAGCCTGAGCCTGGATGACTCGCACCTGGGCGGCGCACGCTTCTGCCTGCGCTTTGCGCAGGTGTAAGCCATCCGAGGCAAGCGCCGACGGCCCTGCTCCTACGAGAACCCTTGGGTCACCACGCGGTGAATGAAATGCAGCTTGGCGATCACCGCTGCCGGCAGCACGAAGGGGTACATATCCGGCTGGCCCATGCTGCGCGACAGTTCGTTGAGCATCGCCGCCAGCTCGATCCAGGCGTTGATGAACAGCAGGAACTCGTCGGCCTGCGGGTCGTTCGGGTCGTAGAGGGCCTCGCGGGTGAAGGGCTGGAATTCCAGCTCGATATCGCCGGCGCGCATGCCCAGGCTCAGGGCGGTGTCCAGGGTGTCCATCATGTGCAGGTAGTGGGCCCAGGTTTCCGCCCAGTCTTCCCAGGGGTGCATGGTGGCGTAGGCGCTGACGAAGCGCGTCTGCCAGTCGGCCGGGGCGCCGTTTTCGTAGTGATACTGGAGGGCTTCGCCGTAATCGGCGCGTTCATCGCCGAACCAGTAGCGAAAGGCTTCCAGCCAGGCACTGCCGGCAACCAGGCGATCCCAGTAGTAGTGGCCGACTTCGTGGCGGAAATGGCCGAGCAGGGTGCGGTAGGGTTCGTGCATCTGTACGCGAACCTGTTCCCGGCGTTCGTCGTCGGCTTCCTCGATATTGAACGTGACCAGCCCGTTGGCGTGGCCGGTCATGGGGCGCTCTTCGGCATCGCTGGCGAGAAAATCGAAGGCGAGCCCCATCGCTTCGTTCTCGCTCTTGGCGATCACGGGGAGCCCGAGATCGAGCAGTTGCGCGACCAGGCGCCGCTTGGCGATTTCGAGCTTGTGCCAGCGCCGATCATTGCCGGCCACCGAAAGGTCGGGAATGGTCCGGTTCAGGCCGCAGGCCACGCAGAGCTGGGCGCCACCGTCATAGGGCAGCAGCCAGTTGCAGCCGGCCGGGGTCTGCAGGTTGGCGCAGTGACGCAGCAGGGGGCCATTGAACTCGCCATCGATCCGCCAGGTGTCCTGGAACTCGCCGGGGGACAGGCTGACGATGCGCCCTCGTTGCGGTTCGTAGCCGAGTGGCGCATGGCAGGCCAGGCATTGGCTGTTGCGAAAGAAGATCGATTGGCCGCAACGGCATTGGCCGATGGATTTCTCCGTGCTCGAGCGTTGTACGCGGGCCGGGTCGCTCAGGCGTTGGCCGAGACCGGCGAAGAAGCGGTTCATGGCGAATCCTTATTGTTATGAATCCTCAGCGTGAGGAAACCTCAACAGAGCCTAGAGTTCGCGGGGGCTCAGGCAGTTCCAGGGATTTCTTTCGCGGGCCTGATAGCCGGCAGGCGCTCCATGCCGGCTATCATGCTCGGGTTCATTCATTACCCGCGGGAGTTTCCCATGACCCAGCCCACTCCAGACCTCGATGCACGTTACCAGGCCGCCAGGCGCGTGGCGCAGGAGGCGGCCCAGCGTGGCATGGCGTTCTATCGCGAACGCGAGGGGCTGGTGGTGGATCACAAGGGCGATGATCCCCAGGATGTGGTCAGTATCGCCGACAAGTCGCTGGAGGCGTTCATTCGTGCCGAGCTATCCGGCGAGTTCCCTGAGGATGGCTTCATCGGCGAGGAAGAGGGGAGCTGCGACCTGGATGCCCGTTGCATCTGGGTGATCGATCCTATCGACGGTACTCGCTGCTTCGTCAACGGCCTGCACAACTGGTGTGTGTCCATCGGCCTGCTGGTCGATGGCGAGCCGGCGCTGGGGGCGATTGCCGACCCTAACCACGGCGAACTGTTCCAGGGCCGCAGCGGCCACGGCGCCTTCGTCAATGGCAAGCCGCTGAAGGTGCACACGTCGCAGGATGTGCGCGACGGGGTGATGGGCGTGGGCACGACGCATCGTCCCGGCAAGGAGAACTTCATTCCCTTTTTGCAGAAGCTGCTGGATGCCGGCGGCATGTTTTTCCGCAATGGCTCTGGTGCGCTGATGACGGCGTATGTCGCCGCTGGCCGGCTGATCGGCTACTACGAAACCCGCATCTACAGTTGGGATTGCCTGGCCGGCCTGGTGATGCTCAGGGAGGCGGGCGGTGTCGCCAACGACTTCTTCGCCGATAACGGGCTGCTCGATGGCAACCCGCTGCTGGTGACCTGCCCGGGTGTCTACGAGCAGGTGGCGGGAATGATCGGTCCTTCGATCAAATGAGGCTTACTCGCTGACCTGGTTGTCGCTTGGCGGACTGACCAGCCCGTTGACCAGGGCGGAGGCTTTCTCGAACGAGGGGTAGCCGCTCTTGGCGACGTCCAGATTGGCGTAGCGCGCGCGGTATTGCTCGGCCTTCAGCGGATCAGCCTGCTCGATGAGGAAGGGTTCGGCGTAGATCTTGTAGAGCAGGGCGACGGCGTAGGGTTGGTCGGCGTTGGCTGCTTCTTCCAGCAGGTCGAGCACTTCGTCGGCCTGCGGACCTTCGTGAATCTTCAGCACGGCCTGGTAGAAGCTCACTTCGCCGCGCTTGTCCTGGGTCTTGGCTCGTTCCAGCAGGGCGTTGGCCAGCTCGTAGTTATCCATGTCGCCCGAGGCGATCAGCATCTTCGCCTGCAGCATGTCGTTCTGATAGAGCAGTTGCTCGGTGCGGCAGGCTTCGCCGCTCAAGGGTTCGTCACAGCCCTTGCTGGCGCAGCCGGCCAGCAGGCCGAGAGCGAACAGAATGCCTATCTTCTTGTAACCATCCATGCACATGGCCCGGCCCTAGTCTGATGTATCGTCGTGGTCCAAGCCTAGCGGTTTTGCGGCGAGAGGGGAAAGTCAGCGGCTCAGCCATTCTTCCCGGGTGATTTCCCAGGTTTCCGAGGGATGACGTCCGCTCACGTAGCTGCGTTCGCCGGTGGCGATCAAACGCATGCCGCCGCGTTGGGATACTCGCCGCGAAGGTAAGTTGCCGGCGGCCTTGGAGACCTGCATCAATGGCTTTTGCAGCACGTCGAACCAGTAGGCCGAGGTGGCCTCGCAGGCTTCCTGCATCAGGCCTTGCCCCTGGCTGGCCGGGTCGAGCCAGAAACCACGGTTGTCGCCTTCGTCGTCCAGCAGGCTGATCACGCCGATCAGCCGCTCGGGGCGTTGCTTGAGGCGCAGGCTCCAGTGCCACTGCGTGCCCGCCTCGATGCCAGGCAGCATCACGTCGCAGAGGAAGCGCAACGAACCATCTTCCGGGTAAGGCCAGGGCAGCCGGTCGTTCAAATAGCGTACGACCTCCCACTGCGGAAACACAGCCTGCATCGCAGGCGCATCGCTGAGTTCGATGGGGCGCAGGATCAGGCGATCCGTTTCAAGTGTTGGCAGTGGCTGCATGCCCGGGCTCCTTATAAAAGAGCCCAAGCATCGGCCATCGCGGCAGTTCGTTTCAACCGCGGAAGCGGCTCATTTGGACTGGGCGGGTTTGACGAAGCGCAGGGTCATGCGATCGGACTCGCCGATGGCCAGGTACTTCTGCTTGTCCTTGTCGCCCAGGCGCAGGGCCGGCGGCAGGGTCCAGACACCTTCGGGATGGTCCTTGGTGTCCTTCGGGTTGGCGTTGATCTCGCTGCTGCCTGCGAGGATGAAACCGGCATCGGTGGCCAGCTTGATCACGTAGTCGGTGGGCAGGTAGCCGCTTTCTTGCACGGCCTCGAACCGACTGCCGGGCGCGGCACGGTGATCGACCACGCCAAGGGTGCCACCGGGCTTGAGCACCTTGTAGAAGGCGCTGAACATCGCGGGGGCATGGTTGGTCACGGTCCAGTTGTGCACGTTGCGGAAGGTCAGCACCAGGTCGGCCGAGGCTGGCTGGCCGAGGATTGGCGCCGCTTCGTCGAACTCGATGAGGCGGGCCTTGCCATAGCGGCTCGCATCGGCGGCGAACTTGGCGCGCAGCGATTCGCCGGCCTGCTTGTCGTAAGGCGTGTCTGGCGTCTTGATCGCGGCGATGTACTGGCCTTGCGGTTTCAACAGCGGGGCCAGAAGTTCGCTGTACCAGCCATTGCCAGGAGTGATTTCCACCACTGTCTGGCCGGGAGCCAAGCCGAAGAACGTGAGGGTTTCCCGGGGATGCCGGGCGTTGTCACGGGCGCGGTTTTCCGGGGCGCGCCAATCACCGGCGAGTACCGTGGCGTATTGGTCGGCGTTGAAGTGTACGGAACCATCGGGCGTGGCGGCGAACAGCGGCAGGCTGAAACCGGCGATCAGGGCCAGGAGCAGTGGACGTTTGAGCATGGTGAGTCTCCATCGAAATGGCAGGTCACCGGAGCGATCGCAGGCGCTCCATCCATCGCGACTTGCCATGGGGTGCGAGCGCCTCGTCGCGAAGAGCGGAAAGACCCGACGGGGCGCGGCGTATCGTCCCCCGTCAGGTTTGATGAGATCAGTCCTGGCGGCTGGTGACTTCCACCAGGTGGTAGCCGAACTGGGTCTTGACCGGGCCCTGCACGACGTTGACCGGCGCGCTGAACACCACGCTGTCGAACTCCTTGACCATCTGGCCCGGGCCGAAGGAGCCGAGGTTGCCACCGTCACGGCTGGACGGGCAGGTGGAGTTGTCCTTGGCGACCTGGGCGAAGTCGGCACCGCCTTCGATGGCGGCTTTCAGTTCGTTGCACTTGTCTTCAGTGGCAACCAGGATGTGACGGGCGGTGGCGCGGGCCATGGGCATTGCTCCTAATTTGATAAGGGGCCGAGCCTACCGCAATCTGGCGTTCGCGGTGAATAGCTGGCGAGCCAGCCAGCGTTGCCTACGTCTTTGCACGACCGGATGGTCCTCAAATCATCCCCGGCCCAGTGTGCGGCTCGTCTTCTTCCTCGACCAGCGACAGGTCGAACAGCGGATCGAGGCCGTCATAGGCGCTGGCGGCGACCCGCTCCAGATGCGGGGTATGGCCAGGCAGCACACTGACTTTGCCGGGCAGGGCGTTCATGAACGGTGCCACGGCGGCCACCACGTCTTCGCCTGGGACGGTTTCTTCCTGCAGCAGGCGTTCGCCAATGTGGTCCAGGGCTGGCTTCAGGCTCAGCAGCAGGGCGTGGCATTCCTGGTCGAGCTGCCTGAGCAGGTCGTCGGCGGCCTCCAGGGCTTCGCGCGGGTCGCTGTCCAGGTGGGCGTCGCGTACCGCTTGCAGGCTGAGCAGCGAGCCTTTCGGCCCCATGCCCAGGGCCCCGACCATCGACAGTGCCAGCTTGCTCGCCTCGTGCAGGTCCTGGCCGGCGCCGGAGGACACTTCGTGGAAGTACAACTGCTCGGCGTTGCGCCCGGCCAGGAGCATCTGGATGCGCGCGCGCAGTTCGGATTCCAGGTGCAGGCGCTTGTCTTCCACCGGCGTGACCAGGGTCACGCCCAGGGCCTGGCCACGCGGCAGGATGGTGACCTTTTCCACGCGACCGCAGTTGAGCGCGGCGGCGACGATGGCGTGGCCGGCTTCGTGCACGGCGATGCGGGTGCGGTCGCTTTCCGAGAGCACGCTGACTCCGCTGGGTTGCTCGCCGATGCGGCAGGTCTCCAGGGCATCGACGAAGTGCTGCATCACCACCTGCCGTTGCTGGCCGCGGGCGGCGAGCAGGGCGGCGTGGTTGACGATGTAGGCGATGGCCGCCGGGGTCAGGCCGACGCTGTTGCGTGCCAGTTGGGCGAAGTCCACCGCGCCAGCGGTCTTGACCTTGCCGGCATAGAGCTGGAACAACTGCTCGCGCTCGCTCAGGCTCGGCAGGCTCACGGCGATGCTGCGGTCGAAGCGGCCTTCGCGGACCAGGGCCGGGTCCAGCGAGTTGGGGAAGTTGGTGGCACCGAGCACCAGTACGCCGCTGTCGGGGGCGAAGCCGTCCAGTTCGGTGAGGAACTGGTTGACGATGCGGTTGCCCTCGGCGTCGCTGGAGCGGCTTTGCTCGCCACGCCGGCCGATGCCGTCGATCTCGTCGATGAAAACGATGCACGGCGCATTGTTGCGTGCGCTGCGGAACAGCGATTTGACCTTGTGGATGCCGACGCCGAAGTACATCGACGAAAAATCGCTGCCGGTGACCTGGATGAAGCTGGCGTTGCATTCGCTGGCGAGGGCCTTGGCCAACTGGGTCTTGCCGGTGCCGGGCTCGCCGGTCAGCAACACGCCGCGCGGCGGGCGGGCGCCAAGCGCGCTGAACGCCGCCGGATCACGCAGGTAGGCGGTGACGTCCTGCAGGGCCAGCTTGGCTTCGCTGGCACCGATAACGTCGGCGAAGCTGATGCCGGTGTCCTGCCTCAGTGGTTGTTGCGGGCGCAGCTTGCAGATGGCGAAGAGCAGTCCAGCGAACAGCAGCAGGAGCAACGGCCATTGCTGCAGCACGGCGCGGTACCACGGTGCTTCGCCGTCGGTATCGAACAGGGCGACCGGGAACAGCGCGGCGCCGGCATTGCCGTAGTCACGCAGGAGCATCTGGCCGACCCGGCCGGACTGGTCGGCCAGCCAGTAGCGCCGGCCATCATGGGTGGAGATGTAGATCGCTTCGTCGCTCAGGGCGGCGCTGGCGATACGGCCGTCGCGCATGTCGCTGACCAGGGTCGAGAGGTCGCGGCGGTTTTCGCTCCAGGGCGCGGTGGACTGTTTCAGTTCTTGCAGCATGCTGGCCGAAATATCCCTTGCCGGGGCGACCACGGGTTGCCTGGAGCCCCAGAACCAGGCGAGCGCAGCCGCATTGACGACGAGGCATAGCAGGATGGCGCCGAGGGCGCGGCGGTGGCGGGCGACAAAGGATTTCTTCATGACGGTCCTGAAACATGCGAACTATCGACACCCATGGCTGGGCGACCCAGGCGGCATCGAGCTCCGCTCGCGATGGCCACCGGGAAGAAACGAGGTTCTTGGCACGGTGATCGGCACGCGGGGGGATTATCGGCGGATGACCGCCGGCGTTAAGCGCCCAGGGACGAACGGCACGACCGTCTGTCATGTCGTGGGAACGCAGGCCGGGGTGTCTGCGTTTCGCTTGCGCGGGCCGCACACGGGGATTGGAGGCGGGTGGGCGATCAGTCGGCCCAGCGCCCATCGTTGTCGAGTTGCGCATCGCGCTGCATCGACTCCAGGTTGCGTTCGATGGTCTCGCAGATGCTGTCCATCTGGATGCGGTGCTCGCTGTCCTGGAACGGGCTCTGCAAATCGCTGCCGATGCGTTCCACCGCCAGTAGCATGAAGCCCACTACGGTCGAGGCCAGTGGTGTGAACCAGCCAAGGGTTTCCACCAGGCCGATCGGCACGATCAGGCAGAACAGGCTCAGGAACAGGCGGGGGAAATACACGTAAGGGTAGGGCAGCGGTGTGTTGGCGATGCGCTCCAGGCCGCCCTGGGCGTTGGACAGGTCGACCATGGTCGACTCCAGGCGCGCCAGGCGGATGCTGTCCAGGTGGCCACTCTTGTATTCCCGGGCCAGCAACGCCGCCGAACCATTGAGGATGTCGTTGGCGAAGTTGTTGCTGATATGGCGCCGCTCGAATTCGCCGCTGGAGACGAAAGATTGCAGTTCGTCAGCGCAGGGCTCTCCACGCAAGGCCGCGGAAAGACTGCGTATATAGGCCACGTGGCGGCGCAGCAACAGGCTCTTGACCGGATTGGTCACGCCATTGTCGTCGATCAGGGTCAGCGCCTGGCGGGCGAAGCTGCGTGAGCTGTTGACCATCGAGCCCCACAGGGTGCGGGCCTCCTACCAGCGGTTGTAGGCGCTGCTGTTGCGAAAGCTGATCAGTACCACCAGGGCCGAGCCGAGCAGGGTCAACGGCATCGAGGGCAGTTCGATCCGGCGGTCGAGAAACAGCATGTAGTCGACCGTCACCGCAATGTCCCACAACAGCAGCCAGAACAAGGCCCAGCCGACGTAACCGAACGTTTTCAAGAGATATCGGTAGCTGATGGTCAGGGAATCGAACACGGCAGGGCTCTTCGCAGGAATGAATTGCTTCGAGCAGGTCGCTCGGGTAAAGGTTCGTCCGCTCGATCTAACCGGATGTTTCCAACGAGGTGGAACATGAAGGCTGTGCGCCAATCGATTTTACGTGGCCTGCCGATACTGGCAGCGCTGCTTTGCCAGCACGTGGTTGCGGCGGATGACGCCGAGATCCTGGTGCGCCTGATCAATGACTACCGCCAGTCCCCGCAGACCTGTGCTGGCAAGCAGACGCTGGGGATCGGACCGCTGGCGCCGCAAGCACGCCTGGCCGGGCGCCTGGTGATGTCCTCCGAGCAGTTGCAGGACGCCCTGCGCCAGGCCGGCTACCAACCGGCAGCGGTGCAGATGCTGGCTGTGCGTGGCCCGGCCAACGCTGCGAGCGCGATGCAGGCCTTGCAGCAGATGCACTGTGCGCGCCTGCTCGATCCGCAGTACGCGCAGATCGGTGTGCTGCACAGTGGCAACACCTGGCAGGTGGTGCTTGCACGGCCTCTGCTGCCAGCCAACCTGGGCGACTGGCAGAGCACTGGCCAGGCGATCCTCAAGGCGGTCAACGAAGCCCGCGCCAGTGCCCGCTACTGCGGTGACCAGCGGGTCGATGCGGCAGCGCCGCTGGCCTGGAACCAGACCTTGGGCGAGGTCGCCCTGGCCCACAGCCGCGAGATGGCCCTGAACAACTATTTCAGCCACCAGGGCAGGGACGGTAGCCTCGCCGGGCAGCGTGCGACCCAGGCCGGTTACGCCTGGCAGCGGATCGGCGAGAACATCGCCGCGGGCCAGGGCGAGCCGCAGCAAGTGGTCGCCGGCTGGCTGGCCAGCTCGCAGCATTGCTTCAACGTCATGAATGCGGAGTTCAGCGAAATGGGGGCGGCCCACGCGGTCAATCCGCAGAGCGATGCGTCGGTGTACTGGACCCAGGTGTTCGGCGCGCCACGTTAGGCGCAGCGCTCGTAGGTGGCGCCGCGGCGAAGCGATAGCCGCCGCGGAGTACGCACCCTGCTATCGATAGGAGCAATCAATCCTGAACATAACCGGAAGGTTCTGATGCCGAGATCCATCTTGCGAAACGTTGTCCTGATCATCGGCTTGTGCTCGGCCTTGCCTGCCCTCGCTTGTGGTCCTGGCCGGACCGAGGTGTGCCTGGGCGGTTGCGTCTGTATCAACGACCCCAACGGTGTGCTCGGCCCGCTGCAGGAGCAGGCTGGCGGCATGGCTGCCTCTGCGCTGGAAGGTTGGATTCTGCGCTCCCGGGCAGCCGCGGCGCGCGAGGGAACCCTGCCGATACCTATGGAGATTCGTCGCCGGCTGCTGCCGTTCTATCCGGCGCAACTGCTCGATGGCGTGCGCTACAAGGTCGGCGATAACGATGACATGAGTGCGGCGCGTACCATGTTGCAGAATCCCGACGTCAAGGCGGTGACCCTGGTCGACATCATCGTCTTTCGCAGCCGCGAGATGGCCGAGCATGACGTGGTGTTGTGGGCCCATGAACTGTGGCATGTGCAGCAGTACCGGGAGTGGGGCAGCGCCGAGTTCGCCAGGCGCTATTCGCGTGATTTCAATGCGGTCGAGGCGCCCGCGTACCGACGCCAGATCGACGTGGCCAATGTATTGCGCGCCCAGCGCCAATGAGCCCTGCCGCTTCGCCATATCGACGTGCCATTAGCCCGCCCGTTCTATGGAGCCCTGCCCGGTACGGTCTTAAGGTGGGGCGTGCCGCTGAAGTGCATGCGGCGCCTTCAGCTCATTACAAGGAAACCGCCATGGAACGCTTCGGAAAAGCCTTGCTGCTCAGTGCCGCCTTCACTATTACCAGTGCCGCCGCTCTTTCGGCCCAGGCCAGCAGTGCTCATTCTCTGAGCCCGGCCAGCCAAGCGCAGAGCGATCTCGCCAGGTTGTTATCCACCGATGCGCGTACATCCGCGCATCCGGATGTGTTCGCCTCGGCGCAGGACTCGCTGCACTCGAAAGACACCACCATCGCCCTCTTCGTCAGCGGTTGCGACGATCCGGCACCCTGGTATGTGTTCAGTGGTATCGAGGCGCTGACCTGCATATTCAGCGGGCAGTGGTGAGGCGCCTTCGCTAGAAGGTGCGCGGGCCCCCGACGAGCCCGCAGCCGTCCTGGGCTCAGAACCTGTTCACGATCTCGCGAGCTAGAGTAAAACATGGGCGAAAGTGGTCGAGGAAGCAGAGTTTACGAGTTGTAAATGAGCATTCCGAGGTCGCTTTCAACCTTGTTTGGCCGACGCGCAGCAGATCGTGAACAGGTTCTCAGTGCGGGGCACGCTGCCTGGCGGTCTTCAGCAGGTCTTCCGGGCTGATGTGGCCGACTACCTGCGCCGCCGAGCTGCCCGGCAGCGGCAGGTCGAGGATGTGCCCCTTCATCTTGCCCACCACGTGCATCTCGCAGGGTTTGCAGTCGAACTTCAGGGTCAGCACTTCATCGCCGTGGACCAGTTGCATCGGTGCGACCTTGGTGCGCACGCCGGTGACGCCCTTGGCCTGTTTCGGGCACAGGTTGAAGGAGAAGCGCAGGCAGTGCTTGGTGATCATCACCGGCACGTCGCCCAGTTCTTCGTGGGCCTCGTAGGCGGCGTCGATCAGTTGCACGCCATGGCGATGGTAGAAGTCGCGGGCCTTGTGGTTGTAGACGTTGTAGAGGAACGACAGGTGCGACTCCGGGTACACCGGCGGTGGGCTGCTTTCGGCCTTGCGCGCGCCGCGCGGATGAGCGGCCACGCGGGCTTCGGTCAGCGCCTCGATGGCTTCGCGGCGCAGGCTCTTGAGCTGCGAGTTGGGCACGAAGAACGCCTGTGGTGCGTCCAGCTCCACACCCTGGGCGTGATAGAGGGTGGTGCCGAGCTGGGTGAGCAGGTCGCGCAAGCCATCCAGCGCCTGCTCCGGCTTGTTCGCAACGCCGAACGGGCCGTCCAGGCTGACCGTGGCGCTCAGGCCTTCTTCACTGATGGCGGTCAGCTTCAGGCGTTCTTCACGCAATACCGCCTTCCACTGGATACCGATGCGTCGTTCCGCCGAGGTCTTGAGCAGCGCCTGTTGCCAGTTGTGGTCGAGGTTGCGGCTCAATGGGTGGTTGGGACGCAGGCGGAACATGCCGGCCGGCATTTCGTTGGGTTCGACCCGGTAGCGCCAGCGTTTCTCGCCGTCTTCCACGAACTCGCCTTTCAGCTCGGCGATGTTGGCGCGAAAGCCGACGACCTCGCGCTTGACCAGCACGTTGAGGCCGTCGCCGTTGGACAGCGGTTCGTGGGTGACGGCGATCAGGTCGCGCTTGTTGACCTTTTCCACGTGGCCCACGGCCAGGCCGGTGAAGGTCGGCGAGTCGAAGGCGCCGATGTCGACCTTGCGCTCGCTGACGAAGTAGTCGGTGCTGCCGCGGTGGAAGGTCTTGTCCGGGTCGGGCACGAAGAAATGCGCGGTGCGACCGCTGGAGGCGCGAGCCAGGTCCGGGCGGTCTTCGAGGATGTCGTCGAGGCGCTGACGGTAGTAGGCCGTGATGTTCTTCACATAGCCCACATCCTTGTAGCGCCCCTCGATCTTGAACGAGCGCACGCCCGCCTCGACCAGGGCGCGCAGGTTGGCGCTCTGGTTGTTGTCCTTCATCGACAGCAGGTGCTTCTCGAAGGCGACCACGCGGCCCTGGTCGTCTTTCAGGGTGTAGGGCAGGCGGCAGGCCTGCGAGCAATCGCCGCGGTTGGCGCTGCGGCCGGTCTGGGCATGGGAGATGTTGCACTGCCCGGAAAAGGCCACGCACAGCGCACCGTGGATGAAGAACTCGATGGCCGCGTCGGTGTGCTCGGCGATCTCGCGGATCTGCTGCAGGTTCAGCTCACGGGCCAGGACCAGTTGCGAGAAGCCGGCCTGGTCGAGGAACTTGGCCCGGCCCAGGGTACGGATGTCGGTCTGGGTGCTGGCGTGCAGCTCGATGGGTGGAATATCCAGCTCCATCACACCCAAATCCTGCACGATCAGCGCATCCACGCCTGCGTCGTAGAGCTGGTGGATCAGCTTGCGTGCCGGCTCCAGCTCATCGTCATGCAGGATCGTGTTGATGGTGGTGAAGATGCGCGCGTGGTAGCGATGGGCGAACTCCACCAGCCCGGCGATCTCGCTGACCTCGTTGCAGGCGTTGTGCCGCGCACCGAAGCTCGGCCCGCCGATGTACACGGCGTCGGCGCCATGCAGGATGGCCTCGCGGGCGATCTCTACATCGCGCGCAGGGCTGAGCAATTCCAGATGGTTCTTGGGCAAGGACATGATTTTTCTTTTTTAGGCAAAGAAGGCGCTTGCCAACGCAGCGAGCGTTGGCAAACACCTTCCGGGGCACGGTTGAGGAGCGCATTGTACCGGTCTGGCAGGCACTCGCCACCTTCGCCTGCCGGGTGGACATCCTGCGCCGCTTGGCTTGTAATCGCCGCCGACAACCAGCATGGCATCACGGGCAGTTCAAGGAGTGGCGGTATGAAGGATCTGGCGATCGTGGGCGCGGGCACGGCGGGACTGGCCACGGCCATCTACCTGGCCCGGCAAGGCTATCGCGTGCGCGTGCTGGACCAGGTGCCCGCCCTCGGGCCGATAGGCGCCGGCGTCCTGTTGCAGCCTGCTGGCATGGCGGTGTTGCTGGAACTGGGAATACTCGACGAGTGCACCCGTCTGGGGGCGCCGATCAGTCGTCTGTATGGCACCAGCGCCTGCGCCGAGCGGGTGATTCTCGACACCCGCTACGATCATTGGCGCCCCGGCAGCTTCGGCCTGGGCATGCACCGTTCCGCGTTGATGAGCGCGCTGTACAAGGCCGCCGTAGCGGCGGGCGTGGTGATCGAGACCGGCGTGCGGGTCAGCCGCTATCAGCAGGCCGACAGCCACGTGCAACTGTTCGCCGAGGGGCCGGAAGGTGAGCGTGCGCTTGGCGACTTCGCCGCGCTGGTGCTGGCCAACGGTACTCGCTCGGCGCTGCGCGAGCAGATGCGGGTGCGCCAGAGCGCCAGGCCATACCCTTGGGGAGCCCTGTGGAGCATGTTGCCGACGCCCGTCGGGCAGACCGATGAACTGCGCCAGTGGTATCGCCACTGCGCGCAGATGTTCGGCCTGATGCCGACCGGGCGTGCCAGCCTGGATTCGTCAGGCTTGACCAGCCTGTTCTGGAGCCTGCCGGTCGCCGACTACCCGGCCTGGCGCGAAGCCGGGCTGGACGCCTGGAAGCAGCAGATCAGGCAGTTGGCCGGCGACCCGGCCGAGGCGTTCCTCGAACAGATCGGCGAGCCCGGGCAACTCACCCTTGCCGCCTATGCCGATGTGTACATGGCGCGCTGGAACGACGGCCGGGTCCTGGCCATCGGCGACTGCGCCCATGCCATGAGCCCGCAACTGGGGCAGGGCGCCAATATGGCGCTGATCGATGCGGCGGCATTGAGCGCGGCGCTTGGCCAGGTCGGCGAACGCGGGCAGGAGACCGACTGGCCAACCGTTTTCACCGCGTACGGCAAGCTGCGTAGCAGCCATATCCGTTATTACCGCCAGGCCAGCCGTTGGCTGACGCCGCTTTTCCAGTCGCACAGCCGCAGCCTCAGCGTGCTGCGCGATACCCTGCTGTTCCTGGCCCGGCATATGCCGGCGAGTCGTGCCCATGCGGTGACGACGTTGGTCGGCGGGCGCACTGGATGGTTGTTTTCCCGGCATGCCTCGCGGCCTCTGCATGAATGGAACGGCCAGGCGCCAGCCGTGTTGGCTGATGAAACAGCGCCTGCGCAGGCCGTGTCCGTGGCTACACTCTGACTGCTGCTGCGCAGCCGTAAGGCAATCGTGTAGGCTTGCCGCCCTGTCGCAAGCGCGCACCGATTGTGGTCGCCTGCTCAACTCATCTGGAAGGGCCTGAACGTGGACGAAGAACTAGAACTGATCGATCAGCTTCTGAGCAAGTATGGCGGTGAGAACTCCATCTTCAGTGCCAGTGAACTGGATGGTTTCCTGACGGCGATTGCCTCGGGACCGAAGGTCGTTCCGCACAGCGTCTGGTATCCGGCGATCTGGGGCGAGGGCCATGAGCCTGCCTGGGAATCCCCGGAGGAAGCCGAGCGCTTCCTGAAGCTGGCCATCACCTTGATGAACCAGGCGATCTATGCGCTTACGGAGGAGCCGGAGTCCTACGAGGCGCTGTTCATGGTCGATGACGAGGAGAAGGTCATCGTCGAGGCCTGGTGTTTCGGCTACATGAACGGCGCGGACCTGGCCGGCTGGCTCGAAGACGAGCAGGACGATGAGCTGACCGAGCTTATTTCCGTGATCGCCCTGCACTGCACCGAAGAAGGCGAAAAGATCGTCGCCGGCTTCACGCCGGAAGAGTACGAAACCTCGCTGGACCTGATCGAGGCCTCGGCCATCGAGCTGCATGCCTATTGGCTGGCGCGTCGCGAACCGTTGCTGCCAGTCCGTCGCGAAGAGCCGAAGGTCGGGCGCAACGACCCGTGCCCGTGCGGCAGTGGCAAGAAGCACAAGCAGTGCTGCATGCCGTGAGCTGATTCAGGCGAGGAGCGGGGTTCTTGCGCGCAGGCTCATGCCGGCATGGGCCGCCAGGGTGATGAGGACCAGGGCCCCGCCATACAGCGTCGCGCTGGCCGGTACTTCGTCCAGCAGGCACCAGACCCACAGGCTGCCGAGCACGCTTTCCAGCAGATAGAACAGCGCCACCTCGGCCGAGGGCAGGTAGCGGGTGGCGTTGTTGATCAGCAGCGTGGCCACCGGCATCTGCACCAGGCCCATGAGTGCCAGGGCAAGGTAGCTTGAGCTGGCCAGGCCGAAGGGCTGCGCATTGGGCAGGCTGATCAGCGCGGCCATCAGCCCGCCGAGGGCGATCAACGGCATGCGCGCGATAGCGGGATGGCGGCGCAGCAGCGTCAGGTTGGCGCCCAATGCGGCGGCCGAGAGCAAGGCGTAGAGATTGCCGACCATGTCCGACCGGGACAGCGAGCCGGCGAAGACGATGAAAATCCCCAGGGTCGCCACGCCGATCGCCAGCCAGGTGCGCAGGGCTACCTGCTCGCGCAGGAAGAAGCGGGTGAGCAGGGCGGCGAACAGCGGGGCGGTGCTGAGGATGACCACCACGTTGGCGACCCGGGTGTGAATGACCGCCAGGACGAAAAAGATCGAGATCAGCGCGAGCAGCAGCGCGGAGCAACCGCATGGCAGTGGCTGTGTCCTCAGGCTCGCCCGGCTTTTCGCCGACAGCGAGAAGATGCCCAGGGCAAGGAACATGAACAGCCCGCGCCAGAACACGATGCTCCAGCCATCGGCCTGGGCCAGGCGCACCAGCAGGCCGTCGAAACTCAAAACGACGATCCCGGTCGTCACCAGCAGCAGGCCGCGCGCGGAGTCTTTCATCCGTCTTCCCTCGCAATGAATTCTTGTTGGTAGGTCGAGTGAGGCGATGATCTCCTCCACCTGCCTGGATGGCGTTCTCAGGTGCGTCTTCGTCAGTGTCGTTCACGACGTATCCATACCTGCCGGGCTGCCGCGTTGATTGTCCCTGGCCTGGAACTTGTCCCTACGGCTTCCCTCAAACCCCTGATTCGACAGGCATTGATGCCTGATCCACACACGGATGTTTCATCCGCTTCAATCGAGGGCGCCATGAATTCCGAAGAACAAGCGCTGATCGACGACCTGTTCTCGCGTCTGCGGGACGCCGAGCGCCAGAGCACCCCGCGGGATGCCGAAGCCGAGGCAAGGATCGCCCAGCACCTGGCTGGGCAAGCGTTCGCGCCTTATTACATGGCGCAGGCTCTGTTGGTTCAGGAGGAGGAGATCAGGCATCTGGACAAGCGTATCCAGCTCCTGGAAGTGCAGGTTGCCCAACAGTATCAGGAGCGTTCCAGCACAAACGGTTTCCTGGCAGGGCTGTTTGGCGACGGTAAATGGCCGCTTCTTTCTGCTGGTCGTTCATCATCTGCTGCTGGTGAGTCTCGGGATACCCGCTTCATGACCTCTGCGCTACGCAGCGCAACCGGCGACATGGGGGGGGTGATGCCGGCCAACGAGGTCGCACCCTTGGTTTCCCAAGAGCAACCTCTCGCTGACGCGCCTTTGCCTGTCGAGGCGGTTCATGGAAAAGACATCTTCGCTGGCATGGAGGAAATAGACACGGATGCCTTCGACAGCTCGGATTTTCTCGAGGATGACACCGCGATCCGTTGAGCATTGGCGATGAAGCGGCCCAACTGGGGCCAGTCGATGTAGCTGCGGTAAAGGTCGGTGAGCTTGCCACCCCATCTGGGATCGACTCGCTCGGGGAAACGGGCGAGTCGCTTCATGTCGGGCATCGAAAGCCAGCGATGTTCCCTCTCGTCAGTGCGCGAAGGTGTGCATGCCGCCATCCACGGCGATCACTTCACCCGTCAGGTAACGCGCCAGCGGCGAGGCCAGGTAGGCGACCAGATACGCGACGTCCGCGGGTTCGCCGAAGTAACCGATGGGGATATTTCTGGCGATGAACGCCGCGCGTGCCTCGGGCGTAGGGTGCAGCTTCTGCAGGATCTGTTCGGAGTTGATCCGTCCGGGCGCGATGGTATTGACCGTGATGCCTTCGCTGGCCAACTGGCTGGCCATACCCTTGGACCAGAAGTGCACCGCCGCCTTGGCGGCACCCGCACCGTTTATGTCCCGTGGTTCCATGCTACCGCTGAAGTTTATGATCCTGCCCCAGCTACGCGAGCGCATGCCCTCCAGCAAGGCCTGGGTCACCCGGCGAGTTGCGGTGAAGTTCAGGTTGAACGCCTCGTCCCAGATTTCATCGCTGGCATTCATGCTCATCGGGCGTGAGCCGCCAGCGGCGTTGACCAGAATATCGACGTGGCCCAATGCCTGCTCTGCCGCTCGGGCCAGACGCTGGACTTCGTCAGCACGCGTGATATCGGCGGCGACCACGTGCGGGCGCGGATGGCCGGCTTCGGAAATGTCGCTGGCCAGTTTTTCCAGCGCGTCGCCACGGCGCGCCACGATGGCGACGCGTACACCTTCGGCGGCGAGTACTCGGGCGATACCGGCACCGATGCCGCTGCTGGCGCCAGTGATCAGAGCGGTGCGTTGATTCAGTTGCAGGTCCATGAACACCTCCATTGAGTAGATGGCGCTAGATTGATCCGTCAGTTAAATGAGATAAACCAGCTCTATGTGCATTGATTGATAAGCAGGAGTGTTCAATGGATCTGCTCGAAAGCATGCGTGTCTTCGTGCAGGTGGTCGATCATGGCAGCCTGGCCGCGGCTGCCCAGTCCCATGGCATATCGCCGAGCATGGCGGGCAATCACCTGCGAGCGTTGGAGCAACGGCTGGGTATGCAGTTGCTGGTACGCACGACCCGTCGTCAGCGGTTGACCGCCTTTGGCGAGGATTACTACGCCCGCTGCCGCGAAATCCTCGATCTGGTCGCCGATACCGAGCGCCATGCGGAAAGCCAGCGGCTGGAGCCGGCCGGGCCGTTGCGGGTGTCGGCGCCGCTGTCGTTCGGGACCTACGGGCTGACCCCGGTGCTGGGTGAGTACCTGGAGCGTCATCCAGAGGTGAACCTCGACGTGATGCTCAGCGACCGCGTGGTTGACCTGGTGGAGGAGGGGATCGACGTTGCCATACGCATCGGTACGTTGACCGACTCGTCGCTGGTGGCCAGGCCGCTGCAGCCGTACTGCATGTGGTGCTGTGCGGCAGCGGATTATTTGCAGCGGCGCGGTGTGCCACGTCACTTCGAGGAACTGGCGCAGCACGATTGCCTGGGCATGGACAGCAAAGCGCTTGCTCAGTGGAGCGAGCAGACCGGCGAGCGCATTGGTCCCTTGCCGCGCGGTCGCCTGTACATCAACAGCGGCCCGGCGCTGCGCCTCGCCGCCCTGCAGGGGCTGGGCATCATCCTGCAACCGGCCTTCCTGCTGCGGGCCGATGTCGAGGCCGGCAATCTGGTGCGGCTGTTTCAGAGGCAGGAGCTGACCCGCCCGCTTGGGGTGGTCTATCCGCAGGCGCGTTGGCGTTCGGTGACGGTGCGCAGTTTCGTTGAGTTTCTGCTACAGCGTTTCGCGTGAAGGCGTCGGTTCACCCGATGCGGTCCGGTCTAGCAGGCGAATGCTGTCGCGCCCGTTGCGCTTGGACTCGTACAACGCCGCATCACACTGCTCGATCAGGGCGGCCAGGCTGGCGGGCGGCTGGTCGAACAGGCTGGCACCGATGCTCAGGGTGACCGCCTCGGGGGTCGCAAAGGTTTGCGAGGTTTCCAGGTGGAACTGCTCGCGCAGGACGTTACCCAGGCTGAAGATACGTTCATTCGAGGCTTCGCGCAGGAGGATGACGAACTCGTCGCCACCTAACCTCGCGGCCAGCGCACCTTCGGGCAGGTGCGCACGAATCATCCCGCTAAGGGTGACCAGCAGGCGGTCACCGGCAGTGTGGCCATGCAGGTCGTTGATCGGCTTGAAGTTGTCGATATCAATCAGCAGCAGGGCACCGGGACGAGCAGCGGATACGTCGTTCAACAGGCGCGGCGCGCGGACTTCCAGGGCGCGGCGGTTGTACAGCGTGGTCAGCGGGTCGCGGGCTGCCAGCCGGGCGATGCGTTTCTCGCGGCGCCAGCGCACGGTCCCGGTCATCGACATGGCGATCAGCATGATCGCCATCGCGCCTTCGACCAGGGATATCTGGATGATCTCGCCGCGAAAGGCGGTGAGGTCGATGAGCGTGCCAGGGGTGACGGCGGTCAGTGCCTTGGCGACATAGAACGAACCATGCACCAGCAGCACGTAGCGCAGTTGCGTTGCCCCCACGCTCAATGACGTGCCATGGGGGCACAACAGGAAGCTGGCCTTGAGCGTCAGCGAGGCGACCAGCAGCGAGTTGGTCAGCAGCATGATCTTCGACCATTGCGGCCCCTCCGGCAGCAACAGCATCGCCAGCCAGACGACGAATACCAGGTACCAGGCCCGTGACAGCCGTGTTTCGGTGAAGCGCACGACACCCAGCAGGAACAACAGGTGAGCCGTCACCAATAAACCGTTGGCGAACCAGATCCCGATGAAGATCAGGCCACTGCCGCGCAGCAGGGCGAGGGTCGAACCAATGGTGATGGTGGCGAAACCTCCGCTCCAGAACAGCAAGGGCGACTCACGCACACTGCGCCACTCCAGCGCCAGGTAGAGCGCCGCAGTCGCTGCGAGAACGATGCTGAGGGTCATCATGGTGGGGGCGTCGAACGCCATGTGCGAGGTGACCTGTATTTCGGGTAGGGAGATGGACAGGCGTATGGAAACGCTTTTCACCACTGATTGTAAGTGCCTGGTGGCGTTTTCGCAGGGGCAGGCGGTCGGCTGGGTCGGGGCGTTTCGGGCACGTTCCGTGACCGCATCAATGAATCGTCGGGAACCGTTCCTTCACCAGCGCCTGGGCCTGGAAGGCCATCTGGTCGAGCAGGCGGTCGCGCTCGTCTTCCGCTTCGCTCATCGCTTGCTTGCCGTTCTGTTTCAGCAGGTAGGCATGGATCTGCCGCACTTCCTTGGACTGGAAGATGGGCGCCAGGTCCTGTACCGCCACCAGGCCGTTCGAACGATGCTCGCGGGTGTTCATCAGCACGTGCGGTCCTTGGGCGGCCAGCACGTGGAAACCCAGCATTTCGAACAACGTCACCTTGCTCACCGCGCAGGCCAGTTCGACATGGGGGCGTTGCGTGCTGACCCGTTGCAACATGGCGCGGGCAATGCCCTGTCGGCGGTGACTGGATTGCACGGCCAGGTAGGGCAGGGTGCAGGCCTCTGGGTCGTCGCGGCTCGGCAGGTACAGGGTGAAACCGAGCACTTGGGATGGATCTTCATCGTCCAGGGCCAGGATCAATTGCGCCGAACTTTCCGGGTCGCTGCCCATGGCCTGCAGATAAAGGTGCAGTTCGTAGCCGATCACGTACTGGTACAGTTGATACAGCGGGTTGCTGGGCGTCAGCGGCAGCGGGCTGATGTCGCTGAAATAGTCCACGGCCATCTGCAGGACCTGGCTTTTCAGGGATTCGGGCGGCGGGGTGTCCAGGTGAACGAGGGTGAACATCGACAAACGGGCTCCGGGTCGGGTGGCGCTATTGTAGCCGCTGAGTCGATGCGGATTCCTGTTCTGGCTGGGATATGATGCGCGCCCTCAAGCCTTATCGAAGATCGCCAGGCCAGCATGTCCGTCAACGCCCTCTATACCGACCTGTCCGGTTACTACGACCTGATGTGCGCCGACATCGACTACCGTGCGCAGAGCCATAGCGTGCAGCGGCTGCAGCAGATCTTCGGCAATGGCGGGCGTCGCCATCTCGATCTGGCCTGCGGTACTGGACCTCACATTCGTCACTTTCTTGATGCCGGTTACAAGAGTAGCGGCCTCGATATCAACCAACCGATGCTGGACCGCGCCGCTGCACGTTGCCCGCAAGCGCAGTTTGCCCTTCAGGATATGTGTGGTTTCGTGGTGGATGAGCCGCTCGACCTGATCACCTGCTTTCTCTATTCCATCCACTACAGCGCCAGCATCGCGCGGCTTAAAGCCTGCCTCGCCAGCGTGCACGCCGCCCTCGACGCGGGGGGCGTGTTCTGCTTCAACGCCGTCGACAAGAACCGCATCGACAACGCGCTGTTCGCCAGCCATACGACCACGCACGAGGACGGGCATTTCACCTTCAGCTCCGGCTGGCACTACAGTGGTGAAGGTGAACGGCAATCGCTGAAACTCAGCATCGAAAAGGCCACGTCGACTGAGCGCCTGGTCTGGCACGATGAACACCCGATGGTGGCGGTGAGCTTCGCCGAGCTGCAGGTCATCCTGCAGCCGTGGTTCGACGTTCATGTCTTCGAGCATGACTACGAGAAGATCGTCCCGTGGGATGAGGTCTCGGGGAACGGGGTGTTCGTGTGCGTCAAAAGGTAGATCGCAGCCCAGGCATCAACTGAGCGGGATACCGATTTTCTGCATCAGCCCCATCAGATGCTCGTCCGACCGTACGCTTTGCTGGAACTGCTGTTTGAGCTGCTCGCTCTTGGCCTGATCGGCGATCAGTGAGTTGTAGCGGTCTGCCGGCAGGGGCGCAAAAACGATCACGTCGTCTTCTGGGCCAGGCTCTTCGCTTTTGCGGTAGCGACTGTCGCACGTAACGCTTCGAGTGTTTGCTTGCCGGCCGGGAATTCCAGCACTGCGCTTTCGACAAGCGTGAACGCCCGCTCGCCATTGTTCAGGGTGATTTCCAGAAAGGCTACGTGATCGTCCCATGACCGATAGCGTCGGGCCATGAAGATACAGTGGCGGGACTTGATCGAACGGATCTTCGCCAGCGGGATTTGCTGGTGGCTGTTAGCCGAGGCAATGACCAGTTCATCGTTATGGAGGAAGGCGGGAGCGCTTTTCTGCACGCGGCGCCATTCCACCGCGAACCGCCATGCCATGACCAACAGGCAGCCGGTGACCAGGGCAGTATCGGACAGCGGTGTCTCGAACAGCTTGAACAGAATCAATCCGCCAATTGCCAGCAGGATCGCCAGGGTGATGAAACGGTAGAAATAGAGGCTGTGAAATTCGCTGAGCGAGAGAAAGCGGATATCCATATGCGTGACTCCTTGCGCGGCAGGCATGCCCGCGTCATTCGATTCATCCTCGAAACGCCGTGCGATATAGTGTGTAGGGTGGACAACGCGAAGCTTGTCCACCATCGGAGCCGGTTATCTGCTCACTCCCCGTAATCCCCCTCATCCGGATCAACACACCAATCCTCCGGATAAACACCCATCGCCACCACCCGATGAAAACTCGAATACGGCCAATCCGCCAACCGTTCGACAAGCCCATGTTTCAACGGGTTGATATGGATGTAATCGAAGTGGTTCTGGTAGTCCCGTTCATCACGGATCAAGTGCTCCCAATAACGCTTTTGCCAGATACCACGCTCACGTCGGCGCTGTTGGTTGGCGGTACGTGTTTCAACGATGGGCAGGCGCTTGGAGAAGGCGGATTTGATTATATTCCAGCGCAATGCAAAGTCGGCGTCGCCCGGCGGTAACGTCCACATGCAATGCATATGCTCGGGCAGCACCACCCAGGCGTCGATATGAAAGGGGTGTCGAGCGCGCGTAGCGCGTACCGTCTCACGCAGCAGATCGATTTCGCGGATCAACAGATCGCTCGAGCGATCACGCAAATTGACGGTGAAGAAATAAGTAGCGCCCGGAACACGGGCGCGACGGTAATCGGGCATGGCGGCTCATCCTTGAGCATCTTCGTTGCCTGAACCATGGTGGACAAGCTTCGCGTTGTCCACCCTACGCGGTAGCTCCAAACCCGCACGATATCCCGTAGGGTGGATGACGCTTTTTTCATCCACCGTTGGCGGTGTTGTCCGGGCTACTTGCTAAATCGCTATCTCTCGATAGTCAGCGCGTCCATGCGCCTCCACAAGCCATCAATCCCAGCTCAGCGCCCCACCAGTCTGATACTCGATAACCCGGGTCTCGAAGAAGTTCTTCTCTTTCTTCAGGTCCATGATCTCGCTCATCCAGGGGAATGGGTTGGCGGTGCCTGGGTATTCTTCCTTCAGGCCGATCTGGGTCAGGCGGCGGTTGGCGATGAATTTGAGGTAGTCCTCCATCATCGCCGCGTTCATGCCGAGGACGCCGCGGGGCATGGTGTCGCGGGCGTATTCGATTTCCAGTTGGGTGCCCTGGAGAATCATCTGGGTCGCCTCGTCCTTCATGGTGGCGTCCCACAGGTGCGGGTTCTCGATCTTGATCTGGTTGATCACGTCGATGCCGAAGTTCAGGTGCATGGATTCGTCGCGCAGGATGTACTGGAACTGCTCGGCGGTGCCGGTCATCTTGTTGCGGCGGCCCATGGAAAGGATCTGGGTGAAGCCGCAGTAGAAGAAGATGCCTTCCAGCACGCAGTAGTAGGCGATCAGGTTGCGCAGGAACTGGCGGTCGGTTTCCGGGGTGCCGGTCTTGAATTCCGGGTCGGAGATCGAGCGGGTGTACTTGAGGCCCCAGGAGGCCTTTTTCGCGACGCTCGGGATCTCGTGGTACATGTTGAAGATCTCGCCTTCGTCCATGCCCAGCGACTCGATGCAGTACTGGTAGGCGTGGGTGTGGATCGCTTCCTCGAAGGCCTGGCGCAGGATGTACTGGCGGCACTCGGGGTTGGTGATCAGGCGGTACACGGCCAGCACCAGGTTGTTGGCGACCAGGCTGTCGGCGGTGGAGAAGAAGCCCAGGTTGCGCATGACGATGCGACGCTCGTCTTCGCTGAGACCGTCGGTGGATTTCCACAGGGCGATGTCGGCGTTCATGTTCACTTCCTGCGGCATCCAGTGGTTGGCGCAACCATCCAGATACTTCTGCCAGGCCCAGTCGTACTTGAAGGGGACGAGCTGGTTGAGGTCGGCGCGGGCGTTGATCATCTGCTTGTCGCCGACCTGCACGCGGGCCGCGGAGCCTTCCAGGTCGTCCAGGCCTTCCTGGATGTCCAGCTCGTCCAGCGAGCGCTTGGCGCGGGCGACGGCCTCGGAATCACTGGCATCGACCGCACGGGCCTCTTCCACTGAGCCGGCGGCTTCGCTGTCGAGCTTGTCGAAGTCGGCAGCGGCGTGGGCGTGTTGCGCGTTGCCCGGTTTTGCCGGTGCGGCGCCTTCTTCTGGTTTATCGAATTCGTCCCAGCTCAGCATGGGGTTTCCTCCTGCTTGCGGCCGTGCGCCGATGGCGGGGGCCTGTGTGAGTTTCCAGTCGGTTCGTTGCTTTGCACGCAAAGGCAATGACTGACTTTTGGTTTTGATCCGCGCGGCGGTGAGTTGCCGGGCTGGTGAATGGTTCGTGGGGATTTGTGCGGCTCCCGGACCGTGTGCTCGTAGGGCGTATGTGCCGCGTGCTGTTACTGCGCAATACAGAACAGGCCCTGGGTTCGCGTTTGTAGCCAAGCTTTTGGGGTTTGGGTCGAGAGTCTGGATTCCCGCCTGCGCGGGAATGACGAGATATCCCCCGTCATCCCCGCGTAGGCGGGGATCCAGAGTCCCGGCGACTACCTTACTGGCAAGCCTCGCAATCCGGCTCGTCGATGGCGCAGGCTTTTGGCACGGGCGCCGGACCGGCTGTCGGCAGGCTGCTCGAATCCGCCGGAGCGGCCTGCAGGCCTTCCTTGTCGCCACCGCTCGACACGGCGTTGAGCTTGCCGGTGTTGATGGTGGACTTCTCGGTGCTGGTCGCGGCCAGGGCACGGAGGTAGTAGGTGGTTTTCAGGCCACGGTACCAGGCCATGCGGTAGGTCACGTCGAGCTTCTTGCCCGAGGCGCCGGCGATGTACAGGTTCAGCGACTGCGCCTGGTCGA
This sequence comes from Pseudomonas sp. LRF_L74, assembly GCF_965644255.1. NCBI lineage: Bacteria > Pseudomonadati > Pseudomonadota > Gammaproteobacteria > Pseudomonadales > Pseudomonadaceae > Pseudomonas > Pseudomonas sp. LRF_L74. The sequence continues at coordinate 152,991 of NZ_CBFFRH010000007.1, read as the reverse complement.
TCCACTTCTGGCGACGGCTGGCGGCATCGACGATCCACTTGGTCTCGACTTCGAACGCGGTGGCGTACAGGTCTTTCAGGTCTTGCGGGATGCGCTCGATCTGCTGCACGGAGCCGTCGTAGTACTTCAGGTCGTTGACCATGACCGGGTCCCACAGGCCGCGGGACTTGAGGTCGCGTACCAGGTAGGGGTTGATCACGGTGAATTCGCCGGAGAGGTTCGATTTCACGTAGAGGTTCTGGTAGGTCGGCTCGATGGACTGCGATACGCCGGTGATGTTGGCGATGGTCGCGGTCGGTGCGATGGCCATGATGTTCGAGTTGCGGATGCCTTTCTGCACGCGCTCGCGCACCGGTGCCCAGTCCAGGGACTCGCTGAGGTCGACGTCGATGTACTTCTGGCCACGGGCTTCGATGAGGATCTGCTGGGAGTCCAGCGGCAGGATGCCTTTGCTCCACAGCGAACCGGCGAAGGTCTCGTAGGCGCCACGCTCGTCGGCCAGGTCGCAGGAAGCCTGGATCGCGTAGTAGCTGATGGCTTCCATCGACTTGTCGGCGAACTCGACGGCCGCGTCGGAACCGTAGGCGATGTGCTGCAGGTACAGCGCGTCCTGGAAGCCCATGATGCCCAGGCCGACCGGACGGTGCTTGAAGTTGGAGTTCTTCGCCTGCGGCACCGAGTAGTAGTTGATGTCGATGACGTTATCGAGCATGCGTACCGCGGTCTTCACGGTCTTCTCGACCTTGGCCAGGTCCAGCTTGCCATCGACGATGTGGTTGACCAGGTTCACCGAACCCAGGTTGCACACGGCGATCTCGTCCTTGTTGGTGTTCAGGGTGATCTCGGTGCACAGGTTCGAGCTGTGCACCACGCCCACGTGCTGCTGCGGGCTGCGCAGGTTGCACGGGTCCTTGAAGGTCAGCCATGGGTGGCCGGTCTCGAACAGCATCGAGAGCATCTTGCGCCACAGGTCCTTGGCCTGGATGGTCTTGAACAGCTTGACCTTGCCTGGGTACTCGGTGAGGGCTTCGTAGTACTCGTAGCGCTCTTCGAAGGCCTTGCCGGTCAGGTCGTGCAGGTCCGGGACTTCGCTCGGCGAGAACAGGGTCCACTTGCCGTCGTCGAACACGCGCTTCATGAACAGGTCCGGAATCCAGTTCGCGGTGTTCATGTCGTGGGTGCGGCGGCGGTCGTCACCGGTGTTCTTGCGCAGTTCGAGGAATTCCTCGATGTCCATGTGCCAGGTTTCCAGGTAGGCGCAGACCGCGCCCTTGCGCTTGCCGCCCTGGTTCACGGCGACGGCGGTGTCGTTGACCACTTTCAGGAATGGCACGACGCCCTGGGACTTGCCGTTGGTGCCCTTGATGTAGGAGCCCAGCGCGCGCACCGGGGTCCAGTCGTTGCCCAGGCCACCGGCGAATTTGGACAGCAGGGCGTTGTCGCGGATGGCGTCGTAGATGCCGCCCAGGTCGTCCGGCACGGTGGTCAGGTAGCAGCTGGACAGCTGCGGACGCAGGGTACCGGCGTTGAACAGGGTCGGGGTCGAGGCCATGTAGTCGAAGGACGACAGCAGGTTGTAGAACTCGATGGCGCGCTCTTCCTTCTGCTTCTCCTCGATGGCCAGGCCCATGGCCACGCGCATGAAGAACACTTGCGGCAGTTCGAAGCGGATGCCGTCCTTGTGGATGAAGTAGCGGTCGTACAGGGTTTGCAGGCCCAGGTAGGTGAACTGCTGGTCACGCTCGTGGTTGATCGCCTTGCCGAGCTTGGCCAGGTCGTAGTCCTTGAGCTTGGCGTCGAGCAGTTCGAACTCCACGCCTGCCTCGATGTAGGCCGGCAGGGCCTTGGCGTACAGCTCGGCCATCTCGTGGTGGGTGGCGCTGGCGGCGACGTTGAGGAAGCCCAGGCCCTCGGCGCGGATGTTGTCCATCAGCAGGCGGGCGGTGACGTAGGAGTAGTTCGGCTCGCGCTCGACCAGGGTCCGGGCGGTCATCACCAGGGCGGTGTTGACGTCCTTCTCGGCGACGCCGTCGTACAGGTTCTTCAGGGTTTCGCGTTCGATCAGGCTGCCATCGACTTCGGCCAGGCCTTCGCAGGCTTCGCGGATGATGGTCTGCAGGCGACCCATGTCCAGCGGCTGCTGGCTGCCGTCGGCCTTGGTCACGCGGATGCTCGGGTGCGGCTGGGCGATTTCCGCGCTGTTTTCCTGCTTGCGCTTGGCGGTCTGGGCTTCGCGGTAGATCACGTAGTCGCGGGCGACTTTCTGCTCGCCGGCACGCATCAGGGCCAGTTCGACCTGGTCCTGGATCTCTTCGATGTGGATGGTGCCGCCCGACGGCATGCGCCGCTTGAAGGTGGCGGTGACCTGTTCGGTCAGGCGCGCGACGGTGTCGTGGATACGCGACGAGGCGGCGGCGGTGCCGCCTTCAACTGCGAGGAACGCCTTGGTGATGGCGACGGTGATCTTGTCGTCGGTGTAGGGCACGACAGTACCGTTGCGCTTGATCACGCGCAGTTGGCCGGGAGCCGTGGCACTCAGATTCTGCTGCGCATCTGTGGCCTGCGGCACCGCTGCCTGCGGGTTCTCGCGAGTTGTGTCGGTATGCATGGGGATGGGATCTCCGTGTTCTTTATCTATAGAAAGTCGGACGCTTGAGCGGTTGAGTGCCGCGGCGAACCACCGTTCATTCCATTTCAACAACGTCGGACACGCACAATGGCTTGGCCGGGACTCGTGAACAAGGCAGGGAAGGACGACGGTGGCCTGCTTCCCTGGCGCTTTTAAAGTCTTGTGCCACGCATTGGCGCGGCACCACTAGATGTTGTGTTGTCTGTGAGGATGCTCTGTCCGTGTGGCGTCTGTGGCATCCCGCTGGAACGAAGGGCGCCGCAGCACCTTTTTCCGTTTCATTCCTGCACTTTTTTAGCCCTACGGGTGGACTGTTTCGGTGCAAGTATGCTTGTGTCTCTTTTCGCTGAAACCCCAACATGTTGGGGTTTGTCGCAATGGGAATACAAGATAGTGCGATGGTGAGGAGATGGCAAGGCCTTCGCTCTGTGGATAAATCTGTGGGTTATCTTGGGGTAAGAGGCCATAAGCCGCATGGTAGCTGGATGTGGCCGCGAGCTACCGTTTGTCGATGATGAATAGGTTTTTTTACCATCGCGTGAAAGTTTTCAGTGGTTCACAAAAACACAATATGTAGGGTTTTATTCCAGCGCCGAAGACCTGATTGGCCGCTGTTTTGTCAAGACCCCCGGATGCGTTGTCGCTGCCGGCGATTGCTACAATGCGCGTCTTTGCCCGACCTCGCGAGGAGGCTCCGTGGATCAGCCAGCCTGGAATGTGCTCATCGTCGAGGATGATCGGCGACTGGCCGAATTGACCTGCGAATACCTGCAAGGCAATGGCCTCGTCGTTAGCATCGAGGCGGACGGCGGCGTGGCGGCGGCGCGCATCATAAGGGAGCAGCCGGACCTGGTGGTGCTCGACCTGATGCTGCCGGGCGAGGATGGCCTGAGTATCTGCCGCAAGGTGCGCGAGCACTATGCCGGGCCGATCCTCATGCTCACCGCGCGCACCGACGACATGGATGAAATCCTCGGCCTGGAAATGGGCGCCGACGACTATGTCTGCAAGCCGGTGCGGCCACGCGTGCTGCTGGCGCGCATCCGTGCGCTGCTGCGCCGGCGTGAAGCGGGAGCCGAGGTGGCCGTTGCGCCAGGCGCCAGGCGCCTGACCTTCGGCAAGCTGGTGATGGACAGTGCCATGCGCGAGGTGTGGCTGAGCGGGCGGCCGATCGAGCTGACCGGCGCCGAGTTCGACCTGCTCTGGCTGCTGGCGGCCAATGCCGGGCGCATTCTTTCGCGGGAGGAAATCTTCAACCTGCTGCGGGGGATCGAGTACGACGGCCAGGACCGTTCCATCGACGTACGTATTTCGCGCATCCGGCCCAAGCTCGGCGACGATCTGGAGCACCCGCGGGTGATCAAGACCATTCGCAGCAAGGGTTACCTGTTCGTCGGCGAGGCGGCCGTGGAGCTGGCGTGAAGTGAATTCGATCTTCCTGCGTATCTATGGCGGTATCGTTGCCGTCCTGCTGCTGGTGGCGCTGCTTGGCGCGGCGGCTGTACGCCTGACCAACGAGGTGCGCAGCGACCAGTACCGTGAGCAACTGGCGCGTGGCACGTTTCGCCTGATGTCGGACAACCTGGCGCGTATGGAGCCGATCGACCGTCAGCGCGCCCTGGCCACCTGGGGGCGCCTGCTCGGTGTGCCGCTGGCGTTGCGCAGCCTTGCCGATGAACCGTTGGACAATCGCGCGCGCAGCCGCATCCTGCGCGGCCAGGTGCTGGTCGAGCAGACCGGCCCGCACGCGGTGAAGGTCTACAGCGTCGTCGATGTCGAAGCACGGCGGGTGCTGACCGCCGAGGTCGAGCAGATCAGCGAGCAGTTGGCACGGGCCACGGTGTTCCTGCTGATGGACGAACTGGTGCGTTATCCGGTTATCGAGCAACCGCATCGTCTGGCCGAGATCAGGCAAGCCAAGCAGTTCGGTTTCGACCTGCGCCTGGTGACCCTGGAAAAGGTCGATCTCGACGACGACCAGCGCCGCCGGGTGGAAGAGGGCGATACGGTGCTGGCGTTCGGCAAGGACGGCAATTCGATCCGCGTGATTGCCGGCATGGTCGGCACGCCCTGGGTGCTGGAGGCGGGGCCGATCGACCAGATGAATCCCTATCCGCCTGAGCTGCTGATCCTGGTCAGCCTGCTCGGCCTGAGCCTGACCGGGTTGATCCTCTATCTATTGGTACGCCGGCTGGAGCGGCGCCTGCAGGGCCTGGAGCAGGCGGCGAGCCTGTTGGCCAGCGGGCATCTGGATACCCGCGTGCCTGGCGCGGGCGTCGATTCGGTGGGGCGCCTGGCTGCGGCGTTCAACAGCATGGCCGAGCGCTTGCAGAACCTGCTTGGCATGCAGCGCGAACTGGTGCGCGCGGTGTCCCATGAATTGCGCACGCCAGTCGCCCGCCTGCGCTTCGGCCTGGAAATGATCGGCGATGCCGAGACCGAGCAGGCGCGGCGCAAATATATGGAGGGCATGGACAGCGATATCCAGGACCTCGACGGGCTGGTCGACGAGATGCTGGTGTATGCGCGTCTGGAACAGGGCTCGCCAGCGCTGAATTACCAGCGCGTCGACTTGCACGCGATGATCGAGCGCCTGATCGCGGAGCTGGCGCCGCTGAAGGCTTCGGTTCGGGTCGAGCTGGGGCCTTCGCGTAATGCGCCAGGTAACGAGGGCGCCTGGCTGGAGGCCGAGCCGCGTTACCTGCAACGTGCCTTGCAGAACCTGCTGAGCAACGCCATGCGCCATGCCGAATCACGGGTGCGGATCAGCTACCGCTTCGGTCATCGCCGTTGTCGCCTGGATGTCGAGGACGACGGGCCGGGCATTCCCGAGGAAGCCTGGGAGCGCGTGTTCGCGCCATTCCTGCGCCTGGATGACAGCCGCACCCGGGCCTCTGGCGGGCACGGCCTGGGGCTGTCCATCGTGCGCCGGATCATCCACTGGCATGCCGGTCACGCCCATATCGGTCGCAGCGTCGATCTGGGCGGCGCCCATTTCAGCCTGATCTGGCCGCGCCAGCAGGACGAGGCTACGCAAGGCAAGCGATGAAGAATCACGACGCAACTCTGGTTTGCTTTGCCGGTCCATGCCGTTATCGTTGCGCTTTTCCGTCTGACTAGACTGTGCCAATGACCAAGCTGTACACCTTCCTCATCGCTGCCTGTTGCGCCCTGCCGGTGCACGCCGACTGGTACCTGGACAACGAGTCCTCGCGCCTGACCTTCATTTCCACCAAGGCCGGCAATCAGTCGGAAGTCGCCCGTTTCCTGACCTTGCACGGACAGATCGACGAGCAAGGCCAGGCCCGCCTGCGCATCGAACTGGACTCGGTCAGCACGGGCATTCCGTTGCGCGACGAGCGCCTGCGTGAGCAGTTGTTCGAGGTCAGCGCCTTCCCCGAAGCGCTGGTGATGGCGACCATCCGCCTGGCGCCGATCACCGACCTGGCGCCGGGCGCCCAGGTGGAACTGCGCCTGCCGATCCAGGTGCAGATCCACGGTCGCAAGCACGGCTACATGGCTGATCTGCTGGCCACGCGCCTGGACGACAATCGCTTCCAGGTGGTGACCCTGGCGCCACTGGTGCTGAACGTCGCCGACTTCGGCCTGGGCGAAAGCGTCGAGGCCATGCGCAAGGCCTCACGGATTTCCTCGATCAACCCATCGGTGCCGGTTGGCGCCGTGATGATCTTCACCAGCCGATGAGCGGCGCCGTCTTCCCCTGGAAGTCGGGCAATCGTTTCGACCTGCTGGTCGACGGCAACAGTTTTTATCCACAGATGCTCCAGGCCATCGCCGAGGCGCGGCACTGCGTGGCGCTGGAGCTGTATCTGGTCGAGGATGGCCGCTGCAGCGAGATGCTCATCGCCGCGCTGGAAGAAGCGGCAGGGCGCGGTCTGGCAGTGCGCTGCCTGTTCGATGGCTTCGGCAGCCTGGGCCTGGGCAGTGCGCTGCGCAAGCGCATGGCCGATGCCGGCATCGAACTGCGCCTGTACAACCCGATTCGCTTGCGCCGCTGGCTGCGCAACCTGTACCGCGACCATCGCAAGATCATGGTCATCGACGAACACCTGGCGTTCATTGGCGGTGCGGGCTCCACTGACGAGTTCTGGAGCCCGGAGCGACCGCAAAGCGACTGGCATGAGGTGATGGCGCGGGTCCAGGGGCCGCTGGTGCAGCATTGGCGGCTGCTGTTCGACTACCAGTGGAGGGCCAGCCGCGAGCGCCTGCCCTGGAAACCGCAGCACGAGCCAGGCCAGGCACGTCTGCCGAGCAGCCCGGCGATCGGCCAGGGCATGGGCCGCCTGGCCTATGCCAATGCCCGGCAGCACTTCGATATCGTCCAGTCGCTGCTGCGCAGCATCCGCCAGGCCAAGCAGCGGGTGTGGCTGGCCACGCCGTATTTCTTGCCGAGCTGGAAGGTCCGCCGCGCGTTGATCCGTGCCGCGCGGCGAGGCGTCGAGGTGAAGCTGCTGCTCACTGGCCGCCGCACCGATCATCCACCGGTGCGTTACGCCGGCCAGCGCTACTACCCACGGTTGTTGCGCGCCGGCGTGCGCATCTACGAATACCAGCCGCGTTTCCTGCACTTGAAAATGGTCCTGGTGGACGATTGGGTCAGCGTCGGCTCATGCAACTTCGACCACTGGAACCTGCGCTTCAACCTGGAAGCCAACCTGGAAACCCTGGATCGTCCCTTCACCGCGGCGGTCGCCGCATGCTTCGAGCGCGACTTTGCCGACGCCATGGAGATAACCCTGGAGGACTGGCAGAGCCAACCGCTGTTCAAGCGTTTCAAGCAGCGGCTGTGGGGTTGGCTGGACCGGGTCGTGGTCAATCTGTTGGATAGGCGGCGGTAGGGGCGGGTTTCGAGAGGACCAAAGGCCGGGCGCAGGACGAAAGTGCCTGTGGGCAGGTTCGTTTGGTACGAATGAAGGTTTTTCCTCGGCTATGTGAAAGTCTTGAGGGCGAAAACGTGCTGGCATGTTGAGTTTCAGATGTCCTCAACTCGCCACTTCGATCCTGTCCCGGCCATTCTGCTTGGCGTGGTAGAGCGCGGCGTCGGCGTTGCGCAGGGTATCGTCCAGCGAGGCGCCGGCTATGCAGATGGTAAGGCCGGCGCTGAAGCTGATACGGCGGTCGGCCTGGATTCCGTCGATCGGGGTTTCCAACAGCGTCAGGCGGATGCGTGTCAGCAGTTGCAGGGCATCGTCAGGGCGGCAGTCCGGCAGGAGGAAGACGAACTCCTCTCCGCCGAAGCGGGCGAAGATGTCCGTGGCGCGCGCGTGTTGGCGACAGATCCGGGTGAACGTGACCAGAACGTCGTCACCGACCGCATGGCCATATTGGTCGTTGATCTGCTTGAAATGATCCAGGTCCAGCGCCGCCAGGCACAGGTCCACGGGCTGGCGGCTGGCGCGCTGCTGTTCCTGCCGATAGCGTTCGTCGAAAGCCCGTCGGTTGAGTGCGCCAGTCAGAGGGTCAGTGCTGGCCAGCCTCGCCAGTTGCGCTTCCATGGCTTTTTGTCGGGAAACATCGCGGATCTCCACGAGGTCGTGGTCTTCGTCGAGGGCCCGCAAGGTCACTTCGCTCTGGAAGCTGCCCTGGTCGACGCGGATGGCGATGAGGTTGAGCGGGGCTTCTTCGCCCAGTTGCCGCAAGAGCTGGGGATCGGTGTCCTGATGAAACAGTTCGCTGAAAAGACGCCCGTGCAGGGCGTTGGATCGGCAACCGAAGAGTTCGTCCAATTTGGGGTTGCTGTCGGCGATGCGCCCGTTATGGACCAGCAGGGTGGCGGCGCTGCTGATGCGCATCAATTGCTCGAAGCGCATCAGATTGGCCCGGGCCTGCGTCGCATGCTTGCGGCTTTCCGCCAGGGTGCGGTGCAGGCTCATGGCCGTCAGCGCGACCAGGGCGATGACCAGGAAAGGCAGGCCGCTGTAGAACGACAGCAGCGGGATCGAATCGGCTTCTTGGAAGACCGGGAGGCTGCCAGACCAGGCATGGCCCAGACCCAGTAGCAGCCGGATCAGATGACTCAGGGCATAGGCGGCCAACGAGCAGATGATGAAGATACGAACCGCACGGGCGTGCTCCTGGCCACGCAAGCCCTTGATGGTGCTCAGCGCCAGGCCGATCACCAGCAGGCAGTAGGCGGCGTCCGCCAGCGCTTGGGGCAGATGATCGTGCCCGCGCAGCACATCGACCAGCAGCATCGGCACGGTACTGGCCGGGATGATCCAGAGCGGCAAGGGCTGGCCAAGAAATCTGTAGATGCCGAGCATCATGAATGCCTGGGCGCCGATCAGCAGCAGGTCGGTCAGCCAGAAGATCTGCAGGCTGTCATTGACATGGTCGATGGCGAACAACACGTAGCTGATCGCCAGCAACCAACAGCAGGTGGCCCAGTAGCCGGGGCCGCGTGAGGGACGGCAGAAATACAGGATGCTGGTGCTGGCGACCGCGCAGGCGAGCAGTTGGCTGACGCCCAGCAGCGTGGGGGACGCATAGAGCAGTTCGTGCAGGATCGACACGTCGGGGCCCCCTTGCGTTCGCCGGCCAGCGCTGATGAGGTTATGCGGCCAGACCGCGAAAGCCTGGCCGCTGGGCGCCTGGCCAGTATAGGTCAGGCATGGCGTGCAAGCTTCAGGGGGAAAGAGCCGTGGCCCGCTGAGTTGCTTTGCGGAGTATCAGTGGCTGCTTGTGCCTCGAAGCGGTCCGTTTCTAACGCTGCTGCACCTGCCCGCTTGCATCGACCATCCAGGCTGGTTCGCCTGCGGCCAGGCGGATGCCGCCTACCCAGCGTTCGGCGGGGGACTGGTCGAGCCAATGGGCTTGTCCCGCCATGACCCGTTCACCGAGATCGCTCAGGCGCAGCGTGCGTTGCGCCCAGTTCGCCCCTTCACCCTCGATGAGCAATGGATGGGAAGCCTCGATCAGCGGACGGATCAGGGCATGGAACATCAGGTCGCCGAGGTAGGGAAGCGGGTCTGCGACTGCCATCAGATGGGCGAATACCTTGCCAGCGGTTTGCTCGCCCTGTTCGGCCAGGGTGCGCAAGGTCATGCGTTCGGTCAGGCTGAGTCCGTCGTCCACGCCGGGCAGTTCCTGCAACTGCCTGGCCAGTGCCGGGGCAAGCAGTGGCAAGGCCGGGTGCTGCTGTTGCGCCAGTTGCGCCCATCGCCGCGGATCACTGCTGGTGTAGGCATGCCATGCCTCGCGCGCGACAACCTGCGCCTCCTCGGCCAGGGGGCGGCGCTGCGGCCAGAGCCAGGCCAGCACGTCGGGAGCCAGTTGGCCGATACCGATGAAGCGCGCGACGCCAGGTACGCTGGCCACCTCGATCAACTCCAGGCGCCGTGGCAGCTCGCGCAGCCCGGCCAGCAGGCGGATCAGGAACAACTGGTCATAGGCATCGGCTTCGCACCACAGCACGACTTCATGCTGTGTATCGATGGCGTTCAAGGCGCCATATTCAGTCGCGAGACGGCCGTGCGAATCGGCCGGCACGAGGTTGAATGCCTTGGCCAGGAACGGTCCGCGCAGGGCCATGTAGTCGGCCAGTGGCACATCGCGGACCGGTCCCATGGTCAAGGGATCGGCAAGCATGTGGAAGGCGCCCTTGAAACCAGCGGTGCGCAGGCTGTGTTCGATATCGTTGCCGCAGCGCCAGTGTTGCACGCCGGCCTCATGGGCGGCGCTGAAGCCGGGATGGCGTGCGGCGAAGGCGATGGCGTCGACATGGGCCTTGAGCTTGGGCCAACTGGCGAAGCCGGCTTCGCGGGCGACCAGCCATTGGCTGTCGGCCAACTGGAAGTCCGGGCCGGGGCGGCCGAGGGTGAACAACTGTGCACGCTGTTCGGCGGCCTGGCCCAGGCGCAGGGCCTTGAGCAGGTGCTTGGCGCGTTGGCGCAGGAAGGACAGGTCCGCAAGACCATCGGAACGGGAAACGGCAGGCATGCCAACTCCTTGTCGGGCCATGTCCGCCTGGGGCCGGAGTCGGTTGTGGCCTGTTCACGAAAGCGTGTGAACAGGTCCTTGGCGATATGCAGTGGCCGTGGTCAACCCTTCGCGCGGACCGCAGGCGTGGCGAGCGCCCAGGCGGCGGACTATAGCGAGCGGCGTGCTGTAGGGCAAACCATGCGCTTGCCCTACAGCACGTAAAACATGATCGCCACGAAATGCAGCAGGCTGCCGGCGATGACGAACAGGTGCCAGATACCGTGCCAGTGGCGGAAGCGCTGGTCGAAGGCGAAGAAGATGATGCCCACGGTGTACAGCACGCCACCCGTTGCGAGCCAGGCGAAACCGGCGGTGCCCAGGGCGGCGAGCAGTGGCTTGACGGCGATCAGCACGATCCAGCCCATCACCGCATAGATGACGATGGACAGCACGCGGGCTTCGGAGCGCGGCTTGATCTCCTGCAGCATGCCGACCAGGGCCAGGCCCCAGACGATGCCGAACAGGGTCCAGCCCCATGGCCCGCGCAGGCTGACCAGGCAGAAGGGCGTGTAGCTGCCGGCGATCAGCAGGTAGATCGACAGGTGATCGAGCTTGCGCATGATCCGCTTCGTGCGGCCGCGCAGGCTGTGGTAGAGGGTGGAGATGCTGTAGAGCAGCACCAGGGCGACGCCGTAGACCGAGACGCTGACGATCTTCCAGGGGCTGCCGTCCAGGCTCGACAGGACGATCAGCCAGATGGCGCCGACAGCGGCCAGGAGCGCGCCGACCAGGTGGGTCCAGGCGTTGAGTCGTTCCCCGTGGTACATGGTTGAACGTTGCCTCCGCGAGGTGTGGGGATGCCACCTTAGCAGGCCAGGCGCGGGGGTATGCAAGAGCCAGGCATGTCTCTGTGCGGCAATCGACCACGCCATTGCGCTTCAACCCAGGTCCTGAGCGGTGCTACAGTCTGGCGCCATGAACATCGCCCGTCACGACCGAACGCTGATTGCCTGGACGCTGTATGCCTGTGTCCTGTTCAGTTTGTTCGCCTGCGGTATTCACCATGGGCAGATGAGTGGCTTGGCCCTGAGTGGCCTGGGCAGTGGTTTCTGCTCGGAAAGCCGCGACGGTGCGGCCAGCCATGACCTGGGTGACGGGCAGCACGATGCCCAGTTCGACGCCATGTCCTGCCCACTGTGCTCGTCGTCCGGCCTGGCCGCTGCCCTGGGCTCGGCGCCATTGCTGGCCGCCTTGCCGGCCGACGCCTCCAGTGCCCCGCTGGAACTGCCCAACCGCGCGCAACCGCCGCCCCGCGAAGCCTGGCCTTCGCTCAATCCCCGCGCGTCTCCCCGCCTCGACGCCTGATTCGTCTCGTGCGCTCGCTGGCTGCCTCAGCGCCGGCAAATGCCTGCTGTAATTGTGAACGCTTGAGTGCCGCCACGGTGTGATCGCCGTGTCCGTACCTGTCCGAAATTCGATCCTCGCAAGGAAATCACCATGAAACTGCGTCATCTCTTCGTCGTTGCCTCGCTGCTTTGCCCGTTGGCTGCGAGTGCCCACGAGTACGATGCCGGCAACCTGCACATCGACCATCCCTGGTCGCGCGAGCTGCCGCCCAATGCGCCGAACGTCTCGGCCTATTTCACCGTACACAACAAGGGCGACAGCGCTGACCGCCTGCTCGGCGCCGACACGCCGGTGGCGGAGAAGGCCGAGCTGCACGAACACATCCACAAGGATGGCTTGATGAAGATGCAGCATGTCCAGGCGGTCGATGTACCGGCCGGTGGCGAGGCGGTGTTCGCGCCCATGGGCTACCACGTGATGCTGTTCGGGCCGAAGCAGGCGCTGAAGGAGGGCGACCGTTTTCCGCTGACCCTGCATTTCGAGAAAGCCGGTGACGTCAAGGTCGAGGTCGCGGTGCAGAAGAACGAGCCCGAGCAGCACGAACACATGCACGCGCACTGAGTGTGTCGATGCAATCGCTGCGTACCCGTCGCCTGGCCGCCTGCCTCGGCCTGCTGGCGATGCTGCTGCTCTACGCCGCGCCCTTGTGGTCGCAGGCGCAGGCGGCTGCGCAGCGCGTCATGGCCGAAATGGATTGCCATGGCAATGGCCATGCGCAACCCGCTCCCGCCCACCTGGACGATGCCTGTGGCTATTGTTCGTTGCTGGCGGGTAGCCCGGCCCTCGGTAGCAGCCTGCCGGTGCAGGCGGACGGATCGTTATGGCTGCGCCCGCTGACAGTCTTCCTCGCGCCGCCGGCAAGCCTCTTCAAGAGCGCTCGATATGCGCTCCAGCCCCGGGCGCCACCACGACATTTCCACGCCTGATCAGTTTTCCCGACCTCCATGAGCCGATCCGACAAGGCGGCTCAGCGGCGGCACGTATCTGAATTTCGCTAGGGAATGTCCATGAATCTGCATGTTTCTGTCGGCTGCAGCCGTCTCATCGTTTCACCGTGGCAGCGCCGCTGGCAGCCTGCTTTCGCCTTGTTCGCCGGATTGACCGTGGGCACGGGAGCCCATGCCGAAGAACATGTTTACCAGCCGTTGGCCGGCGCGGTGATGCAAAGCGAACTGGAACCGACCGTGGTCACCGCCGTACAGCAGCAATCGCCGCTGACGGTGGTCACCGACCCCAAGGCGCCGCGTCAGCCGGTGCCGGCCAGCGATGGTGCCGACTACCTGAAGACCATCCCCGGGTTTTCGGCGATCCGTAACGGCGGCAGCAACGGCGACCCGGTGCTGCGCGGCATGTTCGGCTCGCGCCTGAACATCCGTACCAATGGCGGCCTGATGCTGGGTGCCTGCCCGGCCCGGATGGATGCGCCGACTTCTTATATAGCGCCGGAAACCTACGACAAGCTCACGGTGATCAAGGGGCCACAAAGCGTAATCTGGGGACCGGGCGCATCGGCCGGCACGGTGCTGTTCGAACGTGAGCCCGAGCACTTCGGCGAACTGGGCAGCCGCTTGCATGCCAGCCTGCTCGGCGGTTCCAACGGTCGCTTCGACAAGGTGATCGACGGTGCGGTCGGCGGCTCGCAAGGCTACCTGCGGCTGATCGGCAACCAGGCCCAGGCCGATGACTACGATTCGGGCAGCGGCGACGAAGTGCCGTCGCGCTGGAAGAAGTGGAATACCGACGTCGCCCTGGGCTGGACGCCGGACGAGGACACCCTGATCGAACTGACCGCTGGCCGTGGCAATGGTGAGGCGCGTTATGCCGGGCGCAGCATGGACGGTTCGCAGTTCCTGCGCGAAAGCCTGGGCCTGCGCTTCGAGAAGTCCAATCTCGGCGGTGTGCTGGATAAGCTGGAGGCGCAGGTCTACTACAACTACGCCGACCACGTGATGGACAACTTCCGCCTGCGCACGCCTGATCCGACCAGCTCGATGCCCATGCCGATGGCTGCCCAGGTCGATCGGCGCACCCTCGGTACTCGTGTTGCCGCTACCCTGCGCTGGAGCGATGTCGAACTGGTAACCGGGATCGATGCGCTGCGCAGTGAGCACCGCGCCCGTAGTTCCAGCTACTCGATGATGACTGACATCTACACCGACACGGATAAGTTCGCCTGGAGCAAGGACGCGACGATGCACAACTACGGCGTCTTCGCCGAGCTGACCTGGAACCTCGCCGAGCGCCAGCGGGTGATCGGCGGTGCACGTGTGGACCGCGCCTCGGCCAAGGACTGGCGTACCTCGATCAGCAGCATGATGGGGAGCTCACCGAACCCGACCGCTGGCGACACCCGCGCTGATACGTTGCCCAGCGGCTTCGCCCGCTACGAGTACGATCTCGCCGATTCGCCGACCACGCTCTACGCCGGGCTCGGCCATGCCCAGCGTTTTCCCGATTATTGGGAACTGTTCTCCGCCGATGACGGACCGGACGGTGCGGCCAATGCCTTCGCCGGCATCAAGCCGGAGAAAACCACGCAACTGGACTTTGGCGTGCAATACGCCAGCGATGATCTGCAGGCCTGGGCCTCGGGCTATGTCGGCCAGGTTCGCGACTACATCCTCTTCACTTACACCTCGGGTGGCATGATGGGCGACACCTCACAAGCCGAGAACATCGATGCGCGCATCATGGGCGGTGAACTGGGCACCGCCTATCGCCTGAGCGATGCCTGGAAGACCGATGCGACCCTTGCCTACGCCTGGGGCAAGAACAGTTCCGATGGCAAGGCGTTGCCGCAGATGCCGCCGCTGGAAGCTCGCCTGGGCCTGAGCTATGAGCAGGGCGACTGGAGTGCGGGTGCGCTGTGGCGCCTGGTGGCAGCGCAGAACCGGGTCGCCGAAGGGCAGGGCAACGTGGTCGGCCAGGATTTCGGCAAGAGTGCCGGTTTCGGCGTGTTCTCGCTCAATGGCGCCTATCGGATCAGCGAGCAGGTGAAAATCAGCGCAGGTGTCGACAACCTGTTCGACAAGGCGTATTCAGAGCACCTGAACCTGGCGGGTGACGCAGGTTTCGGCTTTCCTGCCGAGCCTGTGGCGATCGACGAGCCGGGGCGCACGTTGTGGACTAAAGTGGACCTGAGTTTCTGACCCTAGAACGTCCGGATTGGTTCTGGCTCTTCGTCATGCCGGCGCAACAACTGAACGCACGACGCCCGTTCATGTCGGAGAGACATGAACGGGCGTCGTCCTTATTGTCCATGCATCCATGAGGATTACGCATGAAATCATCCAGCAAAGGACTTGCCTGGAAGCGCATGACCAGCGGTATACCACTGGCGGGAGGTTGCTTCCCGTGATGTATGAGCGTACCCGTGATGGCACCCGCGTGCTGATTCTCGCCAGTGCCGCCGATACGTCCCTCGGCGTTCTGCGAGACAACGGTTATGAGATCGGCCTGTGCGCCGATCTCGATGGCCTGGCCGACTCCCTCAACGAAGAAGCCGGGGTGGCGGTCATCGCAGAGGAGGCGTTGACCGACGATCTTTCTCAACTGCAGCGTGCCTTGCAGGACCAGGCCCCCTGGTCGGACATTCCACTGTTGATCCTCGCCGCCCGGCGTGACGGGCAGAGCCGCGAGCCTGAAAGCGCCTGGATGCGTCTGCCACGCATCGCCGCCAGTGTCATCGTGCTGGAACGGCCGCTGGGGGCCATGTCGTTGCTCAGTGCGGTCGCCTCGGCGATGCGCGCGCGGCAGAAGCAGTTTCTGATTCGCACGCAGTTGATCGAACTCGCCGAGAGTCGCCGGGCCTTGCAGGCCAGTGAGCGTGAGTTGCGCCTGGTGGCCGACTCGCTGCCGGTGCTGATCGCTTTCGTCGATATCGAGTGGCGCCTGCGTTTCGTCAACCGTGCCTCCCGCGAGTGGTTGTATCGCCCGGCGCTGGACCTGATCGGCCTGTCGCTGGAAGAGGTGTTGGGCCCGCCCGAGTTGCAACTGTGCCTGCCGGAACTGGAGCACGCCCTGGCCGGGATCGCTTCACGCCAGGAAGTGAGCTGGCCGTATCGCGATGGTAGCCGGCGCGAGGCCGATGTGCGTTACCTGCCGCGCTACGACGAAGCCGGGCAGGTCGATGGTTGTCACGTGCTGGTGCTGGATGTCACCGAGCAGCGCATGGCCGAGGAGGTGCTGCGCGGGACCGCCGAAAGCCTTGAGCAGAAGGTCGCCGAGCGCACCGCTGCATTGAATGAGGAAATGGCCAATCGCGCCCTGGCCGAGGCCGCGTTGCGGCAAAGCCAGAAGATGGAGGCGGTTGGCCAGCTCACCGGCGGCATCGCCCATGACTTCAACAATATGCTGACCGGTGTGATCGGCGCCCTGGACATCATGAAGCGGCGTATCGCCAGTGGCCGCCAGGACGATCTGGAACGTTTCATGGACGCCGCCTTCGCCTCGGCCAACCGCGCCGCCGGCCTGACCCAGCGGCTGCTGGCCTTTTCCCGGCGCCAGTCCCTGGATGCGCGAGCCGTGGATGTAACGGCGCTACTCGGTTCGCTGGAGGAACTGATCGAGCGCACGATCACCGAGGGCATCGTCATGCGCAGCGAATACGCCGCCGATACGCCACGGGCGATCATCGATGCCAACCAGTTGGAGAGCGCCATCCTCAACCTGGCGATCAATGCCCGCGACGCGATGCCGGGCGGCGGCGAACTGCTGCTCAGGACCGAGGTCGTCGAGCTGGACGAGGCCTACACCTCGACCCGGCCAGACATGCGGCCGGGCACTTATGTGGTGGTCACTGTCGCCGACTCAGGCAGCGGCATGCCGCCAGACGTGCTGGAACGAGCGTTCGATCCATTCTTCACCACCAAGCCGGTGGGGCAGGGCACAGGCCTTGGCCTGTCGATGGTCTATGGCTTCGTCCGGCAAAGCCGTGGGCAGGTGCTGATCGATACGAGCCCGGAGGCGGGAACGCGTGTCAGCCTCTACCTGCCGGCCGCTTCTCATCTGGACAGCGTGTAGGCTCGCAACGCGTATCGCGGGTGGCGGCGTGCGTGTTCGTGACGTGCCCGCATCACGGCTGCGTCTGGTGGCGTGGCCGGATTGCTGCGGGTAAAGTAGCTGCACTTTTCAATCGCTATCTTTCAGGCGGTCTTGGGCGTGCAGGCGCGGAGGCTGTCAGCGCGCAACTTTCGTGAGGCCGCCCGACTTGGAACAGCTAAAACGCCTTCAAAGCGGAATACCTGGGCTCGACGCTCTGTTGAAGGGAGGCCTGGTCGCGGGCGCGTCCTACATCGTCCAGGGGCGTCCGGGGTCTGGCAAGACCATCCTGGCCAACCAGATCGCCTTCAATCACATACGCAGTGGCGGTCGGGTTCTTGTCGGAACCTTGTTGTCCGAGTCCCATGAGCGCTTGTTCCAGTTCCTTTCGACCCTGAGTTTCTTCGACGCTTCGCGAGTGGGGGCGGAGATTCAGTTCGTCAGTGCTTTCGACACCCTGGAGAACGAGGGCCTGGACGAAGTGGTCAAGTTGCTGCGCCGCGAGATCAGCCGGCAGAAGGCCACGGTGCTGGTGGTCGATGGCCTGCTCAATGCCCGCTCCAAGGCGGAAAACCAGATCGACACCAAGAAGTTCATTTCCGAACTGCAAGGCCACGCCGCCTTCGCCGGTTGCACGGTGCTGTTCCTCACCAGTTCGCGACTCGACGAAGGCAGCCCCGAGCACACCATGGTCGACGGCGTGATCGAGATGGGCGAGGAGCTGTTCGGCACCCGTTCGGTACGTCGCATTCAGTTGCGCAAGACCCGTGGCAGCGGGGCCTTGTCAGGTCTGCACGAGTGCGAGATCACCGACGATGGCCTGGTCGTCTATCCACGCCTGGAGAGCTTGTACAGCAAGCCTACGCGTATCGATTGCGCCGATGAGTCGCGTATTGGCAGCGGTATCGCCAGCCTGGACGCGTTGATCGAAGGCGGTCTGCCCAAGGCCTCGGTGACGCTGGCGACCGGCCCGGCCGGGACCGGCAAGACCTGCATGGGGCTGAGCTTTCTCGCTCAGTCGACCCCCGAGGAGCCGGGGCTGCATTTCGGTTTCTATGAAACGCCCCAGCGCCTGCGCTTGAAAGCCCGTGCCATCGGTATCGACCTGCAGGCAATGGAAGACAACGGCGCATTGCATCTGATCTGGCAGCCGACCAGCGAAGGGCTGCTCGACAGCCTGGGCATCCGTTTGCTCAATGCTGTCGAGGAAAAGGGCATCAAGCGCGTGGTCATCGACAGTCTCGGCGGTATGGCCCGGGTCACGACCAATACGCCACGGCTGATCGAGTTCTTCAGTGCCCTGATGAACGAACTGCGTGCCCGTGACGTGACGGTGCTGGGTACCTGGGAGATGCGCGACTTGTTCAGTGCCGACGTCAATGCTCCGGCTCCCGAGCTTTCCAGCGTGGTCGACAACCTGTTCCTGATGCGTTTCGTCGAGATTGAGTCTGAACTTAAGCGGATGCTGTCGATTCTGAAAATGAGGGACAGTTTCTATGATCCCGCTCTTCTGGAGGTTGTCATTCACGACAATGGCATCGATCTTCACAAGGCGTTCAAACAGGCGGCAGGTGTCCTGACGGGCAGTGCCAAACCGATTCAGAATGCTTAACAGGCAGCGTCGGGCAGATTCAGCATGACCACCATCCTGATAGTCGATGACGAGTATCTGATCGCGGATATTCTCGGCTACGCGCTGGAGGACGAGGGCTATATGGTGGTCAAGGCCAGTAATGGCCGTCGGGGTCTGGAGGTGCTCGACCGCGAACGGCCGGAACTGGTGATCACCGACTTCATGATGCCGATCATGGACGGCCTCGAGTTCGCCAAGGCCATTCGGGCCAGGCCTGCATCGGCAAACCTGCCGATCATCCTGATGAGCGGTGCCCAGAGCAGTGTCGGCAGGACCAGCCCCGAGCTGTTCGCCGCAGTGTTCGACAAGCCGTTCGACGTGTTCGCCGTGATCGCCAAGGTCCGGGAGCTGATCGGTCCCGGAACCTGAGACCCGTTGCCGACGGCGTTCCTGCGTTCATCCTCCTGCGCCTCTATCGCTCGATCTTCATCACGACCTTGCCTTCGACATGGCGCTGCTGCAGGTAGCGCTGGGCTTCGGCAGCCTGCTCCAGGCGAAAGGTCCTGCTCAGGGCCGCATGCACGATGCCATCTGAAATCAGCTGGGCGATGGTGCGCAGTTGACGGCCATTGGGCTGCACGAGAAAGAAGCAGCCTGACTTGCCGGCAGCCTGTGGATGGGTCATATCCGGCTCGGCAAGCGTGGAAACCAGCCGGCCGCCGTTGCGCAGCACGGACCAGGAGCGAACCTGGGTTTCCCCGGCGACCAGGTCGATGACCAGGTCCATCTCCCTGCAAGCGTGTTCGAAACGCTGCCTGCGGTAATCGATCACATGGTCGGCACCGATGGCGCGCATGAACGCCTGGCTGTGCCTCGATCCCGTCGCATACACGACGGCGCCCTTGGCCTTGGCGAATTGCACGGCGAAATGGCCAACCCCGCCGCTGCCCCCATGAATCAGCACCCGCTGTCCCTCGTGCAACTGGCCATGTTGGAACAGCGCCTGCCAGGCAGTCTGGGCGGCGAGCGGCACGGCTGCGGCACTGACGAAGTCGAGTGGGCTGGGAATGACGGCGAGATTTTCCGTCCTGACCAGGGCGTAGTCGGCATAGCTGCCATCGGTATCGACCATGGCGAAGACTGGCGTACCCAGTGCGAGGCAGGTCACGTTGGCTCCCAGTTCGACGACGATGCCGGCCAGGTCACGCCCCAGGGCCAGCGGCAACTGTTCCTTGCATACGGGGGGGAAGCGTCCCTCGCGAATCTTGCAGTCCACCAGATTGATGCTGGCGGCCTTGACCTCGACGAGCACTTCGCCGGGGCCAGGACGGGGAATTTCCACGTCGTCGAAGCGAATCACCTCCGGCCCGCCGAATTCATGAATACGCGCCGCATGCATGGTTGCCATCGCGCTTTCCCCTTGCATGGTTCCGTAGATATGCAGACTGAAAGATACGGGCGCGGTTCAGATGATTTTCCAGGCGTGCGATCCCCAGTATGCTGCGCCCTTTGCACAACGAGTCAGTGGCATGAAGACGATCCTCATCATCGGCATCGGTGCCGGTAATCCCGATTACGTGACCATGCAGGCGGTCAAGGCACTGAACCGGGTCGACGTGTTCTTCGTCATGGACAAGGGGCCGGCCAAGGACAAGCTGGTGGCCTTGCGCAAGGAAATCTGCCAGCGCTACATCGAGCGTGATGATTACCGCATCGTCGAGGCCGAGATTCCCGAGCGGGTTCGCGGCGTGGCCGATTACCAGGGCAGCGTGGTCGATCTCAACCGCGACAAGCAGGCACTGTTCGAACGCCTGATCGGCGATGAACTGGCCGAAGGCGAGTGCGGGGCCTTTTTGATCTGGGGTGATCCCGGCCTGTATGACAGTACCTCGCGGATCGTCGAGGCCATCGTCCAGAGCGGACGTCATGAACTGCAGTATGAAGTCATCCCCGGCATTACCAGCATCCAGGCCCTGGCGGCCCAGCACCGGGTGCCATTGAACCGTATCGGTCGTTCTATCGAGGTGACCACTGGCCGGCGTCTGGCGGCCAGCTATCCGGAGGCCGACAGTGTGTTGGTGATGCTCGATGCCGAGGACAGCTTCCGCCATTACCGAGGACAGAACCTGGATATCTACTGGGGCGCCTACGTGGGGATGGAAGGCGACGAACTCCTCGTCTGCGGCCCGCTCGACGAAGTCGCCGACGAAATCAGCCGCGTACGCGCCGAGGCCCGCGAAGCCCATGGCTGGATCATGGACAGCTATTTATTGCGGCGCCGGGAATGACGGTGTACTGAAAGGTCCGCTCCTGCCTCTTTGCTGTCATTTCCCAACCTGTTCTCCGGCCGCAGGCTGTGATCCATTACCGATCGAGCGATTCTTCCTAAACCATTTTCGAACACCGCCAGTCTCTGACTACAAGGGGCGATGAAGCCCATCAGGCAGATGGCGCCTACGGACTCGGCGCCTGCCAACAATTTCATCGAGTCCGAGGAGAGTCGCCATGACCTTGGGAACCATACTGCTGATCATCCTGATCCTGTTGCTGGTCGGTGCCATTCCTGCCTGGCCGCACAGCCGTGCCTGGGGCTACGGGCCTAGTGGCGGCCTGGGTGCCGTCGTGGTGGTTCTCCTTGTTCTCATCCTGCTGGGGGTGGTCTGACGTAGTGTCGCGGCTCGCGATCCAGTGACACGCGAGGCCGCCCACGTGAATGCATGCAGGGAATTGCCACATCGGTCCATGGCGGAAATCGGCGATGGTGATGGCTCAGGCGCAAGTGCCGAATGAGTGAAGAAGGGCCGCGACAGGAGGACAGGGAAGACCGCACCCTCGTCGTCCGTTGACGAGGCGGGCGGTCAGGTTCAGCGGCAGATGACGACCATGCTGCGGCTGGAGAAGCCGGCGGGGTTGATACCGAAGAGAAACGTATTCGAGTCATCGCTGCTGGCGTCATCGCCTGAGCGTGCGATGACCTTGTAGCCCCTCGTACCGCATGAGGCCGCTGCGTTCTTTTCGCATTGATCCCAGTTCGACGATAGGCCCGAGCAATTGATGTTCAACCCTTTGCGACCCTTTTTTTCATAGGATTTCGATGTAGCACTGCAGCCCACGACAGTCATGAGCAGAATCAGCAGAACAAGCCTTTTCATACTAAACCCCCAAAATGGCTTGCCAGGACAGAATGCTCCTGAGCTTGAAGTTTCCGCCGGGTAATGCCGCAGTTCTTTGGTGCAGTCGCTGCGTTGCATCAATCTCACCCGATCGGGCGGACACTGATAGCACAAAGCCCGTTCCAGTGGCGAATTAAAAAAAGTGGACGAGAAGTGCAGGATTTTTGTGTTTCGTTCGTCTTTATAGGTGACTGTCATGAAATGGCGAAGACCATTGATGACGATATGAATTTTGGGAGCGGTAAAAGCAGACTAGGGAGAAACCAGACATGCCACCAAGTCATCATCAGGAACAGAAAGACCTTTTGCAAAGCGCCGGCCTCAAGGTCAGTCTGATGCGCCTGAAGATCGTCGAAGTCCTGCAGCGCGCGGAAACACAGGCCCTGGGACTACCAGCCGCAGCCCTGCATGCGCGTCTGATGGACGAAGACGAGAGGATTTCCATCCTCAGTGTTCGTCAGGTGTTGTGTCGCCTGCACGCCTGCGGCTTGATCGAGCGCGATGGCAAGCGACGTTATCGTCTGGTTGCCGAACAAGGCAAGCGAGCAGCCAATAGCTGATCGAGAAATGAAAAAACCGGCGTTGATCGCCGGTTTTTTTACAAAGTTTACAGCGGATGAAAATCAGCGGATTTTCCTGTTGGCTACAAGCTTCTGCATGGCTCGCAAATGGATAGGTTCACCCAGGTAGGTGGGCAAATCGCATTTGATGGCCTGCTGGTTCTTCAGAAACTGGTCGCCGCCCAGCAGATGCATGTCACGCTGGATCTGGCCGATGATCTTGCCAGCACGTTTCGCACAGAACAGGTCCTCCACCTCTATGGCTCGACTGAAGCTCTCTTCGTCGGCTTTTTCCAACTGCATCAGCACCGAACCGTCCGGACGTGGTTTGACGGAGACGATGTGCTCGGGGAAGGCTTCGTAGAAGGCGTTCAGTGCAAGTTCCATAGGGGGAATCTCCGATCTCGTTGTGCAGATAGGAGAAAGGGAGCAGGACCCATGCCAGGTTCAATAAGATTTTATTTTAAATAAAATCAATAGCTTATATTTATATGATGGATTCGACGCATGGCAATATGCACGATGCGAGGCATGCGCGCATTGCAAATTGCACGACAACCTCCCGGCGACCTGCCGAGATACTTCATGGGCTAATGGATAGATCGCGGGACAGTCGAAGACGTTCAACCTTCCACCAGTTCGGCAACAGACGGCGGACCGCAGGTTGGCCGAAGCGGTCATCCATCAGATAGGCCACGCCGTTGTCCTGTTGGGTGCGAATCACCCGCCCGGCGGCCTGCACCACTTTCTGCAAACCGGGATAGAAGTAGGTGTAGTCGTAGCCGCTGCTGCCATCGCCGCCGAACAGGGCCTGCATGCGCTGGCGGATTTCCTCGTTGACCGGATTGATCTGTGGCAGGCCCAGGGTCGCGATGAAGGCGCCGATCAGACGTTCGCCGGGAAGGTCGATACCTTCACCAAATACACCGCCCAGAACGGCGAAGCCAACACCTTGCCCGCCTGGCCTGAAATGATCGAGAAACTGCTGGCGTGCCGCTTCGTCCATCTGTCGTGACTGGGCCCAGGTCGGTAGCTCGGGGTATTCCCGCCGAAACAGATCGAGCACCTGTTGCAGATAGGCGTAGCTACTGAAGAAGGCCAGGTAATTACCGGGCCTTTCATGGAACTGACGGTTCATGAGTTCGACGATGGGCAACAGTGAGCGCTCGCGATCCTGATAGCGGGTAGAGAGGTCGCTGACCACGCGGACCTGCAGTTGCTCGGCACGAAATGGCGACTCTACATCGATCCATGGCGTGTCCTTGGCAAGACCGAGCAAGTCGATGTAATAGTGTGGTGGACTCAGGGTCGCGGAAAACAGGGTCACGCTGTGGGCATTGGCGAAGCGCTCGGCGAGGAATGGTGCCGGCACCAGGTTGCGTAGGCACAGGGTCGAGAGAGCCTGGCCGCGACGGCTTTCATGGCGGGTTATGTCGAACAGCGAATGCTCGCCGAACGCCTCGGCCAGGCGGCAGAAGGTCATGGCATCGAGGTAGAACTGCAACAGCTCTACGTCGTTGCCGGTGGGTTGGTCGGTCAGGTGATCGGTGATCGCACTGACGGCTTTTTGCAAGGCCAGCAGGAACAGGTCGGGCGCGGCCGGGTAGACCTGGTAGTCGACGGCCTGATCCTTGTGCAACTGGTTCCAGTGCCGGGCGACCCGATCCAGGGATGCCTTCAGACCCTTGGGCGCACTGCGTCGCAGGGCATTGAAAGCGCCCTGGCCAAGTTCGGCGGTGTACATCTTGCGGCCGCGCTCGACCAGGTTGTGGGCTTCGTCGACCAGCACGGTGACGCGCCAGTCGTTGAGCAGCGTGAGGCCATGGAGCAGGGCGCTCATGTCGAAGTAATAGTTGTAGTCGCACACCACCACATCGGACCAGCGGCATAGCTCCTGGCTCAGGTAGTACGGGCAGACCTGGTGGGTGCTGGCCACCTCGCGGAGCGCGGCATGGTCGAGCCAGTTGCGCTGCAGGGCGGCCCGGCGTGCGGCAGGCAAGCGATCATAGAAACCCTTGGCCAACGGGCAGGATTCGCCATGGCAGGCCTTGTCGGGATGTTCGCAGGCTTTGTCCCGCGCGACGTGTTCCAGTACCCGTATGGGCAGGCTCGGCGCATGTTCGCGCAGGGTACCGAGGGCATCGAGCGCCAGGCGTCGACCTGGCGTCTTGGCGCTCAGGAAGAACAGGCGGTCGATGCCTTGGGCCGGTACCGCCTTGAGTTGCGGGAATAGCGTGCCGAGGGTCTTGCCGATGCCCGTGGTGGCCTGGGCCATCAGGCAGTGGCCGTCGCGGGCGGCACGGTATACCGCTTCGGCGAGCTGGCGCTGACCCTGGCGAAACTGCGGGTGAGGAAAGGTCAGATCGGTCAACGCCAGGTCGCGCGCTTGGCGGTGGGCTTCCTCCTGCTCCGCCCAGGTGACGAAGCGCTGGCAGAGTAACTCGAAGAACTCGCGCAACTCGCTGGCACGGTAGCGTTCGCGGAAGGCGCTTTCCTTCTGGCTGATGACATTGAAATAGACCACCGCCAGCTCGATGTCCGCCAGCCCCAGTTCCTGGCACAGCAGCCAGCCATAGACCTTGGCCTGGGCCCAGTGCAACTGCCGGTGATTGTCCGGGATGCGGGTTATGTCGCCGCGATAGGTCTTGATCTCTTCCAGGCGCTTGGCGAGCGGGTCGTAGCCATCGGCACGGCCGCGCACCTGCAGGCCGGGGTAGTCGCCGGCCACGGGCACTTCGGAAAGGTAGTGAGGCGGACGCCGGCCGATGACCGTGGCATGGCCGGCCATGCCTTCCTGGGCGGTCGGGGCGGGCGTGAAGCGCAGGTCGAGGTCGCCGATCTTGGCGGTGAATTCGCACAGTGCGCGAACGGCGACCCGGTAGCTCATGCCAGTTCTCGAGCCTCGTGCCATTGCACATGGCAGACGCTGACGGGCATGTCGTGCTGGGCGCAGAAGGCCAGCCAGCGGCGCTGGTTGTCTTGCAGGCGATCCCCTGGTCCCTTGACCTCGATCATCCGGTAGCGACGCTCGGCGGGCCAGAACTGGATCAGGTCCGGCATGCCGGCACGGTTGGCCTGGATGTCGTCGAGCAAGCGCTGGAACCAGGCCAGCAGGTGCTCTGCGGGCAGGCACTGCAAGGCGATGTCGAGCAATTCAGGGTCGAGCACGCTCCAGTAGACGAACGGCGACAGGGTGCCGAACTTGTCGGCATAGGCCTGGCGCATGACCCTCTGGTAGCTGCCGCTTCGCAGATGGCCGAGGCAGGTGGTGAACGCTTGGCTGCGGCGCTGGGCGAAATCGGGGCTGAGCAGGTCGACCGGGCCGCTGTGGAACGGATGGAAGAAGGCGCCAGGCAACGGGGCGAAGATCGCATCCCAGCAGAGCAGGCCGAACAGGCTGCAGATCAGGGTGTTCTCGACATAGAACACCGGTGCTTCGTCTGTCCGCAGATGCATCTGCACGCATTGCTCGACGCTCAGGCCAGCCTGGCGCACCAACCTCAGTTCCAGGCGCTCGCTGGCCGGGGTTCGTGGCTTGGCGGCCGAGGGCAGGCCGAGTTGCCGACGCAGGCGGGCCAGGGCGCGTTCGGCCAATTGCCGTTCGGCATCGTTTTCCGGCGTATCCCAGGCGCTTTGGCTCAGGGCCAGCGCCTGTTCGTGGCGCTGGCAGCGCTCCAACACGCGAATGCGGCGCCAGCGCGCGCCGGGATAGGCGCTGGCTGCGTAGACCTCAAGCGCGCTGTCCCACTGTTCTTCGCGTTCCAGTTGCTGGCCGATGCGCAGCAGCAGCTTGTCCCGGCGTTTGGCCAGGTAGGGATTGTCACTGCGGGTCGGGCCGATGCGTTCGATCACCGCGTCCAATGCTTCGCCGCTGTCGAAGGCATCGCGACAGGCATGCAGGTGCAGGTAGAGTTCCAGGTCGGCACGGCTGCGCAGCGCACGCGAGGCACTGTCCAGAACCACGTTTTCGTAACGGTTGATGCCGAGCTCGGCGAGGACGAACTCCGACCAGTCCTGATGCAGGTTGCCGAAGAACATCAGGCGCAGGCGATCACACAGGCCGTCGATGGTCAGTGAGTAGACGACCTCGTCGAGCTCTGGCGTCCACTCGCGCAGTGGTCGACTGCTGGTTTCGCCGAGGGTCGCCAGCAGCTCGGATTTGCGCAGGCGCAGTTGCTCGCGCGTCAGCGGCAGGCAGGCAAGCAGTTCGTCCTTGCGCAGCAGGGCGAAGAGCTCGGCCAGTGCCAGGTGTTCGTCGTCGACAATCCAGCCTGCGGCCAGCAATGCGTGGGCGGCCTGTCGTGGGCAGCCGATTTCCTCGTAGTCCAGTTTGCTGGCGCGAAAGTGTCGGCCCTTGCGCATGATCATGCGCACCAGCAAGGCCTGGGAGGCCTGTTCGAGATCGCGGAAGCCGAAGATGAACGCCCGCTCCTGCGCATCGAGCAAGTCATCGTAGCGTTCGGCGATCCAGGCCAGCACCTTGTGGAAGTTGGCCAGGTAGTAGAAGCGGGGATCTTGCATGGCGGGGGCGAGATGAGTTCACGGGTAAGTGGGGGAGGCGCGCAGGGCGGATTCGACACCCATCCTGCGAACCTGTTCACGATCTGCTGCGCGTGGCGACGTTGTTGCAAATACTGTTCGTATATACAGATACCAGCAACGGGCAGGCGATGGCAATGGCTCACGGACAAGTGGACGTGCCCGTACCCCATGCTGTGTTGAGTGAGCGTGGATGGATCGGTACGGACTGCGCTCCGTTGCTCCTGGCGTCAGTCTTGGCAGGTTCCTTGCTTCGACCGGGAATTGAGGCTTCCTGCCCTGTGAATACCGCTTTGAATGCGCGCAGGTCAGGTTCTGCGCGGCGACAAGAGCCCGTCGAGTGCGAGTTCGCGAAATATGGAACCTCTTCGCGGCAAGCGTTGACTCATCTTGCAGAAGGCCTCGTCGGTGCGTTTCGGTGCTGGCAAGGAGCCGTGCCGCCAGCGCCCGTCGATGGGCGACAAGACGACACAGTGCCCCGCAATGGAACCGAAACGAGGTGAAGTATGGCCACTCCCGAGCACCCGAGCGAAGAGGCGGTTCAGACGTTCAAGTCGAATATCCTGAACAAGCTCAAGTACGCCGTCGGCAAGGAACCGAACAACGCCTGCGGCCATGACTGGTTCGAGGCGGTCGCCCTGGCTGCCCGCGAGCACATCGTCGACCGTTGGGAGGGCGCCTGCGAGCAGCCTGATCGGCAGCAGCAGAAACGCGTCTACTACCTGTCCCTGGAGTTTCTCATCGGCCGCCTGCTGGTGGATAACCTGAGCAATCTGGGGCTGCTGGATACTGCCCGTACGGCCCTGGCCGAACTGGGCGTCGACCTCGATCATGTCCGTGACCTGGAGCCGGATGCCGCCCTGGGCAACGGCGGGCTCGGCCGGCTTGCGGCCTGTTTCATGGAGAGCCTGGCAACCCTCAACCTGCCGGCCCACGGTTATGGCATCCGCTACGAGCATGGCTTGTTCAAGCAAGTGATCGTCGATGGCTGGCAGCAGGAGCACACCGAGACCTGGCTGGACTTCGGCAATCCCTGGGAGTTCGAGCGCCCCGAGGTCAGCTACAGCGTCGGTTTCGGCGGTAGCGTGTCGACCCATGCCGGCGAGGGCGATACGCCGCGCATGGTCTGGCACCCCACCGAGACCATCCGCGCCATCGCCTATGACACGCCCATCGTCGGTTGGCGTCGTGCCGGCGTGAACACCTTGCGTCTGTGGCGGGCCCGGGCCGAGGAGGACCTGCAACTGGAGCGCTTCAACGCGGGCGACCACTTCGGCGCGGTAGCCGACACGGTGCGCGCGGAAAGCATCTCACGCGTGCTCTACCCGGCCGACAGCACCGAGGCGGGTCAGGAGCTGCGCCTGCGCCAGGAATATTTTTTCGTCGCCGCATCGTTGCAGGATCTGCTGCGTCGGCACATGGAGCAGCACGGCGAAATCGACCGGCTGCCGGAGAAGGTCGCGATCCAGCTCAATGACACCCATCCGGCCATCGCCGTGGCTGAGCTGATGCGGCAATTGGTCGACCTCTATGAGCTGGCCTGGGAGCGTGCCTGGGCGCTTACGGTCGCGACCCTTTCGTACACCAACCACACGCTGTTGCCCGAGGCACTGGAGTCATGGCCGGTGTCGCTGATGGAGCGCCTGTTGCCCCGGCACATGCAGATCATTTACCTGATCAACGCCTATCACATCGACTCGCTGCGCGCCCAGGATATGCATGACTTCGAGCTGTTGCGCTCGGTTTCGCTGATCGAGGAAGAGCAGGGGCGCCGCGTGCGCATGGGCAACCTGGCGTTTCTCGGCGCGCACAGCATCAACGGTGTCTCGGCGCTGCATACCGATCTGATGCGCAAGACCGTGTTCCGCGACCTGCACCGCCTTTACCCGGAGCGGATCAACAACAAGACCAACGGCGTGACCTTCCGCCGCTGGCTGTACCAGGTCAATCCGCCGCTCACCCGCCTGCTGGTGGAGACCATCGAGGAGGATGTGCTGGATTCTCCCGAAACGGTACTGGCGCGGCTCGAACCCCACGCCGGGAAGCAGGCGTTTCGCAAGCGTTTCGCCGCTTGTCGCGAGCAGAACAAGATCGCCCTGGCGCGACTGGTGGCCGACCGGATGGGCGTCGTGCTGAATACCGAGGCGATCTTCGATGTGCAGGTCAAGCGTATCCACGAATACAAGCGCCAGTTGCTCAACCTGCTGCATACCGTGGCGCTGTACCAGGCGATCCGCAACGATCCGACCACCGACTGGGCGCCGCGGGTGAAGATATTCGCCGGCAAGGCGGCAGCCAGTTACCACCAGGCCAAGGTGATCATCAAGCTGGCCAACGACATCAGCCGCACGATCAATGCCGACCCCACCGTTCGTGGCTTGCTCAAGGCGGTGTTCATCCCCAACTACAACGTCAGCCTGGCGGAAGTGATCATCCCGGCCGCCGACCTGTCCGAGCAGATTTCCACGGCCGGGCTGGAGGCTTCGGGCACCAGCAACATGAAGTTCGCCCTCAACGGTGCGTTGACCATCGGCACCCTGGATGGCGCCAACGTGGAGATGAGCCAACTGATCGGCCGCGACAACATGTTCATCTTCGGCATGACCGCGCAGCAGGTCGAAACCCGTCATCGCGCCGGGCAGCACGACATGCATGGGCTGCTGGCCGGCTCCGGGCGGCTGGCCGGCGCGCTGGAGGCCATTCGCAACGGCGTGTTCTCGCCTGATGACCCGGGCCGCTACGTCAGCCTGATCGACAACCTGCTCAGCCACGACCGGTTCATGGTCTGCGCGGATTTCGATGCCTACTGGAACGCCCAGCGCCAGGTCGACAGGCTCTGGCAGAAGCCCGCGCAATGGTGGCAGGCGGCCGTGCTCAACACGGCGCGGGCCGGTTGGTTCTCGTCGGACAGGACCATCCGCGAATACGCCAGCGATATATGGAAGGTGGGATGATCGCCGGGCGTAAAAGCCTGGCGGGGGCGTAGCGGGCTCAAGCCAAGAACGCTTCCAGCCGACTGCCGACACTGGAAAACTCTCCCGCAAACCGTTTTAATGCGCGGCCATTTCCCCTGGTCCGTTTCGATCATGACCACGCTGCTGGCCCTGGATACCGCTACCGAAGCCTGCTCCGTCGCGCTCCTGCACGACGGCCGGGTGCTCAGCCATTATGAGGTGATTCCGCGCCTGCATGCCCAGCGCCTGCTGCCGATGGTGCGTACGCTACTGGGTGAGGCCGGCGTGGCCTTGGCCGAGGTCGATGGCATCGCCTTCGGCCGTGGTCCTGGCGCTTTTACCGGTGTACGCATCGCCATCGGTGTGGTCCAGGGCCTGGCGTTCGCCCTGGATCGACCGGTGCTGCCCGTCTCCAACCTTGCCATACTGGCCCAGCGCGCGCTGCGCGAGCATGGCGCGCAGCAGGTGGCGAGCGCCATCGATGCGCGCATGGACGAGGTCTACTGGGGCTGCTACCGGGCCGAGGCGGGGGAGATGAGGCTACTGGGCAGCGAAGCGGTGCTGCCGCCCGAACAGGCCAGCGTGCCGCGTGGCGCCGAAGGGCCGTGGTTCGGCGCCGGGACCGGCTGGGGCAGCTATGGCCAGCGTATTGCGCTGCCGGTGGTGGCCCGCGATGGCGGCATGTTGCCGCATGCCGAGGATTTGCTGAGGCTGGCCTGCTACGCCTGGCAGCGTGGCGAAGCGCTGCCGGCAGAACAGGCCTTGCCGGTGTATCTGCGCGACAATGTGGCAACGCCGAAAGCGCAGTAGAAAATCTGACACTCTGCCTGCCAACGACGGGCTATTGACAGGGGTTGGCCTTCCGTCTGGCGCCGCATGCGGAACATTTGCCAAGTGCCTTGCGCGTCGCTAAATTGCCATCACCTGAATCGAGCATGTATCCGATGCGTATCGACGGCTTTACCTCTTCCTACTCGCTGGACCGCACGCCCCGCCCGGGCAGTGCGGTCACGCCTTATCGCGAGGCGCAGCGGGAAGTCGAGCAGAGCACGACGCAAACCACCTCGACGCCGTCCAGCACGCAAGGCTTCGAGCAGGTCGCGCAGATTCGCCGCGTACAGTCGAGCAATGCCAGCAGTGACAACCTGCCGGTCAGCGTGCGCGACAGCTTGGAGCAGCAGCGCTCCCTCAGTGCCAAGGCCAACCAGGCGCTGGCCGCCTATGGCAATACCGCTTCCTATACCAACGAGCTTGACGCCACGGAAGTCCTCGGCCTCGACCTGTACGCCTGATGCTGCCTTATTTCCTCGGTTGTCCTTCGTGGAGCGAACCCGCCTGGCGTGGCGTCGCCTTCAGCGACGATTGCCGGCAGAGCGATTTCCTCAACCAATACACACAGATGTTCAATGCCGTGGAGGGCAACACCACCTTCTATGCGCGCCCCTCTGTGGACACCGTGCAGCGCTGGGCACAGCAGATGCCAGGCGGCTTTCGGTTCTGCGCCAAGCTGCCACGTGATATCAGCCATGAAGGTGACCTGCGCGACCAGTTTGCCGCGACGCGCGACTTTCTCGACCTGCTCGCGCCCCTGGAGGAGAAGGTGGCGCCACTGTGGTTACAGCTCTCGGCCAGTTTTGGCCCGCAGCGCCTGGGCGAGCTGATCGACTGGCTGGACGCTTTTTCCTCCCGACGGATCGCCGTGGAGGTGCGCCATCCGGCATTCTTCGACAAGGGCGAGGCCGAGCGGGAACTCAATCGTCTGCTGCTCGAGCGTGGTGTGGAGCGCATCTGCCTGGATTCGCGAGCGTTGTTCAGTTGCACCTCCAGCGATCCGGCGGTCCTGCATGCTCAATCGAAAAAGCCGCGCTTGCCGATCCGCCCGGCGGCGTTCAGTGCCAGCCCGCAGGTGCGTTTCATCGGCGGCCCGGACCTGCAGGCCAACCAGCCGTTCCTCGAACCCTGGATCGACAAGGTTGCAGCCTGGATCGAACAAGGGCTGGTGCCCTATGTATTCCTGCATACCCCCGATAACCAGTTGGCGGCGGCCCAGGCGCGGCGTTTTCATGCCTGCCTGGGCGAGCGTTTGCCAGGGCTGCCGGCTCTGCCTGTGATCGAGCCGGCGGTGGAGCAGCTTGGCTTGCTCTGAGAACCTGTTGAGGATTTGCTGCGCGTCGGCTAAACGGCGTTGAACACGCCTGCGCAATGCCCATCCATGCTGAAATGCTGACCCCGTACACCCATCAAGGACGTTCTCCATGCCCAGCCAAGCCCAGCGCGCCGAGACCTTTCGTGCGCTGCACCAGCGAGACGGTCTGTTCATCCTGCCCAACCCCTGGGATGCCGGTTCGGCGAAGCTGCTCGCCAGCCTCGGTTGCGAAGCCTTGGCCAGCACCAGCGCCGGCCTGGCCTTTTCCCTGGGCAGGCCGGATGCGCAGGGGGCGGTGGGGCGGGAGGAGGCGCTGGCCAATGCCCGTGCCATCGTCGAGGCGACGCCGTTGCCGGTGGCCGCCGATCTGGAGAATGGCTATGGCGATGGGCCCGAGGATTGCGCCCGGACCATTCGGCTGGCGGCCCGGATCGGCCTGGTCGGCGGCTCCATCGAAGATGCCTCGGGGCGCGCGAGCGATCCGATCTACGCCTTCGAGCTGGCCGTCGAGCGCATCCGCGCCGCTGCCGAGGCGGCGCGCTCGCTGCCGTTCGCCTTCACGCTCGCGGCGCGGGCGGAGAACTTCCTCAATGGCCGGCCTGATCTGGACGACACCATCCATCGTCTCAAGGCGTATGCCGATGCCGGGGCCGACGTGCTCTACGCGCCAGGCCTGACTACCCGCGAACAGATAAGCGAGGTGGTCGCGGCAGTGGCGCCCAAACCGCTGAACATATTGGTCGGCTTGCCGGCCCTGAGACTCAGCCTGGATGAGTTGGCCGAACTCGGCGTGAAGCGCGTCAGCCTCGGCTCGAGCCTGGCGCGAGTCGCCTATGGCGCCTTCTTCGATGCCTCCCGGCAACTGTTCGGCGAGCGCAGCCTGTCGGCCGTCGGCAACGCCATGCCGTTCGAGCGGATCAATGCCTTGTTCGAGGGCTGATGGCGCTGTCGCCGATTGACCATCCAGTCACACTCAGGACATGTAACGCGAAGCGTTTCACTGTATAAATCAGCACTCGCCCCGCTCATGCAGCCGATAGTTCCCCTGGGGAACCGGCGCATGAAGCTGGCAGGCGCATCACAACAATTTCGAAGCCATGACCGGCGCACATCCCGGCCAGGCATTCGGACGATCCACCCGCACAAGGAGTTTGCATGACCGGGCTGCCCGCGCGACCGCTGCCTCTCTGGCTGGCCGTTGCCACCATCGCCACGCTCGCGGGCTGTGGTGACGATTCCATCCCCGTCAAGGAGCCCCCTCTGGTGCGGGTGATCGAAGCACACGGCAGCGACTACGTGGCCAGCGCTTCGATTACCGGCGATATCCAGGCGCGGGTGCAGAGCGATCTGTCGTTTCGTGTCGCCGGCAAGGTCATCGAGCGTCTGGTCGAGGTCGGTGACCAGGTCAAGGCCGAGCAGGTGCTGGCGCGGCTCGACCCGCAGGACCAGCAGAACAACCTGAACGCCGCCCAGGCCGCCGCCGATGCCGCCCGCAGCCAGCACAAACTGGCTGAAGCCAACCTCTGGCGCCAGCAGCAACTGCTGCCCAAGGGCTATACCAGCCGCAGCGAATACGATGCCGCGCTGGCCAACCAGCGCAGCGCCAAGAACAGCCTGGCCGCCGCCGAGGCGCAACTGGCCGATGCCCGCGAACAGCTTGGCTACACCGATCTCAAGGCCGAGGCCGACGGCGTGATCATCGCGCGCCAGGCCGAAGTGGGGCAGGTGGTGCAGGCCACCGCACCGATCTTCACCCTGGCGCGCGCCGGCGAGCGCGACGCCGTGTTCAACGTCTATGAAGCGCTGCTGGCCGCGCCACCGGGACAGAACATCGAGGTGGTGCTGCTCGATGATCCCAAGGTACGGGCCAGCGGCCATGTCCGTGAGGTGACGCCGACCGTCTCGGCACAGTCCGGTACGGTGCAGGTCAAGGTGGCCCTGGACGAGGTACCCGAGGCCATGGGCCTGGGGGCCGCGGTCAGTGCCACGGTCGATGCGGCTGCCACGCGCAGCTTCGAGCTGCCCTGGTCGGCCCTGACCAAGGCCGAGCACGAGCCGGCGGTCTGGCGCCTGGACGCGCAGGGGCGTACGCAACTGCGACCGGTACGGGTCGGCCGTTACCTGACCGACAAGGTGATCATCAGCGCCGGTGTCGCCGAGGGGGACCGCATCGTGGTGGCCGGTGGGCAACTGCTGCATCCGCAACAGACCGTGGATATCGCCAGGGAAGGCCAATGATGAACCGACGCATAGGCGCGCTACTGATACTTGGGGCATTGGCAGGCTGCGACAAGGAAGCGGAACCCGCGGCGCCGGTCAGGCCGGTGCTGTACGTCGAGGTCAAGCCGCAGACCGAACGGCAACTCGGCCGTTTCGCTGGCAGCATCCAGGCGCGCTACGAGACGACCCTGGGCTTTCGTGTGCCAGGGCGTATCGCCCGGCGCCTGGTCGATGTGGGCAGCCAGGTGGAGGCCGGCACGGCGCTGGCCACGCTCGACCCCACCGACCAGCAGAACGCCCTGCGCGCCAGCGAGGGCGATCTGGCCCGGGCCCAGGCGCAGTTGATCAATGCCCAGGCCGATGCCAAGCGCCAGCAGGAACTGTTCGCCCGTGGCGTCGGTGCCAAGGCCAACCTGGAACAGGCGCAGACGCAATTGAGCAACGCCTTGAGCAATCGCGACCAGGCCAAGGCCAGCGCCAGCCAGTCGCGCGATCGCCTCGGCTACAGCAGCCTGACCAGCGACTTCACCGGGGTGGTCACCGCCTGGCATGCCGAAGCCGGACAGGTGGTGGCGGCAGGGCAGGAGGTGGTGACGCTGGCACGGCCGGAGGTCAAGGAGGCGGTGTTCGATCTGCCGCTGTCGCTGGCCGATGGCCTCGATGCCGATGTGCGTTATGACATTGTCTCGCAGCTCGACCCTACGTTGAAAACCCGTGGCCAGGTGCGCGAGGTCGAACCGCGCGCCGAGTCCGGTACGCGCACCCGGCGTGTGCGCTTGAGCCTGGATGAGACGCCCGAGGCGCTGCGCCTGGGGACTTCGATCAGCGTCAGCCTGTCGCGGCCGATGGCCGCACTGAGTGTGCTGCCGGTGGGCGCGGTGCAGACGGTCGATGGCAAGACCCGGGTCTGGGTGATCGATGCCGAACGCAGTGTGGTCCATCCGCGCGTGGTGCAGGTGGTCACCCACGACGACGGTCTCGTCAGTGTCGCCGGCGGCCTGCAAGCGGGGGAAAAGGTGGTCCGCGCCGGGGTCAATGACCTGCGCGATGGCCAGGCGGTCAAGCTGGGCGGGGGCGTACAGCCATGAAGCAAGGATTCAACCTGTCGGACTGGGCCCTGCGGCATCAGTCCTTCGTCTGGTACCTGATGTTCGTCGCCCTGCTGATGGGGGTGATTGCCTACTTCAACCTCGGCCGCGAGGAAGACCCGTCCTTCACCATCAAGACCATGGTGATCCAGACCAGTTGGCCCGGCGCCACGGTGGACGAAACCCTCAACCAGGTCACCGACCGCATCGAGAAGAAGCTCGAAGAACTCGACTCGCTCTACTACACCAAGAGCTACACCACGCCGGGCCGCTCGACCATCATGGTGTTCCTGCGCGACACCACCAAGGCTTCCACCGTGCCGGACATCTGGTACGAGGTGCGCAAGAAGATCAACGACATCCAGGGCGAGTTTCCCCAGGGCCTCCAGGGACCCGCGTTCAACGACGAGTTCGGCGACGTGTTCGGCTCGATCTATGCCTTCACCGGCGATGGTTTGAGCCCACGCCAGCTACGCGACTATGTCGAGCGGGTGCGCGCGGATATCCGCAGTGTGCCGGATATCGGCAAGATCCAGATGATCGGGGCCCAGGACGAAGTGCTCTACCTGAGTTTCTCCACGCGCAAGCTGGCCGCCCTCGGCATCAGCCAGAACCAGGTGCTCGGTGCGTTGCAGGCACAGAACGCGGTAACCCCCTCTGGCGTGATCGAGGCCGGTGCCGAGCGTATTTCCGTGCGCACCAGCGGCCAGTTCGCTTCCGAGCGAGACCTGCGCAACGTCAACCTGCGCCTGCAGGATCGCTTCTATCGCCTGGCCGATATCGCCGAGATCAGCCGTGGCTACGTCGATCCGCCGCAGACCCTGTTCCGCTATAACGGCGAACCGGCCATCGGCCTGGCCATCGCCATGCGCGACGGTGGCAACGTGCAGACTTTCGGCGAAGCGCTGCACCGGAAAATGGGCGAACTGACCAATGAATTGCCGGTCGGGGTCGACCTGCATACCGTCTCCGACCAGGCCAAGGTCGTCGAGGAGGCGGTCAGCGGTTTCACCCGCGCGCTGTTCGAGGCGGTGATCATCGTCATGGCGGTGAGTTTCGTCAGCCTCGGCGTGCGCGCCGGCCTGGTGGTCGCCTGTTCGATCCCGCTGGTGCTGGCCATGGTGTTCATGTTCATGGAATACAGCGGCATCACCATGCAGCGGATTTCCCTGGGCGCGCTGATCATCGCCCTCGGCCTGCTGGTGGACGATGCGATGATCACCGTGGAAATGATGGTCACGCGCCTGGAGAAGGGCGACTCGTTGCACGATGCCGGCACCTTCGCCTACACCTCCACGGCTTTCCCGATGCTCACCGGCACCCTGGTCACGGTCGCTGGCTTCGTGCCCATCGGTCTCAATGGCAGCGCGGCGGGGGAATACACCTTCACCCTGTTCGCGGTGATCGCCGCGGCGCTGCTGTTTTCCTGGATCGTCGCCGTGTTGTTCGCCCCGGTGATCGCCGTGCATATCCTGCCCAAGTCCCTCGGCCACAAGGGCGAGAAGCCACCGGGGCGGGTCGAGCGTGGTTTCGATCGCGGCCTGCAACTGGCGATGCGTCACCGCTGGTGGACCATCGGCATCACCGTGGCGCTGTTCGCCGGATCGATCTTCGGCATGCGCTTCGTGCAGAACCAGTTCTTCCCCACGTCGGACCGGCCGGAGCTGCTGATCGACCTCAACCTGGCGAAGAACGTGTCGATCAACGAGACCCGTGCCCAGGTCGACCGGCTCGAGGCGCTGCTCAAGGATGATCCCGACATCGAGCGCTGGAGTACCTACATTGGCCAGGGCGCGGTGCGTTTCTACCTGCCGTTGGACCAGCAGTTGCAGAATCCCTTCTATGCCCAGGTCGTGGTGGTGAGCAAGGACCTGGAATCGCGCGGGCGCTTGATGGCCCGCCTGAAACAGCGCCTGCGCGACGAGTTCGTCGGTGTCAGCACCTTCGTCCAGCCGCTGGAAATGGGCCCGCCGGTGGGCCGGCCGATCCAGTACCGGGTCAGCGGCCCGGACCTCGACAAGGTACGCACCCTGGCCCTGCAACTGGCCGGCATGCTCGACCAGAACCCGTATATCGGCGAGACCATCTATGACTGGAGCGAGCCGGGCAAGGTGCTGCGCATCGACATCGCCCAGGATCGCGCGCGGCAACTGGGGCTTTCTTCCGAAGACGTGGCCAAGGTGCTCAACAGCGTGGTCAGCGGGGTGACCGTGACCCAGGTCAAGGACGACATCTACCTGATCAATGTCATCGGCCGCGCCGAGGACAGTGAGCGCAGTTCGCCGGAGACCCTGGAGAACCTGCAGATCGCCAACTCCAGCGGCACCTCGATTCCGCTGCGCGCCTTCGCCACCGTGCGCTACGAACTGGAGCAGCCGCTGGTGTGGCGGCGTGACCGCAAGCCGACCATCACCCTCAAGTCGGCGGTCAACGGCAGCATCCAGCCGACCGACCTGGTGTATCAGTTGGAACCGCAGATCCGCGCCTTCTCCGACAAGCTGCCGGACGGCTACAAGGTGGCGGTGGGCGGCGTGGTCGAGGAGAGCGGCAAGGCCCAGGGGCCGATTGCCCAGGTGGTGCCGCTGATGCTGTTTCTCATGGCCACCTTCCTGATGATCCAGTTGCACAGCGTGCAGAAGATGTTCCTGGTGTTCAGCGTGGCGCCGCTGGGGTTGATTGGCGTGGTCCTGGCCCTGGTGCCGACCGGCACGCCCATGGGCTTCGTGGCGATCCTCGGTATCCTCGCGCTGATCGGCATCATCATCCGCAACTCGGTGATCCTGGTGACCCAGATCGACGCCTTCATTGCCGAGGGCTACAGCCGCTGGCAGGCGGTGATCGAGGCGACCCATCACCGCCGCCGGCCGATCCTGCTGACCGCCGCCGCGGCCAGCCTGGGTATGATCCCCATCGCCCGCGAAGTGTTCTGGGGGCCGATGGCCTACGCCATGATCGGTGGGATCTTCAGTGCGACGCTGCTGACGTTGCTGTTCCTGCCTGCCTTGTACGTGGCCTGGTACCGGGTGCGCGAGGATGAGGCGGGCGCGACCGCAAGCCACTAAGGTGGGTGGTCGTACGAGTTGGACGCGGCTCGGAGTCTACGGCTTGGCGCTTGGCGCTTGGCGCTTGGGGCATGCGGCGCTCGCTGCCTCAGCGATTCTCCAGCCACAGCCGGATTGGCTTGCCTTCGGTGGGCCACAGGCGCAGTTGCTGCTGGGAGGAAATATCCCAGCGTTGCACCTTGCCGAGGGCGTCTAGGAAGCGTTTTTCCTGTTCCATCAAGGCTGGTGCGCAGCGTTTGCGCGTGTTGCCGGGTGGGCCGAAGCTGAGCCTTTCGCCGTCCAGGCTGTAGTGGGCGAACCAGTGGTTGCAGCCGGCGTTGCCGTAGGCGCGTTGATCTTCGCCGAAGGTGACGCTGAGGCGGCTGTTATCGATCAATGGGCGCCCACCGATCCACTCCACCTGGTAAGTCCTTTCCTGTTCCAGCCTGACAGGCTCGGCAGCGCAACCGAGCAGGCTGGAGGCGATCAGCGTCAGGCCGGCAATGCGTTTCATGGGGTTCCTTCCAGGCAGCGGGGGCAGCGGTGCT
Organism: Pseudomonas sp. LRF_L74; assembly: GCF_965644255.1. Classification (NCBI taxonomy): domain Bacteria; kingdom Pseudomonadati; phylum Pseudomonadota; class Gammaproteobacteria; order Pseudomonadales; family Pseudomonadaceae; genus Pseudomonas; species Pseudomonas sp. LRF_L74. The sequence continues at coordinate 114,132 of NZ_CBFFRH010000007.1, read as the reverse complement.
GGCCGTCGAGGTTGCGCCAGCCCAGTTCATGGATGCGGGCTTCGGCCGCCGGCTGGCGAGCCGCCTCGCCGAGGGCCGCGTCGACGGCGAATTCGAAGTCGAGCACCTTGCTACAGCTGTCGCACTTGACCTGCCAGTTGAGGATCGACAGCTCGCGGAACACCGGGCCGGTGGCCACGGCCAGCCATTGGCCCGGCGGGTTGATCAGGTGACGGACCTTTTCCACTTCCAGGCGCAGGGTGAGGCTGCGGCTGCCCTTGAGGGTGACCAGCAGGACGTCGCCGTTCTGGATGGCGCCACCGTTGCCGGTGACCTGATAACGGCCGGGTGCCAGGGCGCGGCACTCGATCAGGGTGTGGGCAGGGTTGAACAGGGTATAGCGGAAATCGTGCTCGGCCATGGTGCCTCCGGAAAATGCGCGGATGCTACCACGGATAGGGCCTGTCTCCGTTTCATGCCAGAGCGTTTCAGCTTGCGGGGGCGCCGAATGGCAACTGCGAGGTTGAAGCGGACGCCAGCTCTACCCTCAATCGTCATTCCCGCGCAGGCGGGAACCCAGAAGCGCTTTTTTATTGGGTTCCCGCCTGCGCGGGAATGACGGCTAAATACACCGAGTAATAACGGTCATCGCACGAACGTCCGCTTCTGCCTCGACGCAGCCACCTGATCTGAAGTGCCAGTAGCCCCTAAGGCGTGACGTTGTGTGCTTCGTCAGCCAGGCGAGCGATAGCGGCGTCCAGTTCATCCAGTGCGGCGTTATAGCCGGGGTCGTCCTGCTTGAGCAGGGTTTCGCTGCGCTGACAGGCCGCGCGTAGCTGGGGTACGCCACAGTAGCGGGTTGCGCCATGCAGCCGGTGCACGCGTTCGATCAGGGTGGTGCGGTCGTCCACTTCGCGTGCCTGGCGGATCGCCTGGCGGTCGGCGTCCAGGGAGGCGAGCAGCATACCCAGCATGTCGGCCGCCAGGTCGGCCTTGCCAGCGGCCAGGCGCAGGCCTTCCTCGACATCGAGAATACGCAGGCTGCTGCTGGCCGGCGCCTGGTCGAGGGCGGCCGGTGTATTGGCGCGCAGGGCCAGACCGGTCCACTTGAGCACGACCTGGGCCAGTTGCCGCTCGTTGATCGGTTTGGTCAGGTAGTCGTCCAGGCCGCTCTGCAACAGGGCCCGCTTTTCATTGGCCAGGGCATGGGCGGTCAGGGCGACGATGGGCATGGGGCTGCGTTCGCGCTCGTGTTCCCACTGGCGAATCGCCTCGGTGGTCTGGCGCCCATCCATGCCGGGCATCTGCACATCCATGAACACCAGGTCGAAGTTGTTGCGCTGAACGCTTTCCAGCGCGGCATAGCCACTGTCCACGGCGATCACTTCGGCGCCCATGTCGCCGAGCAGGGTTTCCACCAGCATCAGGTTGGCTGGATTGTCGTCGACGCACAGCAGGCGTGGCGCACGGCTGGTCAGCGGGGCGCGGGTGTCGATGCGCGACTGGCGCGGGCTGATCAGGTCGCACAGGGCGCGGTGCAGCTTGCGCGTGCAGACCGGCTTGGCCTGCAACTGGTTGCCGGTGTCCAGCAGCGCTTCGTGGTACAGCGCCTGCTCGGTGGTCGGGCAGAGCAACAGGGTCTTGCAGCCGAGCTGGTCGAGCTCCCAGATGTACTGGCGCAGCTGTTCGGGCGGCAACTCCCGCACACGCACGCCAAGCACCGCGAGATCGATGTGCTGCTCGCCCTGGTGGCGGGTGGTGACGCTTTCCAGCAGGGCCTCGATGTTGGCGAAGGGCAGCACTTCCAGGCCGCAATCCTCAAGTTGGTGGGTAAGCGCCTGGTGGGTCAGTTCGTGGCTTTCCAGCAGGGCCGCGCGACGCCCGTTGAGTTGCAGGCGCGAAAGCGCATCGCCATCGTCGTGGCTCTTCGGCAGGTTGAGGCTGATCCAGAATTCCGAGCCGGTGCCAGGGCTGCTGTCGACACCGATCTCGCCGCCCATCTGTTCGATCAGGCGTTTGGAAATGACCAGGCCCAGGCCCGTGCCGCCGGCCTGGCGCGACAGCGAGTTGTCGGCCTGGCTGAAGGCCTGGAACAGTGCGCGCATGTCGTCATCGGACAGGCCGACGCCGGTGTCCTGCACGCTGATGCGCAGTTGCGCGCGGTCGTCGCTTTCCTCTTCGAGCATGGCGCGCACGGTGATGCCGCCCTCGCGGGTGAACTTGATGGCGTTGCTCACCAGGTTGGTCAGCACCTGCTTCAGGCGCAGCGGATCGCCCTGCACCGATAGCGGGGTGTCGCGGTAGATCAGGCTGACCAGCTCCAGCTGCTTTTCGTGGGCGGCGGGGGCGAGGATGGTGAGGGTGTCCTGGATCAGGTCGCGCAGGTTGAACGGCAGGTTTTCCAGGATCAGCTTGCCCGCTTCGATCTTCGAGAAGTCGAGGACTTCGTTGATGATCACGAGCAGGTTTTCCGCGGATTTCTCGATGGTGCCCAGGTAGTCCAGCTGGCGCGGGTTCAGCTCGCTCTTCTGCAGCAGATTGGTGAAGCCGAGGATACCGTTGAGCGGGGTGCGGATCTCGTGGCTCATGTTGGCGAGGAATTCGGATTTGATCCGGCTCGCCTCCAGGGCTTCCTTGCGGGCGAAATCCAGTTCGATGTTCTGGATCTCGATGGTTTCCAGGTTCTGGCGTACGTCCTCGGTGGCCTGGTCGATGCTGTGTTGCAGTTCGTCCTGGGCGCTTTGCAGCGACTCGGCCATGCGGTTGATGCCGGAGGCCAATTCATCCAGTTCGCTGTTGCCGAGGGCCGGCAGGCGGGTGTGCAGGTTGCCGTCCTTGAGCTGCGCGACACCCTGGGTGATGCGCCGCAGCGGCTCGTTGATCGAGCGGCTCATGCGCAGGGCGAGCAGGGCGGTGACGGCCAGCCCGGTGATGATCAGCAGCAGGCTGGTGAGCATGCTGCGGTAGCCCTGCAGCAGCGTCCGGTGGTGGGACAGCTCCAGCTCGATCCAGCCGATCAGGCGGTCGCCGTCGGTGTCGTATTCCTCGCCAGCCAGTACGCGATGACGCTCGTAGACCGGCAGCAGGAAGCGCGTGGCATCTTCGCTGCTGTTGTGCATCAGCGGGCTGCCGTCGCTCAGTGGCGCCGGAGTGAGCATCTTCGGGCCGGCCTGGGCCAGCGGCTGGCGGTCGTTGGAGAGGAAGCCGACCGCGCGCACGTCGTCCTGGTTGAGGGTTTCCTTGGCCATGCGCTCCAGGCGCTTGGCGTCGTTGCGGGCCAGGGAGGGCGCGGCCAGGGGCGCCAGTTGCTGGACCACCAGTTCGCCGCGCCGCTGTAGCTGATCCTTGAGGTCGGCCAGTTGCATCCAGGTGAAATAACCGCCGAGGACCAGTGCCAGAAGACTGGTGGGAAGCAGAGTGAGGAGCAGCACGCGGCCTTTTATGCCCAGTTCCTTGAACACGCTCATACGCCCTTGGATAAATGACTTGCGCAGTGTAACGATTCGATGATCAGGAATATGCAGGAAAGTCGACGTAATGCGATCATGAGGAACCATTCTCATCCGCAATCATTCCTCCTATGCTCACAGCCATCCAGACGGTCCCTCGGATTCTTGCCATCGAGGACGACCCGGTACTCGCCTCCCACCTGAGCAGCCATCTGAGCGAGCGTGGCTTCGATGTGACCTTGCGTCATGACGGCGAGGCTGTTCGCGAGCTGCTCGGCACCTGCGACTTCGACCTGATCCTCATGGATATCCTGCTACCCGGCGCCAGTGGCCTGGAGGTTCTCGCCGACCTGCGCCGGCGCAAGGGCATCCCGGTGATCCTGATGTCCGCCCTCGGCGCCGAACAGGATCGCATCGCCGGCTTCAGCCAGGGCGCGGACGATTATTTGCCCAAGCCGTTCAGCATGAGCGAGATGGTGGTGCGCATCGAAGCGGTGTTGCGCCGGGTCGCCTATGAGCGCAACGTGCCGCCGGCCGCCAATGCACCGGAGCTTGAGTTGGATGACGAGCGCCAGGATGCCGGCCGCGACGGCCAGTGGGCACAGTTGACCGGCACTGAATATCGCCTGCTGGAGATACTCGTGCGCCACGCTGGCGAGGTGCTGAGCAAGCCGTTTCTCTACCAGCAGGTCCTGCATCGCTCCTATTCCCAGCATGATCGCAGCCTGGACATGCATGTGAGTCATATCCGGCGCAAGCTGCAAGGCATCGGGTATCTGAGTGGCCGGCTGGATACGGCGTGGGGCAAGGGCTATCTGTTCCAGTTCCAGCGCGAGGACGCTTGACATGCTGGCCAGGTACTCGCTGTTCTGGCGCTTGGCGGCGCTGCTGCTGGGGGTCTGCCTGCTGATTGCCTGGGGCACCTGGTATTGGTCGAACCTGTTGCAGCAGAACGGCTCGTTGCTCAGTCGCGATGCCCGCCAGCAGTTGCATGCCTACGCCGCGCAAGCCGAGCAGGCCTGGTCCAGCGGCGGGCGCGAGGGGGTCGAGCGCTGGCTGGGGCAGATGGCGGAGCGCGAGCCGGACAGTTGGCTGGCGGTCACCAGTCGGGACATGCACAGCCTGGGGACCCGCGACCTGACGCCCAAGGATTTCGAGCGCATACGCATGCTGCGCAGCCCCGATGGGTTGATGAGCGTGCGGGCCAAGGGGCTGCTGTACCTCAACGTGCCCTTTCCGCGTGAGCCGGGCTCCGGGCAATTGCTGATCCAGTTGCCCAAGCGCTTCGTTCCCGAGGGCTTCGGCCGGGCCTCGCAATTGCTGATCCATGGCCTGGCGCCGGGTGTGCTGGCGCTGTTGCTGTGTGTGCTGATCTATCGGCAACTGGTGGCACCGCTCAACCATCTGCGCGAGCGTGCCGACGCCTGGCGGGCGGATCGCCTGGACACCCGGGTGTCCCCGGCGTTCAGCAGGCGGCGTGACGAGTTGGGCGAACTGGGCAGGGCCTTCGATCACATGGCCGAGCGCCTGCAGCACACGGTGAGCCATCAGCGCCAGTTGTTGCGCGATCTGTCCCATGAGCTGCGCACGCCGCTGTCGCGCCTGCGCGTTGCCGGAGAGTGCGCCACGGACCTGGAGGCCCTGCGTCAGCGTCTCGAACGGGAAGTGCAGGGGATGCAGCAACTGGTCGACGACACCCTGGAGCTGGTCTGGTTGGACACTGAACGACCGCAGCCTGAGCTGGAGGAAATCGATGTGCCGGCCTTGTGGGGCGTGCTTGGCGAGAATGCCTGTTTCGAGAGCGGCTGGTCGGCGCAGCGGCTGCGTTGCGAGCTGCCTGCCGATTGCCGGGTGCGGGGGCATCTCAACGGCCTGGCCCAGGCCCTGGAAAACATCCTGCGCAATGCCATCCGCCATTCACCGGCGGGAGGCTGGGTGCGCCTGGGCGGTGAGCGGGTCGGCAGCCACTGGCATCTGCATCTGGAAGACCAGGGCGGTGGTGTGGAGCCGCAGCAGTTGGAGACTATCTTTCGTCCCTTTACCCGTCTCTCGGCGGCCAGGCCGGGAGGCGAAGGCTATGGACTTGGCCTGGCCATCGCCCGTGGCGCGGTGCGCATGCAGGGCGGCGAACTCTGGGCCGAGAACGGCCAGGACGGCCTGCGGCTGAACCTGAGGCTGGCAAGTGTATAGTTTGTAAATAGTCTTTATTCTCAATTAGCAATAAATATCATCTGCTCGCTTGCGGACCGGAGACGACGGCAGATCGCTGCTAGGCGCTCGCTTCGTGTCCGATTGTCACACCAAGGAGAGAGATGCCGATGCAATCCCCATTCAAGCTCAGCTACCTGACCCTGGCCTTGCTGGCCACCAGCGTACCCATGCACGTGCAGGCGGAAACCCAGGATGCGCTGGACGAAGCCGAGACTCTGGAACTGCAGGACACCCACGTGCTGGGCACCGCGGAGCAGGAGCTGAAGCAGGCTCCGGGCGTATCGACCATCACCGCCGAGGACATCAAGAAGCGCCCGCCGGTTAACGACATCTCCGAAATCGTGCGCAAGATGCCGGGCGTCAACCTGACCGGCAACAGTTCCAGCGGCTCGCGTGGCAACAACCGGCAGATCGACCTGCGCGGTATGGGGCCGGAAAACACCCTGATCCTGATCGACGGCAAGCCGGTCACTTCGCGCAACTCGGTGCGCTATACCCGTGCCGGCGAGCGCGATACCCGCGGCGACAGCAACTGGGTGCCGGCGGACCAGATCGAGAGCATCGAGGTCCTGCGCGGCCCGGCGGCCGCGCGTTACGGCTCCGGGGCCATGGGCGGCGTGGTCAACATCATCACCAAGCGCCCGACCAAGGCCCTGTCCGGTTCCATCACGGCGTTCACCAGCATCCCGGAAGACGACGCCGAAGGCATGACCAAGCGTACCAACTTCAGCCTGGCCGGACCGCTGACCGATTCGCTGACCTTCCGCGTCTACGGCAACCTGGCCAAGACCGACGCCGACGATGCCGACATCAATCAGGACAGCCTGGCCACCGGCACGACCCTGGCCGCTGGTCGCGAAGGCGTGCGCAACAAGGACATCAAGGGCCTGTTGAGCTGGACGCCGGACGAGCGCCAGACCATCGACTTCGAAGCGGGCTTTGGCCGCCAGGGCAACATCTACACGGGCGATGTCGGCACCGGCAGCAGCGCCAATGCCCTGACGCCTACCACCTCCACCGGCGCCTGGGTCGGGCGTGAAACCAACACCATGTACCGCCAGGACTTCTCGATCACCCACCGTGGCGATTGGGACTTCGGTTCTTCGCGCGTGCTGATGCAGTACGAGAACACCCGCAACAGCCGCCTGGACGAAGGCCAGACCGGCTCGGTGGACGGCAACATCAGCGCCAATGCCGAGAAGCAGACCAGCACCTACGAGAGCTATCTGCTGCAAGGCCAGTTGGATATTCCTTTCCAGGCCCTGGTGTCTCAGGTACTGACCGTCGGTGCCGAGTGGAACCGCCAGGAAATGGACGACCCGGCGACCCTCGACCGCGATATCGGCACGGGTTCCTGGTATGCCCTGGAAAACTCCGCCGCCGGCCGTTCCAGCGCAATGGACGCGACCATCATGGCGGTGTTCGTCGAGGACAACATCGAGCTGACGCCAGACTGGATTCTCACGCCAGGCCTGCGCATGGATCACCACGACCAGTTCGGTGCGAACTGGAGCCCGAGCCTGAACACGTCCTACAAGCTCACCGAGGACATCACCCTCAAGGGCGGTATCGCCCGTGCCTTCAAGGCACCCAACCTGTACCAGCTCAACCCCAACTACCTGTATCGCAGCAACGGCAACGGCTGTGCCGCGGGGACCACCAGCTCGGGTGGTTGCTACGTACTGGGTAACGCGGATCTGGACCCTGAAATCAGTATCAACAAGGAGATCGGCATCAGCTTCGCGCGCGATGGCTGGTCGGCTGGGGTCACCTATTTCCGCAACGACTACGAGAACAAGATCGTCTCCTCCAACGTGGTCACCGGCACCGTGGTCAACCCGAACAACCCGACCCAGTACGCCGGCATCCTCAAGTGGGATAACGCCCAGGATGCGGTGATCAAGGGCTGGGAAGGCAACCTCGGCATCCCGCTGCTGGGCGAGGCCGGCGAGACCCTGAGCTGGAACACCAACTTCACCTATATGCAGCACAACGAAGACAAGGACGGCAACCCGCTGACCATCGTGCCCAAGTACACGGTCAACACCATGCTCGACTGGCAGGTCACCCAGGATCTCTCGCTGAACCTGACCGGCACCTACTACGGCAAGCAGAAGCCGCGCATTTTCAACCCGACCACTGCCGTGGCGGTCACCGCGGCGACCCAGTTGAGCGAGCGCGAGGCCTACCATGTCTGGAGCCTTGGCGGCACCTACGCGCTGAACAAGAACCTGTCGTTCGGCGCCGGCGTCAGCAACATGTTCGACAAACGCCTCTACCGGCAGACCTCCAACGGCGCCAACACCTACAACGAGCCCGGGCGCGCTTATTACGCCTCCATCACCACGACCTTCTGACCGTCAATGGTTCGTCGACTGCGCCAGGCATACGCCTGGCGCAGTCGTAGCGAGTGCCGAACAAAATGAAAGAAAAATCCTCCGTGATCGCCTGGCCTGTCGTATCGCGAATCATCGCCGCCGTACTCGGTGGCTACCTGTTCACCTATGCCTTCACTGCGGCGCTCGCTCGCCTGTTGCCGCTTGATCCCATGACCGCGCCCATCGTCGCGACATTGCCGGCGTTTCTCGTCTACACCCTGGCCGTCCTCTGGGCATTCGGCTGTCGCAGTGCCTGGCGCGCCTGGATCGGCCTGGGCCTGGCCGGGCCATTGGCGATCATCGGCTTCTGGTCGCAACTGTTGGAGGCACTGGGATGAAACAGAAAACCCTGACCCAGTCGCTTTCCTGGCTGCACACCTGGAGTGGGTTGATCTTCGGCTGGCTGCTGTTCGCGATCTTCCTGACCGGCAGCCTGGCGGTGTTCGACAAGGAGATCGATGGCTGGATGCGTCCGGAAATCCCCGTCCACGATGTCGATCAACTGCGTGCCGCCCAGGTCGCCATCGATTACCTCAGGGCCAACAAGGGCGACGCGCCGGCCTGGAACATCGGCCTGCCAACCGAACGTTCTGCGGCCCTGAGCGTTTCCGCCGGTGAGCGAGCACGTGGCGGCGGACAGGTTCTCGACCCGATCAGTGGCGAGCCCATCGCGGTGCGCCAGACCGCGGGCGGTGGTTTCTTCTTCGGTTTTCACTTCACCCTGCACATGCCGCGCAATATCGGCATCTGGGTGGTTGGCCTGGCCGCCATGGCGATGCTGGTGGCGTTGCTCAGCGGCATCGTCATCCACAAGAAATTCTTCAAGGAATTCTTCACTTTCCGCCCAGCCAAGGGCCAGCGTTCCTGGCTCGACGCGCACAATGCCACGGCGGTGCTGGTGCTGCCGTTTCATCTGATGATCACCTACACCGGCCTGGTGATTTTCTACCTCATCTATATGCCGGCCGCGGTGGATGCCTTGTTCGACGGCAACCGCGAGGCGTTCGGCCGTGGCGGCCGCCCGGCGCAGCAGGCCGAGGTGGCCCCGGATGGCGCGCGGCCAGCCGAGCGGGGCGCACAGCATGCGGGCGCTGGGCACGATGAGCCGGTGCGCCCCCCGGCCGCCCAGCCGGAAAGGGCCGGACGTGGCTCGCGGGACGCTCGCATGGGCGAGGAGTGGCAGGCCCAGGGGCGTGGTTTATCAGGTTCAGCGCAACAGGCAGCGCCTGCCGGCGATGAGCGGCGTGGGCATCAAGCGGCGCGCATGACCGAACTGGGGCCATTGCTCGCAGTTGCCGAGCGTACGCTGGGGCCGATCGCCAGCCTGTCGATCCAGAATCCCGGGCAGGCGGGCATGCGTATCGAAGCGCGACCGGTGCTTGGCAACCGCATCGAACTGACCAAGGGGGAAAGCATGCTGTTCGATGGCGTCACCGGGGCGGTGCTGCGTGCGCCGAGCGCCAGCCGCCCCGCGCAACTGACCCAGCGGGTCATGAGCGGGCTGCACTTTGCCCAGTTCGGTGGCTATCCGATGCGCTGGCTGTACTTCATCTGTGGCCTGGCCAGTTGTGCGATGCTCGCCACCGGGGTCGTCTTGTTCACGGTCAAGCGTCAGCGTCGCCATGACCACGAGGGCGTGATAGGCGTTGTGCTCTACCATGCGGCGGAGCGCATCAATATCGCGGTGGTCGCCGGCCTGAGCCTGGCGTGCGTGGCTTATCTGTGGGGCGGGCGCTTGTTGCCGGTGGAACTGGCGCAGCGCAGCGCCTGGGAAGTCAATCTGTTCTTCCTGGTCTGGGCGGCGACGCTGGCCCACGCCATCGTCCGGCCACGAATGCGGGCCTGGCGCGAGCAACTCGGCCTGGCGGCGCTGTTGTGCATCGGTTTGCCGTTTCTGGACCTGGTGGATAGCAGCCGTGGTAACCACGTCTGGTTGCAGGCGACTTCGGTACTCCTGGGCGTCCTGTTGGCCTGGGCGTGCTGGCGCGTTGGCCAGCCAGCCAAGACGCGTGCCGCGCGCCGTGCGGGCAAGCTCGCGGAGGGCGCCTGATGAGCCTGTCCTTGATTAGCGCAGTGACATTGGCCTATTGCGGCATGTTGATGCTCTGCCAAGGGTTGGAGCGCCATTACAAGCAGTTCTGGGGCACGAGTGCGCCCGCTGGCCGGCTGCGTCTGCTGCGCGGGGCGGGTTGGGCGTGCCTGCTGGCGAGCTTCGCCGGTTGCATCCTGAGCTGGGGCTGGGCCATGGGCCCGGTCGGCTGGTTCGGCATGTGCTCACTGGCCGGCCTGGCTCTGCTGCTGCTCCTGCCCTACGCGCCGAAGCTGAGCAACTGGCTGCCAGTCATCGCCGTGCCGGCGCTGGTCGCGGCCTGGGTGGTCTGAGGCGGCAGGCGAAAAACGATGGGTTTCTGCTCTTCCCTGACGCTGGCGACCCATAGCCTGCGGCCTTTATGCCAATCGGTAATACCACGTGAGCGTTACGCGATATGGCTTGGCGGCTTTTGCCGGTATCATGTGCGCCCATTTCGTGTGTGGACCGATCATGACCGTGCAGTACCCAACCATCGCCGATTGCATTGGCAACACGCCGCTTGTCCGTCTCCAGCGCCTGGCCGGCGAGACGAGCAACACGCTGCTGCTCAAGCTGGAGGGTAACAATCCCGCCGGCTCGGTGAAGGACCGTCCGGCCCTGTCAATGATCACCCGCGCCGAACAGCGTGGCGACATCCGCCCCGGCGACACGTTGATCGAGGCGACCTCGGGCAACACCGGGATCGCCCTGGCGATGGCGGCGGCGATCAAGGGTTACCGGATGATCCTGATTATGCCGGGCAACTCCACCGCCGAGCGCAAGGCGGCGATGACCGCCTACGGTGCCGAGCTGATCCTCAGCGAGACCATGGAAGGCGCGCGTGACCTGGCGCTGCAGATGCAGGCCGAGGGCAAGGGCATCGTCCTCGACCAGTTCGCCAATGGCGACAACCCGCAGGCGCACTATGTCAGCACCGGCCCGGAGATCTGGCGCCAGACCGCCGGGCAGATCACCCATTTCATCAGCTCCATGGGCACCACGGGCACCATCATGGGCGTGTCGCGTTACCTCAAGGAACAGAACCCGGCGATCCAGATCGTCGGCCTGCAGCCTCAGGAAGGTTCGGCCATCCCCGGTATCCGCCGTTGGCCCGTGGAGTACCTGCCATCGATCTTCGATGCCAGCCGGGTCGACCGGGTGGTCGACATGAGCCAGGCCCTGGCCGAGGAAACCATGCGGCGCCTGGCCCGCGAAGAAGGCATCTTCTGCGGCGTATCGTCCGGCGGCGCGGTGGCCGCCATGCTGCAGCTATCCCAGGAACTGGAAAACGCGACCCTGGTGGCGATCATCTGCGACCGCGGCGACCGTTATCTGTCGTCGGGCGTCTACGACGTCGACGTAGAGTAATCATGGCCAAGCGAAGTTCGGGTCTGCGCTTCCAGCCTGCGGGCGGCGAGCGCAAGGCCCAGGTGCCGGTGGGCAAGAAGCAGCGCCTGCGGATCGAGCGCCTGGCCAACGATGGGCGTGGTATCGCCTTTCTCGACGGCCGTAGCTGGTTCGTTTCCGGTGCCTTGCCTGGCGAAGAGGTCGAGGCCCGTGTGCAGGCTGCGCGCAGCCAGGTGGTCGAAGCCCGTGCCGAGCGCGTTTTCAGCGCTGTCGCGATGCGTCGCCAGCCGCTTTGCCGGCATGCCGGCCATTGCGGCGGCTGTAGTGTGCAGCATCTGCCCCATGCCGAGCAGCTTGCCCTGAAACAGCGCAATCTGGCCGAACTGCTGCAGCGCCAGGCCGCTGTCGAGCCCGAGTCCTGGGCCGCCCCCCTGAGCGGTCCCGAGTACGGCTATCGGCGGCGCGCGCGCATCGCCGTGCGCTGGGATTCGCGGTGCGGCGAGCTGGAGGTGGGGTTCCGTGCCTCGGCCAGCCAGGACATCGTCGCGCTGGCCGAATGCCCGGTGCTGGTACAGCCCTTGCAGCCAATCCTCGAAGCGTTACCCCGGGCATTGCGTGGCCTGGACAAGCCGCAGGCCATTGGTCATGTCGAGTTGTTCCACGGCAATGCGACGGCGATTCTGGTACGCCACACTGCGCCCCTGGGCGCTGACGATCTGCAGCGCCTGCGGGATTTCTGTGGTGACCAGCAGGCGCAGTTATGGCTGCAAGGTGTCGCCGAGCCCGAAGCCGATGGCGGTGAGCAGGCGCTCGGCTATCGTCTGGAAAGCTGGGGTCTGGAATTGAATTACCGTCCTGGCGACTTCGTTCAGGTCAATGGTCCGGTAAACGAAGCGATGGTTGGGCAGGCGCTAGACTGGTTGGCGCCAGGGCCTGAGGAGCGGGTGCTGGACATGTTCTGTGGCCTGGGCAACTTTGCCTTGCCGCTGGCGCAGAGGGTGAAAGAGGTCGTGGCCATAGAGGGCGTGCAGGTGATGGTCGAGCGGGCGCGGACCAACGCCGAGGCCAACGGTCTGGCCAATCTGCACTTTATCCAGGCTGACCTGTCGAAGCCGCTTGCCGAGGCCGGCTGGGCACGCAAGGGCTTCGACGCGATGTTGCTCGATCCGCCGCGCGACGGCGCGTTCGAGGTAGTCAAAGGGATTGGGGCGCTGGGTATTCGGCGGCTGGTCTATGTGTCCTGCAACCCGGCGACGCTCGCGCGTGACACGGCCGAGCTGGTGAAGCAGGGGTATCGGCTCAAGCGAGCTGGAATTCTCGACATGTTCCCGCAGACGGCGCATGTCGAGGCGATGGCATTATTCGAAGCAGGTCAAAGTCGGCCCGCTTCGTAGAAAGCTGGTGAAATCCGGCGAGAGGCTTGTCCGCCGCCGTAGGGAAGGTAAGAGAATGGTGCAGGTCAGGGCGCAACAGCCCATCAACGTCGATGGCAGCATCAACCTGGAAGCGTGGCTGGACCACGCATTGAGCGTCGACCCGGCACTGGACCGCGAGGCGCTGAAGGCCGCCTGCGAATTCGCCCGTGATGTCGAGCAGCAGGCCAACGCCGCGCAGAATCTATGGACCGAAGGTAGCTCCAGCTTCCACACGGGCCTGGAGATCGCCGAGATCCTGGCGGACCTCAAGCTCGATCAGGATTCGCTGGTCGCCGCGCTGATCTACCGCGCGGTGCGCGAAGGCCAGACCAACCTGGAGGTGGTGAAGCAGCGTTTCGGCCCGGTGGTGGCCAAGCTGATCGAAGGCGTGCTGCGCATGGCGGCGATCAGCGCCAGCCTCAACCCGCGCGACTCCCTGGTACTCGGCTCCCAGGCGCAGGTGGAAAACCTGCGCAAGATGCTGGTGGCCATGGTCGACGACGTGCGTGTGGCGCTGATCAAGCTGGCGGAGCGTACGTGTGCGATCCGGGCGGTGAAGAACGCCGATGACGACAAACGCCATCGCGTGGCCCGCGAAGTGTTCGACATCTATGCGCCGCTGGCGCACCGGCTCGGCATCGGCCATATCAAGTGGGAGCTGGAGGACCTGTCCTTCCGCTACCTGGAGCCCGAGCAGTACAAGCAGATCGCCACGCTGCTGCATGAGCGGCGCCTGGACCGCGAGCAGTACATCGCCGATGTGATGCAGCAACTCAGGACCGAGCTGGCGGACGCCGGGATCAAGAGCGACATCAGCGGCCGGGCCAAACACATCTATTCGATCTGGCGCAAGATGCAGCGCAAGGGCCTGCAATTCAGCCAGATCTACGATGTGCGTGCCGTGCGCCTGCTGGTGCCGCAGGTGCGTGACTGCTACACCGCCCTGGGTATCGTGCACAGCCTGTGGCGACACATTCCCAAGGAGTTCGACGACTACATCGCCAACCCCAAGGAAAACGGCTATCGCTCCTTGCATACCGCGGTGATCGGGCCGGACGGCAAGATTCTCGAAGTGCAGATCCGTAGCCAGGCGATGCACGAAGAGGCCGAACTGGGTGTCTGCGCCCACTGGCGCTACAAAGGCACCGACGTCAAGGGCAACTCCGACCACTACGAAGAGAAGATTTCCTGGCTGCGCCAGGTACTTGAATGGCACGAAGAACTGGGCGACATCGGTGGCCTGGCCGAACAGTTGCGCGTGGACATCGAGCCCGACCGGGTCTATGTGTTCACCCCGGACGGCCATGCCATCGACCTGCCCAAGGGCGCCACGCCGCTGGACTTCGCCTACCGCGTGCACACCGAGATCGGCCACAACTGTCGCGGTGCCAAGATCAACGGGCGCATCGTGCCGCTCAACTACAGCCTGCAGACCGGCGAGCAGGTGGAGATCATCACCAGCAAGAACGGCGCGCCGAGCCGTGACTGGCTGAACTCCAACCTGGGCTACATCACCACCTCGCGGGCGCGGGCGAAGATCGTCCACTGGTTCAAGCTGCAGGCCCGCGACCAGAACGTCGCCGCCGGCAAGGCCATGCTCGAACGCGAACTGGCGCGCCTGGCGTTGTCGGCCGTGGACTTCGACAAACTGGCGGAGAAGAGCAACCTGCGCACCGCCGAGGACCTGCATGCGGCCCTGGGGGCTGGCGACCTGCGCCTGGCGATGGTGGTCAACCATGCCCAGCAACTGGTCGAGCCGGAGCGCGGCAACGAGCAACTGGAGCTGATCCCGCGCCGCGCCGGCTCGAACAAGCCCGGCAAGCGTGGCGACGTGCAGATCCAGGGAGTCGGCAATCTGCTCACCCAGATGGCTGGCTGCTGCCAGCCGCTGCCCGGCGATCCGATCGTCGGCTACATCACCCTGGGGCGCGGCGTCAGCATCCACCGCCAGGATTGCGCCTCGGTGCTGCAACTGGCCAGTCGCGAGCCTGAGCGGATCATCCAGGTCAGTTGGGGGCCGGTGCCGGTGCAGACCTATCCGGTGGACATCGTCATTCGCGCCTACGACCGTTCCGGCTTGCTGCGCGACGTCTCGCAACTGCTGCTCAACGAGCGCCTCAACGTGCTGGCGGTGAACACCCGGTCGAACAAGGAAGACAATACCGCGTCCATGCTCCTGACCATCGAGATTCCAGGCCTGGATGCCTTGGGCCGGCTGTTGGCGAGGATTTCCCAATTGCCCAACATCATCGAGGCGCGGCGTAGCCGTAGCGCGGGATGAGCGCTGCCATGTACGTGCTCGACGATTTGCTGCATCTGATGGCGCGCCTGCGCGACCCCCAGTACGGTTGCCCGTGGGATATACAGCAGAACTACGCGAGCATCGTGCCGCACACCATCGAAGAAGCCTATGAAGTTGCCGACGCCATCGAGCGCGGCGACTTCGATCACCTGCCCGGCGAGTTGGGCGACCTGCTGTTCCAGGTCGTCTACTACAGCCAGTTGGCCAGGGAAGAAGGGCGTTTCGAATTCGCCACGGTGATCGATGCCATCACCCGCAAGCTGGTGCGCCGCCATCCCCATGTGTTTCCCGATGGCGACCTGTATGGCGCACCGGACATGCCGCGCCTGGACGATGTACAGGTGAAGGAGCGCTGGGAGCAGATCAAGGCCGAGGAGCGCGCGGAAAAAGCCGAGGCGCCCGAACAGTTGTCGTTGCTCGATGATGTTCCAGCCGTACTGCCTGCCTTGAGTCGTGCCGCCAAATTGCAGAAGCGCGCTGCCCAGGTCGGTTTCGACTGGCCCGAAGCCTTGCCGGTGGTGGACAAGGTTCGCGAAGAACTGGATGAAGTGCTCGAAGCCATGAGCCAGGGTGAGCCCGAGGCCATCGCCGAGGAAGTTGGTGATCTGCTGTTCGTGGTGACCAATCTGGCCCGTCACCTGAAGGTCGATCCGGAAGCGGCATTGCGCAGTGCCAACGCTAAATTCGAGCGGCGCTTTCGTTTTATCGAAGAGTCCTTGCGCAGGGCGGGGCGTCCAATCGAGAATTGCGCGCTTGCCGAATTGGACGCCCTCTGGAGCGAAGCCAAAAAGCAGGAGAAACAGCATACCGGCTGTGGCGGCTGAGATCGCCTGGCGGTTTTTGATTTCCCGGCCTACGGGGTAACGGATACGGAAGGGGAGCGGCCCGGCGCGATGGCATGGGGCCAAGGAGATCCGTATCGCCAGATCTGTACGATTATGACCACGACTATCGCCACTGCCGATGCAGGCCCGTTCGAGGATGAACCGGTCGTTGATCCCCCTCACCTGGACGCCGAGCGTGTCGACTGGGCGAGCATCGAGCTTCCCGATGCCTGGGCCGACCAGATGGACTGGAAGCACCTGCCCAGCCTGGGGCGCGTATGGCGCACCCTTAGCGGCCGTAATCACCAGCGCGTGCAACTGCCTGCCGGGGTGCCGGGAGCGGACTGGCTGCCCAAGTACGTGCTGCAGGAGTTCCATAACCTGCCCAACGGCAATTACTCCAAGTGCTTCAGTCGCGGCTATGCCCAGGGTTTCGACAAGGTCATGCTCGGCACCCTCACGGGCGGGCGCAAGCGCGTGGCTGACGCGTTGCGTGGTGCCGCCAGCGCACTGGACCTGGGCTGCGGCGCCGGACGCCAGGCGCAGGCCCTGAAAGATGCCGGCATCGGCGAGGTCTGGGGGCTGGACCCTTCTCCTTACCTGTTGCAGCATGCCGCCCGTAGTCACCAGGGGATCCAGTGGGTTCAGGGGCTGGCCGAGAGAACACGCCTGGCCGATGGCCAGTTCGATGCCATAGCGGTATGTTTTGTGTTCCATGAAATCCCGCCGATGTACTTGCGCAAGGCATTGCAGGAGCTGGCACGGATTACCCGCCCCGGTGCCCGTCTCGCGGTGCTTGAACCGTCGCCGTTGCAGTGGGCGCGGGGCTATGCCTGGCTGTGGCGTCACTATGGCTGGAGAGGTGCCTATTTCCGGGCTTTGGCCAAGCGTGCCTATGAGCCGTTCGCCGAGGCCTGGCATCGACAGGATTTCGCGGCGCTGCTCGCCGAGGTCGGTTTCGAACTGATCGAAGATGAGACGGGCTGCCCGTTCAGATTCTTCCTGGCGCAACGTGCGCCTTCGTCTTCCACTGCAATGAATATGGATAACGCATGAGCCTTTCCCTTCGCGACCAGTTGCTCAAGGCAGGACTGGTGAATGAAAAGCAGGCCAAGCAGGCCGGCAAACAGAAGCAGAAACAGCAGCGCCTGGAAAAGAAAAACCAGGTGGAGGTCGATGATTCGCAGAAGCGTGCGGCCCTGGAGGCCCAGGCGGAAAAGACCGCCCGCGACCAGGAGCTGAATCGCCAGCAACAGGAAAAGGCCCAGAAGAAAGCCCTTGCCGCGCAGATCAAGCAACTGATCGAACAATCGCGGTTGCCCAAGCTGACCACTGAGGATTACTACAACTTCGTCGACGACAAAAAGGTCAAGCGCCTATCGGTCAACGACCTGATGCGCGACAAGTTGAGCCGTGGGTCGCTGGCCATCGTGCGCCATGCGGGTGGTTATGAAGTGATCCCGCGTGACGCCGCGCTGAAGATCCAGGAGCGTGACGCCCATCGGGTGGTATTGCTCAACACGCCGACCGAAGCGCCGGATGAAGACGATCCCTATGCGGCTTACCAGGTTCCTGACGACCTTATGTGGTGAAGGCTTGCGGAAGGCTTGCGGCTGTTTCCTAAGAACCTGTTCACGATCTCCAGCGCGCGAGATCGTGAACAGGTTCTTAGCCCTCGCAGGCCGTCAGGAGTGCGGCTGTGCTTCTTCCAGCACCTGACGATAGGCGTCGGCTTCTTCTTCGGAGCGGAAGATGCCGACCAGTTGTCCGTTCTGGATCACATCCCAGGCCTGAATGCCCAGGGCGCGGGCTTCCTGGGAAAGATGTTCGCTGTCACGCTCATGCACGATCACGTTCATGCTTGTCTCCTCGAAATACGGGTGCGGCGAGATGTCGCAGGTCCGTTATACACTTCGTTAGCAAGCTAATTAACCGTGCGGCCGGCAAAGGACTGTTGCATCAGTGCAACGAACGGAGCACCAGGATTTGAGTCGTTGCGGGCATCACCGGGCTTTCGCCCGGTTTGTTCAGATGTCGCTGGATCAGCTCTTGGCGCCCTGGACCGGGCGACCGTCGACCGTGCCGTCCTTGAGCATGATCTGGTATTCCTTGCCGTCCTTTTCCACCTGGTGCAGGCGTACCAGCAGGTAGTTCCAATCCTTGGCAAACCAGAGGATGGTCTTGCGGCTGCTCTGGGTCGGGTCGCGTACACGCTCGACCTTGATCGCATCGACCGTGCCGGCCTGGGTTTCCACGCGCTCCTCGCCGAGGACGCGGAAGTCATAGACCTCCACCTCCGAGCCGTCGATGACCTGGTAGCTCATGCTTTTCTTGCCGGCCGCCACGTCATGCTGCAGGGCCAGTTGATAGGTCGACTTGTCCAGCAGGCCGCGATTCAGGGTCACGCTGATCGGGTCGCCACGGTCGCTGCCGAGGACTTTCTTCTGGGTCCAGTCGAAGTCCTGCTCGATTTCCTTGGACTTGCCCAGGCCGCTGCGTTCGAAGTGGTAGGTCTGCGGCAGGAACACGCCGTTATCGACTTGCAGGGTGCTGGTTTCCTTGAGGCTGGCGACCAGCATGGAGGCTTCGAAGGACAGCTCCCAGCGACCATTGTCCAGTTGCTTGAGGCTGCGGCTGGCGCTGCCGCTGACCGGGACCTGTTTCCAGTCGGCGGTGTAGCTGGCGGTGAAGGGCTCCAGCTTGTCGGCTGCCACGGTGGGCAGGGTGACAGCGGCGAGGAGCAACAGCAGGGCACGACGCATCGGCGAATCTCCTAATTACTGAACTGCCAGCCGGTGGCCGGCAGGTTTTGGCCGTCCAGTTGTGCGCCGTTGTCACCCAGTTGCAGGCGACCCTCGGCGAACCAGCGTACGGCCAGGGGGTAAATGAGGTGTTCCTGAGCGTGAACGCGCTGGGCAAGGCTCTCGGCGGTATCGGATGAGCGCACCGGGATTCTTGCCTGCGCGACCACGGGGCCGCCATCCAGCTCTTCGGTGACGAAGTGCACGCTGCAGCCATGTTCACTGTCGCCGGCCTCTAGTGCGCGCTGGTGGGTATGCAGCCCCTTGTGCTTGGGCAGCAGAGACGGGTGAATGTTCAGCAGACGTCCACGGTAATGCCGTACGAAACCGGCACTGAGGATACGCATGAAGCCAGCCAGTACCACCAACTGTGGTTGACGGGCGTCGATGGCTTCGATCAGCGCGGCATCGAACGCTTCGCGATCCGCGTAGTTCTTGTGGTCCAGCACCTGGGTGGCGATACCGGCAGCGGCCGCACGTTGCAGGCCGATGGCATCGGCGCGGTTGGCGATCACCGCGCCGATGCACGCCGGGTTTTCTCCGGCGTTGATGTGGTCGATCAGGGCTTGCAGGTTGCTGCCGGTGCCCGAGATCAGCACCACGACATTGCAGGCTGCCGTCATCAATGCTGTTTCAGGTTGTTCAGCACGACGTGTTCGGCACCGTCGGCGGCCTGGGCGATCTGGCCGATCAGCCACGGCTGCTCACCAGAGGCGCGCAGGCTGGCGAGGGTGGTTTCGACCTGGTCTTGAGCGACGCAGATGACCATACCGACACCGCAGTTCAGCACGCGGTGCATCTCGTGCTCGTCGACGTTGCCTTGTTCCTGCAGCCAGTCGAACACCGCCGGGCGCTTCCAACTGGCGACGTCGAGCACCGCCTGGGCGCCTTCCGGCAGCACGCGCGGGATGTTGTCGAGCAGGCCACCGCCGGTGATGTGGGCCATGGCTTTGACCGCGCCGGTTTCCTTGATCAGCTTGAGCAGCGGTTTGACGTAGATGCGGGTCGGCGCCATCAGCAGGTCGGCCAGCTTGCTGCCGTCCAGCTCGGTGGCTTCGATGTCGGCGCCGGAGACTTCGATGATCTTGCGGATCAGCGAGTAGCCGTTGGAGTGTGGGCCGGAGGAGGGCAGCGCGACCAGGGCGTCACCGGTCACGACCTTGGAGCCGTCGATGATCTCGGCCTTTTCCACCACGCCGACGCAGAAGCCGGCCAGGTCGTAGTCTTCGCCTTCGTACATGCCGGGCATCTCGGCGGTTTCGCCACCGACCAGGGAGCAGCCGGCCAGTTCGCAGCCGGCGCCGATGCCGGTGACCACGGTGGCGGCAACGTCGACATTCAGCTTGCCGGTGGCGTAGTAGTCGAGGAAGAACAGCGGCTCGGCGCCGCAGACCACCAGGTCGTTGACGCACATGGCCACCAGATCCTGGCCGATGCTGTCATGTTTGTTCAGGTTCAGTGCCAGGCGCAGCTTGGTGCCGACGCCGTCGGTGCCGCTGACCAGTACCGGCTGCTTGTAGCCGGCCGGGATTTCGCACAGGGCGCCGAAGCCGCCCAGGCCACCCATCACCTCCGGGCGCGCAGTGCGCTTGGCCACGCCTTTGATGCGTTCGACCAGGGCTTCGCCGGCGTCGATGTCTACACCGGCGTCCTTGTAGCTGATGGAGGGTTGCTTGCTCATGGGGTATGGCCTTTGCAGAGGGAATGCGGTTGACGACCAGGCAGCACGACGTACCGGTCCGTGAAGGCGCGCGATTTTATCAGGCTTGCCCGCCAGCTACTACCGGCTAAGCCGTTGCCGATGTTGCCGCACGGCGGGTGGCTGTTTAAGGTAGAGCCCTTTCCGTGTGCTTGCCGCGCGGTCCCGATTGCTTTATGAGAGTCCCCATGCGCATTTATCTGAGTCTGCTCGCCCTGGGCTGTTCGTTGCTGAGTCTGCCGTCCTTCGCTGCCCAGGTCGCCGACCTGTACCAGGTACGTGAGCCGGTGGCCAGCCAGCAGCCGGATGTCCGCGAGGCGGCCCTGGGCAAGGCCCTGGAAACCCTGGTGCTGCGCCTGACTGGCGATGCCAGGGCGATGCAGAGCCCTGGCCTGGGTGGCGTACGCAAGGACCCGCAGCAACTGGTCAGCCGTTATGCCTATGAAGGCGATGCGCTGGTGGTCGACTTCGACCCGGCCACCACCGATGACAAGTTGCACGCTGCTGGCCTGCCGCTGTGGAGCGCCAACCGCCCGGCAATCCTGACCTGGTGGCTGAGCAGCAATCCCGATGGCAACAGCCTGGTCGGCGATGCCCAGGAAAGCGCCAAGCCCCTGCTGCAGGCGGCCCAGCACCGTGGCCTGCCGCTGCGCCTGCCGTTGGCCGACCTGCAGGAGCAACTGCTGGCGACCCCCGAGGCGCTGGACGCCGGCAAGGTCGAGCCATTGCGCGAGGCTTCCGAGCGTTATGGCGCCGATGCGCTGCTGATCGTCCATGCCAGCGAGACCGACGGCAAATGGCGTGCCCAGTGGACGTTGTCGCTGGGAGAGGCCAAGGAGAATGGCAAGGCGGAGGGTGATAATCAGCAGGCCCTGGCCGACGCCGTGCTGCTGGATGTCAGTCAGCGCCTGGCGCCGCGCTTCGTGGTCAAGCCTGGCGCGGCCAGTTCGTTGCAGGTGGAAATCCAGGGGGCCGACCTGGCTCGCTATGCCGAGCTGGAAAACCTGCTCGATCCGCTCGGCGGCCGCCTGAGCAAGGTCGAGGGCGACCGCATGCTCTGGGAGGTCAAGGCCAGCGCCGAGCAACTGCGCGCACAACTGGCACTGGCCGGCTTGCAGGAGGTGCCTGCCGATGAGGTTGGGCAAGTGCCGGCGCTGCCAGCCGATCCGGCCCAGCCTGCCGATCAGGCAGCGACCGCTCCAGGCGCGACGCCGCCCGTCGAGAAGAAACCCGATAACCTGCTGCGATTCCGCTGGCAGTGATGCCGACCTGTCACAAAGGACTGTGATGCCTCTTTCCATACTTACCGCGCCCCGCCCGGGGCGCTTCGCGAGAGCCTGACATGACCGATTCACGACGCTGGATGTGGCTGGCAGGCATCGTCCTGTGCGGCTGGTTGCTGTACCTGCTGACGCCGATCCTCTCGCCGTTCCTGGTGGCGATGCTGCTGGCTTACCTCGGCGATCCGCTGGTCGATCGCCTGGAGCGCCTGAAGCTGTCGCGCACCTGGGGCGTGGTGGTGGTGTTCACCCTGTTCAGCCTGTTGCTGCTGATCCTGCTGCTGGTGCTGATCCCCATGCTCGGCCGGCAACTGGTGCGCCTGTATGAGGTGGCGCCGCAGATGCTCGACTGGCTGCAGCACCAGGCACTGCCCTGGGTTCAGGCCAAGTTCGGCCTGGCCGACGGCTTCTGGCGCTTCGACAAGATCAAGGCGGCGCTCAGCCAGCACATCGGCCAGACCACCGATATCGTCAGCGTGGTACTGGCCCAGGTCACCGTTTCCAGCCTGGCCGTGCTGGGCTGGCTGGCCAACCTGGCGCTGATCCCGGTGGTGAGTTTCTACCTGCTGCGTGACTGGGATGTCATGGTCGGCAAGCTGCGCGACCTGTTGCCGCGCTCCGGCGAGAGCGTGGTGGTCAGGCTGGTGCGCGAATGCCATGAAGTGCTCGGCGCCTTCATCCGTGGCCAGTTGTTGGTGATGCTGGCGCTGGCGACCATTTATTCCAGCGGCCTGATGATCGTCGGCCTGGAACTGGGCCTGCTGATCGGTTTGCTCGCTGGCCTGGCCAGCATCGTGCCGTACATGGGGTTCGTCATCGGTTTTGGCGCGGCGGTGGTTGCCGCGTTGTTCCAGTACGGCGGCATCGAACTCTATCCGCTGCTCGGCGTTGTGGCGGTGTTCACCGTCGGCCAGTTGCTCGAAGGCATGGTGCTGACGCCGTTGCTGGTGGGCGACCGCATCGGCCTGCACCCGGTGGCGGTGATCTTCGCGATCCTCGCCGGCGGCCAGTTGTTCGGTTTCACCGGGGTGCTGCTGGCATTGCCGGTGGCGGCGATCGTCATGGTGCTGCTGCGCCATGTCCATGATGTTTATAAACAGTCGGATATCTACGCGGGGCAATAGGCTCTGGTAAGTGAAAGGCAGCCTCCCGCCGCATCTCCCTGAACTTTTGCGAGAGGGTGGGGCTCGGAACAGGAACGGGGGGCGCGGATGTGACGGCAGTGACTCACGTGTTGCCGTGCTTTCCACGCCCAGGGGCCAGTCACGTCTTCGCTGACGGCCGGCACCTTGTTCGGGCGATTCAAGCCTGGAGTGAAGGCGAGGGCATGGCTCTTGCAATGGCCAGCATCGAGAAAGCGCCTGCGAAATTCTTTACGAAGCGCGCTATCGCCCGGACTGGATGAATATTCCGCTGGACGGCCTGGCTGGCGCAGCTTTGCACGCATTTACCGGGGAGCCACTCATGAGCCAGAACGCGCGCCGCTCACGTGCCGATATCGAGGCACTGGTACGGGCCGAGCATCACGATCCTTTCGCTTTTCTCGGCCCGCACGAGGTGAACGGGGGCGTGGAGATCCGCGCCTACCTGCCTGGCGCGCTGCGCGTTGAGCTGGTCGATGCGCTCAGCGGCGACTCGCTTGGCGAAATGCGGCAGGACGAGGCGCCTGGCCTGTTCATCCTGGGCCTTGGCCATCGTCCCGATTATCGCTATCGCATCCACTGGGCCGAGGGCGTCCAGGATAGCGAAGACCCCTACGCGTTCGGCCCGTTGCTTGGCGAGATGGACCTGTACCTGTTCGCCGAGGGCAACCACCGTGAGCTGGGTAGATGCCTGGGCGCGCAACTGATGACCCAGGACGGCATCGACGGCGTGCGTTTCGCCGTGTGGGCGCCAAATGCGCGGCGGGTGTCGGTGGTTGGCAGCTTCAATGGTTGGGATGGACGTCGGCATCCGATGCGCCTGCGCCATCCTGCCGGTGTCTGGGAACTGTTCGTGCCGCGTCTGCGGGCGGGCGAGGTGTACAAGTTCGAAATTCTCGGCGAGGACGGCCTGCTGCCACTCAAGGCCGACCCACTGGCCCTGGCCACCGAGTTGCCGCCGGCCACGGGATCGGTGGTGTCGGCGCCGTTGGCGTTCGCTTGGAACGACGCGGCCTGGATGGAGGATCGCCAGGCCCGCCAGGCCCATGACCGCCCATTGTCCATCTATGAAGTACACGTCGGTTCCTGGCGCCATGACGGTGAAGACGATCCTCGCCCGCTGGACTGGCATGAACTGGCCGCACAGTTGATTCCCTACGTGCAGGATCTCGGCTTCACCCACGTTGAGCTGTTGCCGATCATGGAACACCCGTTCGGTGGTTCCTGGGGCTATCAGCCGCTGTCGCAGTTCGCGCCGACCTCGCGCTATGGCAGCCCGAGCGACTTCGCCGCGTTCGTCGATGCCTGCCACCAGGCCGGCATTGGTGTGATTCTCGACTGGGTGCCGGCGCATTTTCCCACCGACGCCCATGGCCTCGGCCAGTTCGATGGCACGGCGCTTTACGAATACGCCCACCCGTTCGAGGGCTTTCATCAGGACTGGGACACCTACATCTACAACCTGGGTCGTACCGAGGTGCATGGTTTCATGCTCGCCTCGGCACTGCACTGGCTGCGCGCCTATCACATCGATGGCCTGCGGGTGGACGCGGTGGCGTCGATGCTCTACCGCGATTACTCGCGCAAGCCCGACGAATGGATACCCAATCGCCACGGCGGCCGCGAGAACCTCGAGGCCATCGACTTCCTTCGTCATCTCAACGACGTAGTCGCCGCTGAAGTACCTGGTGCCCTGGTGATCGCCGAAGAGTCCACCGCCTGGCCAGGCGTGAGCCGGCCGGCCCGCGAAGGCGGCCTGGGCTTTTCCTATAAGTGGAACATGGGCTGGATGCACGACAGCCTCAAGTACGCCAGCGAAGACCCGGTGAATCGTGGGCACCATCACCATCAACTGACCTTCGGCCTGCTCTACGCGTTCTCCGAGTCGTTCATCCTGCCGATTTCCCATGACGAGGTGGTGCACGGCAAGCGCTCGCTGCTGGACAAGATGCCCGGCGACCGCTGGCAGAAGTTCGCCAACCTGCGCCTGTACCTGAGTTTCATGTGGACCCATCCGGGCAAGAAACTGCTGTTCATGGGCTGCGAGTTCGGCCAGTGGCGCGAGTGGAACCACGATGCGCAACTGGACTGGTACCTGCTGCGCTATGCCGAGCACCAGGGCGTGCAAAGCCTGCTGCGCGATCTCAATCATCTGCTGCGCCATGAACCCGCCTTGCACCAGATAGACGAGCGCGCCGATGGCTTCAGTTGGCTGATCGGTGACGACCTGACCAACAGCGTCTACGCCTGGCTACGGGTGGGCAATGAGGGCGCACCGTTGCTGGTGATCCACAACTTCACCCCGGTGCCGCGCCAGGGCTATCGCATCGGCGTGCCGCTCGCAGGTGTCTGGAGCGTGCTGCTCAACAGTGACGCCGCACGTTACAGCGGTTCCAATGCCGGCACTTTGCACGAGGCCTTCGCCGTCGAGCAGGCCAGCCATGGGCAGGCCTATTCGCTGCTGGTCGATCTACCGCCGTTGGGAGCCTTGGTGCTCCGTTCTCAAGGCTCCTGAAACCAGGCCTCCAGGCCTTGGCGACGCTCCTTGCCTTTGCCCGAGAGCCGGCAGGTGAACCGGTAGTAATTGTCACCATCTGTGCCGGTCGCGCAGAAACCCTGTTCGCCACCGATCTCCATGGCCAGGCCGGATATCCGGTCGGCTCCGCAGCGCTCGAACCAGGCACGCCCGGCCTGGGTCTTGCCTTGTACGGTACGGCGCAAGGTGTAGGCGTCATCGCCATACTCGACCTGCAAGGTGCCGAAGTAGGGCGTGCCATCGACGCTACGCCTGCCGACCACCTGATACAGGCCTTCAATGCCGGCGGGGAACTCCCGGTCCATCTTCTGTCGCTCGCAGAAACTGTCGGCATGGCTGGACATGGATAGCAGCAGCGCCAGGGGGTAAAGGGCGAAACGAATCACGCGATGGCTCTCCTCAGGTTGTAGCGAGCGATATCTTCCAGGCGCTCGTAAAAAAGTTCGCTGGCGTAAATCCTTGGCCGCTTGAGAAGGGAGCGCAGGATGGCCTTGCGTCTCAGTCGGAACAGGAAACCCGGAACCTTGCGGTACTCCTGGCGAATCTGTTGTTCGTATTCGTCGAAACGCTCGTCGGGCGCGGCCAGGATCGCCAGGTTGATATCCACCATCAGGCACTGATCATGGTCCTGGGGTACGGATTTATGACGGATGGCGAGAATCAGCGCCTCGACGCGTCGCACCCGTTCCGGGGCAACGCCTGCGGCCAACAGGTGCTTGGCGGCGAGGCGTGCGCTGCGCTCTTTTTTGTCTTTGCCGGGGATGGGGTAGATCGCATCGTGGTACCACAGCGCCAGGCAAAGCGCGGGGGCGTCCTCGGCGTGGCGCTGGACTTCGTCAAAGAACTCCAGGCATTCCTCTAGGTGCTGCTGCGAGTGATAGACGCGATGGCCTTCGTTGTATGCAGAGAGCAATGCCTGCCTGTGGTTCAGCCCATCGCCGAGTGCGCCGATACCAGCCCAGGCGGGAGCCCATGAAGATTCGAGTGGATGCATATTGGGGGGCGACCTCCTGACGGTGGGCAGCATATTCTGCTGAGCGCCAAATTGGTTTGGCTTGTAAAACACCTGGTGCAGGCTGACGTTCTCCGGGTCATGGATGTCGTCGATGCGGGCCTCCGAGTATTTTGCGGGGCGCATTATTCCATTTGGCCGAGGGCTGCTGCGAGAAGCAGGTCGAGATAATGGGGAGGCGGCGATAGAGGTATGGGCAGGCATCGGAGTCGGTGGGCTGACGCCACCAGTTTGAATTTCCGATGCCTTCGCGACAAAAAGAAAAGGGCTTCGAAGCAGGCCGTGTGAAAGCGCAGTAGTTTTCACACGGTCTGGAGGAGCCCCTTTGTCGCCGTCAGTGTGCCAAGCCTCGCTTGGCGGCGCGGCGATGGACGACCAGGCCGGCTGCCACCACGACGGCGGCGGCGATGCCGGTGGAGATCACCAGCACCTGGTAGTCAGGCATGAAGGCCATGGTCACCAGGCTGCCGACGATGAACAGGATCACCAGGTAGGTCAGCCACGGGAAGAACCACATCTTCAGGCGGATTTCCTTACCTTCGGCGACCAGCTTGCGACGCATGCGCAGTTGCGAGAAGGCGATCACCAGGTACACCAGCAAGGCGATCATGCCGGTGGTGTTCATCAGGGTTTCCAGCACGTCTTTCGGGCCCAGGGTCTCGCTGAAATTGATCACGGCGCAGAACACTGCGACCAGGCAAGAGCCGATGATCGCGTACACCGGAACGCCGGTGCCGGTGCGGGTGATCTTGAAGAACGACGGCGCGTCGCCGCGCTGGGCCAGGGAGAACAGCATGCGCGAGGCGGTGTAGTGGCCGGAGATCAGGCAACTGCTCACCGAGGTCAGTACCACGAAGTTCATCAGCAGCTCGGCATAAGGCACGCCCAGCAGTTCCAGGGTGCGGCGGTAGGCGCCGTAGCCGGAAACGCCCAGGTGCGGGTCGTTCCACGGCACCAGGCAGACGATCAGGAAGATCGAGCCGACGTAGAACAGGCACACGCGCCAGACCACCGAGTTGGTCGCCTTGACGATCTGGGTCGCCGGGTCCTTGGCTTCGGAGGCGGCGATGGTGACGATCTCGGCACCGAGGAAGGCGAACATCACCCCGAGCAGCGCACCGATCACCGTGCTGATGCCATTGGGCATGAAGCCTTCGGCGGTCAGGTGGGTGATGCCGCGTACTTCACCGAACTGCCAGATGTTCAGTACGGCCGCGGTGCATACGATGAGGAAGCAGACGATCGCCACCACCTTGATCAGGGCGAACCAGAACTCGAACTCGCCGTAGTGCTTGACGTTGAAGAAGTTGACCGTGATCAGCACCAGGGTCGTGGCCAGCACGAACACGTTGACGCTGACGTCAGGGAAGAAGCCATGCAGGATCTTGCCCGCTACGTAGGCTTCCCAGGCCATCAGGATGACCCAGTACCACCAGTACAGCCAGCCGATGGTGAAGCCGGCCCAGCGGCCGATGGCCTGGTCGGCGTAGGTGGAGAAGGAGCCGGTGTCCGGCGAGGAGGTCGCCATCTCGCCGAGCATGCGCATGATGAACACCACCAGGATGCCGCCGGCCAGGTAGGCCAGTACGGCAGCCGGGCCTGCGCTGTGGATCACGCTGCCAGAGCCGACGAACAGTGCGCCGCCGATTACGCCGGCGATCGACATCATGGTCAGGTGCCGGGATTTCAGCGACGTGCTGAGCTTGCTTTCATGCTCCTGCTTTGCCTTTTCGGCTGTTACCGCATCCATAACTGGAATACCTCTTGTAGATCTTGCTGGAAACAGTTGGAACGCGAAGCCGGCACCGAAGACGCACCACGCAAAAACGCCACGGCAGGCCGCACCTGTATGGTGGGGCCGCAATGGCGTATCTGAGCTGGCTATGACCGTTTGTTGGAATAGGATCGGTCTTCGGGGCGGTCCGCATCCCATCAAGGATGTTCGGGACCATCGATTGCGTCTGTACGGCCAGGAGGTCGAACCTCACTCCAGGCGTACTGATGAGAAAACTCCAAAAGCAGGCTCGTCCGGTTTCGGCCGAGTCATTGAACGTGGGGACTGCCTGATCCAGGTGGCGATGTCCGTTAAAGCGGCGCCTTGGCAGACTTGCAGGTGGCCGAAAAAGTGCTCGGCCGCTCTGTCGTGCACAAAGACGGGGCGCGATGGTAACGGAAAAAACACGGGCGAGCACACTTTGCTATCGGTGATGCATTCCATTTGCGACTAAAGGAGGGTGGTTGGCGACCTGCTTCGCTGTCATCCGCCCAGTCAAGATGCCCGTGCGCGGTTCTTATTTTGTCGAAGCTGTCGCCCCTGGAGTCGCGTGTGATTGCAGCGTTCAGTCGTGTGCGAAACATCTCTCAGGTCGCGAAAACTTTTATCCGCCGCCGCGATTACCTTCTGATCCAGCCGGGTTTGGCGTTTGCCAACGATCTCCTTATTGAAAGCGATCCACTCGTCGAAGCAGGCGCATTTGTTGCTCGCTTCATGATTCTCCAAAGCCTGGAGCGCTTGACACTTCCCCGCTGAATTTGTAGCCGGAAAGCGTGAGGCGCAAATCATGATAGGCAGGTGAGCGTTGCCGTATAGGCGTTGACTTTCACGCCGCCGAGGAAAACGCCAGCCACAGTCAGGCTCGTCTTGCGGTTTCTCGCAGGCACTCAGCTATTCGGTTGAGTAGGGGCGTGGCTTTTCAGTTCGGGGCGAGGATAGGTGCGAAATTCGTCGTCCCATTTGTCCGCCGAAGGGATGACCTTGAATGAGGGGAGCTCGTCATAGACGAAGTCGAGCTTGAAATTGCCATCCGGGGTGATGTCGACGATGCACGTATACCAAGCGTGGCCTTTTTCATTGATTGCTGCCATCTTGCCGCGCAACTCACGAAATGCATCGCTTACCTCGTCTTCGACGACGAATGAGCGCTGCTGGCCGTCGCTCGACTGGTACGTGCCGTTTTCCTCGAAAAAACGGGTGATCGCCAGGAACTGGTAACGGGCCGTGCTCCAGCCGTCTGGCGGCAGTTCATCGTATATACCTTGGGCGATGGTCTGGTGAAGGTGCTGTATTTCTGGGGTCATGTCAGGGTCCCGTTGGGTTGACTATCGTTCGTTTGCTCGAGACGCCACCAATGGTCTCGGTAATCCTGAACTCTGTGGCGCGTGCGCTGCTGTCGCCATAGACGAGCTTGATCTTAACCTGCACATCGTTGCCAGCGGCCAATTCACTGGCCCAGTTCTTTTCCATCTGTCCCCATTCGCCCGAGTGATAGTTGTTGATGCTCTTATGCATCGGGGTGAGGTTTTCCTTGCCGCCGAAACCATTGAATTGCGAACCTATCAGGTGTCCACCCTGATCGTCTGCCAGACGACCATCGTCCTTGCCAACCGTGCGCTGAGCATACTCGTTGCGTTCGGCTTTCTTGAGGGACAGCTTGCCTTCTACCGAACTGATTCGGCCTTCGGCATCTGTGGTGTACTTGTAGCCATTGTATTCGTAGCTGTGGTTGGCTTTGAGTCGGCGTTTCTTGATCTGGACGCCTGATTTTCCCTGGTTTGTCTTGCTGGCGTCAGCTGCCTTCGAGGCTTCGTCTGCGGTGTTTGCTGTCTTGGCCGCTTCGGAGATATGTTCGGCCTTGCCTGCATCGGCCACGACATCGGCGGCCTTGACGGTGTCGGCCGCCGCATCCAGGGCCTTGGCCCCACGTGCCGCCTTGCCCAGCGCACCGGCGCCTTTCGCCGCCGCACCGAGCGGCACGAACATCGACAGGACGGCGCCGCCTTTCTGTGCGTCGCTGGTGGGTTCGAAGATATCGCCGACATACCCACTGTTCATCATTTCGTTGGCCTGGCGGGCCAACTCATTGGCTTTGTCCAGGTCGCCCGCCTGGTGGGCCGCGAGGGCGGCTTTCTCCATCGCGTTGGCCTGCATGGCAATGCTCGGCATGCCGCCTGCTGAGCTGTATTTGCTGGCCATCACCACCAGGTTCCACAGGTCCGAGGGCAGGTTGCCGATCCCCTTGAGTACGCCGACCCCGGTATCCAGCGGATCGTCTGCGCTGGCGTTGGCAATGCGCTTGGTACTGCTCCAGGCGCCGGAACCGAATTCCTTGGTCTTTTCCCAGAACGAGCGCTCGTCCGCCTCGGCGTCGAGCAGTGCCTGCAATTGCGGGTTGGTCTCCTGCTCCGCTGGCTTTTCCGCCTGGCTGTCGGCGCTGCGCTGGGTGGTCACCACCTTGCCCAGCGCGCCGCCGACTCCGGCGGCGTTGCAGTTGACCAGGCACAAATTGTCCTGGCGAACCAGGGGGATGCCATTGACCTTGACGTTATCCTGGCCCTGCAGGAACTTGACGTAGCCGCCGCCCAGCGAGGTGCCGGCGACGATATGCGAGCCGGCGTCGCCCTGCACACCCTTGTGCATGTCGCCGACCCGGTACACCGGCACGCCCTGGGCTTTCACGTCCGGCGAGGACTGGGTCTGGTTGCCGATGGTGGCGAAGCTGTCGAAG
This sequence comes from Pseudomonas sp. LRF_L74, assembly GCF_965644255.1. Taxonomy (NCBI): domain Bacteria; kingdom Pseudomonadati; phylum Pseudomonadota; class Gammaproteobacteria; order Pseudomonadales; family Pseudomonadaceae; genus Pseudomonas; species Pseudomonas sp. LRF_L74. Next base: position 83,181 of record NZ_CBFFRH010000007.1, on the reverse strand, counting down.
GGCACCACCGCGTTGCCGACCTTGCAGAAGTCGGGCGTCGAGCAGACGGCCTTCCAGTCGTGGCTGTCGTTGGCGGCGTGGCGGGCGTCGCCCCACAGGTCCATGCCGTCTTCGCTGGGTTTCGACTCGGCCAGTTCGCCTTCCTTGTACCGCCCTTCCTCGAAGTAGCGTTTTACTTCCTGGGCGGTCTCGTCGAAGTAGGCCCGGTCGTTTTCCCAGTCCTGGCCGTGAGCGGCGAATAACTGATCCGAGTTGTCGATAACGGCCTGGGCCTGGGCCAGGCTGTCGATGCCGAAGTCCAGGCGAAACGCATCGGCGTTGCTGTACTCGTCGATGACGAGGGTGGGGAGAACGATCTCATCCATGCCCGCTGTCCTCGGCCAATGACAGCTCAAGGGTTCCGAGCGCCAGCCGCCGCAGGGGGGCGCCGCGCTCGAAGGTGGCGCGCCAGACCAGCGAGACGAGGCGCGTATCGAGGTCGATGGCCAGGGTGTCGAGTACCAGCGCCCCCTTTTTCACCGGCCCGCGAAAGGGCGTCAGCGCCGCCAGCGCCACTATGCCCGGCAGGCGAAAGTGGCTCAGGCCCTCGGGCAGCAGGCCGAGCAGGGAGACGTGTTCGTCGCCGGCCAGGTAGCCCGGCTGGACCTGGTCGCTGGGCGCCGCCTGGTAGAAGCGTTCGTCGAAGTCTTCCGGCAGCAGTGGATGGCGCTCGGCCTGCCAGCGCTCATCGTAGGTGCCGGCATATTGCAGGCGTGACTGGCACCAGCGCGCCAGCGGCGCCAGGCCCTGGACGGGCAGGGCATCGTAGGGGCTGGCCAGCGGTGCCTGCGGGTCTTCGATCTGGGGGGCTGGTAACTCATCCAGTCCATCGCGCCATTGGCGGACCAGTTCGGCGGCTTCGGGGGAGAGGGCTTGCAGATCGGCATCGGTTGGCAGCCAGCCGCATCCCGCAGGGTTTTCGGGGTTGTAGACCCGTTCCAGCGGCCCTTGCTCGGTGGCTGCCAGGCTATAGCAGCCGCCGAAGGCATGCCGATAGTCGAGAGGCACCTGGGTGGTCGGTTCGGCTTCGCTCAAGCGCCATGCCTGGCCTTCGCGCAGGAAACGACGTGGGCCGTGCAAGCGCACCAGCTTGCGCCGATTGCCTATGCGGATGCCGGCGAGCCAGGCGGGCTGCGCATGGCCACCCTCGGCATGGGCGGTGCCGGTGATGTAGACGTCGCTGGCCGGCTTGAACAGGGTCAGGTCACCCTCGCGACGCAACACGCTTTGCAGCGGGTTGGCTTCGGGATGGCCGTCGTATTCGTCGGCGTAGACGATGGGCGCCTGTTCGTCGGCGCGTTCCAGGCGGCGGTTGTCACCGCGCAAGGCGAAAGTGCCACGCAGTACCAGCACGTCGTAGACGACGCCGCCGGGGCCGGTCTTCTCGAACCAGGCATGGGGAAAGCCGCTTCTGTTATCGATCCGCACGTCGAACCTGGCTACTCGGCGGCGCCGGGGGCCGAAGGCGCGATGGACACGCTATGCAGGCACTCCGGGTTGCTCTCCTTGAATGAGAAGCGCAACCGGCCCCAGGGCTGGGCGCTTTCCCACACGCTGGACTCGTTCAGCGAACGACCGCGTGGTGCGGCGACCAGGCGCAGTTCGCCGTACTGCGCGTCGAGGGCGTCGCGGCCGATGCAGGCGCCGCCGATGAACAGGCCGACAGTGGCTTGCCGCGTGCGCGTCAGCAGGGTCAGGCCGGTCTGGGCGATGCGCACGTTGTCCTTGAGCAGTACCTCATCGCCGACCCAGCGCGTGCGATGCTCGTCCTGCGCTTCGAGACGCAGGTTGTTGCCCAGCGTTTGCTCGATCCGGGCGGGGCTCGGGGGCGCCAGCCTGGCCAGGCGCTCGATGACTTGCCAGAGCGTGAGAGGGGCTTGGTTCATCTGTTCGATCCCGTTCGCTGTTGAGCAGGCGGCGCAGGCCAGAAGCAGGGCGCCGAGCCACCTGGGTGAATGCCGTTGGAAACTAGTCGCTGGCCTGGTCGTCATACCAGCCGCCGTAGTAGTCGTTGTAATTGACGAATTGACCATCGCGCTTCACCGAGGACGTTTCGGAGCCCCAGACCTGGCCGATGGCTTGCTGCGCGGCAGCGGTGTCGCCGGTGCCCAGGTAGCGATCATAGATGGCGTTGTAGGCGGTGGGGCTGCTGCCGTTGATACCGATGTCCGGCCCGCCGTTGGCGATGATCTCGCGCTGGACCTTGATATTGTTCAGCACCGCGGCGCCTTCGTCGGCCAGCGCGCCCTGGACATAGGCGGCGCGCGAGGTCAGGTCGGCCTCGTAGGGGTTGGTCGCATGGCCGGCCTCGTGGGCCAGGACCTGGGCCACGGTGCTTGGGTCATTGCGCAGGTCGCCGTCGATGACGATCTTGTTCAGGTCGCCTTCCTGCTGCACGTAGGTGCCTTCGCCAGCCGGGCCGTAGGCGATCTGCCAGCCTTCCTCCTGCAGTTGACGCAGGTTGCCTTGCAGGGTGGGCGATTGGGCGGCGATGGCATCCACCGCGCTGCCCAGGCCCGTGCTCACCGACGTCGAGGCGGGGGCCACGCTGGCTGCCGCCTGGGTACTTTGCAAGGTCAGGCTGTCCTGGGTCGCGGCCGGCTCTTTGGCCGTTTTGCCCAGGACCTTGTTCAGCACTTGCGAGCCGAGGTCACGCAGTACACCGGCGACCACGCCGAGAGCGCCGACCGACGTGCCGGGCTCGACCTTGCCGCTGTGCTCCGGTGCCGCTTGCGAGGTGCCGGAGTTGAGCAGGATGTCCGATGGCGCATCGGCGTGCAGGTATTTTTCGGCCTTGAGGTGGATGTCCTTGGCGCTGAGGTAGATGGCGTCCGGGGTCAGGGTCAGTTGCGAGTCGCCGACCTTGAACTCGATCTTGTCGCCGCTCGCCACCGACCAGGTCTTGCCGATGAAGTCGGTACGGCTCAGGCCGATGGCGGAGAACATCGCCATGCCGATGTTGCGGTTGTAGCCCATGCCGACGTTGGTCATCTTGGCCATGCCGATGCTTTCGACCTTGAAGCGGCCGATGTTGACCGTCTTGTTGTGGCCGATACTGTAGCGCTCGCTGCGGCCGATCTTCTTGGTCCGGTTGGCGCCGACGTCGACGGTTTCGTTGCGCCCCACGGATCGGCTGCGGTCACGACCCACGGCATGGGTCTCGTCGTTCTCGACGACGATGTCCTGGTTGCGCTCGGCGTGGATGTACAGCTGTTCCGCGCCTTTCTTGTCTTCCATGCGGATTTCGTTGAACTGCCCCGGCGTGCCGCCCTTGCTGGAGCGACTTTTCACCCCGCTCTGGGTGGCGTTGGCCGGCAGTTCGTAAGGCACGGTCTGCTCGGCGTTGTACACGCGGCCGGTGATGATCGGCCGGTCGGGGTCGCCTTCGAGGAAGCTGACGATGACTTCCTGGCCGATCCGTGGGATCTGGATCGCGCCCCAGTTCTTGCCGGCCCAGTTCTGCGACACGCGAATCCAGCAGGAGCTGTTTTCGTCGGACTGGTCGTGGCGGTCCCAGTGGAAATGCACCTTGACCCGGCCGTACTCGTCGGTCCAGATCTCCTCGCTGGCGGGGCCGACCACCACGGCGGTCTGTGGCCCGCGCACGATGGGCTGTGCCGTCACCGGCAAGGGGCGAAAGACCTGTTGGGCATCCATGCAGTCCAGGCTGCTCTCGAACTGGAAGGTGCCGCTGGCGGCGCCGCTTTCATAGAGTTCCTGGGTGATGGTGCAGCGGCTGGAGACGGTCAGGTACTCGCGGTTCTGATCCTCCCGTGGGTAGCCGGTCATGCTGAACAGATGGCCGGCGGCGATGCCCCGCGCGTTGCTGCGCAGGCGCACGCGTTCGTACTGGGTGTGCAGGGCCTCGATGCGGTTGCGCGCGTACTGCTCGCCGTCCTTGCTTTGCACGTATTCGCCGGGGTAGTCGTACAGCGGGTGGCTGGCGTTGCCATGCGGCCGCTCGATGATCGAGCGCACTTCCAGGCGCGCGCTGGGGCGCTGGAAGTCATAGTCGTTGAGTTCCAGCGAACCGGGCTGGACCTCGTGGTTCAGGTGCCAGTCGTAGATGTGGTCGCGCTCGCGCATCTGGTCGTCGAGCGGGAAGTAGGGCACGCTGGCGTAGCCGGGCGCCGCATGGTGCGCGCCATAGGCATCGCCGAGCACCAGCACGTGGCGGGCCTGCTCGTGACGGAAGTAGTAGTAGATGCCTTCCTGCTCCATCAGCCGGCTGACGAAGTCGAAGCTGGTCTCGCGGTATTGCACGCAGTATTCCCACTCGCGGTAGGAGCGGGTCAGGGCGTCTTCGAAATCGGAGAAGCCGAGGTCGCGGAACACCTGCTTGATGATGTCCGGCACCGTCATGTTCTGGAAGATGCGGCAGTCCGAGGTCCGCGAGAGCAGCCACAGCCAGGGCCGGATGACCACCCGGTAGCTGGCGAACTGGCCGCGCCCGGCCGACTGGCTGCAGGTGGCGACGATGCCGTGGAAATAGCGGTCGCTGCCGTCCGCCAGGCGCAGGGCCAGGCCCATGGGCTTGCCCAGCATGGCGTTGAGCGGCAGGGCGTGGTTGGCCGAGGTCAGCGCCAGGTCGTAGCTGAATGGCCGGGCCAACTCGTCGTGGCCATCCAGGTGCTGCAGGTGCAGCACGTCGGTGCCAAGCGGGCTGGTGACCTGGGCCATGCGCCCTTGCTGTGAAATTGCCATCGCCATCCTTGTAATCATCACCGCATGGAGCAGAAAAGACCGTAGCGAAAAGGTGGGGTTCCCGTTGCGAGGGGCTTTTGTAGAGCAGCGAGGCACGTCTGTCCAGCAAGACGCGATGGCTTTGTGCTCAGGTACGCAGTTGAACCCGCAGCGTGGATTTCGCAGGTGCGCGGTGTATCTGCCGGTTTATCGGGGAGACGCGCGGACGTTATTTTAGGGGGCAGACCCTGAGGAGTGGCATTGATGAGTGACGATGAACTGTGGGCGGCAAGGGCCGAGATCGACAGCCTGGATGAGCGAATCATCGAACTGCTCGGCTTGCGATTCCAGGCGACCGACAAGGTGGGCTTGTTGAAGGCCACCCGCCGATTGCAAGCGGTCGATCCTGCCCGGGAGGCGGGGCAGGCACTGAGGTATGGCGAGTTGGCGGCGCGCCATGGCGTCAAGCAAGAGCTGGTTCTGCACGTCTTTCGCGCGGTGATCGATGAAGTGGTGAGCAACCATCGGCGCATCCGGGAAGGTCTTTCGAGCTGAAGCTAGGGCCTGTTCCCGTTTCAGCTTGAATGGCTGCTACGAGGCAGGAGCGGACGTCATTACTCGGTGTGTTTAGCCGTCACTCCCGCGAAGGCGGGAGCCCAAAAAAGCGCTTCTGGATTCCCGCCTGCGCGGGAATGACGGTGAACGTAAGCGTCCGCTCCTGCCTCAAAACCGCCAAGCCGAAACGTCAACACCCCCTAGCGCAGCAGTTCGAAAAGCAGCAGCGAACGCCCGGTGACGGCGAACTCGTCGGCGAAGGCGAATTGTTCGCGGGTACGCAGTTCGGGGCGGTTGGTATCGACCAGGCAGGTCCAGGCGTTGCCTTCGGCGACCTCCGGCAGGACGAAATTGACCATGTCGTGGTGCGCGTTGAGGATCAGCAGCAACGTCGCGTCGCCGCCGCCCTTGCGGATACCGGTGGGCTGGGCGCGGCCGTCCATGAGCATGCCGAGGCAGCGTGCGTGCGGGTCCTGCCATTGCTCCGGGGTCATCTCGTTGCCGCAGGGCGACAGCCAACTGACGTCCTTGACCCCGAGGTCTTCGTTGTAGTCGCCAACCAGGAAGCGTCCGCGACGCAGGACCGGATAGGCGCGGCGCAAGCTGAGCAGGCGACGGGTGAAGTCCTGCAACGACCGGCCTTCTTCGTCGATGTTCCAGTCCACCCAACTGATCTCGTTGTCCTGGCAGTAGGGGTTGTTGTTGCCGTGCTGGGTGCGGCTGAACTCGTCGCCGGCCACCAGCATCGGCGTGCCCTGGGCGAAGATCAGGGTGGCCATCATGTTGCGCATCTGGCGCAGGCGCAGGGCGCGGATTTCTTCGTTTTCGCTTGGGCCTTCGGCGCCGTGGTTCCAGGAGATGTTGTTGTCGTTGCCGTCGCGGTTGCCTTCGTCGTTGGCTTCGTTGTGCTTGTGGTCGTAGGACACCACGTCGCGCAGGGTGAAGCCGTCATGGGCGGTGATGAAGTTGACCGAGGCGAAGGGGCGGCGGCCGCGCTGGTTGAACAGGTCGCCGGACGCGGTCAGGCGGCTGGCCAGTTCGCCGAGCTGGCCCTCGTCGCCGCGCCAGAACGCGCGGACGTTGTCGCGGAAGCGGTCGTTCCATTCCGCCCAGCCGGGCGGGAAGCCACCGACCTGGTAGCCGCCGGGGCCGCAGTCCCAGGGCTCGGCGATCAGCTTGACCTTGCTCAGCACCGGGTCCTGGCGGCAGGCGACCAGGAAGCTGTGGCGCTCGTCGAAGCCCTCGGCGTAGCGGCCGAGGATGGTCGCCAGGTCGAAGCGGAAGCCGTCCACGCCCATCTCGCTGACCCAGTAGCGCAACGAGTCGGTGACCATCTGCAGCACGCAGGGATGGCTGAGGTCGAGGGTGTTGCCGGTGCCGGAATCGTTGATGTAGTAACGCTTCTGCTCGGCCATCAGGCGGTAGTAGCTGGCGTTGTCGATGCCACGCATCGACAGGGTCGGGCCCAGCTCGTTGCCTTCGGCGGTGTGGTTGTAGACCACGTCGAGGATCAGCTCCAGGCCCGCGTCGTGCAGGTGCGCGACCATCTCCTTGAATTCGCTGATCTGGCCGCTGGCCAGGTAGGTCGCGTGGGGCGCGAAGAAGGCGATGCTGTTGTAGCCCCAGTAGTTGTTCATGCCTTTTTCCAGCAGGTGCTGGTCGTTGACGAAACCGTGGATCGGCAGCAGTTCGATGCTCGACACGCCGAGCGAGCGGATGTGCTGCAGCAGGTCGCGGTTCATCAGCCCGGCGAAGGTGCCGCGCAGGTGTTCCGGCACCGCAGGGTGGCGCATGCTGATGCCGCGCAGGTGCGTCTCGTAGACCACCGTGCTGTCCCACGGCACGCGCACTGGCTGGTGCTTGCCCCAGGTGAAGGCCGGGTCGATGACCTTGGACTTGGGTACATGGGCGGCGCTGTCACGGGTGTCGAAGCTGAGGTCGCCGTCCTTGTGGCCGATGGTGTAGCCGAACAGCGACTCCGACCAGCGCAGCTTGCCCACCAGTTGCTTGGCGTAGGGGTCGATCAGCAGTTTGTTGGGGTTGAAGCGGTGGCCGGCATCCGGTTCGTACGGCCCGTGCACGCGGTAGCCGTAGACCTGGCCGGGATGGGCATCGGGCAAGTAGCCATGCCAGATTTCGTCGCTGCGCTCCGGCAGTTCGATGCGCTCCAGTTCGCTCTCGCCACGGGCATCGAACAGGCACAGTTCGACCCGTGTGGCGTGGGCCGAGAACAGGGCGAAGTTGACGCCCAGTCCATCCCAGGTCGCGCCGAGGGGGAAGGGGTGTCCTTCACTGACCCGCGAGCGCTGGACTGGCACAATGGTCTTGCTGTCCTTGTCTGTCTTGCTCATGAACGGCTCCGCTTCGAATCAGGCTTTGGGCGTACGCGGTGCCCGGGGTTTCTGCAGCAGCGCCGGTTTCTCCGTCTCGGCCTTGGGTTTGGCGGTTCGCGGTGCGCGCGGTTTTTTCAGCAGCGCCGGCTCGTCGGCGCCGGCCTCGGCTTCGGCCAGGGTCACCGCCCTTGGCTTGCTGATGCGTTTGCCCGGGGTGCTCGGCTGCTGCTTGCCGGCCTGGCCGGCGGCTTCCGATTCGGCGAGCTTGCGGGCCATTTCCCAGTGGCGCAGGTCCTGGCCATCGGGGCGCCCTTCGGACTCCCAGATCTGATAGGCGAATTCACGGATGCGGGTTTCGTCGGCGCTCATGGGCGGTGCTCCTGTAGAGAGGATTTCAGGCAGAGGACATTGACGGGAAAGTCCACCAGCACCTCGGCCAGCGACAAGCTGCCCTGGTCGCCGTGGAACGTGCGTTCGGAGCAGAGGCTGGTGAGGCGACCTGCGTCCAGGGCCTGCGGCAGGCGCACGCGGGTATCGCCCCAGCGCCCGGCAGGGATGTGCGGCAGCGGACTGTCGCCAAGCAGGTCGCGGGCCAGGCGTGGCACCACCACCAGTAGGTGGCGGTCGGCATGGCTGCGCGAGAAAGCCAGGACCTTGTCGGCGTGTACGCCTTCCACGCTCAGCGGTCGGTAGTCGCCTTGGCTGAACAACTGCGGCTGGGCCTTGCGGACGCTCAGCAGGGCGTGGATCAGGGCCTGCTTGAGGTGACCGTCCCGCCAGCGCTGGATCAGTTCGGCGTATTCGTTCAGATGGCCGAGGGCCTCGGCGCGCGCGCTGTAGTCCACCGGGCGCCGGTTGTCCGGGTCGACCAGGCTGAAGTCCCAGAACTCGGTCCCCTGGTACAGGTCCGGCACGCCAGGCGTGGTCAGCCGCAGGGTGCACTGGACCAGGCTGTTGAGCGCGCCAGCCGCTGCAGTTTCGGCTACGGCCTGTGCGATGGAGCTGCGCAGTTCATGCCCTCGCTCCGTGCGAAGCAGGCTATCCAGGTAGTTGCGGCAGGCTGACTCGTAGGCTTCGTTGGGTGTGTTCCAGGTACTTTTCAGCTTGGCTTCGCGCAGGGCTTTTTCCTGCCAGCCGGCGAGGCGTTCGGCATAGTTCCCCAGGCCTTCGTTATCCTCGGCCGACAACTCCAGTGGCCAGCTGCCGAGCAGGGCCTGGAACAGCAAGGCCTGGTCGGCCGCGCTGGGGGCCGTTTCGCCGTCGAGGTCGCGGCACAGCCTGGTGCCGAGTCCGAGCCAGTGCCGCACCCGTTCGGCATACCAGCCGGCCCGTTCGCTGAGTACCGCCAGGCGTGCGCGGGTGTCCTCGCCACGCTTGTGGTCGTGGGTGGCGGTGGCCAGCAGGTTGCGCGGCAAGCGGGCCGCGCGTTCGCCGCAGGCGGTGTGGAATGCGCTTGCCGGTGCACTGAAATGCTGTGGATCGAAGCCCACGTCGTAGCGCGACAGCAGCACCCCGGAGCGGTAGCAGGCGGTGTCTTCCACGGCCTTGGCCGCCGTCGGCGAGGTCAGTTGCTGGAAGCGCGTCAGCACCTTCTGGCGCAGGCGCCGCGCCGGGCCGGGCGGCACGTCGCGCAGGCGCTGGCCGCCGAGCCAGCGGTCGAGGTGGGCGAGCAGGGGCCGGTCGGCCTCGCCGAGGTGTTCATGGGCGCCGGCCAGGGCCTGCTGGAAGCAGCGCCGGTCCTGTTCGCTGCGTGCCGCCGCGCCAGCGTAGGTGCGATAGACCGGGAAGTTGCTGATCAATTCGAGCAGCGCCCGGCGGATCGCGCCGAGGGTCAGGTCGCGGGTGGCGATATCGCCGCGGGCGACTTGCAACAGCCCTTGGGCGACTTCTTCCAGGTCGCCGGCCAGGGCGGTGGCCAGTAGCAGTTGCCGCGCTTCGCGAACCTCGGCCAGGAAGTCGGCCGGGCGGCCGCTGAGTGCATGCCAGAGTGCGCTCAGCGGCTGTTCGCCGCATGGATCGTGCTGCAGCAGCGACACCTGGTTCATGAATTCGTAGCCGGTGGTGCCGTCGACTTTCCAGTCGCCAGGCAAGCGCTCGCCGGCGCCGAGGATCTTTTCCACGAAGATCGGCAAATGGGCCTGCTGCAAGGCCTGGGGGCGCTTGCCTGTCAGGCTTTGCACGCGACGCCGTAGCCGCCGGCAATAGGCCCGTGGGTTGGCGAGGCCGTCGATGTGGTCGATGCGCAGGCCGTCGATCAGGCCCTGTTCGATGAGTTCGAAAATCTTCCCGTGGGTGGCTTCGAACACTTCCGGTCGTTCGACGCGCAGGCCGCCCAGCTCGTTGATGTCGAAGAAGCGCCGCCAGTTGATATCGTCCGTCGCCGTGCGCCAACTGGCGACCCGATAGTGCTGGCGTTCGAGCAGGTTGTGCAGGCGCAGCAGGCCTTGCTCGGTCTCTGGCCGGTAGAGTCGCAGGGCTTTTTCCAGGGCCGCCGCCGAAGCCTGCTGACGGGCGAGGTAGGCCAGTTCCTGGCGCAAGGCCGGGGCCTGGCGCCAGGCATTGGGTTCGCCCTGCAGCGCATCGAAGGACGGTGCCAGGTCGACCAAGGCGCTGTCGCCGCTCAGGCGCAATACCTCGCCGTAGCTCGATGGCGTCAGCGGCAGGCGATGCTCGTAGTGGCGGGCATACAGGCTGCCGTCATGGCTGTCGAAATGCAGGCTGATATCGCCGTTGGCCAACACCTCGCCATAGTCGCTGCGCAGGAAGGGCACCAGCAGCTGGCCGACCATCAGTGGGTCATGGGATTGCCACTGGATATCGAAGAACTGCGCATAGCGGCTGTTCGCGCCCCATTCGAGCACGTCGAGCCACCAGGGGTTGCCATCGCCGCCGACGGCCATGTGGTTGGACACGATGTCGACGATCAGGCCCATGCGCTGCGCATGCAGGGCAGCGGCCAGGCGCTGCAGGGCCGGTTCGCCGCCGAGTTCGGGATTGACCCGGGTCGGGTCGATCACGTCGTAGCCATGCAGCGAGCCTGGCCGTGCGCTGAGCAGCGGCGATGCATAGACGTGGCTGATACCGAGCCGGGCGAAATAGGGCACCTGCGCAGCGGCGTCATCCAGGGTGAAACCCTGGTGCAGTTGCAGGCGGATGGTTGCCCGCAGATCAATCATGCTGGCGGCCATCCCGAGCGGCGTCCAGGCGTGCGAGGCGACGCCGGGCATCGGCTTGGTCGAGCAGTTCGCTGGCGTTGCGGCTCCAGCGCCGCCGCCAGTTCGGGTGGATATTGCCGGGGCCGGGCAGGTTGGCCTGTTCCAGTTCGCCGACGGCATCCTCCAGCGGCAGCAACACCAACGGTGCGGGCGTCTTGCCGATGAAACCGATGGCGGCATCCAGGCAGTGCTCGTCGCTGTCGCCATGCTCCAGCTCGCCCTGTTCGGCCAGGGCCGCGCGCAGCGCCGCGACTTCTCCCGGGCGGTGCTGGCGATCGACTTCGGTCTGTTCCGGGGTGCAGTGGCCGGCCTGCAGGCGCCAGTCGATATCGCGCCCGGCGAACCAGCCTCGGATGCTCGGCAGGTCATGGGTCGTGGTGGTCGCCAGCGCATCCCGTGGCCAGTGTGGCGGCGCGATGAAGCGACCATCCCGCTGTTCGAACAGCAGTACGCGCATGCCCAGCAGATGACGCCGGGCCAGTTCTTCGCGCAGGCCGTCCGGCACCGTGCCGAGGTCTTCGCCAATGACCAGCGCGCGATGCCGCGAGGCTTCCAGGGCGAGCAGGCGCAGCAGGTCCTGGAATGGGTAGTCGAGGTAGGCCCCTTCGCGGGATTCGGCGCCCTGGGGGATGACCCACAGGCGCTTGAGGCCCATGACGTGGTCGATACGCACGCCCCCCACATGGGCCAGGCTGGCACGCAGCATCTCGATGAAGGCGCGAAAGCCATGCTGGCGCAGCCCCTTGGGCGAGAACGCGGAAACGCCCCAGGCCTGGCCCGAACGATTGAGGATGTCCGGCGGCGCGCCGACGGTTACCGATGGCAGCAGCTCGCTCTGCCTGGCCCAGGCCTGGCTGCCGGCACCGTCGGCGCCCACCGCCAGGTCGGCGATCAGGCCGATGCCCATGCCGGCTTCGCGGGCGGCGTCTTGCGCGCGTTGTAGGCCGCGGGCGATCAGCCATTGGTTGAAGGCGTGCAGCTCGACTTCCTGGGCGTGTTCGATGGCGAAACGCTCCACGGCCGCGTGCTGAGGGGCGCGATAGTGTTCCGGCCAGACGCGCCAGTCGCCAGACTCGCCCTGCTGTTTCATGACGCCGTGCAGGGCTTCGAAGGTGCAGTGCTGGAGCAGCGCGTCGCCGCCTTCCTGGCGAAAACGGGCGAAGTCCAGGGCCAGTCGGGCCGGCGCGCTGGCGACGAATTGCTCATGCAGGCGCCGCAGCACCCGGTAACGGGCGCTGGCCACGGCCGGCCAGTCGATGAACTCCAGCTGTTCGAGGCGCTGCCATTCTTCCAGCAGGTTGCAGTTGGCGATGGCGCAGAGCACCTCGTCCTGGCCGAGCAGGCTGTCGGGGGCGGCATGCAGGGGATTGAAGAACAGGCGGCTGGAGGGCGAGTAGGGGCTGTACTGATCGTGGTTGGCGCTGAACATCGCGTGCAGCGGGCTGATCGCCAGGGCGTCGGCGCCCTGCTCGGCAGCGCTGCGGGCCAGGGCCTCGAGCGCGGCCATGTCGCCCAGGCCGCCGTCGCCAGGGCGGCGCAGGGCATAGACCTGGGCGGTCAGGCCCCAGGCATGGTCGCGGCCGATCAGCTCGCGCAGGCTCGGGCAGGCCGGCGGAGCGATGGCCAGGGCCAGCGCCTGGTCAGCGATGAGAAGCTGGTGATAGCCGCACTCGGCGATCGCCGCCAGGCCACCATCGGCATCCAGGCTGGCGTCGATGATGCCGCCGCTTTCCAGTTTGATCTGGCAGCGCGTATGGCTACGGAAATACTGCCCCAGCGCCAGGCTGTGGCCCTGTTGGTGAACGATCAGCGGTCCGGGGCCGGCCTCCTGCTCTGCATGCTGCAGCGTGGCCAGGCTGCTGGCGATCTGCTGCGGGCTCTGCGCCGGATAGCCGAGCGCTTCGAGCAGGGCACGCTGGGCTGGCGGGCTGACATGCTGCTGGCGGCCATTGGCGTCGATCCAGGCAGTGCTGATGCCGGCGGCGTGTGCCAGGTCGGCGAGTTGACTGTCGCTCATGCTGCGTCCTGTAGCAGGGCAACTGCGCTGTAGGGCGGCAGTTGCCCCTGGTGGGTGTGGATGGCCTGGCCGAACAGCAGGGTGGCGTGGGCCTCTGGAGGGTTGACCGGCCGGGTTGTATCGCTCAGGTTCAGGTCGATGCGCAGCAGGCTGCCATCGCCCAGGCGCCAGCTCGCCGAGATCGCCTTGGCGCCGAATACCTCCACGCCAAGTGCGCGGGCACCGACCAGGCGCGGCACGATCTGCGCCTGGCGCAGGTGCAACAGGTGGCGATAGAAGGCGCGCCAGGTGCGATGCTCGGGGTGGTTGCCGGGGTCATGGTCGGGCAGCGAAGCGCTGAAGGTGGCGAGGGCGTTCGGGTCGGGGATCGCTTCGCGCGCCTGCGGGTCGGCGAAGGCGCTGAACTCGGCGAACTCCGCGCGACGCCCTTCGCGTACCGCGGCGCCCAGCTCGGCGTGATGGTCGGTGAAGAACAGGAAGGGCTGGCGCGAGCCCCATTCCTCGCCCATGAACAACAGCGGGATCATCGGGCCGAGCAGCAACAGCACGCTGGCCGCGCGCAGTGCCTGGGGCGCGACGAGGCTGGCCAGGCGCTCGCCCAGGGCGCGGTTGCCGACCTGGTCGTGGTTCTGCAGGAACAGCACGAAGGCGCTTGGCGGCAGGTGCGCGCTGGGCTGGCCACGGGGCTCGCCATGCCGGTCGCTCTGCCCCTGGTGGATGAAGCCTTCGCCGACGAAACTCGCCAGCTTGGCCGTGGCATCCTTGGCGAACTCGGCGTAGTAGCCCTCCTGTTCGCCCGTGAGCAGATGGTGGAGGACGTTATGGCCGTCGTCGTTCCACTGCGCGTCGAAGCCTTGTCGCAGCAGGTCGGCGTCGTTGCGTTCGTTCTCCAGCACCAGGTGGATGTGGCGGTCGCCGGCCACGGCCGCGCGCGCGCGCTGTGCCAACTCGATCAGGAATGGATTGTCATTGATCGCATGCGCCGCATCCAGGCGCAGGCCGTCGACGTGGTAGTCGAGCAGCCACATCAGGGCGTTCTCGCAGAAGAAATCCCGTACCTGCGGGCGGCGGAAATCGATGGCCGCGCCCCAGGGCGTGTGCACGTCCTCGCGAAAGAACGCCCTGGCGTATTCATGCAGGTAGTTACCGTCCGGGCCGAAGTGGTTGTAGACCACGTCGACGAATACCATCAGGCCCAAACCGTGAGCGCTGTCGATCAGGCCGCGCAGTTCGTCGGGCGTGCCGTAGCGGCGATGCGGCGCGAAGGGCAGCACGCCGTCGTAGCCCCAGTTGCGCTCGCCGGGAAATTCGCCGAGGGGCATCAGCTCGATGGCGGTGACGCCCAGCTCGACCAGCGTCGGCAGGCAGGCCTCGACGCCAAGGAAACCGCCGAGCAAGCCGACGTGTACCTCGTAGAGGATGGTTTCGTGCCATGGCCGGCCCGGCCAGTCCGGATTGCGCCAGGCGTAGCGGCGGGGATCGACTACCTGGCTCCAGCCATGCACGCCATCGACCTGGGCGCGCGAGGCGGGGTCGGGGACATGCAGGTGGCCTTCGATGATGAAACGGTAGGCCGTACCGGCGGCGCAAGGCAGGGTTGCGCTGAACCAGCCATCGGCCCGTTGTTGCAGGGCGTGAGTCTCGCCGCTGGCCAACTCCAGCGCCACTGCGCGGCTGGAGGGTGCCCAGAGCGCGAAACGGGTGCTCGCGTCGTCCAGCAACACGGCACCGTGGCTGCGTTCGGGCGTGGCCATCAAGCCTGACCCCGGGCGACCGCTCCTGGCAATTGGCGAGCGGCGTTCTTCAGCAGGCGCTGGTAGAGACGGTCATAAGGATCGACCGACTGTGCCCAGAACTGCGGCGAGGCCATGGCCTTGCAGCGCATGGCGTTGAGCAGCTCGGGGTGTTGGTAGACATTGATGGCGCGTTGCACGGCCGCGAAGTAATGCTCGGGATCGGCTTCGTCGAACAGGAAACCGCTGACGCCATCCTCGATGGTATCGGCCAGGCCGCCGGTACGCCGGGCAACAGGCAGCGAGCCGAAGCGCTGGGCGTACATCTGGCTCAGGCCGCAGGGCTCGAAGCGCGACGGCATCAGCAGGAAGTCGCTGCCGGCGAACATGCGCCGGGCATCGGTCTCGTTGAAGCCGATATTCACCCCGATCCGCCCTGGATGATCCTGGGCCAGCTTGAGCAGGGCCTGTTCCAGGCCACCTTCGCCACGCCCGATCACGGCCATGCGCCCGCCAGCGGCGACGATGCGTTCGGCGATGGCCAGGGTCAGGTCGATGCCTTTTTGCTGCACCAGGCGCGAGACCACAGCGAACAGCGGCCCTTCGTCGCGGTCCAGGCTGAACAGTTGCTCGACGTGGCGTGCATTGGCGCGCTTGCCCTGCCATTCGTTGCAGTCGAAGGTCGCCACCAGATGCCTGTCGGTCGACGCCTCCCAACTGTCGTCGATGCCATTGGTGATACCGCTGAGTAGCCCTTCGTCCACCTTGCGGCGCAACATGCCGTCGAGACCGCAACCGAAGTCTGCCGTGGTGATCTCGTGGGCGTAGGTGCGGCTGACGGTGGTGATGTGGCTGGAATAAACGATGCCGGCCTTGAGGAACGACAGCTTGCCGTAGAATTCCATGCCGTCGGGCGAGCAGGCCGAGGCTGGCAGGCCCAGCTCGGGGCTGCACTCCATCGGCACCAGCCCCTGGTAGGCGAGGTTGTGGATGGTCAGTACGCTGGGCGTGCGCTGGCCGCGCCAGGCCATGTAGGCCGGAGCCAGGGACGACGGCCAGTCATTGGCGTGCACCAGCTCGGGGCACCAACTGATGCCGGCGGTGCCGGCGGCAATCTCGGCGGCGGCCAGGCCCAGGCGGGCGAAGCGGATGTGGTTATCCGGCCAGTCATGGCCACGTTCGTCGCCGTAGGGCGTGCCATCGCGCTCGTAGAGTTCGGCGCAGAGCAGCACGTAGACGATCAGCCCATCGGCCAGGTCGATGCGGCCGACCTCGCAGGCGGGCAGGGCGGCATGGCCTCCCATGCGGCCGACGATACGGATCTCATGGCCGGCGTTGACGATCTGCCGGTAGCCAGGCAGCAAGACGCGAATGTCGTGGCGCGAGCTGAGCGCCTTGGGTAGCGCGGAGGACACGTCGCCCAGGCCCCCGGCCTTGATGAAGTCGGAACATTCGCTGGTGACGAACAGCACGCGCTTCTTCTGGCTGTTCATGGATTCCAGATGGAAAGACGGACGGGTGACCCGTGTTTCGCTCTTGTCGCCGTTGGCGGTCGCAGCAGCATTTGCCATGGTCTCTCTCCGTTGTCGTTCAGCCTCCGGCCGGACAGCGATGCCCGTGCCACTCCACATGCCTGCGCTACCGTTGCATCGGGCGTGCCGACACCTACCGTCTCGCTCGTTGGTTGGTTCGATCCTCGATGAGAAATGCCCCCCACCTTGTGGATGACTGGCTCTGCGGCGCGGAAGTTTCGACTTTTTTACCGTCCATCCGTCGGTTGTCGGCGAGCGCTGGAAACCGTCCGGCCCTGGACCGGGACCGCGCGTGAACTTTGTGCATGCGCACTGTTTCGAAGCATCACGGGCAAGCCAGCCCGAGAGGAGAATGCCCCCCATGCAAAGCGTCGAGCAGGTCGTGAGTTTCCTGGAGAAGTATCAGTTGTCGCTGACCACCGCCGAGTCCTGCACGGCAGGGCTGATGGCGTCGATGATCGCCGACGTGCCGGGCGGCGGGAGCGTGCTGGAGAGCGGTTTCGTGGTCTATTCGGCCAGCGCCAAGAACACCCTGCTCGGGGTCAGTTTCGAGACCATGCGCAAGCATGGCCTGAGCAGCGAGGAGGTGGCACGGGAAATGGCCGTCGGCGCGCTCAAGCTGAGCCAGGCGAAGATCGTGCTGGCCAACACCGGCCTGGCCGACTCCGAGGATGACGCTCGCGACGGCCTGATGTGTTTCGCCTGCTCGATGAGTGTCAACGGGCACGAGGGCGTGGTCAGCGAAACCATCGAGTTCGAAGGCCGCCGCAACGAAGTGCGCGCGGCGGCGGCGCGTTATGCCTTGTTGCGGCTGCCGTATTACTACGAACGGCTGAGGATCGTTTGAGCGCCTGTCCATGGCCTCATGAACCGGGTCTTCTGGGTTCCCGCCTTCGCGGGAATGACGACTGAACACACCGGACGACTGTTCCTGCCTCAACGCTACCCGGGGAGCCGATCTGAGATCGTGAACGGGCTCTTAGGTTCTGTACGAAAAGTCGTCGAGCGAAGGTCAGGCCGGGCCGCGCAGGCGAGGCAAAAACGGGTGAGGAAGCGGAGTTTACGCGTTGTAAATGAGCATTCCGAACCCGTTTTTAACGAAGCATCACCGAGCGCAGGCACTTTTCGTACATAACCTAGAAATGCACCTTCGCCAGCGCACTGATCGCGCTCTGGTCGGTATGGAACGCGCGGCTGTCTTCGATGCCGTACTTGTCGCTCCAGTAGTCGTACTCCACGCCCACGTAGAACTTCTTGCCGAAGCCCAGGGCCTTGGCCAGGTCGTATTTGATCTGCGGGTTGAAGTGCAGGTTGGCGTGGTAGCTCTTGTCGTTGTCCACCACCCAGTCCATGAAGCCGTCGATCACCAGGTCCGAATTGCCGAGCGGTACTGTGTAGCTCCATACCGGGGTGATCTGCCAGACGCCGTCGCCATCGCGCTTGCCATCGGTTTCGCGCAGATAGGTGTTGATCTGGAAATAGTCGAAGCCGGGGATGTTCAGGTCGATGGCCGGGCCGAGCAGGTAGGCGTCGACATCGTCCTCGCCGAATTCGTAGGTGGCGCTCAGCAACACGTCCTTGATCGGCCCGAAAGCCAGGTCGCTGCCGCTGATCTTGCCGAACGACAGGCGTGGGCTGATCTCGCCATAGAAGGTGTGGCCATCGCCGGCACCGTTGGTGGCCTCGGTGTTGTACTTGATGCCGTCGACGAAGATGAACAGGTCACCGAAGCTCCAGCCACTGGCGTGCTCGAAGGTGAGGGTCTGCTGCTTGGATGGATCGACCTTGAAATCGACGCCGTTGAGGTAGGTCAGGCTCTCGTCGTGCCATTGCAGAAGGTCGCCGGCCATGCTCTGGCCGGCAACGAGCAGGCCGCCGGCCAGGGCCAGGGCACTTGCGCAGTGCTTCATCGGGTGTACTCCGGGTATCGCGTTTCTGGGGGGGCAGGCCTGCCTGGGTGTCAGAGGCCAGGAAGAACCGGGGCGCGCATTCTAGACGTTTGCGCAGGATTCGGGCAGGGAGTCGGGGGGAGTGGGCGATGAGGGAAAGGCGGGAGCGCTCATGCGCTGCGCGTGCGCATGAGCACGGCCTGCCATCGAGTCGGAGCATCCATGGGGATGCTCCTGACCTTGTCAGGTCCAGCCCAGTTGACTGGCCGCATGGCCATCGTTCCAGACCTTGGTGACCTCGGCGACCCTGCCTGCCTCTAGGCGCATGATGAACACGTAGTCGGAAACCAGGCTTTTCCCGGTGGCCGGCACGGACGCGTCGATACCGCTATGAGTGCCGTGGAAGCGGGCATAGGCGATCACCGACTGGCGTTTCTCATCCGTGGCCACGCTCACCAGCGTGTAGTGGGCGTCGGGAAGAATCTCCAGCAGATGAGGGATCGAGTCGCTGTATGCCTCGACCGTTCCGAGATGCTCCAGGGAGTGTGCCTGCACGTTGAAGGTGGCGTTTTCGTGGCAGAAGCGGCGGCATTCCTGCCAGCCCTTGCCCGACTCGCAGACTTCGAAAAATGCCATGGCTGTTTCGGCGATTGTGGTCATTCGGTGGCCTTCGGATTCAGTCGTTGTCAGAGGAGGGCGCTGGCATATTCGGAGGAGCTTTGGTTGGCCGTGTCGCTCAGCGCATTGAAGCCCGAGGAGCGGCGCTCGGTGCTGCCTTTGAGGTAAGCGAGGGGGTCTTCGAAGTCGCGTACGTAGCCCATGGCGAAGCAGCCGCACTGATAGCCCATCAGTCTCAGCAGGTCATCCGGCAGCGTGCGAGCGACCTCAGGCGGCGTCGCCAGGTATTGGTTCTCTTCCTGGCGTACCCAGCCCACCGCATAAGTGATGTTCAGTGCCTGGCGAACCTGGTCGGTCTTGTTCTCGCCGGCGCCGTGGTAGACCTTGCCGGTGTAGAGCAGCACCGAGCCTTTTTTCATTTCGGCGGGAATGCCCGCTTCCGGCGGGTACTTCTGGCCCCCACCAGCGAACTGGCTGCCAGGAACGATGCGGGTGGCGCCGTTTTCTGCGGTGTAGTCAGTCAAGGCCCACAGGGTGTTGCACTGGACTTCGTAGTCGTCCGGGAACTGGAAAAAGTCCCAGGCCAGTTGATCCTGATGCAGCACCTGGGCAGGCGAGCCCGGATGGACGGTGATCACCTGGGTCAGGTGCAACTGGAAGGTCGACGCCTTGCTCAGGTGATTGCCCGCCACAGCGACGACCAAGGGATTCATGATCAGGTCGCGGGAGGTTTCGGAACGCAGGATCATCGCGCCGGTACGCTGTGTGCTGAAACCTACGAACTTGTCTTCGCCGAAGGGGGTGCTCTCGATGTACGGAGCCATTTCTGTGGCGATCCTGTCCATGACCTCGGGGCTGGCCAGTTGGTCGATGATCACGTAGCCGTGTTCTTTGAGAGAGGCGCTGACGTGTTCGACGGTAGCGGTGTTGGGAAGGCGATTGAGCATTGTCGGATTTCCTTTGCGGCGGGGAGCGAGCGGGGTTGATGGGCCTACGCCAATTGGCGCAGCGCCTCGTAGCGAGTGGGTTGGCGGGTACGCAAGCGTTCGGCGATGCAGAAACCGAAGGCAAAGGTGCACAGCATGAACAGGACGACCAGGATCGATACGGTCTTGGCGTTGTCGCCACCGATCAGGTCTGGGAGGTTGGATACCGCGACCCAGAGGCAGCCAAGGATTCCGATCAGGCCGCCGGTGGGGGCTATCAGGGTTTTCCAGAGTTGGCCGGTGGTCTTCTCCCGACGGAAGAACACGACGACAGCGGCACAGGTCAGGGAAAGGATCGTCATGTAGCCGAGCGTTCCGGCCATCGCGCCCCAGGCATAGATCTCGGTCGCGGGGTCGGCACCGATCACGATCAGAATGACGAAGGCGACCACGCTGAAGATGGACAGGGCGGCGGATGAGATGTGCGGGGAGCCATGCTCCGGGTGCACGTTCGAGAAGCGATCGCTGAGTACGCCAAAGCGGCCCAGGGTGTATTTGTAGCGAACCACGATGTTGTGCAGCGACAGGGCGCAGGCGAACAGGCTGGTGATCAGCAGGACATGCATCACGTCCATGAAGATGACCCCGAAGTAGTGCTCGGTGATGGCCAGGTACATGTCGGCGCCATGAGTCTCGGAGAATGCCGTGATGTTCGCCTGGCCAATCGCGCTGACCGCGCACCACATGGACAGCACATAGAACGCACCGACCAGGAGTACGGCGGTGTAGGTCGCCTGCGGGATGGTTCGATCCGGATCGCGCGCTTCTTCGCGATAGATCACGGTCGACTCGAAGCCGATGAAGCTGAAGATCGCGAACAGAATGCCGAGACCAGGCGATCCGGAGACGATACTGGCCATCTCGAAGGACGCTGCTTCCATTCCCGCCGGGCCTTTGTCCCACAGGACGGCGATATCCACCAGGATGACCACGGCGATCTCGAGCACGAGGGCGATCCCCAGGAACCGGGAGCTCAGTTCGATATCGCGGTATCCGAGGTAGGCGATCACGCCCACCGCGAGGAACGAGTACATCCACCATGGGACGTCCACGTGAAGCAGGCTATTGATCGCATCCGCCGTGGCATAGCCGATGAAACCCTGTAGCGCGACGAGGATCATCGCGTAGGAAGCCACCGCCAGCGTCGCCGAGCCGAGGCCGATGGAGCGTCCCAGGCCCTTCTGAATGAACGCGTAGAACGCCCCGGCATTGGTGATGTGCTTCGACATGGCGACGAAGCCGACCGTGAAAAGGAACATGATCACGGTTGCGATGAATGCGTCGACCGGGGCCGCGACACCATTGCCCATGCTGACCATCAGCGGGGTATTGGCCACCATCACGGTCAAGGGCGCCGCGGTGGCGACCACCATCATCACAATCGGGGCGACGCCAAGCGAGCCCTGCAGTTTTTTCTTTTCAACCTCTCCCATGGAGGCCTCCCTCAATCATTGGCTATCAGGTCATGGGTTCATGGACGGAAGGGGGAACGACCCGCCACGACGTTGATGCCAGTATTGAGAAATGCTCACCCTGAAAACTTGTTTTGAAATGACAACTCCTTGTTACCGGACAACATCCGGGTGGTCCGAAATGGCGCGCCAGGCACGCCATTGGTGCGCCTCCTCGTGCCGGGCACCCAGACCATGGCAGAAAAGACGGGTATCGAGCCCGCGGTATAGGAGTTGCTTGTCGTGACCTGCCTGAGTTTCCATAAGCGGAGGTCGGAAATGCACCGATCCATACCTGTTCACGATGCCGCCACGCCCACCACCGTGATGGGCGCGGTGGTATCCGGGTTCGCCTCGTTCGTGCGTAGTCAGGGCGCAGAAACGGAGGACATCTTCGAGCGCTCGGGCATCCATCCGGACGTGCTGGGCGATCCTAACCAGCCCATCCCTCTGCCGGCCTTCCTCAAGGCCATCGATACCGCTGCGCAGCTCACCCACAGCGATAACTTCGGTCTCTGGCTGGGGAATCAGTACCAACCCGAGTTTCTCGGGCTGTGGGGGTATATCGGGCTGTCATCCGCGACGCTCGGCGAAGCACTGATGAACATGAGCCGTTACTTCCCGGAGTTTCAGAGCCGTAGCACGCTCAAGCTCAGTTACCTGCGCGGCACGGTGCGCCTGGAATACGGACTGCTCGACGGGAATATCATCAGCCGTCGGCATGATGCCGAAATGACCCTGGGCAATGTCTTCAATGTGATGCGGCGGGCGCTGGGCGAGCGCTGGTCCCCGCTGGAGGTCCACTTCAACCACGGCCGGCCAGACTGCTGGCAGGATCATCACAAAGCGTTTCGCGCTGACGTACGTTTCGGGCAAGAGACCAATGCGCTCATTTTCAACGCGTCGGACCTGGCCCGCCCGATGCCGGGGGCCGATCCCCAGTTGCTGCTGATCGCCAAGCAAAGCTTCAGCGCCCTGAGGCTATCGAGTTCGGTGCGTTTCACGATCGCCGAGCGTGTCCGCTCCGACATCATCGAGACTATCCATACCGATATACCCCGTATCGAACACGTCGCCGAGCGACTCGGCCTGCCCGTATGGACATTGACCCGGCAACTCAAGGACGAGGGGCACACCTTTACCGGCCTGTTCGAGTCCGTGCGTCGGCAGCTCGCCTGCCATTACCTGGAGCGCTCCAACATGACCATCTCCAGGTTGTCCGAGCTGTTGCGCTATACCGAAACATCCAGCTTCACCCACGCGTTCAACCGATGGTTCGACGAATCGCCGAAACGCTGGAGGGAACGCCATCGCACAACGGCCGCTGCGCATTTCGAGTAACGTCGCTGCAATAGCCAGGCTCTTCAGCAATTCGCGGGCGAAACTGCAACTGCGGTTCGGCCGTTATTCGTCACTCGGGTTGGTTTTTCTCCAACCGTATCTGTTCCATCACGCGGTTGAAGTCGTCGAGGAATTCGCGCATGCCCATCGACTTGGCAAAGCCGAGATAAAGCGTGTCGTGGACCAACGGGCGCTCCAGAACCACGAAGCGCCCACGGCTGGCGGCCAGTTCCGGATCGGCGCTGAGCAACGATTCCAGTCCGGCCTTGCCATTGCCGATGAACGCCGCGTCGATGCGCCCATAGAGCACTTTGAGCAGGCGTGAGCGGGCGTTGATGTCCGGTACCACCTCGAGCGTGCCGTGGGCCATGGCGGCATTGGCCTCGGCGCCGTAGCTGGCACCCTGCTGCACGCCGATCCTCTTGCCACGCAGGTCGTCCAGGCTGTCGAAGGCGAACGTCCGGTCTGCCCGCACCACGACCAGAATGTCGTCGTCATAAAGGGGCGCGGAGTAATCGAACAGGGCTTCCCGCTGCTCGGTCTTCGACAGGCCGATGATGCCGCCTTCGCCATCCCGCGCACTGCCGTAGGCGCGGCTCCACGGGTAGAGGCGCACGGTGACCGGGTTGCCGCTGATCCTGCTGTACTGGCGGAGCATGTCGACCAGCAGGCCGGAAGGTCGGCCGAAGCGGTCCAGGTAGACAACGGGGCGATACGTGGAGTCGCCCATCACCAGCACTTCGCCGGCGTGGCAGGTTAGCGCCCCGAGAAGCAGAAGTAGCAGTGAAACGGATGACCAGAAGCGCAGCATTGCAATTCCTGAGAGGCACTATCACGCACATGTATGAGAGGTGAGGCAGCGCTGTGGGCACAACGTCCTTATTTATATTCGAGATAAAAAGTTCCGTTGTCATTTAACTTTCACCTACCGGAAACCTGCCTGAAATACCCCCCCGCCAAGATTCCCCACCAACACCGCGAGCCAGAGGCCCGCGTGTTTCCGACGCTAAAGACCAATAGGGGAATCTTTAATGATCCGTAAGCACTTTGCCGGTTTCGCAGCCAGCGCCCTGGCCCTGGCCGTTTCCGCCCAGGCTTTCGCCGGTACCGTCACCACCGACGGTGCCGACATCGTAGTCAAGACCAAGGGTGGCCTCGAAGTCGCAACCACCGACAAGGCTTTCGCATTCAAGATCGGCGGTCGTGTCCAGGCCGACTACAGCACGTTCGACGGTCTCTACACCGTCAATGGCGACAATGCCGATGCGGCCTACTTCCGTCGCGCCTTCCTGGAAGTCGGCGGCACGATGTTCACCGACTGGAAATACCAGATCAACTACGACCTGTCCCACAACTCCGGCGGCAGCGACAAGGCTAGCGACGGTTACTTCGACGAAGCGTCCCTGGCCTACACCGGTTTCGGTCCGCTGGTCATCAAGGTCGGTCGCTTCGACCCTGATTTCGGTCTGGAGAAAGCCACCAGCTCCAAGTGGGTAACGGCTCCCGAGCGCAACATCGGCTACGACCTGATGGAGTGGGTCAACAGCCACGATGGCGGCCTGGGTGTGCAACTCTCCGGTAGCGTCGCCGATTCCGTTTACGGTTCCGCTGGCATCACGGCCAAGGACGCAAACGACTCCGACGGCGACAGCACCAAGCAGTTCAACGCCCGCGTAGTCTTCGCTCCGCTGCATGCGGATGGCAACGTACTGCACTTCGGTGCCAACTTCGCGCGTCGCGATGCCGATGTTGCGAGCTACGAGTCGCGTTTCCGTACCCGTATGGGCATGCGTGGCGTTTCGACCGACGGCGGTAACAGTGCCGGCGACAACGGCAACCGCGTGAGCGTTGGCAGCAACTTCACCGCTGAGAATGCCTGGGACAACGACACGGCCTGGGGCCTGGAAGCAGCCTGGGCGATGGGGCCGTTCTCCCTGCAAGGCGAGTACATGACCCGTAAGCTGAAAGCTGACACCGCCATCGCCGACCGTGAGGCCAAAGGTGGTTATCTGCAGGCGGCCTACACCATCACGGGCGAGCCGCGCATCTACAAGCTGGGCAAGTTCGATGCGATCAAGCCTGCCAACAAGCAGATCGGCGCCTGGGAAGTCTTCTACCGCTACGATGACTTCACTGTGGAAGACGACAACGTCACCGTCGCGACTGCGACTCGTGCTGTCGGCGACGTCGATCTGAAGACCCATAACCTGGGTGTCAACTGGTACGCCAACGAAGCCGTTCGCATCAGCGCCACCTACGTCAAGGCCAAAGCTGACGGCGTGATCAACTCGGCAGCCGCAGGCGACGACAGCGGCGACGGCTTCGTCGTTCGCGCCCAATACGCGTTCTAAGCGTTACATCCGCAAGAACTTCAACGATGCTCCTTTTTGGCCCCGCCTAGTGCGGGGCTTCTTTTTAGGCTTTCTTTTCGCTCAGCGATCTGTGTCGGTGCCTTGCTGCCTGGCGATCGTCAAGAACGACGCGAGGATGGACGAGGCGTCATCCTGGCGATAGATACAGCTCAAATCGATCCGGCCATTACCCGGAACCTCGCTCAGCGGTCGATAAAGCACGCCAGGCAGGCTCAACACGGTGGCTGATTCGGGGACCAGGCAGATGCCGAAATTGCTCGCCACCAGGGCAATGCCGGTGACCGTGTCGCCGACTTCCTGGACCACTTCGGGGGTGAAGCCGGCCTGTTGGCACATGCCCATGACCTTGTCGACGAAGCTGGGGCGCGGGCCGCTGGGGAAGAGGATGAGCGGATGCCCGGCGAGATCGGGGAAGGCGATGACGTCCTGGCCGGCCAGCGGGTTGCTCTCGTGTACGGCGACCAGCAGGCGTTCGCTGGCGATGCGCTCGCAGACGATATCGGTGTTCGGGCTGATCATGCGGTTGAAGCCCAGATCGATGCGATGCTGCCTCAGTGCTTCGATCTGCTGCTCTTTGTTGAGGTTGTGCAATACCACCTTGACGTCGGGATAGGCATTGCGAAAAGCCAGCAACAGGCGAGGAATGGTGTAGAGGATCGCCGAGCCGAAGATGCCGATGTCCAGGCGTCCGAGCAGCCCCTGGCCGGCGCGTTGAGTGCGCTCGGTCGCTTGCTCGACCAGGGCGCG
This sequence comes from Pseudomonas sp. LRF_L74, assembly GCF_965644255.1. Classification (NCBI taxonomy): domain Bacteria; kingdom Pseudomonadati; phylum Pseudomonadota; class Gammaproteobacteria; order Pseudomonadales; family Pseudomonadaceae; genus Pseudomonas; species Pseudomonas sp. LRF_L74. Next base: position 57,670 of record NZ_CBFFRH010000007.1, on the reverse strand, counting down.
GATATTGCGTGCGTCGTCGAGGAGCAGTTGGCCTGGCGGGGTCAGTTCCATGCCCTTTGGCGTACGGGTGAACAGTTGCACCCCCAGGTCTTCTTCCAGTTGCTGAATCTGCCGGGTCAACGGTGGCTGGGAGATATGCAGGCGAGCGGCCGCACGGCCGATATTGCGCTCTTCGGCGACGGCGATGAAGTAGCGCAGGTGGCGCAGGTCCATAGGTTCTCTCTCCTCTCCCCGATACCGAGAAGGTAATGCTCGTTTGCTCGCAGGCTAGCCGAGGGTATCCGTACGTGGCAATTACCCATCATAAAGGCTGTATTCGATACCGAATGGGTATCGAGTGGCTGGCTTTATGGTATTGGACGGTAATCCTCGTGGCCCATACCGTTACAGCCAGTTCTCTTCTCGTCAGGCCGCAAGGCGGACGGGAACGAAATTCACAAAAACAAAAAAGATTTCGAGGAGAAGGGCATGTGCAAGAACACCTGTGCGCCTGCGGCAGTGGGGGCGCTTCCGTTATCGGCCGTTGCTATGGCTGTAGGCCTGTCATTGAGTGGTGTGACGGCGGCGATGCCGATCGACACCGGCAACCCGGATCTCAGCCTGTCCTGGGACAACACCGTCAAGTACAGCGCGGCCTGGCGCCTGAGTGGCGCGGCCAGCGATGTCGCCGACGAGTCCTCCGGCGTGCAGGCCAACACCAATGACGGCGACCTGAATTTCGACAAGGGGCTGATCTCCAACCGCCTCGACCTGCTTTCCGAACTGGACCTGCGCTATCAGCGCCGCTACGGCCTGCGCCTGAGCGGGGCGGCCTGGTACGACGACGTCTACAACAAGTCCAATGACAACCCGGGCGCTCTCGGCGGCGCACTGATCAACTCGACCTCGGTGCGCTACGACGAGTTCACCCGCGATACCGAGAAGCTCCACGGGCGCAAGGCCGAGTTGCTGGATGCGTTCGTCTATGGCGGTTTCGACGTTTCGGACATGAGCCTCAACCTCAAGGCCGGACGCTTTACCCAGCTTTATGGCGAGAGCCTGTTCTTTGGCAGCAACGGCATCGCCGCGGCGCAAACCTCTCTCGACCTGATCAAGGCGCTCTCGGTGCCCAACTCGCAGTTCAAGGAGATCCTGCGTCCGGTCGGGCAGGTTTCCGCGCAGTTGCAGATCAACCCAGACGTCTCGATTGGCGCCTATTACCAGCTCGAATGGCGCAAGAGCCGCCTGCCCGCCGCAGGCAGCTATTTCAGCTTCGCCGACTTCATCGATGACGGTGGCGAGAGCCTGATCCTCGGACCGGGCGCGGTGGTCTATCGCGACAACGACATCGAGGCGCGTGATTCCGGGCAGGGGGGCGTGCAGGTCAAGTTCACCCTGGGCGATACCGAGTACGGTATTTACGCCGCGCAGTACCACGACAAGATGCCGCAATTCTACGTGTACCCGGATACCGGTCGTTACGAGCAGGTCTATGGCGAGAACATCCGCACCCTGGGCGCGAGTTTCAGCACCCTGCTTGGCGAGACCAACGTGGCCGGCGAAGTCTCGGTGCGTGACAACATGCCCTTGGTCGCATCCGGCAATACGGTGCTGCTCTCGGGGCTGGCCGGCGCCGACAACGACAAGCATGCCGCCTATCCCGTAGGGCGCACCTTGCACCTGAATCTCTCGGCGATCAGCGTGTTCGCCGCCAGCCCGGTGTATGACGGTGCCTCCCTGGTTGCCGAGTTCGCCTTCAACCGGCGTCTCAGCGTGACGGACAACCGCGATCAGCTCGACCCGTTGGCGACCCGCGATGCCAGCGCGCTGCAATTCATCTTCACCCCGGAATACTTCCAGGTCATGCCCGGTCTCGACCTGCAGGTGCCCATCGGCGCGAGCTATGGCATCAGTGGCCGATCTTCGGTCAATGGCGCGCTGTTCCCCGCCGAGCACGGCGGCAACATCAGTCTCGGTCTCAAGGGCGAGTACCAGAAGGCCTGGCAACTGGGCCTCAACTACACGCACTACTACGGCCCCGCCGGCTCAGTGATCAAGTACGACACCACAGTGCCGGAGCTTTCCTACGACAACTTCCATGGCGATCGCGATTTCATCTCGCTGTCGGTCCAGCGCACTTTCTGACTGCCGTTAGAGGACATGATCATGCACAACAAGAATATGCTCCGGGTTGCCATGGCTGCCCTGATGTTGAGTGCGCCGCTGGTTCAGGCGGCCGTCGAGGCGGGCAAGGCCGCTGAGCTGGGCAAGAGTCTGATGCCGCTGGGCGGCGAGATGGCCGGCAATGCCGACGGCGGCATTCCGCGATGGACAGGCGCCACCGGAGTCGAAGTATCGGGCGGCACGGTGGGCGATATCCCGGCCAAGGTATTCGCCAGCGAAAAGCCTTTGTTCGAGATCACCGCGCAGAATGTCGGGCAGTATGCCAATCGCCTGTCCGAGGGTGCCCAGGCCCTGCTGAAGAAATACCCGGACAGCTTCCGCATGCGCGTCTACCCGACCCATCGCAGCGCCGCCGCGCCGCAGTACGTGTATGACAACACCGTGCGCAATGCCACCCACTGCAAGCTGGAGGACGGCGGCAAGTCGCTGTCCGGCTGCTATGGCGGGATTCCTTTCCCGCTCCCGCAGAACGGCACCGAGGCAATCTGGAATCACTTGCTACGGGTCGAGAACGAAGCGACCGAGATCAGCAACTTCAAGAACATCATCCTCACCGCCGACGGCACGCGGACCCTGGCGACCATGAACGACCAGGCCAACCAGTATCCCTACTACTACAAGGACGGTTCTGCTGAGAAGTGGAGCGGCGAATACTTCCTGCAGCGTTTCAGCACCATCGCCCCACCGTTCAAGGCCGGCGAGTCGCTGGTGTTTCGCGACAGCATCGAACTGAGCAAGGCGCGTCAGGCCTGGCAGTACCTGGTTGGCCAGCGTCGGGTGCGCCGCGCGCCAACCGTGGCCTACGACACCCCGGATTTCGTCGCCTCGGGGGCCAACTACTTCGATGAGGTGATGGGCCTGATGGGGCATGTCGACCGCTTCGACTGGAAATTGCTCGGCAAGCGTGAGCTGTACGTGCCGTACAACAACAACGAGCTGGTCACAGCGTCGCTGGACGAGGCCTACGCCAGGCACCACCTCAACCCCGACAAGCTGCGCTGGGAGCTGCACCGGGTCTGGGAAGTCGAGGCCACGGTGGCGAATGGCAAGCGCCATGCCGTGGCCAAGCGCCGCTACTACCTGGACGAGGACTCCTGGCTGGTGCTGCTGATGGATGGCTATGACCGCGAAGGCACGCTGTGGCGCACCACCATGGTCACGCCGTTCCTGTTGCCCCAGGTGCCGATGCTCGGTCTCAAGCCGGCCCATGTGTTCAACCTGCAGGCCGACACCATGAGCAGTTCGCAATCGCTCAACGAGGCGACCTATCGCGTGGTGCCGCGCAAGCCGGAAACCTACTTCACCGGCGATGCAGTGGCTGCCGAAGGCGTGCGCTGAAGCGCGTGGCCTGACTGGATGCCGCGCCTGCCTGGCGCGGCACGGGGGAGATAAAGCATGACTGCCTTTGTTCTGCGTGCGGCGCTGGTTGCCGCTGTGTTGCTACCCGGTATGGCGAGGTTCGCTCATGCCGAGGTGGTGCCCGATCTGCTCGAACTGCCAGCCCAGGCCGACGTTCGCGCCAGCGGCAGCCAGATGTTCGGGCTGGCCCGGGCGGGGGAGCGCCTGGTGGCCGTGGGCGAGCGTGGCCTGGTGCTGCTGTCCGATGACGATGGGCGCAATTGGCGCCAGGCGCACCAGGTGCCGGTCAGTGTCGCGTTGACTGACGTGACCTTCGCCAATGCGAGCGACGGCTGGGCGGTGGGGCACAGCGGGGTGATCCTGCACAGCGCCGATGGCGGCGAGCGCTGGACCTTGCAGATGGACGGTCGGCAGGCCGCGCAACGTATGCTGGAGCTGGCGCGTGAACGCCAGGTGGCCGGCGAGGTGCGCGCCGCCGAGTACCTGGTGCAGGACGGCCCGGACAAGCCCTTTCTCAGCGTGGCCTTCGCCGATAGCCGGCGCGGCTATGTCGTGGGCGCCTATGGCCTGGCGATGATGACCACCGATGCAGGCCAGACCTGGCGCTCACTGCTGGGTGGGATTCCCAATCCCAGTGGCAAGCATCTCTACCAGGTGCGTGTGAATGGCCAGCGCCTGCTGATTGCCGGCGAGCAGGGCGCGTTGTTTCGCTCCCTGGATGGCGGCGCCAGTTTCACGGCGCTCGATTCGCCCTACGAGGGGACGTTCTTCGGCGCCCTCGACCTGGACCATGGTGTGCTGCTCGCCTATGGCTTGCGGGGCAATGCCTGGCGTAGCGAGGACGAAGGGCGTACCTGGATGCCGCTCAAGATCGGACCGCAAGCCAGTCTTGGCGTGGCGCAACGCCTGGCCGATGGCTCGTTGCTGCTTGGCAACGAAGGCGGTCGCCTGCTGCTGGGACGGGCCAGCGGGAAGGCATTCGTCGAACTGCCGCAGGCGGGCGAGGGGGCGCTGACCGGCATCGCCGAGAACCCCGATGGCAGCCTGGTACTGGCAGGCACTCAAGGTTTGCAACGCCTCGACAATGTGCGCAATGGAGGTCATCCATGAGTCATGTCCACTCACATGGCAGCGAGCAGGTCATCGCCCGCCTGGAGGATTTCGACCGCCAGTCCGGCACCTTGGCCGAGCGGCTGCTGTTCAATCATCGCTTGCCGATCGTCCTGGCTTGCCTGCTGGTCAGCCTGTTGCTGGGGTACCAGGCGCTCGGCCTGAAACTCAATGCCGCCTACGAGAAGATGATTCCCGGCAGTCATCCCTACATCGTCAATTACCTGGAAAACCGCAAGCAGATGGCCGGGATGGGCAATGCCTTGCGTATCGCGGTTGAGGCGCGGCAGGGCAGCGTCTTCGATGCGCAGTACCTGGAGACGCTGCGCAACCTGAGCGACGAGTTGTTTCTGCTGCCGGGGGTGGACCGCCCGTACATGAAGTCATTGTGGGCACCGGCGGTGCGCTGGACTGGTGTGACCGAGGAGGGGCTCGACGGTGGCCCGGTGATCCCGGACGACTACGACGGTTCGCGCGACAGCCTGCAGCAGGTGCGTCTGAACGTCGAACGCTCCGGCGAGATAGGCCAACTGGTAGCGGCCAACTTCAAGTCCAGCATCATCCTCGTACCGCTCCAGGAACGTGGCACGCGTATCGACTATCACGGCCTGTCGCAGAGCCTGGAAGCATTGCGCGACAAATACCAGTCCGAGCACATCGCCATCCATATCACCGGCTTCGCCAAGGTGGTCGGCGACCTCATCGACGGCCTGCGCCAGGTGTTGCTGTTCTTCGCCGCGGCCATCGTCATCTGCACCCTGGTGCTCTATTGGTACACCCGCTGCCTGCGCAGCACCCTGCTGGTCGTGCTGTGTTCGCTGATCGCGGTGGTGTGGCTGCTTGGCCTGTTACCGAGCCTGGGCTATGAGCTCGATCCCTACTCGGTGCTGGTGCCGTTCCTGGTGTTCGCCATTGGCATGAGCCATGGCGCGCAGAAGATGAACGGCATCATGCAGGACATCGGCCGTGGCACCCACCGCCTGGTGGCGGCACGCTACACCTTCCGCCGCCTGTTCCTCGCCGGTCTCACTGCGCTGCTCGCCGATGCCGTGGGCTTCGCCGTGCTGATGGTGATCGACATCCAGGTCATCCAGGACCTGGCCGTGACTGCCAGCATCGGCGTGGCGGTGCTGATCTTCACCAACCTGGTGCTGCTGCCGATCCTGCTCTCCTATACCGGCGTCAGCCCGCAGGCCGCGCAGCGCAGCCTCAAGGCCGAGCGCGACGAGCAGGACAAGCATCCGCTCTGGGCCTTTCTCGACCTGTTCACCCGGCGCCGCTGGGCCAGCCTGGCGGTGCTCGTCGGCGTGGCGCTGGGCGCACTGGGCCTGGTCGTGAGTTTTCAATTGAAGATCGGCGATACCGACCCCGGCGCTCCCGAGTTGCGCGCGGACTCGCGCTACAACCTCGACAACGCTTTCATGGTGGGCAACTACGCGGCCAGCAGCGACCTGTTCATCGTCATGGTGAAGACCCCGCAGTACGCCTGTGCGCATTACTCGACCCTGATGGCGGTGGATGCGCTGGAGCGCGAGCTGCGCCAGTTGCCCGGCGTGGAAACGACCAGTTCGCTGGCGGGGCTTGCCAAGCAAGCCAGCGTCGGCATGAGCGAGGGCAATCCCAAGTGGTATGAAGTGCCGCGCTCGCAGGAAATGCTCAATGCGATCATCACCCGCGCACCGCGTGAGATGTTCAACCAGAACTGCGACCTGCTGACACTCTACGCCTACCTCAAGGACCACAAGGCCGATACCCTGAGCAGCGTGGTGGCGGTGGTGGAGCGCTTTGCCACCCGGCATGGCAGTGACGACATCCGTTTCCTCAACGCTGCCGGCAATGCCGGGATCGAGGCGGCGACCAACATCGTGGTGAAGAAGGCCAACGTGCAGATGCTGTTGCTGGTCTATGCCGCCGTGACCCTGCTGGCCTTCATCACCTTCCGCTCCTGGCGCGCGGTGGTCTGTGCGGTGCTGCCGCTGATGATCACATCGGTGCTGTGCGAGGCGCTGATGGTCTGGCTGAACATCGGCGTCAAGGTCGCCACCCTGCCAGTGATCGCCCTGGGCGTGGGTATCGGAGTGGACTATGCGCTCTATGTGATGACCGTGACCCTGGCGCGGCTGCGTCAGGGCATGAGCCTGTCGCAGGCCTATTACCAGGCACTGATCTTCACCGGCAAGGTGGTCGTGCTTACCGGTGTGACCCTGGGCATCGCGGTGGCCACCTGGTTCTGGTCGCCGATCAAGTTCCAGGCGGACATGGGTATCCTGCTGGCCTTCATGTTCGTCTGGAACATGCTCGGGGCGCTGGTCCTGCTGCCGGCTCTGGCCTATTTCCTGCTGCCGCCGGCACGCCTGGCAGAGCAGCCCGGCAGCCAGACGGTGGCGCTGTCGAAGGCCGCCTGAGCATCTTTATTTGTATGTCATGCGCTTCCCTACGGATCGCCGGAGGGGTAGCGTATGGCCTGCGCCCACTGCGCATTCCTGACGAAAATAAAGACAACAGACCTCCACACCATGAGCGCTTTCCAACACTCATGCCTGGGCGGGACAGGAAAGGTAGCCATGCCTCACCAAGCCATCGCCGAACGTTTCAATCTCCGTTCACGTCTGCGCTTCAACATCGATACCGGCCAGATCTGGCTCGACGAGAGCCGCATGCTGTTGCTGCACGCCAAGGCCTTCGGTGCCATGCGCAAGGAAATGATCGACACCCTGGGGCCGCAACGCGCCAAGGGCCTGCTGTTTCGCATGGGCTTTGCCGCCGGGCAGCAGGACGCCGAACTGGCGCGTAAGCTGATCGGCGAAGGTGACAATTTCGACGTGTTCCAGGTCGGCCCCGAACTGCATGCCTTCGAGGGGCTGGTGCGTTCGGTGATGCGCGAGGCGCAGATCGACTGGGAGGAGGGCAGCTTTTTCGGCGAGGTCGAGTGTCACAACAGTTGGGAAGCCGAGAGTCACCGGCACCATTTCGGCATCGCCGAAGAGCCGGCCTGCTGGGCCCTTACCGGCTATGCCTCGGGCTACACCACCGGGTTTTTCAAGCGCCTGATCATCTTTCGCGAAACCCGTTGCACCTGCCAGGGCGATGGCCATTGCCACCTGGTCGGCAAGACTGCCGAGGCCTGGGGCGACGATGCCCACCTGGAATACCTGCAGCCCCAGGACGACACGCCGCTCAAGGCCCTGCGCGAGGAGTTGCAGCAATTGCGTGGCAACCAGCCGCTGCGCCCGACTGGCCGCTTGATAGGTTGTTCGCCGGCGTTTCTGCGTACCTTCGACCTGCTCAGCCGCGCGGCTGGCAGCACCATCACCGTATTGCTGCAAGGCGAGACCGGGGTGGGCAAGGAAGCGTTCGCCCAGTGGCTGCACGAGAACAGCGAACGGGCCGACAAGCCCTTCATCGCAGTCAATTGCGCGGCGATTCCCAATGATCTGATCGAATCCGAGCTGTTCGGCGTGCAGAAGGGCGCGTTCACCGGCGCGGCGCAGTCACGGCCCGGCCGTTTCGAACGGGCCGACGGCGGCACCCTGTTTCTCGACGAGTTGGGCGAGTTGTCGCCTGCCGCCCAGGTGAAGCTGCTGCGGGTGTTGCAGACCGGTGAGATCGAGCGCCTGGGTGACGATCATGCGCGCAAGGTCAATGTGCGCCTGGTCGCTGCGACCAACGTCAATCTCCAGCAGGCCATCGCCGACGGCTATTTTCGTGCCGACCTGTATTACCGCCTGGCAACCTATCCGGTGCAGATCCCGCCGCTGCGCGAGCGCAGGCCGGACATCCCGGTGCTGGTCGATTCCCTGCTGGCGAAATATGCGCCGGTCTACCAGAAAAGCCTGCCGGAACTCAGCGAGCGGGCCCAGCAGGCGCTGCAGGACTATCACTGGCCGGGTAACGTGCGCGAGCTGGAAAACATCATCGAGCGTGCTGTTCTACTCGCTCAGCCCGGTACGCCGATTGGCGTTGAGCACTTGTTCCATGGCGAGCCACCGGTCGAATCCGGGGCACCGGTCAAGCCGGATGGTCGGGTCGCCAACCGTGATGACGCCCGTCATGAACAACTCTGCGAGAGCCTGCTGGGCGAGGGCTTCGACCTGCAGGCCCATGAGCATCGCCTGCTGGAACTGGCGGTGCGTCGTGCCCAGGGCAACCTGACCCATGCCGCGCGTCTGCTGGGGATCACCCGGCGGCAGTTGGCCTATCGCCTGAAACAGTTCGAAGAAAGCGCCTGCATCGATAACGCCTGAGCCGAATTCGCGGCCTGCGGGGATCGCCCCCAGCTATTCCCGACTGTAATTCCCCTCATCCCGTCCGCCTGGCTGCAAGAGCGCTTGCCGCTATCGGCCTGCCCGTCTTGGACCCGCCTTACGTTTTTGTAAGGCAAATGGCCCGAGTGGACAAAATGGTCGCAAGAGACCGGCCCGATTAGCCTGGTTTTTTATATTTTTCAAATTAAATCAATTACTTGATGGTTATGGCATGGCCTCTGCAATAGGTTTGGCGCACCGTGCGGCAACTTCACGTGTTGCCGCATCTGTCCACCACGCCTACAAAGGAGACAACAAATGGCGATGACAGGTGTTCTGCGGCCGGGGCACGCCCAGCTGCGTGTGCTGAACCTTGAAGAAGGGGTTCGCCATTATCGCGACATCATGGGCCTCAGCGAGATGGCGCGCGACGCTCAGGGGCGTGTGTACCTCAAGTGTCGCGACGAATTCGATCATCACAGCATCATCCTGCGCGAGGCCGATTCTGCCGGGCTCGACTTCATCGGCCTCAAGGTGCTCGACGAAGCCACTCTTGAGCAATTGGAGCGCGACCTGCAGGCCTATGGCGTACAGACCCGCCGGCTGCCGGCGGGCGAGATGCTGGAGACCGGAGCGCGGGTGCGCTTCCAGGTTCCATCGGGCCACCAGTTCGAGCTGTATGCGCACAAGACCCAGGTCGGTAACGGTTGCGGCACGCTCAATCCCACGCCCTGGGACCCGGCCACGACCCATGGCATGGCACCGTTGCGCTTCGATCATGCCCTTCTGTATGGGCCGAACATCGCCGAGGTACACAAGCTCTTTGTCGAGGTGCTCGGCTTCAACCTGGTGGAACGCGTGCTCAACCCCGAGGGCACGGCCAACCTGATCGTGTTCCTCAGTTGCTCGATCAAGTCCCACGACATCGCCTTCGCCGAATACCCGGAGCCGGGCAAGCTGCACCACTGTTCGTTTCTCATGGAAAGCTGGGAGGACGTGCTGCGTGCGGGTGACATCATGTCCATGCACAAAGTCCCGGTGGACATCGGCCCGACCCGCCATGGCGTCACGCGTGGGCGCACCATCTATGCCTGGGACCCGTCTGGCAATCGCTTCGAGACCTTCAAGGAAGACCGCCAGCCGTATCCCGACCAGGAGCCGCTGACCTGGAGCTTCGAAGCACTGGGTGAGGGCGGCGGGCTGGATTTCATCCAGCGCAAGCTGCATGAAACCTTCCTCACCGTACTGACCTGAGGACGTACCCATGGATCATGTCGACGCACCGCTGGAACTGATTCCGGCGCAACTCGACACGCGCCGCCGTTATGTGCGCGTGACCGGATCGCGAGTGGGGGACTTCGTCGAGTTCGACTTCGCCCTTGGCGAGCCGGAAATCTTCGTCGAGCTGATTCTCGCCCCCGAGGCGTTCGCCGACTTCTGCATCCAGCATCAGGTGGAAATACTGCCTGGGCGCGAAGACGACGCAGCCCCGATCGCGAGCGATTGGGACTGGCGCCTGACGGATGCCACGCAGACCCGTTTCAGACAGTGATTCGATGCGTCTGCGCGATACGGCAGGCGCCAGGAGAAAAGCATGCAGATCGATCTTCGCACGGTCAGTATCCAGCCGCAGCGCCAGGCATACGACCACCTCGTGCAGCGTTTCGGCGACAAGCCGGCCTCGCGTTACCAAGAGGGCAGCTATGACATCCAGGCCACCGAAAACCTGCACTACCGGCCGACCTGGGCCCCCGATAAGGCGCTTTACGATGCCTCGCTGACGCGCATCGTCATGGCCGACTGGTACGCGCTCAAGGACCCCCGGCAGTTTTACTACAGCACCTACACCCTGGCCCGCGCGCGGCAGCAGGACAGCATGGAGGCCAACTTCGATTTCGTCGAGTCGCGGGGCCTGATCGGCCAGCTCGACCCCCAGCACAGGCAACTGGCGCTCGACCTGTTGCTGCCGTTGCGTCACGCCGCCTGGGGGGCCAACCAGAACAACACGCTGGTCTGTGGCTACGGCTTCGGCGCGATCTTCACCCAGCCGTGCATGTACCACGCCATGGACAACCTGGGTATCGCCCAGTACCTGTCGCGCCTCGGCCTGCTGCTCGGCGGCGTCGAGGCGCTGGAGGCCGGCAAGTGCGCCTGGCAGTCGGCGCAGTTGTGGCAGCCGCTACGCCGCTACGTCGAGGACACCCTGGTCGTGCGTGACCCCTTCGAGTCGTTCGTGGCGCAGAACCTGGCGCTCGACGGCCTGCTCTATCCGCTGGTCTACGCGCGTGCGGTGGATGACGAGCTGGCCGGCCGCGGCGCGTCGGCGGTGGCCATGCTGACCTGCTTCATGAGCGACTGGGCGCAGGAAACCCACAAGTGGATCGACGCCGTGCTCAAGGTCGCCGCTGCCGAATCCGCGTCCAACGCCGCGCTGCTCGGCGAATGGTCGCGGCACTGGAGCGACAGGGCTGCCGCCGCGCTGCTGCCGGTGATCGAGCAGGTCTACGGAAGCAATGCCGATGAGGTGGTCGGCGAACAACTGGCAGTGCTGCATGCACGCCTGGACAAACTCGGCATTGGCCATTGAGGAGTTGCAGCATGTCGACCGTATTCATTGCCCTGCAGGCCAACGAAGACACCCGTGCGGTGGTCGAGGCCATCGCCCAGGACAACCCCCAGGCCGTGGTTCGGCGTGAGCCGGCGATGGTCAAGATCGATGCCCCCGGCCGCCTGCAGGTGCGCCGCAGCACCATCGAGGAACTGATCGGCCGCGACTACGACCTGCAGGAATTGCAGGTCAACCTGATCACCCTGTCCGGCAACGTCGACGAAGACGAGGACAGCCTGACCCTGACCTGGGCCAGTTGAGCGAGGATGTGACCATGGATATGAAGACCAATAAAAAGCTCGGCATGAAAGAGCGCTATCGCCTGCTGACCCGCGACCTGGCCTGGGAGCTGTCGTACCACCAGGCCGACGAGGTCTATCCCTACGTGCACTACGAGGGCATCACCATCACCGACTGGGACAAGTGGGAAGACCCGTTCCGCCTGACCATGGATGCCTACTGGAAATACCAGGCGGAAAAGGAACGCAAGTTCTACGCGATCATCGACGCCCATGCGCAGAACAATGGCCACCTGAAGATCACCGACGCGCGCTACCTGTCGGCGCTGAAGATCTTCCTGCAGGCCATCAGCCCCGGCGAGTACGCGGCGAGCAAGGGCTTCGCCCGGCTTGGCCGCGAGTTCCCCGGCGTCGGCACCCAGGTGGCGTGCCAGATGCAGGCCATCGACGAGATCCGCCATGCGCAGACGCAGATCCATGCGCTGTCCGACTACAACAAGTACTACAACGGCTTCCATGCCTTCGCCCTGCAGCGTGACCGCATCTGGTACACCTCGGTGGCGCGCTCGTTCTTCGACGACGCGATGGCGGCCGGGCCGTTCGAGTTCATGATCGCCATCGGCTTCTCCTTCGAGTACGTGCTGACCAACCTGCTGTTCGTACCGTTCATGTCCGGCGCCGCCTACAACGGCGACATGGCCACGGTCACCTTCGGCTTCTCGGCGCAGTCCGACGAGGCGCGGCACATGACCCTGGGCCTGGAGTGCATCAAGTTCATGCTCGAGCAATCGCCGGACAACCTGCTGATCGTCCAGGGCTGGATCGACAAGTGGTTCTGGCGCGGCTTCCGCGTGCTTGGCCTGGTCAGCACGATGATGGACTACATGCTGCCCAAGCGCGTGATGTCCTGGCGCGAGGCCTGGAACATCTACGGCCTGGAGAACGGTAGCGCGCTGTTCCGCGACCTCGCGCGCTACGGCATTCGTCCACCGACCGGCTGGGACGACGCCGAGAAAGCCATCGACCATATGTCGCACCAACTGATGCTCGGCCTCTACCAGTGGAGCTTCGGCACCGCCTTCCACAGCTGGATTCCGTCGGATGACGACATGCAGTGGCTGGCGCGCAAATACCCGGACACCTTCGAGCGTTACTACCGGCCGCGCTGGGAGCACATGCGCAAGATGGCCGAAGCGGGTACGCCGTTCCAGAACTTCGGCCTGGCCAAGCTGTGCCAGTGCTGCCAGTTGCCGACGGTGTTCACCGAGCCGGACGACCCGGGCCTGATCTGCCACCGCGAGAGCACCTACAAGGGCGAGAAGTATCACTTCTGCTCGGACCACTGCCAGCGCATCTTCCTCAACGAGCCGGAAAAGTACATCCAGGCCTGGCTGCCGATGCCGCAGTTGTTCCAGGAACCGAACCAGGGCGACCTGCAGGCCTGGATGGACTGGGTATTCCTGCGCGACGGCAAGGACAACGGCGATTACCAGGGCTCCGAAGACCAGCGCAATTTCGACGCCTGGCGTGGCATGGCCACGTCCAACGGCTGATCGGGTGCGCCCGTTGCCGGGCGCACACCACCGCCCTTCGTAATGCTCTGCACAACAACAATAAGGAGAACCACCATGCCCGTAGCCGCCATTGCCGACTATGTCGCCGTACCCCGTGATCGCGTCGAGAACTTCAACGGCAAGCAACTGCTGTTCGTCAGTTGGGATCGCCACCTGTTGTTCGGCGCCCCCTTCCTGTTCTGCGTGCCGCCCACCACGAACTTGCGCTATCTGGTCGAAGGGCCGCTGACCGCGCTGTTGCAAGCCGACCCGGATGCCGCCGCGCTGGACTGGAACCAGGTGCAGTGGCTACGCGAAGGCAAGCCCTGGACACCGGACTGGAATGCCAGCCTGGCTGGCAACGGCCTGCTGCACAAGGAACAACTGCGCTTCCTCAGCCACGGCCTGAACAGCCTGTGCGGGGAGGGTGGGCAATGAGTTATGAACTGACCATCGAGCCCCTCGGCCAGACCATCGAGATCGAAGAGGGCCAGACCATCCTCGATGCCGCCCTGCGCGCCGGCATCTACCTGCCGCATGCCTGCTGCCACGGCCTGTGCGCCACCTGCAAGATTCAGGTGAGCGACGGCGAGGTCGAGCATGGCGAGGCGTCCAGCTTCGCCCTGATGGACTTCGAGCGTGACGAAGGCAAGTGCCTGGCCTGCTGCGCCACGGCCGCCAGCGACCTGGTGATCGAAGCCGAGATCGAGGAGGACCCCGACGCCCTCGACCTGGCGGTGGACGATCACACCGCCGTGGTCACCCGCATCGAAGCGCTGACGCCAACCATCAAGGGCATCTGGCTACGCCTGGACAGCGCCATGCGCTTCCAGGCCGGGCAGTACATCAACCTGGAACTGCCGGATGGCATCGGCTCGCGGGCGTTTTCCGTGGCCAGCGCGCCGCAGGCCGACGAGGTCGAGCTGAACATCCGCATCGTCCCCGGCGGCCAGGGCACCGGCTACCTGCACGAACGCCTGCGGGTCGGCGACCGGCTCAGCATCAGCGGCCCCTACGGGCGCTTCTTCGTCAAGAAGTCGGCCAACCTGCCATTGATCTTCATGGGCGGCGGCTCGGGGCTGTCGAGCCCGCGTTCGATGATCCTCGACCTGCTCGGCGAAGGCTGCGAGCTGCCTATCACCCTGGTCTACGGCCAGCGCAGCCTGGACGAGCTGTACTACCACGATGAGTTCCTCGCCCTGCAGGCGAGCCACGCCAACTTCCACTACGTGCCGGTGTTGTCCCACGAGCCAGAGGGTTCGGCCTGGACGGGACGGCGCGGCTTCGTCCACGAGGCGGCCAAGGCCCACTTTGGCAATGACTTCCGTGGCCACAAAGCCTATCTCTGCGGGCCGCCGCTGATGATCGACGCCTGCATCAGCACCCTGATGCAGGGCCGCCTGTTCGAGCGCGACATCTACACCGAGAAATTCATTTCGGCGGCTGATGCCCAGCAGGTACGCAGCCCTTTGTTCAAGGCGATCTGAGCGGTGGTGCAGCCGCTGCCGATTGGTTGCTGTGGGAGAGCCACATAAAAGCAAGGCTGCGGCTTTGTTGATACCTGGTGAGTATCGAGTTGTCAGGAAAATGGTATTGGCTGGTATCTTTTGCCATCCCTAGACTGGCCATGAAACGCACCACGGCACCCGCCATCCGACAAGAAAAAATACGGAGTGGAACATGCGTCAGATCGAGCATTTCATCGCCGGTGAATACACCGGCAGCATCAGCGGCAAACGCTTCGACAAGCGTTCGCCGCTGGATAACCGGGTCATCGCGCAGATCGCCGAAGCCGGCCGCGAGGAGGTCGACGCCGCCGTGCGTGCGGCCCGCGAGGCGCAGCGTGGCGAGTGGCGGAGCATGAGCACCGAGCGCCGGGTCGAGCTTCTCTACGCGGTGGCCGACGAGATCACTCGCCGTTTCGATGATTTCGTCGACGCCGAGATGGCCGACACCGGTCAGCCCGCGCACGTCATGAAACACGTGTTCATTCCCCGTGGCGCGGCCAATTTCAAGGTCTTCGCCGACGTAGTGAAGAACGTCGCCAACGAAGCCTTCCCCATGAGCACCCCGGATGGCCGTGGCGCCCTCAACTACGGGCTGCGTGTGCCCAAGGGCGTGGTCGGGGTGATCTGCCCGTGGAACGCGCCGTTCATGCTGATGACCTGGAAGGTCGGCCCGGCGCTGGCCTGCGGCAATTCGGTGGTGGTCAAGCCATCGGAGGAAACCCCCGCCACCGCCGCCTTGCTCGGCGAGGTGATGAACGTGGTGGGCATGCCCAAGGGCGTGTACAACGTGGTCAACGGTTTCGGTCCGGAATCGGCGGGCGCCTATCTCACCCAACATCCAGGGGTGGATGCGATCACCTTCACCGGCGAAACCCGCACCGGCACCACCATCATGCGGGCGGCGGCGCAGGGCATGCGCGACGTGTCGTTCGAGATGGGCGGCAAGAATGCCGGGATCATCTTCGCCGACTGTGATTTCGACGCGGCGGTGGAGGCCATCTTCCGCTCGGCCTTCCTCAACTCCGGACAGGTCTGCCTGGGCACCGAACGGGTGTATGTCGAGCGGCCGATCTTCGAGCGTTTCGTCCAGGCCCTGAAGCTCAAGGCCGAGGCCGTGCGTTTCGGCCGGCCGGACGATGCCCAAGCCAACTACGGCCCGCTGATCAGCCACGAGCACCGCGACAAGGTGTTGTCCTACTACCGCAAGGCCATCGAGCAGGGCGCCACCCTGGTCACCGGCGGCGGCATTCCGCAGATGCCGGGAGAACTGGCCGAAGGCGCCTGGATCGAGCCGACCATCTGGACCGGTCTGCCGGAAAGCGCGGCGGTGGTGCGCGAGGAAATCTTCGGGCCGTGCTGTCACATCCGTCCCTTCGATAGCGAGGACGAAGTGGTGGCGCTGGCCAACGACACCGAGTACGGCCTGTCGACCACCCTCTGGACCAATGACTTGGCTCGCGCCCATCGCGTCGCCGCGCGGGTCGAGGTGGGTATCACTTGGGTCAATAGCTGGTTTTTGCGCGATCTGCGTACCGCGTTCGGCGGCTCCAAGCAATCGGGCATCGGCCGTGAAGGCGGCGTGCACTCACTGGAGTTCTACACCGAGTTGCGCAACGTCTGCGTGAAGCTGTGAGGGGGCGACGATGAATCAGGACAAGATCGCAGGCTACGGCGACGAGCTGTACGCCGCCTGGCTCGAACGCAAGGCCGTGGCGCCGTTGCTGGCCCGTGAGGCGGACATGAGCATCGAAGATGCCTACCGCATCCAGGAGCATTTCGTCGCCCGCCGGGTGGCGGCGGGCGAGCGCATCGTCGGCAAGAAGATCGGCGCGACCAGTCGCCCGGTACAGGAGTTCCTTGGCGTCTACCAGCCGGATTTCGGCATGCTCACCTCGGCGATGCTGCACGAGAACGGCGCCACCCTCGACCTCGGCGAACTGATCCAGCCCAAGGCCGAGGCCGAGCTGGCCTTCGTCCTCAAGCATGACCTGGTTGGCCCGGGGATCACCGCGATGGACGTGATCCGCGCCACTGACTACGTGCTGCCGTGTTTCGAGATCGTCGATTCGCGCATCGACAACTGGCAGATCAAGATCCAGGACACCGTGGCGGATAACGCCTCCTGCGGCGTGTTCGTGCTCGGCGACAGCCGTGGCGACCCGCGCCGCCTCGACATCACCCTGGCCGGCATGCTGCTGGAGAAGAACGGCGAACTGTTCTCCACCGCCGCCGGTGCGGCGGTACAAGGCTCGCCGGCCAACGCGGTGGCCTGGCTGGCCAATACCCTGGGCGAGCTGGGCATTCCGTTTCGCGCTGGCGAGGTGATCCTGTCTGGTTCGCAATCGACCCTGGTACCGGTTGCCGACGGCGATGAACTGGTCTGCACGGTCGGCGGGCTGGGCAGTTGCCGGGTACGTTTCAGCGGGAGGGCGGCGGCATGAACGGCAGCTTGCAACGTGAAGACATCGTGCGCCTGTGCGAACGCATCGAAGGCGCGCAGACCCGCGCCCAGGCGATTCCCAAGCTCACCGACGAATACCCGGACTTGAGCGTGGCCGACGGCTACGCGGTACAGAGTGAATTGCGCCGCCGTTACCTGGCCCAGGGTCAGCGCCTGGTTGGCTGGAAGGCTGGCCTGACGTCGAAGGCGAAGATGCGCCAGATGGGCGTCGACGTGCCTTCCATCGGCTTTCTCACCGACCGCATGGCGCGCCCGGAAAACGCTGCGATCAGCACAGCTGACCTGGTGCATCCACGGGTGGAATGCGAGGTGGCGTTCGTCATGCGGGACGAACTGCGCGGCCCCGGCTGCACCGCAGAGCAGGTGCTGGCGGCGACGGATCATGTGTTGCCAGCCCTGGAAATCATCGACTCGCGCTTCGCCGGCTTCAAGTTCGACCTGCCTAGCGTGATCGCCGACAACGGCTCCTCGGCGCGTTTCGTCGGCGGCGGTCGGGCGCGGCTGGTCGAGGAACTCGATCTGCGCACCCTCGGCGTGGTCCTGGAAAAGAACGGCGAGATCGTTGCCCTCGGTGCATCGGCGGCGGTGCTCGGCCATCCGGCCGAGGCGGTGGCGATGCTGGTCAACATCCTCGCCGAACTGGGCGAGAGCCTGGCCGCGGGCAGCTTCGTGATGAGCGGAGGGATCACCGAATCCGTCGCCGTCGCCCCCGGCGACAGCGTGGTCGCGCGCTTTCAGGAGCTGGGCAGCGTATCGGTTCGCTTCACCGAATAGGAATCCAGGCCATGCCAATCATTGAAATGCACATGCTCGAAGGGCGCACCGTCGAGCAGAAGCGCCGCGTCGCCGCGGCCATCACCGAAGCGGTCGCGCGCAGCCTGGAGTGCCGGGCCGACACGGTACGCATCCTGATCACTGAACACGGCGCAGAAGAGTTCTACGTTGCCGGGCAGAACCGCGTGCAGGCCGCCGAACTGGCCCGCCTGGAACAGGAGAAAACCCCATGAAGAAGATTCGTTGCGCCTTGATCGGCTCGGGCAATATCGGCACCGACCTGATCTACAAGATCCGCCGCAGCCCGCTGCTGGAACCGGTGTGGATGGTCGGTATCGACCCCGCCTCGGAAGGCCTGGCGCGGGCCCGCGAGATGGGCCTGAAAACCACCGCCGAGGGCGTCGACGGCCTGCTGGCGCATGTGCTCGAGGACGGTATCCAGATCGCCTTCGATGCCACCAGCGCCTACGTGCACGCCGAGAACAGCCGCAAGCTCAATGCCCTCGGCGTGCTCATGATCGACCTCACGCCGGCCGCCATCGGGCCGTTGTGCGTGCCGCCGGTGAACCTGCGCGAGCAGGCCGAGAAACGGACGATGAACGTCAACATGATCTCCTGCGCCGGGCAGGCGACGATTCCCATCGTGCATGCCGTTTCCAGCGTGCAGGGCGTCGGTTATGCGGAGATCGTCGCCACCCTGTCGTCGAAATCCATCGGCCCCGGCACCCGCGCCAACCTCGATGAATTCACCTACACCACCTCCGGCGCCATCGTGAAGGTCGGCGGCGCGCGCCAGGGCAAGGCGCTGGCGATCATCAACCCGGCCGAGCCGCCGATGATCATGCGCAACACCATCTATTGCCTCACCGACGATACGCCGGATCAGGCACGCATCACTGCCTCGGTGCTGCGCATGATCGGCGAGGTGCAGAAGTACGTACCCGGCTACCGGCTGGTCAACGGCCCGGTGTTCGACGGCAACAAGGTTACGGTGTTCATGGAGGTGGCCGGCCTCGGCGACTACCTGCCGACCTACGCCGGCAACCTCGACATCATGACCGCCTCGGCGACGCGCACGGCGGAGATGTTCGCCGAAGCGATGCTGGCCGGCAGTTTCCAACCCACGGCTACGGAGATGGCGTGATGAGCGAATCGAACCTCAAGGGGCGCAAGGTCATCCTGCACGACATGTGCCTGCGTGACGGCATGCACGCCAAGCGCGAACAGATCAGCGTCGAGCAGATGATCAAGGTCGCCACCGCGCTGGACGCCGCCGGCGTGCCCTATGTCCAGGTCACCCACGGCGCCGGCCTTGGCGGCAATTCGCTGCAGCACGGCTTCGCCCCGCACAGTAACGAGGACTACATCAGCGCCGTGGCCTCGCGCATGCGCCAGGCCAAGGTCTCGGTGCTGCTGATCCCCGGCCTCGGCACCATGAGCGAGCTGCAGTCGGCCTACGACTGTGGCGCCCGCAGCGTGCACGTGGCGACCCACTGCACCGAGGCCGACACCTCGCCGCAGCACATCGCCTTCGCCCGCAAGCTGGGCATGGACACCAGCGGCTTTCTGATGATGGCCCACCTCAACGACCCGGCCGGCATCGCCCGCCAGGGCAAGCTGATGGAGTCCTACGGCGCGCAGACGGTGTACGTCACCGACTCGGCCGGTTTCATGCTGCCCGACGATGTGCGCGCCAGGGTCGCGGCCCTGCGCGAGGTGCTCGAGCCGGGTACCGAAATCGGCTTCCACGGTCACCATAACCTGGGCATGGGCGTGGCCAACTCGATTGCCGCCATCGAAGCGGGTGCCAGCCGCATCGATGCCTCGCTCGCCGGCCTTGGCGCCGGTGCCGGCAACACCCCGCTGGAGGTGTTCGCCGCGGTGTGCGAGCGCATGGGCATCGACACCGGCACCGACCTGTTCAAGTTGATGGATATTGCCGAGGACATCATCGTGCCGATGATGGAACACCTGGTGCGAGTCGACCGCGAGTCCCTGACCCTGGGCTATGCCGGGGTCTATTCCACCTTCCTCCTGCATGCCCGGCGTGCCGCCGAACGGACCGGCGTGCCGGCACGCGACATCCTGGTCGAGCTGGGCCGGCGCAAGATGATCGGCGGCCAGGAGGACATGATCCTCGACACCGCCATGAGCATGGCCAGCGAGAGGGCCAGGGCATGAGCGCTGGCGAGTTGGCGATCGTGGTCGGTGCCACCGGTTCGTTCGGCCAGCCGATTGTCGAGCGCCTGCACGCCGCTGGCTTGACGGTGATGGCGGTGGCGCGCAGCGAAGGCAGCCTGGCCGGCCTGCAGGAACGCTTGCCGGGTGTGCGTGCTTGCGTGGCCGATCTCAGCCATGACGAAGGCGGCGAGCGGGTCGCCGCCGCCATCGACCGGCCGGTGCGGATGCTGGTGCATGGCCCGGGCGTGGCGGTGGCAGGTGGTGTGCTGGATGCACCGGTCAGTGCCGTGGTCGATGCGGTGAACATCAAGGTCGGCGGCCTGTTGCGCCTGGTTCGCGCGGCGGATCGACACTTGTTCGAGGGCTCGCGGCTGGTGGCTATCGGCGGGCATTACGGTTTCGAGCCCAGCGCCTACGCGGCGTCTGCCGGCGTGGCCAATGCCGCGCTGGCCAACCTGGTGCGCCAGCTCAGCCTGGGCTATGGCCAGCGAGGCATCACCGCGCACCTGATCGCCCCTGGCCCGGCCGATACCGAGCGCCTGCACCGCATCGCGGCGGATCGTGCCGCCCGCGATGGCAGCACGCCAGAGCAGGTGCTGGCGCAGATGTGCCGCGAGTCGGCCATTGGCGCGCTGACTACCCCGGCGCAGGTGGCCTGGGCGGTCGGCATGCTGCTGGCGCCCGAAGCCACGGCGATGACCGGTTCGACGCTGATGCTCGACGCCGGGCGACGCAAGGGTATTCCCTGAGGGATGCGTCGCTACTGACTCCATCACAACAACAAGAGGAGACACGCCATGCCCATCGTCAACTTTCACCTGCTTGATGGACAGCTCCCGGCAGACCGTGAAGCGGCGCTGCTCGAAGGCGCTACACGTATCTACTGCGAGGTGCTGGGGGCGCCGCCGGAGCGTATCCGCGCGCTGATCAGCCGGCATGCCCCGAAGGATTTCGCGGTCGCCGGAGCGCTGTGCAGTGCTGGCGGCGTGCATGCGCCGTTCTTCGAGTTCTATGTGCTGCAAGGGCGGACGGCAGACGATCGCCAGGCGCTGATGGCGGGTTTCACCGAACTGCTGGTCGGCACCCTGGGCGTGCGCCGCGAGGAGGTGCGTGGCGTGTGCCGGCAGGTTGCCGCGGATGACTGGTGCATCGGCGGTGTTCCGGCCAGTGTGCAGCGCGCCAGTGAGATCGCCGCGCGGGCCGAAGGGGTGGGCCATGGAGCATGACGTGCTGATCGAGGACACCGGCGAGCACTTTCTCTGCCGTGATTCGGAAAGCGTGCTCAATGGCATGGCCCGGCTGTGTCGCAAGGGCATTCCGGTGGGCTGCCGAGGGGGTGGTTGCGGCATCTGCAAGGTACGGGTCACCGCTGGCGAACACCGCTGCCGAGCGATGAGCAAGGCCCATGTCAGCGATACCGAGCGCGCCTGCGGGGTGGCCCTGGCCTGCTGTATCGAAGCGTGCAGCGACCTGCGCTTGCAGGTGCTGGGCAAGATGCAGCGGGCCGTCTGTCGTAGCGCTGCCGATGCCGCCAGCGTGCGCAAGAGCAACTGAATCACTGCCGTTTCCAGCCTTGGCCGCGCCAGACCCTGGCGAGTCCTGATACTCGCTGCCTTGTCACGCCTGTGCAGCGCCTCGTTGGCGGCACCCGAATCGAGAGAGTTCCATGCCTGAATACAACGCCCCGCTGCGCGACATGCGCTTCGTCCTGCATGAGGTGTTCGATGCCGCGAGCTTGTGGGCGCGGCTGCCGGCCCTGGCGGAAAGCGTCGATGCCGACACCGCCGATGCGATCCTCGAAGAGGCGGCCAAGGTCGCCGCAGGGTTGATCGCGCCGCTCAGCCGCAGTGGCGACGAGGAGGGCGCGCAGTGGATCGGTGGCGACGTACGTACCCCGGCCGGTTTTCGCCAGGCCTATGCCACCTACGCCGACGGCGGCTGGGTCGGCTTATCCGGCAACCCGCTATATGGCGGCATGGGCATGCCCAAGATGCTTGCGGTGGCCTTCGAAGAGATGCTCTATGCCGCCGACTCCAGTTTTGCGCTGTATTCGGCATTGAGTTCCGGCGCCTGCCTGGCCATCGACGCCCATGCCAGCGACGCCTTGAAGAACACCTACCTGCCACCGATGTACGAGGGCCGCTGGGCCGGCTCCATGTGCCTGACCGAAGCCCATGCCGGCAGCGACCTGGGGATCATCCGCACCCGCGCCGAGCCACGGGCCGATGGCAGCTACGGCATCAGCGGCAGCAAGATCTTCATCACCGGCGGCGAGCAGGACCTGACCGAGAACATCATCCATCTGGTACTGGCCAAGCTGCCGGACGCGCCAGCCGGCGCCAAGGGCATCTCGCTGTTCCTGGTGCCCAAGGTGCTGGTCAAGGCCGATGGTGGCCTTGGCGCATGCAACGCGGTGAGTTGCGGTTCCATCGAGCACAAGATGGGGATCAAGGCTTCGGCCACCTGCGTGATGAACTTCGACGGCGCCACCGGCTACCTGGTCGGCGAGGTCAACAAAGGCCTGATGGCGATGTTCACCATGATGAACTACGAACGCCTGTCCATCGGCATACAGGGCATTGGCTGTGCCGAGGCTTCGTACCAGAACGCAGTGGCCTATGCCCGTGAGCGCCTGCAGGGCCGCGCGGCCACAGGTGCGATCAGCCAGGACAGGAACGCCGACCCGATCATCGCGCATGCCGACGTGCGCCGCATGCTGCTGACCATCAAGGCCTTGACCGAGGGCGGTCGGGCTTTCGCCTGCTACGTGGGCCAGCAGCTCGACCTGGCCAAGTTCACTGAGGACGCGGACGAGCGCCGCCGCGCCGAAGCCCAGGTCGCGCTACTCACGCCGATCGCCAAGGCCTTCTTCAGCGACAACGGTCTGGAAAGCTGCGTACACGGCCAGCAGGTGTTCGGTGGTCACGGCTATATCCGCGAATGGGGCCAGGAACAACGGGTGCGTGACGTGCGCATCGCGCAAATCTACGAAGGCACCAATGGTATCCAGGCCCTCGATCTGCTTGGACGCAAGGTCGTGGCCAACGCCGGAGTGGCGCTGGGCTCGTTCGCCGCGGAGGTGCGGGATTTCGCCCTTCGCTGCGAGATGCCCAGCAGCAGGCTGCTGCTCGACGCTCTGGCCCGTCTGGAGTCGCTCAGCGACTGGTTGCTGGAGCAGGCCCGGATCGATGCACACGCTGTCGGCGCGGCCTCGGTCGAGTACCTGCATCTGTTCGGCTATGTCGCGTATGCCTACATGTGGGCACGCATGGCCGTTGTCGCTCAGGCACGCCTGCACGAAGACCGTGACTTCTATGGCGCCAAGCTGGCCACCGCCGAATTCTTCTTCCGCCGCCTGCTGCCGCGCACGCTGGGGCTGGAGGCGAGCATCCGCGCTGGCAGCGAAGCGCTCTACGGCTTGCGTGCCGAACAGTTCTGAACACCTCTCTTGAAATTCGGAGTCGTCCATGGGTGAAGTCGTTATCGTCGCGGCCTGCCGCACTGCCATCGGCAGTTTCCAGGGTTCCTTGAGCCGGGTCAGCGCGCCTGAGCTGGGGGCCGCCGTTATCCGTGAATTGCTGGTACGAACGGGAGTGGCGGGGATGCAGGTCGACGAGGTGATCCTCGGCCAGGTGCTCAGCGCCGGCTGCGGGCAGAACCCGGCACGGCAGAGCGTGATCCGCGCCGGTCTGCCGCATACTGTGCCCGCCATGACCGTGAACAAGGTCTGCGGCTCCGGTCTCAAGGCGGTGATCCTTGCCGCTCAGGCAATCCAGTGCGGCGATGCCGAGATCGTCATCGCCGGTGGCCAGGAGAATATGAGCCAGGCCGCCTACGTGATACCTGGCGCCCGCAGTGGCATGCGCATGGGGCATGGGCAACTGGTCGACACGATGATCCAGGATGGCCTGTGGGATGCGTTCAACAACTATCACATGGGCATCACCGCCGAGAACCTGGCCGAGCAATACGGCATCAGCCGCGGCGAGCAGGACGCCTTCGCCCTGCGTTCGCAGCAGCGTGCCCATGCCGCCATCGAGGCCGGGCGCTTCAGCACGGAAATCGTTCCGCTGTGCGTGCCGCAACGGGGTGGCGAGCCTTTGTCGTTCAGCCAGGATGAACAGCCGCGCGGCGATGCGAGCCTGAGTGGCCTGGGCAAACTGCGCCCGGCCTTCAAGGGCGACGGCAGCGTCACCGCTGGCAATGCCTCGACCCTCAACGACGGCGCCGCCGCCGTGCTGCTGATGAGCGCGCAGAAGGCGGCCGAGCTTCGGTTGCCGGTCCTGGCGCGGATCGTGGGGCATGCCAGCGCCGGCGTTGATCCGGCGGTGATGGGCATCGGTCCGGTATTCGCCAGTTGCAAGGCGCTGGAGCGCGCCGGCTGGAGCCTGGAGCAGCTCGACCTGATCGAAGCCAACGAAGCCTTCGCGGCCCAGGCCATCGCCGTTGGCCGCGAACTGCACTGGGACAGTGCCAAGGTCAACGTCAATGGCGGCGCCATTGCCCTGGGGCATCCCATCGGCGCTTCGGGCTGCCGGATCCTGGTGAGTTTGCTGCATGAGATGCAACGTCGAGAGGCGAGGAAAGCGCTGGCAACGTTATGCATCGGCGGGGGACAAGGGGTTGCCCTGTTACTGGCGCGAAGCTGATCGTAGGGATCCACCCAGGGCGGGTCAGTCCGTACCGCCGCCTGCCCGTTCCGCTTGTGTTATCGATGATTGCGGCAATACGGGCTTTTTTTCGGCGCGACAAAGGGCCAGACTTCGGCCCATGCCCATCGAAACCCTCAACAGCTTGCATGACGTGTCCGCGCAAAGTTGGGATGCGTTGTTGCCCGAAGCGAATCCTTTCCTGCGCCATGCCTTCCTGACGTCCCTGGAGGACAGCGGCAGCGTGAGCGCGCGTAATGGCTGGCAGCCGGCGCACCAGATCCTGCGCAGTCCATCGGGCGACCTGCTGGCGGCTCTGCCGGCCTACGGCAAGCGTCACTCCTATGGCGAATATGTGTTCGACATGGCCTGGGCCGATGCCTGCCAGCGCGCCGGCATCGCCTACTACCCGAAGCTGCTCGGCGCCGTGCCGTTCTCTCCGGTGGGCGGGCCGCGCCTGCTGGGCGATGCCGAGGCGGTCGGGCAACTGCTTGAGGCGCTGGAGACTGGCATCGGCCAGGCGGGATTGTCCGGTTTGCACATCAACTTCACCGACCCGGCCAGCGATGCCGCGCTGGACGGGCGTGACGGCTGGTTGCAGCGCCTGGGTTGCCAATATCACTGGTTCAACCGCGATTACCGTGACTTCGCCGATTTCCTCGACGCCCTGGCCTCGCGCAAGCGCAAGCAGATGCGCAAGGAGCGTGAGCAAGTGGCCGGGCAGGGTATCGATTTCGACTGGTTCGAAGGCCGCGAGCTGAGCGAGGCGCAATGGGACTTCGTCTACGCCTGCTATGCCAACACCTATTACGTGCGGGGTCGCGATCCCTACCTGAGCCGCGAGTTTTTCAGCCTGCTGGCCGCGCGCATGCCCGAGGCGATCCGCGTGGTCATGGCGCGCCAGGGCGGGCGGCCGGTGGCTATGGCATTCAGCCTGGTCGATGGCGAAACCTTCTACGGCCGCTACTGGGGCTGCCTGGACGATTTCGACCGCCTGCACTTCGAGACCTGCTTTTACCAGGGCCTCGACTACGCCATCGCCCATGGCCTGCGCCGCTTCGACGCCGGTGCCCAGGGCGAGCACAAGCTGATCCGTGGCTTCGAGCCGGTGATCACCCGCTCCTGGCATTACCTGCTGCATCCGGGGCTGCGCAATGCGGTGGCGGACTTCCTCCGGCAGGAATCGCCAGCGGTGCTGGCCTATGTGCAAGAGGCGAGGGCGGTGTTGCCTTATAGGCAGGGCTGAACGCGAGTGTCCGAGCCCGCTTCAGGCCTGCCCGGCGGCCGGATGAAACCGCCGCGAAGCATCGCTCAGATCGGGTAGGTCAGCAGCAGAACATGCGTGGTGTTGACCGCCCCATGCAGCGCGACGGCGGTCCACAGCCGCTCGCCGCTGAAGTGGAAGACCAGGCCGTAGGCAAGTCCCGCCAGGCTGGCGAGCAGGGCGAAGGCCGGGCTGAAAGGCAGGTGGACGGCGCCGAACAGCAGGGCGACCAGAACAAGGCCGAAAGCAGCGCCCAGGCGTTTGACCAGTACGCGTTGCAGCAGACCACGGAACAGCAGCTCCTCGGCCAGGCAGGTCACCAGCAGGTTGGAGGCCAGCCACGGCCAGAAATGCTCAGGCCATTTCGGCAGCCAGCCGAGGATGCCGGTCGAGACCGCCAATGTCGGCACCAGCAGCAGGCCGGCGATGGCGGCGATCATGCTCCATTGCGGCGAGCGCCAGGGCCTGCTGGCCTGGCCCAGCCACCAGGCGAGCAGGCCGGCGGCCAGCAGGGCCTTGTCGGGATTGAAGCGCAATTGCCAGGGCGCGCCGCCGCCCAGGTCCTGCATCCCTGTCAGGGGCAACACGGCGACCCCGGGAAGCAGATGCGCGGCCAATAGCGATGAGCCGAGCAGCGTGCCGGCCAGCCATAGCCAGGCGGGCAGGTGCGTATCGAGTGCCAGCCACAGGATGAAGGCGACGGCGATGCCGCACGCCAGCGGGCTCAGCAGGCCCAGGCTCAGGCTGGCCAGCAGGACGGCGAGTGGCAGGGCCTGGCGGGCGGCGAATGGCATGCTCGATCAGAACACCTTGATCACACGGCCAAGCACGGCGTCTTCCGCGACCGTGCCCCAATAGCGGCTGTCGTTGGAGTAGTGGCGGTTGTCGCCGAGCATGAACAGCTGTCCTTCGCCGATCAGCCGTTCCTCCATCTCCAGCGTCTCGGGACGAGCACCCTGGGCGTCGGGGTTCACATAGGGCTCGTCCAGTGCCTTGCCATCGATGAAGACCTTGCCGCCGTGCATCGCCACCCGCTCGCCTGGCAGCCCGATCAGGCGCTTGAGGTACAGGATGCCGGGGTCCTTGGGATAGCGGAATACCACGATGTCACCCCGTGCGGGCTTATGGCTGAGGTAAGGCCAGGGGCTGACCAGCACGTAGTCGCCGGGCCTGGCCGTTGGCGCCATGGACGCGGAGGGAACCGCGTAGGGAATGAGGCCGAATACCCGCAGGCGGGGGTCGTAGCTGTCGACGCCGAACGGATTGGCGATATAGGTGCCGACAATCAGCACAAGCAAGAGGCTGAAGGCATTCCAGAAGCTGAAGCGCATGAGGCGTCCCTGTCCATGAGTGCGGCGGGTGACGTTACCGGAGCGCCGGTCCGGGAACAAGCAGCCCCTGGTTATCCACGCGTTGCAGGAGCGCGTCGCGATTGAGCCTCAGGCGAGCGAAGTCATCGGCCAGGAACAGGCGGCCGCTGTAATGGGCCGCCGCCTCGGCGCGGATTTCGTCGATGCACGGGCGGCGGGTCGGGACGTTCTGGTAGCGTGCGCTGAAGTGCGTCAGCACCAGGTTGGCCAGGCCCGCCGACTCCGCGAATGCGCCGACCCAGGCCGCGGCGCTGTGACCGACAGCCGGGCCGGCCTTGTCTGCCACGGCCTGGGTGTAGGTCGCTTCATGGACCAGCACCTGGGCCGGCGCACAGGCCTGGCGCAGCAGCTCGGGCTGGTCGTTGTCGCCACCGACCACGACACAGCGTGGCGGACCGGCGATCACCTGGTAATCCTGGCTGCGCAGCAGGCGCCCCGCGTACTCGCTGTCGAGGCCTTTGTACAGTCGACCCCAGAGCGGTCCGCGAGGAATGCCGTCGGCGAGCAGCTTGTCCTTGTCCAGGCGGCTTTCGAGCTTTGTCTCGGTGAAGCGATAGGCGTGGGATGGCACGCGGTGCGACAGGGGGAAGGCGTCGATGCGGACCTGGTCGTCGTGCCACGTCCCGAACGCTTCGGTGGCGATGAAATGCAGCTCGTAGGGCAGGTAGGCCTGGGTCAGTTCCAGGGTGGCGCGGAGCCAGTGCTCGATGGCCTGTGGGCCGATCAGCACCAGCGGCGCCTTGCGGCCTTGCATGCCGGCGCTGGCCAGCAGGCCCGGCAGGCCGTAGCAATGGTCGCCGTGCACGTGGGTGATGCAGATGGCGCGAAGGTCGTGCAGGGACAGCGGCGTGCGCAGCAGTTGATGCTGGGTCGCCTCGCCACAGTCGATCAGGTACCAGCCCTTGCCCGTGTCGACCTGAAGGCCGAGGCCGGTGACATTGCGCGAGCGGGTCGGCGTACCGGCCGAGGTGCCGAGAAACAGCAGTTCCAAATCGGGGCTCCTGGTATTCGTTATTGGCGGCAGTCTAAAGCGTTTACCTGCCTCGACCCTGCCTATATAGGCCGAACGCTATCTAGTCCATATGGACGATACCGTTCGGCCCCCCTGTCTTCATCATGGGCGACACGGGGAAACGCTCGGGTTAATGTTCTTTCCCCTACGATTTGAAGGGTTTGCGATAGCGACCTGCAACAAGTGGTCCACGAACCCTGTCACGAGAGAAAACGCGGTATGGATACCATCAAGTCACGCAGCAAGTTCGCGCGTCGCGCCCTGTTGCCGCGTACTACCGGACTGGCCGTCGGCGCGTTGTGCGTGACCGTGCCGTTCTGGGAGCTACAGCGTTCGTCCGCGACCTGGGCAGGCTTGCTGCTGTTCTGTTTCGCCTGGCCCTGGATCGCCTATGGCCTGAGCCGCTACTACCACAACCCGGCGCGGATGGAGCGCTGGCACATTCTGTTCGACTCCTTCGCCGCTCCGGTGGCGGTGGTCGGCACGGGGTTCAGTCCCATCGCCACGGCGGTGGTGTTCTCCACGCTGGTGGCCAACAACGTCGCTACCGGCGGGGTACGCTTCGTCTGGCTGGGCTTCGTCGCGCAACTGGCAGGCACCGCCACGGGCCTGCTGATTTTCGGCCTGAGCTTCAATCCGGCAATGACCCTGCTGCACCTGTACGCCTGCTTGCCGATGATGCTTATCCAGCCGCTGGTGATCGGCCTCACCCTCTATCACCTGGCGCTCAACGTGGCCCAGAGTCGTCGCGCGTTGCGCACGATGAGCCAGACCGACAGCCTGACCGGGCTGTACAACCGCCATCACTGGAGCGAGCTGGCCACCCTGCAGATGCAACGCTGCAAGCGTAGTGGGGAGGCCGCCTGCCTGGCGCTGATCGATCTGGACCATTTCAAGGCGGTCAACGACAGCCATGGACATCTCGCTGGCGACGCATTGCTTGGCCGGTTGGGAGCGACCATGCGCACCTTGTTGCGCCAGGTCGACCTGGCGGGGCGTTATGGCGGCGACGAGTTCTGTGTGGTGCTGCCGATGACCCTGGCGGACGACGCCCGTGTGGTTTTCGAGCGTTTGCGTGTGCAGTTCGTCGAGCAGGAGCCGCAACAGGTGGGGCTGAGCGTGGGGATCGCCGCCTACCAGCCGGGCCTGGATAGCGTCGAGCAATGGATCGACGTCGCCGACCGGGCGCTTTATCAGGCCAAGGCGCAAGGTCGCAATCAGGTCGTGGTGGCGAACGCGGAGGCCGGGCGCCAGGCGGCGACGGATATCGCCTGAGCGGCCGCCGTCAAGGTCGCAGGCGCGCCGCTTCGAGCGTTGTAGTGCCCGTCGGGGCCGTACAGGTCAATCTGTACCGGGGAGACGAGGCTCAACCCGGCAACGTGGTTGAGCGTCGATCAACCGCGCCGCGGGCTGTCCAGGCCGCGAATCACCGCCGGGCGCGCGACGAACGCGTCGAGGGCGCGCTTGACGTTGGGGAAGCGCTGGAACTCGACGATCTCGCCGGCAGCGTAGAAGCCGACCAGATTGCGCACCCAGGGGAAGATCGCGATGTCGGCGATGCTGTAGTCGTCGCCCATGATCCACGCGCGGCCATCCAGGCGATGCTCCAGCACGCCGAGCAGGCGTTTGCTTTCCTCGACGTAGCGGTCGCGCGGGCGCTTGTCCTCGAAGTCCTTGCCGGCGAATTTATGGAAGAAGCCGAGCTGGCCGAACATCGGGCCGATTCCGCCCATCTGGAACATCAGCCACTGGATGGTCTCGTAGCGGCCGTGGGCATCCTTGGGCAGCAGCTTGCCGGTCTTTTCCGCCAGGTAGATGAGGATCGCCCCTGACTCGAACAGTGGCAGGGCCCTGCCGTCCGGACCGTTGGGGTCGATGATCGCCGGAATCTTGTTGTTCGGGTTGAGCGAAAGAAATTCCGGGGTGAGCTGATCGTTCTTCTCGAAGCTGACCAGGTGCGCGTCGTAGGGCAGGCCGATTTCTTCGAGCATGATCGACACTTTCACGCCATTGGGCGTGGGCAGCGAATAGAGCTGCAGGCGATCAGGATGAACGGCGGGCCACTTGCGGCTGATGGCATAGGCGGAAAGATCTGACATGACGACTCCGGACGAATGGCGGGACGTGGAGCATAGCGGCGCGGATCATGTCGCCGCATCTGTTTCTTACCTGACAGGGCGCAAGCCTGTAAGGTTCGGTTTTTGCAATCTGCTGAAGGAGCACCTTGATGAGCCTGCATGGCACCTACGATACGCAGAACATTTTCGCCAAGATCATTCGTGGCGAAGCACCGTGCTACACGATTTACGAGGACGACGATGTCCTGGCCTTCCTCGACCTGTTCCCGCAGTCCTACGGCCACACCCTGGTAATCCCCAAGCGGGCCGAGGCCCGCAACCTGCTGGATATCGACGCCGACAACCTGACCAGGCTGGCCCTGGCCACGCAGAAAGTCGCCCGGGCGGTCGCGGACGAGCTGCAACCGGCCGGCATCCAGTTGGCCCAGTTCAACGGTGCGCCGGCGGGGCAGACGGTGTTCCACATCCATATGCACATCATCCCGCGCCATGAGGGCGAGGACCTGGGCATCCACGGTCGCGGCAAGGCCGACCCGGCTGAGCTGGAAAAACTGCAGAAGCGCTTGCAGGCGCGCTTGCAGGGGTGAGATGGCTTCAAGCTTCGAGTTGAACGCAGATCAGGGAGCGATGGACGTGCGTGACGGAAAACGCGAATACCGCTGGACGATGCTCGCAGGCTGGGCTGGCATTCTCGGGGCGCTGGGCTGGATCGTCGGTGACATCTTCATCGTCGGCCATGTCGCGGCGCACGAGGATTTTCCACTGCTGTTCCAGGACTATGCCGGGCAGATCGACGTCGGCCTGGCAGAAGTGCTCGTCGGCGTGCCCAGGTTGTACCTGATCGTCGGTGCGCTGGCGGCGATCTTCACCGTGCCGTTTTACCTGATCGGCTGCTGGCATCTCTGGCGCGGCGTTCGCACGGCGCGGCGCGGGTTGGCACTGCCGGCGATCATCCTGATCGCCTTCGGCTATGCGACTTCGCCGCTGCCGCATGCCGCCTTCTATTTTCTGGGGGCCGTCTACCAGACGATTCCCCTCACGGATGTGTCGGCGCATCCGCAACTGCTGGCGTTGGCCGAGGAGTTCCGGCAGGTATTGTCGATCACCTATGTGCCCTCTGTTGCCAGTTCGGCATTGGGCCTGATCCTGTTCTCATTGGCCGTGGCCAGCGGACGCAGTGCCTATCCGCGTTGGTTCGCGCTCACTGCCAACCCCCTGCTCGTGCTGGTGACGGTCGGGGTGCCCGATGCCTTGGGGGGAACGATGGGGCATGCCTTGGCGGGTGCCGGGCTCAACACGTTGTGGCTGCTTGTCTATGCGCAATCGCTGGTGTTGCTCAAAGGTGGCGCCGGAAGCCTGAAGTAGAGGCTTCCGGCGTAAGGCCTAGTTCTTCGTATTCATCGCATTGCGGATGGTGAAGAACAGGTCGGTCTGGTCGGTCAGGCCGGTGACGTTGGCGGCTTGCGGGCCATAGGCGGCGATGCGCAACTGGGTGCCGGTGTGCTCCTGGGAGGAGCCTTCGCTGGTGGCGTAGTTGATGGTCATCGGTGCGCCGTCCTTGGTGGTCAGCAGTTGGGTCAGGCCGGGCGACGAGGCGTCGGCGCTGATGATCTGGCTGGTGTGGGCATGGTCGGCGGTGACGATGACCAGGGTGTTGCCATCAGCCTTGGCGAAGGCCAGGGCGCGCTGCACGGCTTCGTCGAGGTCGACGGTCTCGCCGATCTGGCCGCAGGGGTTGGCGGCATGGTCCTGCTTGTCGATGGACGCGCCTTCGACCTGCAGGAAGAAGCCCTTCTTGTTGCCCTTGAGCAGATCGATGGCCTTGCTGGTCATGTCGGCCAGGGTCGGGATGTCCTTGGTGCGGGCCTGGTTCGCTTCGCAGGTGACGGCGGCCTGGTTGAGGTTGCCGTGGTAGCTGGCCTTCGGACCGAGCCAGCGTACCGGCATGTTGCCTTGGGCGAACAGGCCGAGCAGCGGTTTGTTCTGGTCGGCGGCGGTGATGCGCTTGAGTGCATTGAGGTTTTCCACGACCACATAGCCGCGGGCCTCGGCCTGCTTGCGCAGGGTCTGGCCTGCCCATTTGCCGGCGGTGGCGGTCTCGGCGAAGGTCGCTGCGCCGCCGCCCAGGGTGACGTCGGCGCGGGTGTTGATCAGTTGCTCGGTGATCGAGCCGGCGCCGCCATTCTCCAGGGCATTGCTCGGGCAGGTGGTCGAGGTGACCTTCGGGCCGTAGCAACTGCGTGCGGTCACGTGGGAGAACTGCGCGGCGGGGGTGGCATCCTGCAGCTCGGCGGTGGAGACGTTGCCGGTGGCCTTGCCGTTCTGCTTGGCGATTTCCAGCAGGGTGCGATGCGGTTGTTCATGAATGTCCACGCCGAGCGCCCCGTTGTAGCTCTTCACGCCGGTGGACCAGGCGGTGGCGGAGGCAGCCGAGTCGGTCACGTAGTTCGGCAGGCCGGTTTCCTTGTCCAGGGCGTAGTGGGTGTACTGGCCGGTGAAGGGCAGGGCGTCGATGCCCTTGAAGAAGCCGCCGGCACCCAGGGCGTAGTTGCGCGCGATGGTGATTTCCGAGTCGCCCATGCCATCGCCGATCAGCAGGATGACGTTCTTCGCGGTCTTGTCGGTCAGTTGGGCTTTCAGTGCGTCGGTCAACTCTTGGCTCACACGACGGGCACCGCCGAACTCGCTGGCATCGCCACGGGCCTGGCGGTACATCAGGGCGCGGGCTTCGGCTTCGTCGTCAGCGAAGGCCGGAATCGAGGTGCCGAGCAGGGCGGCGGAAAGAAGCGAAAGCGTCAGCGGATAGCGAGTGCGCATGGAAGGAAGTCCCTGTTGGAGCTGATCGAAGTGGTTGTGCTTTCCGGGACTGCGCCAGTGCTTCCCTGGCCTCCGCATGTAGTAAGCAAAGCGAAGGTAAGGGCTGATCGTTACGAGGCGATGACAGGGGAAGGCAAGCCGCAAGCCTCCTGCCATGCCATACTCGCCCGTTCATTTCATCGCCCAAGGAGGGCTGCAATGCGTTCGATTCTCGTGGTTCTGCCGCTGCTGGCAGCGCTGGGCTGTTCGTCGTTCAAGGGCGATCCGGAGAATGTGAGAACGGTGGCGACGGATCGTGCGCTGGCTTATCAGCAGCCGCTCAAGGATGGCGGGCAGGTGATCGTCGAGCGCGATTTCGGCGGCATGGGCGCGGGTTGCTACATCGCGCTGAAGATCGACCGGCGTTTGGCCGCCCGCATTGGCCAGGGCGAGAAAATCAGTTTCCAGGTACCTAGCGGCACACGCGTGGTCGGTATCGCCATCGACGAGCAGGACGACACCTTGTGTGGCAAGGGTCGCCTGCGGCGTGAGCTGGCGGTGCCGGTGGCGGTCGGCGAGTCGTATCGGTTCCGTATCACCAGCGGCAACCAGGGCGGCTTCGATATCGTCGCCGAGTGACCCTCGATCCATCGACGGTTTCAAGGCCGAAGGCTGATTCGAGGCAATTGCGGACGTTCGTTATTCCTCCGTCATTCCCGCGAAGGCGGGAACCCAGAAGCGCCTTTTATTTGGGCTCCCGCCTTCGCGGGAGTGACGGTTAATAATCTTGAACGTCCGCTCCTGCCTAAAAACCACCAGACGTTGACTCCGACTCAATAGCGCGTCTGAGCATCAGCGCTTGCCAATGGCCCGTTGGTTGGACAGGTAGATATTGTCCCTGGGCAACTCCTCTGCGTTCTCCACGGCGGCCAGCCACTGCTCGGTGGAGGCAACGGCGGCGAAGCTGCTGTGCATGACCACGGTCATCACCCGATGGATTTCCTCGGCGCTGGCGCTGCCTGCGGCGTTGTCGTAGGGCAGAGAGCCGCTGGCGTCGTGCAGCAGTTCGACTTGCCAGCCCTCATGGCTTGCCTGTAACACGGTAGAAACATCGCAGTTGTGGGTCATGTAGCCGACCACGCTGAGGGTGTCGATCCGCCGCTCGCGCAACCAGGCGCCGAGTTCGTTGTTGGCCAGTGCGCTGGCCAGTGTCTTTTCCACATGCAGATCTCGCGGTCGCCTGGCGATTTCCGGGTGCAGCTCGACCATTTCGCCACCACGGGCGAACAGCGGCGAATCGGCTGGGGCGAAATGCTGGATCACGACCACGGGAATGCCCTTGGCCTGGGCTGCATCCATGGCCCGGGTGATGTTTGGCAGGGACTGGCTGACTGGCGGGTGCTCGATTCGCAGGTTGCCGGTGAAGTATTCGTTCTGGACATCGATGACGATCAGGGCGCGGCGTGGGGACTGGCTCATGGGGATTGCCTCCGGGGTTGTGATGAGGGCCATTTTCGGCGCATGAAACGATGAATCGTGAGTGGCCCGGATGACAGATGGCGATAGAATCGGGCCAAACACATTGAGTCTCCGCCATGCCCGCCCATCGCATCGCCGTGGTCGCCTTCGACCAGATCAGCCCGTTTCACCTTTCCGTGCCATGCCTGGTATTCGGCGATTTTTCTCCCGAGGAGGGCGCTTACGACCTGCAGGTGTGCGCGGCGGAGCCTGGTCCGTTGCGCACTACGGCCGGCTTCGGCATCACAGTCGATTGTGGTCTTGAGGTGTTGGAGAGTGCCGACACGGTGATCGTGCCGAGTTGGCGCGACACCCTGGAGCGTCCATCGCAAGCCCTGCTCGATGCCCTGGTGGCGGCCCATCGGCGTGGCGCACGGCTGGTGGGCCTGTGCCTGGGTGCCTATGTGCTGGCCGAAGCAGGGCTGCTCGATGGCCGTCGTGCCACTACGCACTGGGCTTGGGTCGACGATTTCAACCAGCGTTATCCGGCGGTGAAGGTGGATGCCGACGTGCTCTATCTGGACGACGGCAATCTGTTGACCTCGGCGGGAACCGCGGCCGGCCTCGATTGCTGTCTGCATTTGTTGCGCCAGCATTGGGGCGCCGAGGTGGCCAACCGGGTGGCCCGGCGCCTGGTGGTCGCGCCGCATCGCCAGGGCGGGCAGGCGCAGTTCATTGAGCAGCCAGTCGCGGCCAGTGCGCGGGATGATCGTCTCGCCGGACTACTCGATTGGGTCAGGGGGAATTTGCATCAGGCGCATGATCTGGACGGGCTGGCGAGCAAGGCACTGATGAGTCGCAGGACGTTCACCCGGCATTTCCGCCAGTTGACCGGCACCACCGTCGGTAATTGGTTGTTGGCCGAGCGCCTGGCGTTGAGCCAGCGCTTGCTGGAAACCACGTTGCAATCGGTGGTGGCGATAGCCGAGCAGGCTGGCTTTGGCTCGGTGGTGTCGCTGCGCCAGCATTTCACCAAGGCGTTTGGCGTTTCCCCCAGCGCTTATCGGCAGACATTCCAGGGCATGAACGCAACGGGATGCCGGCCGTGAACGCAGAGTGGGAACTTCCAGCCTGCCTCATCACTGCTGGCTGGACTTGCCGCCCCATTCGAGGAAACGCACCTTGTGCACTTCGCCCTGGCTGTCGCGGTAGACCAGGATGCTTGGCACCACGCCCTGCTGGCTGGAGTTGTCGGTGCGGCTGATGACCTTGTCGATATCCAGGTTCATGCCGTAGTGGTAATCCACGGTGGGTACGCCAGCGTCGGGCCTGCTGGCATCGGCGAAGGCGAACGGAGCGGCGCTGGTGATGATGGCGGATACGAACGAAGCGATCTTTTTCATGCTGGCGGTCTCTCGAATCTGGCTGTCGGAGTAGAGCGGCGAGGAGCACTGGCGCGGATGGCTCAAGCGTGGCTGACAGGTCGCTGGGGGCCGCTCTGTACGGGGCTAATGAAACCACCAGAGCGCGGATCGAAAAAATTGATGCGCTCGTTAGTGAGCATCAGCATGGTCGATGGAGGCGGGCCTGCAATCACAACGGCCGTGCCCCGGCCAGGCCCGCCAGGACACATCGCACGCAGTAAAACTGGCTCCGTCGTGGCCGTGACGAAACGGCGACAGCCGCTAGCGATATTTACCCAGGATCGCCTGGAACTCGCCATCGTTGCTCATCTGCACCAGGGCGCGAAGCAGGCGCATGGTCGGCACATCGGGTTCGTCGCGCACGATACAGGCGGCAAGGTCTTCGGTGATTTTCAGCATCGCTCGAAGCGATGCCTGCTGGTGATGCTGGCGACTGAACCAGTTCAGCGACAGTTCATTGCTCACCGCATAGCGATAACGTCCGGCAACCAGCTTGGCCAGCACCAGTTCCTGGGTACGGGCGTCGTCGCGTCGCAGCTCGCCGCTGTCGAACAACGGCTGCAAGGTCGGGTAGCTGTAGCCCAGCACGGTGCCGATGGTTTCGCCGTGCAGTTGCGCCAGGTCCTGCACCGCCGGGCTGTTGGGCATTCCCACCAGCAGGTCGCGCTGCACCATGAACGGTACGCTCCAGATGTACTGATAGTGGGATTCATGCAGCCAGGCCGGGTTGACGTTGCAACGTACGTCGATCTCGCCATCGACGAGCATCTGTTGCACGCGCTTGCGTGGCATCACCAGCAATTCGGCCTTGCGCCCGACCTTTTCCGCCATGCGCATTTGCAGGTCGTAGAGAATGCCGCCCTCGGCACGGTCTCCCCGTTGCTGAAGCAGGGGCATCACCGAGCTTTCGGCGATGGCGAAGCGCAGGGGGCGCTCTTCGGCGGCACAGCTGAGAGCCAGGCCAAGGAGCAGTGACAGGCAGGCGCGGTGCATGGTCAGCGCGTCAGTGGCAGGGCCAGGCCCATCATGGCGAAGAGGCCGCCGCAGGCGCGATTGAAGCCTTTGCCGCTGCGCTCCAGCCAGGGCCTGACATGCTGCGCGGTACGCGCCAGCAGGTATTCGACCATCCCTTCGACCAGGGTGAAGGTGGCGGCCATGACCACGAACTGCACCAGCAGGTCACCCCGGGCGTCGAGGAATTGCGGCAGGAAGGCGCCGAAGAACAGGATCACCTTGGGGTTGGACAAGGCCGACAGCAGGCCCTGGCGGAACAGGGCATGGGCCGCTCTTGGCTGGCCCATGCCCAGTGCGCCCAGACTCAGTGGCGGCGAACGCCAGAGCTGGATACCGAGCCAGACCAGATAAAGCCCCCCGGCGATCTTGAGTACCGTGAGGGCATGCTGCGAAGCCTTGAGCAAGGCGCCGATGCCGAACATGGACAGCGCCATCAGCAGGGCGAAACCGGTCATCCCGCCAAGAATGGTCCAGAGCGCGCGGCGATGGCCATAGCGCGCGCCATGGCTGAGCGCCAGCAAGCTGTTCGGACCGGGCGTCAATGACAGGCCGGCGACGGCGATCAGGTACAACAACCAGAGTTGCAGGGCCATCGAAGACTTTCCAGGCAAGTACAGGCATGACTGTAATCGCAGAGTGGCATTGGATGACAGCCGTTTCGTACAGGATCTTGGCGTGTTCGCCCGTCTGGTTGGCGGACGGACGGCCTCGGCCTATGGCACACTCTGTGCGCTCGAACGCTGGCGATGGGGCCGCGTTCGTATCCATTTTCGCGCTGACGGCCATCTGCCGCCAGGTCGCGTGACCTGAACAAGAGGAACCACCCCGTGCACAATGCCGTCATCAGTGGCACCGGTCTGTACACGCCGGCGAACAGTATCTCCAACGAAGAACTGG
Source organism: Pseudomonas sp. LRF_L74 (assembly GCF_965644255.1). Taxonomy (NCBI): domain Bacteria; kingdom Pseudomonadati; phylum Pseudomonadota; class Gammaproteobacteria; order Pseudomonadales; family Pseudomonadaceae; genus Pseudomonas; species Pseudomonas sp. LRF_L74. Next base: position 19,508 of record NZ_CBFFRH010000007.1, on the reverse strand, counting down.
TGGCTTCGTTCAATACCTACGTGCAGCGTTTCAATGCCGAAAACGCCGAAGCCATCGCGCGCGGCGAAATCGAGGCACTGGGCGAGTCGAGCGTGGCCTTCATCGAGAAGGCTTCCGGGATCAAGAGCCGTTTCGTGATCGACAAGGATGGCATCCTCGACCCCGAGCGCATGGTGCCGCGCATCCCCGAGCGTTCCAACGAGCAGTGGGGCATCCTCTGCGAAATGGCCGTGGCTGCGGCCAGGCAGGCCCTGGAGCGCGCCGGCAAGAGCGTGGCCGATATCGACGGGGTGATCGTCGCCTGCTCCAACCTGCAGCGTGCCTACCCGGCGGTGGCCATCGAAGTCCAGGCGGCGCTTGGCATCACGGGCTGGGGCTATGACATGAACGTCGCCTGCTCCTCGGCCACCTTCGGCATCCAGGCCGCCGCCAGTGCGATACAGACCGGCCAGGCCCGCGCGGTGCTGATGGTCAACCCGGAGATCTGTACCGGCCACCTGAATTTTCGCGACCGCGACAGCCACTTCATCTTCGGCGATGGCGCCACGGCGGTGATCGTCGAACGTGCCGACCTGGCCACCTCGTCCCACCAGTGGGACATTCTCTCCAGCAAGCTGGTGACGCAGTTCTCCAACAACATCCGCAACAACTTCGGCTTCCTCAACCGCGCGGCGGAAGAGGGCATCGGGGCGCTGGACAAACTGTTCGTCCAGGAAGGCCGCAAGGTGTTCAAGGAGGTTTGCCCGATGGTCGCTGAGCTGATCGCCGCGCACCTGCAGGAAAACCAGTTGAACGTTGGCGACGTGAAGCGCTTCTGGCTGCACCAGGCCAACCTCAACATGAATCTGCTGATCGTGCGCAAGCTGCTCGGCCGCGATGCCGAGGCGCACGAGGCGCCGGTGATCCTCGACACCTACGCCAACACCAGTTCGGCCGGTTCGGTGATCGCCTTCCACAAGAACCAGGACGACCTCGCCACCGGCTCCCTCGGCGTGCTCAGCTCGTTCGGCGCCGGTTATTCGATTGGCAGCGTGATCCTGCGTAAACGCTGAGAAAGCTTTCTGGCCATTGATTTAGCTTTCAGCTCTTCTTTCACGAACGATCAAGCAACACTAAACGCCCCGTCAGAAGGCTGAGTGGAATCAGCGCGTAGAGGGTCGAGCGGAATGGATGCCGCGAGAGCAGCGTTGGGCCATGGATGGCCCGTCGCTGAGCGCCCTCGGAGCGTTGATGGAGCGAAGGAACCCCGGCGCAGACGGGGCCGTATGCTGGGGGCAGAGACCTTTTGGTTACTTTTGGGGCAATTGCCAAAAGTGACTCGCCCAGCAGGGCGAAACCCAAAATTCTATCTGACTTCGATAATTGGCCTGATCAAAGACGTCTGAATACAGGACTCTTCAGCCCTCTCTGCGCCCCAGCAGAAAGCACACCAACGCCACCAGCGGCAGGGCACTGCCCAACAGCACTATCGCCGTCCAGCCGCCCTGTTCGTAGAGCGGGCTGGCCAGCGCCGAGCCGCTGGCGCCGCCGATGAAGATGCTGGTCATGTACAGCGCATTCAGGCGTCCGCGGCTGTGCGGGTCGAGGCTGTAGATCGCCCGTTGGCCGAGGACCATGCTCATCTGCACGGCCAGGTCCAGCACCACGCCGGTGAAGGCCAGGGCGCCGAGGGCGAACCGAGGGACCGCCAGCACCGGTAGAAAACTGACCACGCCCAATGCCAGGGCCACCAGCGATGCCTTGTGGGTATGCCCGGCATCGGCCAGGCGACCGGCCAGCGGCGCGGCCAGGGCGCCCATGGCGCCGATCAGGGCGAACAGGGCGATCTGCGTCTGCGACAGCCCATGCACGCGGCCCAGTTCCAGTGGCACGGCGGTCCAGAACAGGCTGAAGGCGCCGAACATCAGCGCCTGGTACAGTGCGCGCTGGCGCAGCACCGGCAGGCGGGCGAACAGGTGCCAGAGCGAGGCCAGCAACTGGCCGTAGCTGGCGCGGTGGGCCGGGCGGTAGGCTGGCACCCGGGTCGCCAGCACGACGATGATCAGCAGCATCACCACGGCGGCGATGATGAACATGCTGCGCCAACCGAAGTGATCGGCCACCAGGCTGGCCAGCGGGCGTGCGAGCAGGATGCCCAGCAGCAGGCCGCTCATGATGTTGCCGACCACGCGGCCGCGTGATTGCTCCGGTGCCAGGTGCGCGGCCAGCGGGATGAGGATCTGCACCGAGACCGAGCTGATGCCGATCAGCAACGACAGCAGCAGGAAGGCATTGGGCTGCTCGGCCAGGCCGGCTCCGATCAGGCTGGCGCTGGCGACCAAGGCCGTGGCGATCATCAATCGGCGGTTCTCCAGCAGGTCGGCCAGCGGCACCAGGAAGAACAGACCCAGCGCATAGCCGACCTGGGTCAGCGAGACGATCAGGCTGGCGCCGTGGCTGGACAGGCCTACGTCCGGAGCGATCAGATCGATGATCGGCTGGGCGTAGTAGAGGTTGGCGACGATGGCGCCGCAGCAGAAGGCGAACAGCAGCACCAGGGCGCGGGTCATTTGTGGATGCGATGAAGACATGCGGAGCTTCCAGGCAGAATCAGGACGCAGAGGCTAAAGCCTGCGGCGCTTCGGTTACACACCGGCGTTTCGATAATCGCCATCGACGGGCCTAATCGGTCGTGTGTGGCGGCGACCAGGGGCGGGCCATGTACGCACAAGAAGCTGGGCGATGCCTGCGATATCCACGCCTGGCGGCGGGGGCCCCTGGTGCTCGCAGAGCATCGAGCCATTTGTTGTCCACGATGCCGGAGCGATCGCTCAGCGTTTCTCCAGCACCCCGCTACCGGCATCGGCCGGCAGGCGCAGGATGTCGATCAGGGCAAGCACGGCAATCACCGCCACGCCGATGAAGGCCAGCTGGAAGTCGGCGGTGGTGGCGCTGCCCTGGTTGCCGTGGAGGGTCTGTGCCAGGCGCAGGAGCAAGGCGCCCGCGGCGATGCCCAGGCTCATGCTGAGCTGGAAGAACATGCTGAACAGCGTAGAGGCCGAACTCATGTGCTGTTTCGGCACATCGGCGAAACCGATGGAGTTGTAGCAGGTGAACTGCATCGAGCGCGACAGGCCGCCGATGAACAGGATCAGGGCCACCCAGGGCCAGGCCATCCCGGCGTCGAGAATCGCGCAGGCGAGGATCGCCAGCACGGTGATGATGCCGTTGACCAGCAGCACCCGGCGAAAGCCCCAGCGGCGCATCACTGCCGTGGTGAAGGGTTTCATCAGCAGGTTACCGGCGAATACCCAGAGCACCAGCAGGCCGGCGGTGACCGGCGACAGGCCGAAGCCGAGCTGGAACAACAGCGGCAACAGGAAGGGCAGGGCGCTGATCGCCGCGCGAAACAGCGAACCGCCGACCAGGCTGACGCGGAAGGTCTGTAGGCTCACGGCATCCAGTGGCAGCAACGGGCTCGCATGGCGCCTGCTGTGGCGGATCGCCAGGAACGCGAGGACCACGCCCACTGCGCCCAGGCCGAAGCCAGCGGCCAGGGTCGCGCTGCCGCCACCGATCCACTCCATGCCGAGAATGATCGCCGCGCAGGCGCCGGCCACCAGCAGGAAACCCAGGCCATCGAAGCTGCGCACCGCTTCGCCGAGGCGTTGCACGGGAATCAGTTTCAGGGCGAAGGCGAGGGCGATCAGGCCCAGCGGTACGTTGAGGTAGAAGATCCAGGGCCAGGACGTATGGGTGACGATGAAACCACCCACCGGTGGACCGAGCACCGGTGCCACCAGGCCGGGCCAGGTGATCACCGCGATCATTTTCACCAGGTCCTTCTTCTCGGTCAGGCGCAGGACCGCCAGGCGCCCGACCGGCACCATCAGCGCACCGCCGATGCCTTGCAGGACCCGGGAGGCGACGAAGGTTTCCAGGTCGGGACTGATCGCGCACAGCACCGAGGCCAGGGTGAACAGGCCAATGGCGTTGGCGAATACCAGGCGTGCGCCGAAGCGATCGGCCAGCCAGCCACTGAGCGGAATGAAAATGGCCACGGCCAGCAGGTAGGCGCTGATGCCGATGTTCAGGTCGACCGGGGCTACGCCGAAGCTTTCCGCCATCTGCGGCAGGGCGGTGGCGATCACCGTGGCGTCGAGGTTTTCCATGAAGAAGGTGACGGCCACCAGCAGCGATACGAGCGTGGCGTGCCGGGTGGCGGGGACGGTTTCAGACGACATCGGGGCCTCCTGCGATCAGGGGGCGTCAGCTTAACCGAAAGGTCAGGTCAAGCCACAAGCCACAGGTTAAAAGCCGCTCGGGGCGTTTTAGGCGCTTGCTTGAGGCTTGCAGGATGCACTCGGCGACTACCGGGCTATGGCCAAGGCCACACCCTGACCACCGCCGATGCACAGGGTCGCCAGGCCCTTGCGGGCATCGCGCCGGATCATTTCGTGCAGCAGGCTGACCAGGACCCGACAGCCCGACGCGCCGATGGGATGGCCAAGGGCGATGGCGCCGCCGTTGACGTTGACCTTGCTCGCCTCCCAACCCAGTTCCTGGCCGACCGCCAAGGCCTGGGCGGCAAAGGCTTCGTTGGCTTCGACCAGGTCCAGTTCGGCCAGTTGCCAGCCGGCTTTTTCCAGGCAGCGCCTGGTCGCCGATACCGGGCCGATGCCCATGATCGCCGGGTCGACGCCAGCGTTGGCGTAGGCGGCGATACGCGCCAGCACCGGCAGACCGAGGGATTCGGCCTTGGCTGCGCTCATCAGCAGCACGGCGGCGGCACCGTCGTTGAGGCTGGAGGCGTTGCCCGCGGTGACGCTGCCGTCCTTCTTGAACGCCGGCTTGAGCTTGGCCAGGGACTCGGCGGTGGTGCCGGCGCGAGGCTGCTCGTCAGTGGCGAAGGCAATGGGCTCGCCTTTCCTCTGCGGGATCAGGATCGGCGTGATCTCGTCGACGAAGCGCCCGGCCTCGATGGCGGCTACGGCCTTCTGTTGCGAAGCGGCGGCGAAGGCGTCCTGGGCCTCACGGCTGATGCCGTACTTGTCCACCAGGTTCTCGGCGGTGATGCCCATGTGGTAATCGTTGAAGGCGTCCCACAGGCCGTCGCTGATCATGCTGTCGATCAGCTTGGCGTGGCCCATGCGCAGGCCGGTGCGTGCAGCGGGCATGACATAGGGCGCCAGGCTCATGTTCTCCATGCCGCCGGCGATGATCACCTCGGCATCGCCACAGCGGATCGCCTGGGCGCCGAGGTGCAAGGCCTTGAGGCCCGAGCCGCAGACCTTGTTCAGGGTCAGGGCCGGCACGGCGTGGGGCAGGCCGGCGAGGATCGCCGCCTGGCGCGCCGGGTTCTGGCCGCTGCCGGCGGTGAGTACCTGGCCGAGGATCACTTCATCGACCTGTGCGCCCTCGAGGCCGGTCTGCTCCAGCAGGCGCTTGATCACGGCGGCGCCCAGTTCCGGCGCGGGAATGGCCGCTAGGGCGCCCTGGAAGCTGCCGATGGCGGTGCGGGTGGCGGCAACGATGACGACGTCTTGCATGGTGATTCTCCGTGTCGAAATTCAGTGTGGGGTTGGCTGTTTTGAGGCAGGAGCGGACGTTCAAGATTATTAACCGCCACTCCCGCGAAGGCGGGAGCCCAAATAAAAAAGCGCTTCTGGGTTCCCGCCTTCGCGGGAATGACGGCTAAATACACCGAGTAATAACGGTCATCGCACGAACATCCGCTTCTGCCTCTATCCAGCCATTCATCAGCCCCGAGTCTAGCCAACCCAATTTCAGAAACTCATCTCTACCACATCGTCCGGCACGATCAGCTTGCCGGCGGTCTTGGCGACGATTTCCTCGATGCTGACCCCCGGCGCGCGTTCGCGCAGGATGAAGGCGCCGTCGTCGATCTCCAGGTAGGCCAGGTCGGTGAGGACCTTGCGGATGCAGCCACAGCCGGTCAACGGCAGGCTGCAATGGCTGAGCAGCTTGGACTCGCCGTCCTTGGAGGCGTGGGTCATGGTGACGATGATGTTGTCGGCGCCGGCCACCAGGTCCATGGCGCCGCCCATGCCCTTGACCAGCTTGCCGGGGATCATCCAGGAGGCGATGTTGCCGTTTTCGTCGACCTCGAAGGCGCCGAGCACGGTCAGGTCGACGTGGCCGCCACGAATCATGGCGAAGGACTCGGCCGAGTCGAAGATCGAGGCGCCCTGGCGCGCGGTCACGGTCTGCTTGCCGGCGTTGATCATGTCGGCGTCGACCTCGGCCTCGGTGGGAAAGGCGCCCATGCCGAGCAAGCCGTTTTCCGATTGCAGCATCACGTCGATGCCCTCGGGCACATAGTTGGCGACCAGGGTCGGAATGCCGATGCCGAGGTTCACGTAGTAGCCGTCCTGCAGTTCACGCGCCACGCGCTGGGCCATCTGTTCGCGGGAAAGAGCCATGGGAATTTCCTTTTTGTAATGGGTTAATTAAGGGCGAATCACGTGGCTGTCATGAGGCAGGAGCGGACGCTTGTCCGATGATCGGTGTACATAGCCGTCATTCCCGCGCAGGCGGGAACCCAAATAAAAAAGCGCTTCTGGGTTCCCGCCTGCGCGGGAATGACGGTGAACGTAAGCGTCCGCTCCTGCCTCATTTCTGCCCTAACGCAACGTGCGTTTCTCGATGCGCTTCTCGAAGCGGCCCTGGATGATCCGGTCCACGTAGATGCCTGGCGTGTGGATATGCGCGGGGTCGAGTTCGCCCGGCTCGACGATTTCTTCCACCTCGACCACGGTGATACGCCCGGCGGTGGCGACCACCGGGTTGAAGTTCTGCGCGGTGTGGCGATAGACGACGTTGCCGAAATGGTCGGCCTTCCAGCCTTTGACGATGGCGAAGTCGCCGGTGATCGAGGGTTCGAGGATGTAGTGACGGCCATTGATCTGCCGTGCCTCCTTGCCTTCGGCTACGGGCGTGCCGTAGCCGGTGGCGGTGAAGAAGGCCGGTATGCCGGCGCCGCCGGCGCGCAACTTCTCGGCCAGGGTGCCTTGCGGAGTCAGCTCGACTTCCAGTTCACCGCTGAGCAGTTGCTGCTCGAACAGCGCGTTCTCACCGACGTAGGACGCGATCATCTTGCGGATCTGCCGATCTTCGAGCAGCACGCCCAGGCCAAAGCCATCCACGCCGCAATTGTTCGAAACCACGGTCAGGCCGCTGACACCACGACGACGAATCTCGCCGATCAGGTTCTCCGGGATGCCACACAGGCCGAAGCCGCCAGCCAGGACGGTCATGCCGTCTTCGAGACCTTCCAGGGCCGCTTGGTAACTGTCTACGCGTTTGTCGAGTCCACTCATGGCGCTGCGCCTCTTGTTTGAATGGGCATAGCTTCAGCTTTGACGACTCATTTGTTAATTTTGTTTTTACTGTTAATTGATTTGAAAGGCTGATTAATGACCGTAAAGCAACTGCGCGCCTTCCTGGCCGTGGCCCACAGCCTGAGCTTTGCCCAGGCCTGCGAGCGCCTGCACCTTTCGCAGCCGGCCCTGAGCCTGGCGATCAAGACCCTGGAAGACAACCTCGGCGGGCCGCTGCTGGTGCGCACCACGCGTAGCGTCGCGCTCACCCCGGAGGGCGAAACGCTGTTGCCGGTGGCGCGTCGGTTGTTGGCGGACTGGGATAATGCCGAGGAGCTGATGCGTCAGCATTTCACCCTGCAACTGGGCAAGGTGGCCATCGCCGCGATGCCGTCGTTCGCCGCCAACCTGCTGCCGGTGGCACTCAAGGCGTTTCGCGATCGCTACCCGCGGATCAACGTGGCGGTGCATGACGTGATCAACGAACAGGTGCTGGAGATGCTGCGCAACCGCCGGGTCGAACTGGGCATCGCCTTCGAGCCGGAAACCCTCGATGGCCTGGATTTCATGCCGTTCTACAACGACCGCTTCGTCGCCGTGCTGCCGGTGGACTCCAGGTTGGTGGCGCATGAGGAAATCCGCTGGGGGCAACTGCTGAGCGAGCCGTTCATCACCTTGCAGCGGCCTTCGGCGGTGCGTCTGCTCCTGGAGGATAAGGTCGCCGAACTGCACGGTCGGCTCCCGGTTGCCCTGGAAAGCCACCAACTGGTCACCGTTGGCCGCATGGTTGCCCAGGGCCTGGGCGTCAGCGCGGTGCCCAGCCTGTGCGAGCGCCAGATGATCGAACTGGGCGCGCGCTGCGTGGCGCTGAGCGAGCCGATCATCGAGCGTCGTGTCGGTTTGCTGTGCCTGGCCGGGCACCAGCTCTCGAGCGCTGCCCAGGCGTTGGCGGACACGGTGCTGGCGCTCAGTCGGGGAGGGTAGGCGTGTCGTCCGCCGGCGGCTCGTCGCTCCGGCCGGCGACGCGCATGGGAATGGTCACGGGGCGCTCATGCAAGGCCTTGCAAGCGCTTGCCGAGCAACAGCAGGCGGGCGATGTCACGCGCCCGCTCACGCAGCAGCCGAGGTGTGCTGGCGCAGGCTTCGTCCAGCGTCATCGGGCCGGAAGCGAGGGCAAAGGCGCTCTGGATGCCGTGGCGATACAACTGCTCGTAGCCGTCGCCCAAGGTGCCGGCGAGGACGATCACGGGCACCTGGCGGGCGGCTGCCACACGGGCCACGCCCAGGGGCGTCTTGCCCCGCAGGGTCTGGGCATCGAAGCGACCCTCGCCGGTGATCACCAGGTCGGCTCCCGCGATACGGGCGTCGAGATGGGTGATCTGCGCCACCACGTCCACACCCGGGCGAAAGCGGGCGCCGAGAAAGACCTTGGCGGCAAAGCCGATACCGCCCGCCGCACCGGCGCCGGGCTCGTCGCGAAGATCCTTGCCGAGCAGGCGTGCGGTGCAGTCGGCGAAATGCCCCAGCGCCGCATCGAGTTGCCGCACGTGTTCCGCGCTCGCCCCCTTTTGCGGGCCGAATACATGAGAGGCGCCGTTGGGGCCACACAGCGGATTGTCGACGTCCGCTGCCAGCTCCACTTCCAGCCCGGCCAGGCGTGGATCGAGCGTGCCGGTGTCGAGCGTTGCCAACTGCGCCAGGGCCAGGCCGCCGGGAGGCAGGTCATGCCCCTGGCGATCCAGAAGGCGTGCGCCGAGGGCCTGCAGCATGCCGGCGCCGCCGTCGTTGGTCGCGCTGCCGCCAATCGTCAGGATCAGCTTGCGCGCCCCGGCATCCAGCGCCTGCCGGATCAGCTCGCCAGTGCCGCGCGTCGAGCTGACGCAGGCGTTGCGCTGCGCCTGGGCGACCAGTTGCAAGCCGCTGGCCTCGGCCATCTCGATGATCGCGGTGCGCGAGTCCGGCAGCCAGCCCCAGCGTGCATCGACCGGCTGGCCCAGCGGGCCGCTGACCCGGGATTTGCGGTCTTCCCCTTGCACGGCCGCGAGGATCGCGTCGATCGTTCCTTCTCCACCATCGGCCATCGGCAACTCGACGAGTTCGGCATCCTTCAACACCTCGCGCAAACCATCGGCGATGGCACTGGCCACGTCGGCGGCACTGAGGCTGTCCTTGAATGAGTCGGGGGCGATGATGATTTTCATTGTTGGGCGCTCCAGGCCAGGCAATTGCGCATGCTGGCATGCTTCGAGGGTCGCTCGCTTTGTCCGGGTGTACAGGCAGGCAAGGTTCGAATTGTGCAGGTTCACAAACCGGCGGCGTCATTCGGTTCCAGCAACTGCAATCCCAGGTACAGCTCGACCAGATGGTCCAGACGCGACAGGTTCTTGCCGCTGATCTCGGTGATTCGTTCCAGGCGATAGCGCAGGCTGTTGCGATGAATCCCCAAGGCTGCGGAACAGGCCTGGGGCTGGCCGTCGTGTTTGCACCAACTGCGCAAGGTGCGAATCAACTGGCCATTACTGTCGCGAGCGACTATGTCGCGTAACGGCGAGAGCAGTTCCCTAACCCCCTCGTCTTCGCGATGGGCCCAGAGCAGGGCAGGTAGCCGATGGCGGTTGATCGGCAACAACGTGCAATCGGGCCTGACGCTCTGGCCATAAGCGAGCAGTTCGGCGACCCGCTGGCAGCCACGGCGCAGAGCACGGATATCGCTGGCGGGAAGCCCGACGGCCAGGCGTTGGATTGGCCATCCCTGGCTGGCCAGGCGCTCGACCAGGCGCTCGGGCTCTGCCAGCGCGTCACTGGGGCAGCACCATTGCACCAGCCCGATGCTGGGCATGCTGCACCAACTGTCCGGGTAGCGTGCGCGCAACCAGTCGATCAGTGCCGTCGAGCTGCCGGAGTCCACGGGTTCGATCAGGCACGGGGTGCGTGTCAGGCCAGGCTTGAGGCCGAGTTGACGGGCTTCGTCGACCAGCCTCTGGGGCACCTCCCGCTCACCGAGCAACGCGCCCAGCAGATCGTCACAGCGTTGCTTGCGCCAATGCTGCTCGGCTTGCATGTGGCTCTGGTCGACCAGCATCTCGGCGGTCATCCGCACCAGTTCGGCATAGGTACGCAAGACCTGCGGATCACCGGAAATGCCTAGCACGCCGATCAGTCGGTCGTCATGAATCAGCGGCACGTTGATCCCCGGTTGCACGCCCTTGAGTTGCCTGGCGGCCTGTTCGTCGATCTCCACGACCCGGCGATTGGCCAGCACCAGTTGCGCGCCCTCGTGACGGGTATTGATCCGTTGCGCCTCGCCGCTGCCAAGAATCAGGCCCTGGCAATCCATCACGTTGACGTTGTAGGGAAGGATCGCCATCGCACGGTCGACGATGTTTTGCGCGAGAGGGTGGGTCAGTTCGAACATGGCGGGCTACCAGATTGGCCGAGGCAGCCGAACCATACAACAAATGCGGCGCGCAATTGTGGCTTTGCCCAAAGCAGGTCTTGGGGGATAGCCCTGGAGACGCTTCGAGAGGAGGATGATTGTGCGATCGAACAGAGTTTGCTCGCCATCCTCGTGCGGGCCGACAAAGACAATTCGGCTGTGCTCCTCCAAGCTCGGAGGCAGCCCCCGCGGGCATAAGAACAACAAATTCCGAGGACGAGACTGACATGCACAGCTCATCGAATCGTGATGCTGCCGTTACCGACGACACGGTCTATCGCCGCATCACCCTGCACCTGATTCCCTTCATCTTCATCTGCTACCTGTTCAATTACCTCGACCGTGTGAACGTCGGCTTCGCCAAGCTGCAGATGCTCGACGCGTTGAAGTTCAGCGAAACCGTCTATGGCCTTGGCGCCGGCATTTTCTTCATTGGCTACGTACTGTGCGGCGTGCCCAGCAACCTGGCGCTGACGCGCTTCGGGCCACGGCGCTGGATCGGCGTGATGATGATCGCCTGGGGCACCTTGTCGACCTGCCTGCTGTTCGTCACCACGCCCACTCAGTTCTACGTGCTGCGCTTATTGACCGGTGCCGCCGAAGCCGGCTTCTTCCCCGGTATCGTGCTGTATCTCTCGCAGTGGTATCCCGGCCATCGCCGTGGACGGATCATGGCGCTGTTCATGTCGGCGATCCCGGTTTCCGGCTTGCTTGGCGGGCCGTTCTCCGGCTGGATTCTCAACCACTTCGCCCATGGCCAGGGCGGCCTCGACGGCTGGCAGTGGATGTTCCTCATCCAGGGCCTGCCGACCGTGGTACTCGGCCTGCTGGCGTTCCTCCTGCTCTGCGACAAGGTCACCGATGCGCGCTGGCTGAGCGATGCCGAGCGGGCGCATGTACAGGCGCAGATCGACGCCGACCTGCGTAGCCGGCCCGTCACCGCCAATGCCTCGGTGTTGTCCGTGCTGACCATGCCGATCATCTGGGTACTGGGCTTCGTCTATTTCTGTATCCAGAGCGGCGTCTACGCGATCAACTTCTGGCTGCCGTCGATCATCAAGGGACTTGGCTTCAGCGACAATCTGGTGATTGGCTGGATCAGCGCCATTCCCTACCTGCTGGCGGGGGTATTCATGCTGCTGGTCGGCCGCTCGGCCGACCACCGCAACGAGCGTCGCTGGCACCTGGTGGTGCCAATGCTGATGGGCGCGGGAGGCCTGATCATCGCCGCCAACTTCGCCGCCGTGCCGGCCATCGCCATCCTCGGCCTGACCATCGCAACCATGGGCGCGCTGACCGGCCTGCCGATGTTCTGGCCGATGCCCACCGCGTTGCTTAGTGCCAGCGTGGCTGCTGGCGGTCTGGCGTTGATCAACTCGGTCGGACAGATGGCCGGCTTCCTCAGCCCTTATATCGTCGGCTGGATCAAGGACCAGACCGGCTCCACCGATGTGGCCCTGTATTCCCTGGCAGGCCTGACCGTGGTGGGCAGTATCGTCGCCCTGAATGTCAGCCGCCGCTCGCTGCCGCAGGCGAAAGCCACGTGAGTCCATGCGCTTGGCCAGATGAGGCGCCGTATGTTGCGCTTCACCTGGCGGCGTGATTCTGGTACAAAGTCAGCCGCTCGAAGCGGGCGTCGTATAATGGCATTACCTGAGCTTCCCAAGCTCATGACGAGGGTTCGATTCCCTTCGCCCGCTCCAGAATCCGCATGATTAGGCCCTGTTTTTACAGGGCTTTTTCATTTTAGCTGATGGCTGGTGTCGAAACCGGCCTGCTGACCTCAGTGCCCAAGGAATTCATCTGCATGGATTGGCTCATATCTACAGCTGAAAAGCTGACCACTGGCATAAGCAATTTCAACATCACTGTTGTTGCATGTTTAATATTGGCCCTTAAGCTAATTACTGCGGCTAAAAAGATATTTGATTTTCACGATGAGTACTTTGTTAAGAGACGAATTGATAGGCTTGAGTCTCTAAAGTCAAAAGTTGAAGTGGGAAAGACTTTACATGTCTACCTAGAAGAATCGATAGCTTCTGAATGTTTTAGAATTACCTCAGGAATATCAACCAGCACTAAATATATGGAATACCTGATTAAGCTTTCAGCAGTTGGGAAGTGGAGTCGCTTTCAGCTTAAAGCTATATCTGAACACCTTAGATTCAAGCCGTTGACTACAGAACCAGAAATAGTTATCCCTAAAATGGATTTTGTTGGCGCAGCTTTAGGCGCTATTTGCTTATTCTTTTTTCCTTTTGCAGGAATCTATTACTTCATATTCTTTCTTCTTGCCAACATACAAAATGGCCCATTTTATGGATTGATAAGCTTTATAGCTTGCCTTGGAGGAGGCTTAATCCTGTCTGGCGATTTTATTAAGTATTTGGTAGCAACGCGTGCAAAAGCGTATTTGCAAGCTAACCCTATTGTGTAACAAGTGAGATTGATGCCATTGGTCCAAGCCTAATTGCATCATGTAAATGTTCAGGCGCTAGGTGTGCATAACGCATTGTCATGTTGAGAGAGGCATGACCAAGAATCTCTTTCAGCGTGACGATATGCCCACCACCCATAATGAAGTGAGCGGCAAAGGTATGGCGGAGAATGTGGCTTGCTTGGCCTTTGGGAGGCTTGATTGAAGTTTCGTGCAGAGCCTTGCGAAACACGCCAATGCTATTCGTGAATGGGCCATGGTCTGACCAATGCTGGCGTAATGATTCGATCAACGCTTGAGTCACCGGAACCGCACGCACTCGTTTTGACTTGGTATTTGCAAACGTCACCACCCCCGCCCCAATCCTTGTAGGCGTTAACGCCTGAGCCTCCCCCCAACGCGCCCCGGTTGATAAGCAGATCAGCGCAATCATGTAGATGTGTGGGGCTGTAGTACGCTTGCGCAGTGCATCGAGCAACTCTGTAATCTGGGGTTTTGTCAGGTAGGAAAGTGGCTTTTCCTGTAAGCGGATTGGTTTGATGCGACTGAAAGGGCAAGGAAAGTCGATCACATCGAGCTTGTGTAACTCGTTATAAACGGACTTGAGGTAGCCCAGGCGATTGTTAGCAGTCTTGCCGGTAACCCCTTTTGCGATCCAGCGAGCACGCGCAGATGCGATCAAGGCACCGTCAACAGCACGGGCTTTTGGATCACCCATGAACTGCGCAGAGGCTTTCAGAATAGCGAAACGACGGAGGCCGTCAGTTAGCTGAATACCGTGCAGGTCATACCAGAGCTGCACAAGCTCAGACAGTCGGCGGTTATCTTTCGGACGAGGTGACCAAGATGGGTTTTCAGCCGTTTTTGATCGGCAATTTGAACCGCCCCGGGTATCGCGGAGGCTATTGTGTTTGAGTCAGGCAGCAATGGGGATTGCTGCCTGACTCTGTTCGTATAGTGCCTCAAACTCAGCGGGTGGAATATTTCCAATCGGCTCCAATAAGCGCTGCTGGTTGAACCACGCACCCATTTCAGCGTCTCCCACTCCAGCGTTTCCACACTTTTCCATGGACCCTGCTTGTGGATCAACTCTGCCTTGTAAAGCCCGTTGATGGTTTCCGCCAAGGCGTTGTCGTAGCTGTCGCCGGTACTGCCAACCGACGGCTCGATACCGGCTTCACCCAACCGTTCGCTGTAGCGAATCGACAGGTACTGCGATCCCCTGTCGCTGTGATGGATCAGCCGGTGGGGCTCTGGCCGACGGGCGTGAAGTGCCTGTTCCAGCGCATCCAGGACAAACTCCGTGCGCATGTGCCGGCTGACACGCCAACCGACGATGAACCGCGAGTAGACATCCACGATGAACGCGACATAGGCAAATCCCTGCCAGGTTGAAACGAACGTGAAATCGGCGACCCAGAGCTGATTGGGGTGTTCAGCAGTGAATTGACGTTTCACCCGATCTCTTGGATTGGGATTTTCGGGGTCCGCTTGCGTCGTTTTCACCGTGTTTCCACGTGTCGCACCGCATATCCCCATCCCACGCATCAGGCGCTCCACTGTACAGCGCGCCACAGCCTGGTGTTCGCGATGCATCTGGCGCCAGACCTTCCTGGCCCCATAGACCTCGTAGTTTTCTTGCCAGACACAGCGAATCTGCACGGCAAGCGCCTCGTCGCGGATCGCTCGAACTGAAGGTCGTGAACGATCACGCAAACGTGCGGCATAGCGTCGGTAAGCCGATGGAGACACGTGCAGCACGCGGCACAGAGGCTCGACCCCAAAGGATTTGCGGTGCTCGTCGATAAGCGACCAGATCACTTCAAACGGCGGTCGAGCTCCGCCTGGGCGAAAAAAGCGCTGGCGATCTTGAGGATCTCGTTGGCCCTCTTGAGCTCACGAATCTCGCGCTCCATCGCTTTAATCCGGGGATCCTCCGGTGCATTGGCCTTGGCAGGAGAAGACGCCTTGCGAATCCAGTTGCTCAAAGTCTGGGCGGTACAACCAATTTTGCTGGACACGGCCTCGATGGCTGCCCATTGGGAGTCGTGCGACTCGCGGACTTCGTAGACCATCCGCACGGCACGCTCACGAATTTCAGGGGAGAATTTAGGTGGCTTTGGCATAGTGGCTCCAGTTTTTCAAAAGGTGGAGCCTCCGCGATACCCGGGGCGGTTCACCCCCCATCCAGCCACGAGGGGCGAGACTTTAGCGGCTCAGGCTCAGCAACCTGCACAGGGGGCTTTACCTCAACAGCTGCAGCCTCACGACGACTCCATGCGACCAGAGCATCCATAACCGGGCCAGAATTCTCAGCGCAGGGAAACGGGTCGGTTTGATGACAACTGGCATTCACCAAAAGATCGCGCAGGAGTTTGAACTGGTCGTAATCAATAACGCCCAAGGTCTCAGCAGCAGAAATCTTGCCCAGTGCATAAACGAAAGAGTCGAAACGAGAGCCCCCGAACTTGCGAAATTCCGTGAGGGTATACAGCAGATCGGAAAGGAAGGTTTTCAGTTGATCGTTCATGCCGTCAGCCCTCAGAGGGGTGTAGGGAGGCGCAGGTAGCGATTGGGGCTCATAACTCATGCATCCCACTCCTTTTCAAGGAGCTGATGAGTTAGCAACGCGACATTGACCATCACGCGCTTGCCGACCTTAAGGCTTGGGATATAGCCGCGCTCTAGCCAGGTACGAACGACAATTGGCTCATCGCTCATGCCGATCCAGTCGGCAAATTTCTGCCATGGCATCAAGGGCGGGGCTCCGTGCAGCTTTTGCGAGTCAAGACCTTCCGTATCCATAAGCTTTAATCCACTATAATCAGCATTAATCCGATAGGTCCGGGGCAATATTTTCTCTCGGGGAAAATATATCCCTTGCCGTGTCTTAAGGGCAATAGATGCCCCCGAACAAAGTGAAATTGTTTTCTATATGACAAGCTCAGCCGATAGAGCACGTTTATTGATTAAGAAGCTGGGGCCGAAGAAAGCCAGCGAAATGGGGAATGGCGATCATGATCGCTGGAAAAGCGTGAGCAAAGGCGCGGTGAGGGTAAGTACTGATGAGATAGATGTGTTGGTGAAGATCTATCCGCAGTATGCCCTATGGCTATCAAGCGGCGAGATCGCCCCAGAGATAGGGCAAACAAGCCCTGACTACGACGAAGCCAACCGAAACTTGAACCGACCCAACGCGGGATAGCGATCACCCAGAAAGTAGCTAGGCGCTGGATTGCCCGTAGGAATGGATAACACTTGTAAGGATGCGTAATGAAGTTACCAGTCACCGCCGTAGCTATAACTATAGCTATCACTATCTGCATGACCGCAATGGCAGCGCAGAAGCAAGAACTGGCTACTGCACCAGCGAAAAACGTGAAGAGTTACGAATCTCAAAAACGGTTCAATCTGATAATCGAGAATTATCTAGTCAGTCGTGTTCATGAACGAGCGCAGTGAAATTATTGAACATTGCGAATATCGGAAGACAGTAAAATATTACTTCAAAAAATGTAATGTAAGCAGTGACCGTTTCTGCCTACAAAAAATAACTAAAACCCGCTGTGGTGATTGGTTTTAAACTATTAATCACTCTCGGGCAACGTACTGGGCGACAGATGAATATCAATAGCATAAAGATTGAAAATTTTAAAAAATTTACTGAGTTAGAGATGGATCTAAGAGCACCAATAACCTTGGTGTACGGAGAAAATAGCTCCGGCAAGACATCGATGCTCAGAGCTATACTTGGACTGGCGCAAACCTTTTCCCAAAATAATAAATTCCAAAGCTGGAATGCTCAAGGTGAGTTTGTAGACTTAGGTCTATACAAGGACTATATAAAAGACCACAACACCAAAAATAAATTTAGCATTTCCATAAGAAGCTCAGAATACAAAACTTATCACATGTCGAACAAAAAAGGAGCCCCTCCTAAACACGAGACTGAGCATAAGTTTATATACGAGTTCGACACGCTAACGAGTCAGGCAAAATTAAATTCTTTTGTAGAGTCCACTCGCTCAATAGACGGGCAAAGTATATCCAGTCTTATAAGTAATCCAGTTTTCCCACTGTTAAACCCTGAAGCTTTAAGTGTCACATCGATTAAAATCGCGAAGCCTAAGACACGAAGTTACTATCAGTTCACAGCAGATCCGAATGCAGTCGCATGGTGGTTTGGTAATGGAATTCCGAACGAGATGAAGAAGTTTGTTGAGGATTTGAGCATTCCAACAAAGGTAACATTTGATCATCGTTTTTCAGTAGAAACTGACTTGGAAAGGACTCATGGTTACAACAGCAAAAGAATGAAGAACGATCTTTTTCAAAGAGCTATACGACAAACCGAGTCAATATTAGCAAAGGTCCACTATTTAGGCCCGCTAAGAATGAGTCCCTACAGAAGTTATAAGCTTTCTGCGCATACTTCTTATGTGGGCACTAATGGGGAAACTACTCCGCTTGCTCTTTCATATCTATACAAAAAATCTCTTGAAGATCGTACCAAAACAAAAATACACAAAGCAAGATATGAAAACTTTACAAAATGGTTTGCACTTATATTTCCAGATTACAATATCAGTGTTGAACAAAATGACGACGTTGTACGACTTAAAACAACAACAAGCGGAAGAATAGACTCTATTTCAGACGTCGGGTTTGGGTTCTCGCAAGTTCTGCCTATTCTAGTGCAAGCAGCAGCAATGGAAGCTGGTGAAACACTTATAATTGAACAGCCTGAGCTTCACCTACACCCTAAAGCCCAAGTTGCATTTGGTAAGTTCTTGACGGACGCTACTAAGCACGGTCTACGCTTTATTATAGAAACTCATAGCGAGCATATATTAAAAGGTCTACAGCTACAGATATCAAATGGCATGACGGACAAGAAAAATGCCATCAAACCTCAAGAAATAAAAATCTATTACTTTCATAAGACGAAAGTGACAAACATGGAGCTGAACAAATGGGGAGAGATAGAGGGTGGATGGCCAGCAGGCTTCTTTGATGAGAGCTATCACATTTCTAAAACAATACTAAAAAACAAAATAGCCGAAATCAACTCGAGCAATGCTATAGAGCCGTAAGGGGGGGGCATGAGACTAACAATAGATGCCGACGCTATTGCTGATGTTTTCAGCGGAGGCAATGAAACTCTAGCTGATATACTGAGGCCCTCTATCCTGGGCGTAACAGATCTCATCATCGATGATTACAGCGATAAGATCTTGTCAGATGGAAGTGGACTCGGAAAAGATTGGCTAGCCCGACTGTTTTCAACACAAGATAGACTTAGAATTGTAACTAACAAAGAAATGGCGGATTATGGGCTAGATGGTTCTAATTGCCTAAATGAGTCATATATAGGTGCTGCATACATGAACGGGCATCTCTTAATTAAAGAAGACCTCACAAGCCCAAAGCTTACTAACAAAGCAAGGGATTACGGAGTCACTTTGGTTGATACGTCATGGAGTTGCAGTATTGCTAGCATGCCTGGTAACTCAGTAATCCAAACGTTGCTACTAAATTCAGCAACCAGTTATAAGCATTCAGTAATAAGAAACTATTTTGTGGCTGAGCGCCAAGTTGTGATATATGACAAATTCATTAAGGATTCCTCGGTTTGCTTTTTTGAAAACGTCATTAGATTTGCATGCGACAATGTCAAGGTCACTATCATTAGTAATTTCGACAAGAGCGGTGCATCAACAATAAGTGCTAAATCAGTCAAAGAGCGGCTTCTAAAAGTAAAACCGAGAGCTGAAATCGCTTGTTTCTACTCTGATAGCAAAGGGCAAGACGACAAGCATGACAGGCACATTCATTTAGGCGCACGTCTACAGATATCATTTTCCAGTGGTACAGACTGTTTTGGGCTGCATCCAGAATGGAAAAATAGCGAGTGTGAGATATCAGTTCATTATATCAGTGCTGGATCACCTGCAAGATATTACGCAATCAAAACTGAGGGCGCGCCCAGAAAGTCTATGCACATATGTGTCAATTCAAAGATATAATTATGTTTTCACTACAACACATTTATCAACCTCTAAATCATCCAGGGTAGAGCAGTGGTAATAGTGTATGATTCCTTATGCCGGTGAGCGGTGGGGTGTTGCAGAGAATTACAGGAATTACAGGCATGTATACCGATGTGTTAAAGCTGTCACAGCTACAGCAAGGCATAGCCGGTTAATCCAATAATTTACAGACGGTTGCGACTGATTTGCTTAGGGATGGTCTGAAATAGCCCGGCATTTCCCGCCAAGTTCAGCCTTCGCCGATTTTGAAAGCAGGCAGTCGATCA